>NZ_JACYUJ010000005.1:0-469500 GCF_014841695.1 Pseudomonas sp. CFBP 8771 | reverse complement strand
AGGAGCGGTCATCGGCCGCGAATAGGCCAGCGCGGTGTGTCAGATATACCGCGGCGCGGCTTTCGCGGCCGCGGACCGCTCCTACGGAGGTGGCGTATACCCGTAGGAGCGGTCATCGGCCGCGAATAGGCCAGCGCGGTGTGTCAGATATACCGCGGCGTGGCTTTCGCGGCCGCGGGCCGCTCCTACGGGGGTGGCGTATACCCGTAAGAGCGGTCATCGGCCGCGAAGGCGTCAGCCGTCACACAACAGCGATCAAGCCTGCAGTTCGGTTTCGGTGAACAGGTCGCTGAACAGCATGCTCGACAGGTAACGCTCGCCCGAATCGGGCAGGATCACCACGATGGTCTTGCCCTGCATTTCCGGCTTTTCCGCCAGCTTGGCCGCGGCCGCCATGGCCGCGCCACAGGAAATACCGCAGAGGATGCCCTCCTCCTGCATCAGGCGCCGCGCCATGGCCTTGGCTTCGTCGTCGCTGACCAGCTCGACCCGATCCACCAGCGACAGGTCGAGGTTCTTCGGGATGAAGCCGGCGCCGATGCCCTGAATCTTGTGGGGTGCCGGGGTGATTTCCTGGCCGGCCATGGCCTGGGTGATGATGGGCGAACCCAGTGGTTCGACCGCGACGCTGAGAATCGACTTGCCCTGGACGTGCTTGATGTAGCGCGAGATACCGGTAATCGTGCCGCCTGTGCCCACACCTGCCACCAGCACATCGACGGCGCCGTCGGTGTCGTTCCAGATCTCCGGCCCGGTGGTCTTTTCATGAATCGCCGGATTGGCCGGGTTGTCGAACTGCTGGGGCATGAAATACAGCTCGGGATCACTGGCGACGATCTCCCCTGCCTTTTCGATGGCGCCCTTCATGCCCCTGGCCGGCTCGGTCAGCACCAGTTCGGCACCCAGCGCCTTGAGCACCTTGCGGCGCTCCAGGCTCATGGACGCGGGCATGGTCAGCATGAGCTTGTAGCCGCGTGCAGCGGCCACGAATGCCAGGCCAATGCCGGTATTGCCCGACGTCGGCTCGACGATGGTCATGCCCGGCTTGAGCTTGCCCGAGCTTTCAGCGTCCCAGATCATGCTCGCGCCAATGCGGCACTTGACCGAGTAGCCGGGGTTGCGCCCCTCGATCTTGGCCAGCAGGGTCACCCCGCGCGGACCGATGCGGTTGATCTGCACCAACGGCGTGTTGCCAATGGAATGGGCGTTGTCGGCGTAAATGCGGCTCATGGCGTAAGGGTCCTTGTGCTGCAGCAGGAAAAATCCAAGGTTAAGCCCGCGATGGGGGCGAGTCCAGCGAACGGATGAGACTGTGGACAGTCAATCGCTAACTATCGTTCTGGAGAGTCTGCCATGAAACGTCGTTACAGCTGGCCGCTATGGACCGTGACCGGCCTGGTCGTATTGGTGCTGGGGCTGCACATCGCCCTGCCCTATCTGGTGCGCGACTACCTGAACGACAAGCTGGCCGACATGGGCGACTACAAAGGCCGTGTCAGCGATGTGGACCTGGCCTGGTGGCGCGGCGCCTATCAGATCAACGGCCTGCAGATCGTCAAGACCTCCGGCAAAGTGCCCGTGCCGCTGCTCGACGCACCGGTGATCGACATCGCGGTGAGCTGGCACGCCCTGTGGAACAAGCATGCTGTGGTCGCACATGTGGAATTCCTGCGCCCCGAGCTCAACTTCGTCGACGGTGGTACCAACAAGCAGGCCACCCAGACCGGTGCCGGCACCGACTGGCGCGACCAGATGAACAAGCTGCTGCCGATCACCTTGAACGAAGTGCGGGTCAACGATGGCAAGATCAGCTTCCGCAATTTCTCGTCCAAACCTCAGGTCAACCTCAGCGCCACCCAGGTCAACGCCAGCCTGTACAACCTGACCAATGTCGAGGACCTCGAAGGCAAGCGCGATGCGCGTTTCGAAGGCCACGCCAAGCTGTTCGGCCAGGCCCCCATTGAAAGCACCGCCACGTTCGATCCGTTCAGCAACTTCGAAGACTTCGAATTCCGCTTGCGCGCCACCGGCATCGAGTTGCGTCGGCTCAACAATTTCTCGGGTGCCTATGGCAAGTTCGATTTCAACGCCGGCAGTGGCGACATCGTGATCGAGGCCGACGCCGACAACGCCCGTTTGAGCGGTTACATCAAACCGCTGTTGCACAATGTCGACGTGTTCAACTGGCAACAGGACGTCGAGAACAAGGACAAGGGCATCTTGCGTTCCATCTGGGAGGCCGTGGTGGGCGGGACCGAGACGGTATTGAAAAACCAGTCGCAGAACCAGTTCGCGACCCGGGTCGAACTCAGCGGCAATGTGCATCGTCAGGACATCAGCCCGTTGCAGGCGTTCTGGCAGATCTTGCGCAACGGGTTCGTGCAGGCTTTCAATGCACGCTACGAACAGGCGCCGCCGAAGCAGGAATGAGGTGATTGACAGGCCTGGCCCCTTCGCGGGCAGAGGGCCAGCCGCTCTCCTTGGGTTTTCTCGTAGGAGCGGTCTGTGGCCGCGAACCAGGCGCTGCAGTGTATCTGGCGCACCGCGTGGCACCGTTCGCGGCCACTGACCGTTCCTACGGGGGTTGCGCCAAGCCTTCTGGCACACCACAAGCAGCTCGTTGCGCTATATAGTCGGCCACCACATTTGATCACCGAGGACAGCCCCATGAAGTTCGAAGGCACTCCCGCCTATGTCGCCACCGACGACCTCAAGCTGGCGGTCAATGCCGCGATCACCCTGCAACGACCCCTGCTGGTCAAGGGCGAGCCGGGCACTGGCAAAACCATGCTGGCCGAACAACTGGCCGAGTCCTTCGGCGCGCGCCTGATCACCTGGCACATCAAGTCCACCACCAAGGCCCACCAGGGGCTGTACGAGTACGATGCGGTCAGCCGCCTGCGCGACTCGCAACTGGGCGTGGACAAGGTCCACGATGTGCGCAACTACCTGAAGAAAGGCAAGCTGTGGGAGGCGTTCGAGGCGGACGAGCGGGTCATCCTGCTGATCGATGAAATCGACAAGGCCGACATCGAGTTCCCCAACGACCTGCTGCAGGAACTCGACAAGATGGAGTTCTATGTCTACGAGACCAACGAAACCATCAAGGCCCGTCACCGCCCGATCATCATCATTACCTCCAACAACGAAAAGGAGCTGCCCGACGCATTCCTGCGTCGCTGCTTCTTCCACTACATCGCCTTTCCCGACCGCACGACCCTGCAACGCATCGTCGACGTACACTACCCCGACATCAAGAAAACCCTGGTGGCCGAAGCCCTGGACGTGTTCTTCGACGTGCGCAAGGTGCCCGGCCTGAAAAAGAAGCCCTCTACCTCCGAGCTGGTCGACTGGCTCAAACTGCTGATGGCCGACAACATCGGCGAAGCCGTGCTGCGCGAACGTGATCCGACCAAGGCCATCCCACCGCTGGCCGGTGCACTGGTCAAGAACGAACAGGACGTGCAATTGCTCGAACGCCTGGCGTTCATGAGCCGACGCGGCAACCGCTGACCCCCCTTTTTCGACTGCGAGGGCGTCCGCCATGCTGCTCAACCTGTTCAATGAAATGCGCGCGGCCAAAGTGCCGGTGTCGGTGCGTGAACTGCTCGACCTGATCAATGCCCTGGAACAGCGTGTGACGTTCGCCGACATGGACGAATTCTACTTTCTGGCGCGGGCGATACTGGTCAAGGACGAACGTCATTTCGACAAGTTCGACCGGGCGTTTTCAGCCTATTTCAAAGGCCTGCAGAACCTTGATCAACACCTCGAAGCGCTGATCCCGGGAGAATGGCTGCGCAAGGAGTTCGAGCGCTCGTTGAGCGCCGAGGAACGTGCGCAGATCCAGTCCCTGGGCGGGCTGGACAAGCTGATCGAGGCCTTCAAGCAACGCCTGGAGGAACAGAAAGGCCGGCATGCCGGCGGCAGCAAGTGGATCGGCACCGGCGGCACCAGTCCGTTCGGCTCGGGTGGCTATCACCCCGAAGGCATTCGTGTAGGCGATGCCGGCGAGCGCCAGGGCAAGGCGGTGAAGGTCTGGGATCAGCGCGAGTACCGCAACCTGGACGACAGCGTGGAACTGGGTACGCGCAACATCAAGGTGGCACTGCGTCGATTGCGCCAGTTTGCCCGGCAAGGGGCGGCCGAAGAGCTGGACATCGACGGCACCATCGACCACACCGCACGCGATGGCGGGCTGCTCAACATCCAGTTGCGTCCCGAGCGGCGCAACAACGTGAAGCTGTTGCTGCTGTTCGATATCGGCGGTTCGATGGACGCCCACGTCAAGGTCTGCGAAGAGTTGTTCTCGGCCTGCCGTACCGAGTTCAAGCACCTCGAGTATTTCTACTTCCACAACTGTGTCTACGAGACGGTCTGGAAGGACAACCAGCGCCGCAACGCCGAGGGCATCAGCACCCATGACCTGCTGCACAAGTACGGCCCCGACTACAAAGTGGTGTTCATCGGCGACGCCGCCATGGCTCCCTACGAGATCACCCATCCGGGCGGTAGCGTCGAGCATTGGAACGAAGAAGCGGGGTTGGTCTGGTTGCAGCGTTTCATGCAGACCTACCGCAAACTGATCTGGATCAATCCCTACCCCGAGAACACCTGGGGATACACGGCGTCGACGCACATCATTCGCGATCTGGTGGAGCAGCGAATGTACCCGCTGACCCTGAGTGGCCTGGAAGACGGGATGCGCTACCTGGCCAAGTGAGAGGTATTGCATGAGGTTGTTCGCGGCTGCTGACCGCTCCTACGGTGAAGGTAGGAGCACGCTCTAGCGTTCGCGGCGTACCAGGGGCTCGGCCACGGGTTTGGCACGGCGGCGGCCGAACCACAGGGTCCAGCCGATGAACAGGATGATGCATTCCACCACCCAGGCCAGCACCAGGGCACAGGCGATGCCCCAGGCAATTGCCTCAGGCGCCAGCAGCACCTGATAGCTGTAGCCATTCAAGGTTTCCTGGCGCAATTGCGGATCGGCCTGGGCCACCACATGCCAGGCTTTCGCATACCAAGGCCCTTGCAGCGCTTGCCACTCGCGTTCCAGCAACTGGTTGCGGGCCAGCAGCGCGCCGATGCTGGCGGCGTCGCTGCGGAACACCGGGTCTTCGCTGGCACGGTAGTGCGCCACCAGCGCCTGCAGGTCGCCATTGAAGAAGCGCTGCGCGGTCTCGCTGAAACCACGCAGGCTCTGCTGCGCTTCGAGCCGATGGGCCTCGACCCGCTGGCTGTAGTCGTTGATCACGCCGGGCACTTGCACACCCACCAGCAAGCCGACGGCAAACAGCACAAGTCGCAGGTAGCTTCGCAGCATGAACGTCCTCTCAGTCAAAGGTGGCAGCGCCACGGTGGGGTATCAGGCAGGCTGCGCCTGCCCGGTGGCCACGCATTCGCCCTGGCGCCACAGACCCCAGTTGCCGGGCGCGTAGCGGTTCCAGGTTTCGTTCTCGGTCAGCGGCTCGGTGGCGATCACCGTGACCACATCGTCGGGCGTGGTCTCGGCCTGGAAATCCACGATCACGTCCACGTCTTTGAGCCGGGCCGGACCGAAAGGTGCCCGCCGGGTAATGTGCACCAGCTTGGTCGAGCAGAAGCAGAACAGCCAGTCGCCGTCACTGAGCAGGCAATTGAACACACCCTGGCCACGGTACTGCTCGCAGGCCTGCACGAGGATGGGCAACAGGCGCTCGAACTCGACCGGCTCGGGAAAGCATTCGCGGACGCGGTTGAGCAGGTCGCAGAACGCCGCTTCGCTGTCGGTATCACCCACGGGGCGGTAGAAATCGGCGCGCGGGTTGAACTCGGCCAGTTGGCCATTGTGGGCGAAGCACCAGTTGCGTCCCCACAGCTCACGCACGAAGGGATGGGTATTGGCCAGGCAGACCTTGCCGACGTTGGCCTGGCGAATGTGGCCGATGACCACTTCGCTCTTGATCGGATAGCGCTGCACCAGCTGCGCCACTTCCGACTCGCTGCTCGCGGTCGGGTCCTGGAACAAGCGCAGGCCACGGCCTTCATAGAAAGCGATGCCCCAGCCGTCGCGGTGCGGACCGGTGCGGCCGCCGCGCTGCATCAGGCCGGTGAAGCTGAAAACGATATCGGTCGGTACGTTGGCACTCATGCCCAGAAGTTCACACATGCACGGTACTCGAGACGATGGAACGTGGATTCAGATGCGCGGTTCGACCCGCAGGTTGTCCCGTGGCGGCGTGGGCACCGGACGTTCTTCGCGCGGCTCGATGGGCCGCGCAACCGCGGCGGCATCGCCATCGTGCCGAGCGGCGTCTGCTTCAGCCTGCGCCAGGCGCCGGGCCTGGGCCTTGCGCAGGAACGGCAGGCGCACCAGCGCGAAAATCACGTACACGCCCAAGGCAATCACTGCGGCCATGGTCAGGTCGGAAATCGCGCCCCAGGCACTGCCGCCCATCTTGAACAACAGCTCCAGGGCGCTGATCGCCACGGCCGGGGCCAGCAGGTCGCGGGCCGGGTCGACCACGGTGGGCGTCAGCAGCAGCACCACGCCGAGCAGGCGCAAGGGCTCGCGCAGATAGCGCCACATCCAGCGGGTGATACGAAACCACACCAGAATGCAGCCCAGGGCGGCGAAGGCGTAGATACCCCAGGCGAGGAAATAGTCGTTCTCGGTCATGGTGTCCGTGGCATGGCAGGCAAATAGGCGCTTATGATAACGGCTTTTCGCCTGCCCGGCGCTGCTGTTGTCGTGCCCCCGAGGCATGCACCGCCAGCACCCGCGCCAAGAGAGCCGCTCATGTCCCAGCCTATCGTCGCCCCCATCGCCCATGTCGCCCCCGGTGACGACCCCTACGCCTGGCTGCAGGTGCGCGACCGCGCCGACGTGCTCGACTACCTCAAGGCCGAGAACGCCTGGCAGGAGGCACAACTGGCCGACCAGGCCGAGCTGCGCGAGCAATTGTTCGAGGAGATCAAGGGGCGCATCCGCGAAACCGACCTGTCCCTCGCCTCGCCGTGGGGGCCGTGGTTGTACTACACCCGCACCACGGCCGGCGACGAGTACCCGCGGCACTATCGCTGCGCACGCCCGGACGACGGCTCGACCCAGGTCGAGGAGCACTCCGAGCAGTTGCTGCTGGACCCTAACGTGCTGGCCAACGGTGGCTTCCTGTCGATGGGCGCGTTCAACGTCAGCCCTGACCACCAGCGCCTGGCCTACAGCCTGGACACCAGTGGCGACGAGATCTACCGCCTGTTCGTCAAGGAGCTGGGCAACGATGCGATGGTCGAGCTGCCTTTCGAGGATTGCGACGGCAGCATGACCTGGGCCAATGACAGCCAGACCCTGTTCTTCGGTGAACTGGACGAAACCCACCGCCCTCATCGGCTGCACCGCCACACCTTGGGCAGCGACGGCGCCGAGCAGGTGTTCGAGGAGAACGACGGGCGCTTTTTCCTGCACTGCTACCGTTCCAGTTCGGAGCGCCAGCTGATCCTGCTGCTCAACAGCAAGACCACCAGCGAAGCCTGGGTGCTGGATGCCGACCAGCCTGCAGGGGATTTCACCTGCTTGGCGCCAAGGGTCGAGGACCATGAGTACTATCCGGATCACGGCCAACTCGACGGTGCCTGGACCTGGTTCATCCGCAGCAACCAGTCGGGCATCAACTTCGCCTTGTACCAGGCCGCCGACACGGGCGCGGCGCCGACTCGCGAGCAGTGGCGAACGCTGATCCCACACCGTGACGATGTGATGCTCGAAGGGGTGACCCTCAATACCGCTGCCTTCACCTTGAGCCTGCGCGCGCGCGGCCTGCCGATCATCGAAGTCCATGCCCAGGGCCTGGCGCCCTACCCGGTGCAACTGCCGGATGCCGCATACAGCCTGTATGTCTCCGACAGCCTGGAGTTTGCCAGCGAGCAGATTCGCTTGCGCTACGAGGCCTTGAACCGGCCTGGCCAGGTTCGCCAACTGAACCTGCGCGACGGCGCCCAAGTGGTGCTCAAGCAGACCCCGGTGCTGGGTCGGTTCGACGCCGACGACTATGTCAGCCAGCGCCTCTGGGCCACCGCCGCAGACGGCACTCAGGTGCCGATCAGCTTGGTGATGAAGAAAGCATTCGTTGGGCAGGCCACACCGCTGTACCTGTACGGCTACGGCGCCTACGGCGAGAGCCTGGATCCGTGGTTTTCCCATGCGCGGTTGAGTTTGCTGAACCGCGGCATTGCCTTTGCCATCGCCCATGTGCGCGGCGGCGGCGAGTTGGGCGAAGCGTGGTATCGGGCTGGCAAGCAGGAACACAAAGGCAATACCTTCAGCGATTTCATCGCCTGTGCCGAACACTTGATCGAGCAAGGGCTGACGCGCGCCGAGCAGCTGGTCATCAGTGGCGGCAGCGCGGGCGGTTTGTTGATCGGCGCAGTGTTGAACCAGCGTCCGGAGCTGTTCCAGGCGGCGGTAGCGGAGGTGCCGTTCGTCGACGTGCTCAACACCATGCTGGACCCCGACCTGCCGCTGACCGTGACCGAATATGACGAGTGGGGCAACCCTCAGGACCCCGAGGTGCATGCGCGCATCAAGGCTTACGCGCCGTACGAGAACGTCACCGCGCAGGCGTATCCGCACCTGCTGGTCATCGCCGGCTACAACGACAGCCGTGTGCAGTATTGGGAAGCCGCCAAGTGGGTAGCGCGCCTGCGCGCGTGCAAGACCGACGACAACCTGCTGCTGCTGAAGACCGAACTGGGTGCCGGTCACGGCGGCATGAGCGGCCGTTACCAGGGCCTGCGCGATGTGGCCCTGGAATATGCGTTCGTGCTCAAGGCCCTGGGCACACCCAAACAATCTTGATGTGGCGTGCCTGAAGGAACGCGGCGAACGCGGACGCGGCTTGCGCCGCTGCTACAGGGTTCGCGGCGCATCGGATGCGGTGGGCCTGAAGGGACGCGGTGAACCTGGACGCGGCTTGCGCCGCTGCTACAAGGGGCGTGGCGTTGCAGGTGGCCTGTATCCCCCTGTAGCAGCGGCGCGAGCCGCGTCGGCGGAGGATGCGGTATGCCAGGGAAAACGCGATCAACCGCCGGGGGATTTGGGCTTGACCGGGGTTGGCGGCGTGTCCTGACGTTCGGGTTCGGGGACGTTCTCGGCCTTGGGTGGCGCAGGCAACGGTATGGGCGGCAGCAGCGGCGGTGAACCGCTCATGCCCTCGCCGCCATGGGTCGAGGGCACGGTAACCTGTGGATAGGGGGTTGGCGTGGGTGTACCCGGCGATCCCGGGGGCAGCGACGAGGCCGATGCGACACCGGCACACAGGGCAACACATGCAAAGACCGATACACTGCGCAACTTCATTGAACACCCCAAGGCCTGACTGCCTGTTCCGATGACACAGGCTACTACCATGGCACTACCTTGTCCTCCTTCCGAGATTGACCGATGAAACGCTTCGTACTGCTCGACACCACACCGATCCCCGACAACGGCGGTGCGCTCTGCCTGTTCGAGTACGGCGAAGACTTCGTCATCAAGATCCAGGGAGGCGATGGCGGACAACTGATGAACACCCGCATGCACGGTTCCGAAGACGCCCTGGCCGAGATCCCCTGCCGCAAGGTGGCCGGGCGACCGAACTCGCGGGTGCTGATCGGCGGTTTGGGCATGGGCTTCACCCTGGCTTCGGCGCTCAAGCATCTGGGCAAGACCGCGCAAGTGGTGGTCGCCGAACTGGTGCCCGGCGTGGTCGAGTGGAACCGTGGCCCGTTGGGCGAAAAAGCCGGCAACCCCCTGGCCGATCCGCGCACCGTCATCCGCCTGGAGGACGTGGCCAAGGTGCTGCAGGCCGAGCCGGCCGGTTTCGACGCGATCATGCTGGATGTGGACAATGGCCCTGAAGGTCTGACCCAGAAGGCCAATAGCTGGCTGTATTCGAGCGGTGGCCTGGCGGCCTGCGCGAAAGCCTTGAGGCCCAAGGGTGTTCTCGCCGTGTGGTCGGCCAGCGCCGACCGCCAGTTCAGCGACAACCTGCGCAAGGCCGGCTTCAAGGCCGAAGAAGTGCAGGTGTTCGCCCACGGCAACAAGGGCACCCGCCATACCATCTGGATCGCCCAGAAAATCTGAACCCACTGCGCCGCAGGAGCGGTCCGTGGCCGCGAAGGGCGCACCGTGGTCCGCTAGATGCACCGCGGCGTCTGCTTCGCGGCCAATGACCGCTCCTACGGTGAGGAGCATTCCTGTTCGGCTGTGGAAATCGGCTAGGAGGTTTCACGGCAAACTTCTGAATCGGCTCACTTACGGGCTGTTCAGCGGCTTCTAGAGTTGGCGGTGTTGCGATGTGCAACCACCATTAACCAATCTGGAAATCAACATGACCCTTATATCCCGTCTGCTTATCGGCACCACGCTGCTGGCAGCACTCCCGACCGCGATGGCGGCTTCAACCGTTGATTTGAGTGTCACCGGCTCGATCGTACCGGCCGCTTGCACCCCATCGCTCTCTGCCAGCGATTTCCACCACGGCAAGATATCGAAGAGCGACCTCAACGTGGATGGGCCAACAGGTTTCACCGAGAACAAGAAGGTCGCCACCCTGAGCGTCAATTGCACGGCTGCTACGGTGTACGGAATCCGTGGGATCGACAATCGTGCAGATACCGTCGGAAATAACTGGTACGTGACACCCTACGGGCTGGGCTTGACGCCCAAAGGAGAGAAAATCGGTGCGC
The DNA here is from genome assembly GCF_014841695.1 of Pseudomonas sp. CFBP 8771. Lineage (NCBI taxonomy): Bacteria > Pseudomonadati > Pseudomonadota > Gammaproteobacteria > Pseudomonadales > Pseudomonadaceae > Pseudomonas > Pseudomonas sp. CFBP 8771. The sequence goes on along the minus strand of NZ_JACYUJ010000005.1, from coordinate 458,793 downwards.
ATTTTCTGGAAATCTACCCACGCGAATCACTGATTGACGGCAAACCTGCTTTCGTAGGCGTAGGTAATGCGGCGGGCACCGTATGGACCAGTGCGACCCAGGGCGAGAAAGGTATTCGCAACTACGGCGAGCTGTTGGGTTTCACCGATACAGCAGGGGCTTTGGCGCAACCGCTGCCGATCAAGGATGCCACTTTCGCACTCAAATCCTATCTGGTCATCGCTGCGGCCAAAGGGCTGACCCTGACCGACGAAGTCGCCCTCGACGGTGCCGCCACCATCGAACTCGTGTACCTGTAACGACACCGCGTTGCGGTAGTTTCTTTGTCGGCAAAGCCTGGCGCAGATACGTCCTACGTCGCTTGCAATCTTTTCGTCCTGCACTTGCTGAAGGGTCCGAGCCGAGAACGCGCGGATTGCTTTTAGAGTACTGCTGCCCTTCCCCCTCACACGATCTTCCCGGCACTGCGGTGTCGAGGAAGGCGTGGTCGTACCTGCCTGTTGCGTTCCCTGTCTGGAGAAACCGATGAACCGCCGCAACCACGTTTTGTATGCGTACCTGGGCATCACAGCGTTGCTGATCTGCAGTCCTGAAATCCATGCCGACGGCATGATCCCGGAAACCTCGGTGGTCATCGTCTACGAAGGCGATGCCGAAACCGCCATAAAAGTGACCAACAGCGACCAGCATCCTGCGCTGCTGCACGTCACGCTGGATCACATCCCCGAAGACAAGGCGTCGCTGTTGTTCGTCACACCCCCCATCGCGCGCGTCGAGGCGGGTGAATCGCAGCTGGTGCGCTTCATCCTGTCGAACTCCGAACCGCTCACCACTCAACGCTTGAAAAGGGTCATCTTCGAGGGACTGGCGCAGAACGACCAGCCAGGTAAACCCGGCGAGGCACGAGTATCGGTAAACGTACGACAGAATCTGCCGGTGATCCTGCACCCCAAAGGCCTGGTGAGGAACGCCGAGCCTTGGAAGGGCCTGCACTGGTCGCTGCAGGACAGCCAGCTTACGGTATCCAACCCCACTCCCTATGTCGTGCGTCTGTCACAGGAAGTGCACAGCCTGCCGAGCAAGACCCCTTGGCAGCTGCCCCGCAGCTACGTATTGCCCGGTGATCGGCTGACTCTGCCCGGCAAGGCGCTGGCCGTCGCCGATGGGCAGGTCCTGTTTACCCCTGCCACGGTGTACGGTTTTGCCGTAGGTACGCATCAGGCAACGCTGAATCAGGGCGCGCCTTGATGAAGGCGCTCATTGGTAGCACATTGTCCGCAGTGACGTTGGCGCTGTACACCCAGACTGCAAGCGCAACAAGTTTCGACAGCGAAACCCTGCGCCTGCGTGGTATCGATCCTGACTTGGCCGCCTACTTGAGCCAGACCGCGCGCTTCACAGAAGGCGTGCACGCTGTGCGACTGTGGGTCAACGGTCAGCCCAGAGGCGTTGTCCAAGCCGCCTTCGACACCGCAGGTGCCCTGTGTATCGACCAGGCCGTGCGCGACGCCGGGGAACTGGTCGATACCGAGTCAGGCTGCGGCGAGTTCATCGAGCAATTTCCGCAGACCCTGATCGAACTGCTACCCCAAGCCGGTGAAGTGCGGCTGTTGGTACCTGCACCTGCCTTGCGCACTGCATCGGCCGACCAATCGGCCTTTACCCGAGGTGGGGTTGCCGGCCTGCTCAACTATGACGTGCAGGGCCTGTACAACCAGTTCAATGGTCAACGCAGCCGGTTTCTTTCGGCCAACACCGAGGCTGGCGTCAATGCAGGCGATTGGATCCTGCGCAGCCGTCAGTTCTATAGCTCGGTGCAGGGCAAGGCGAGCCTGCAGCACATGGAAGCCTATGCGCAGCGCACCTTCAGCGACCAGCAGGCGATGCTGCAGTTGGGCCAGATCAACCTGAGCAACCCGGTGCTCGCCGGCGCGCGCGTCACCGGCGCGCAGTGGATGAGCGAACCGGCGCTCGGCGGCAGCGGCCGTGGCGCTCGGGTGCAGGGCATTGCGGCTACTCAGGCGCGGGTGGACGTTCGCCAGAGCGGCGTGCTGATCTATTCAACCGTGGTGCTGGCCGGACCTTTCGAGTTGAGCGATATTCCCCAACTTGACCGGCGCAGAGACCTGGAGGTCACGGTGATCGAGGCCGATGGCGAACGTCGCACCTTTACCGTCCTGGCCGCCACCTTGGGCCTGGAGTTGCCCTCACAGGGCTTTGCTGTGGGCATCGGACAGCTGCGCAACAGTGGGCGCAGCGCTCGGGAACCCTGGGTGTTGAGCGCCGGAGGCAGCTACCCACTGGCGCCGGCCGCCAGTATCAGTGGCGGTGCCCTCATCGGCCAAGGCTACAACGCCGGCGGCGCCGGGCTCAACCTGGAACCGTGGCCCGGCTCGCGAGCGCAGAGCCTGTTACAGGCCGCGCATGCCAGCGAATCGGACGACCAGGGGGTGCAGGGCAGCATCAGTCTCAATCAGCAGCTCGGCGATCGCTGGTCAGCCTTGCTCAGTGCCGGTCGGCAGACAGTCGGCTATCGAGAGTTGATCGACAGTGGGTGGAATCAGCCCGCTGGCCAGCGAAGCCGAGTGCGTGATCAGTACGCCTTCGGCCTGGGCTGGACCCATCCCTGGACGGGCAGCCTGAGCGGCACGTGGTCCACCGCCACGGCGTTCGACGGGCAACGCTCCAGTCGAGCCCAGGTCAATTGGGGGCGACGGCTCGGCCCCGTGTCCCTGACCGCTACCGGGCAATGGCAGCTGGCCGGCGACGGTGGCCTGGGTAATGCCTTGTATTTCAGCGCCAGCCTGCCCCTGGGTGACGGTTTGAACTGGCGTTCGACCGCCCGCAACGACAGCACCGGCATCCGCCTGGGCAGCGGTGTGCAAGGCCGCTGGGACGAGCGCACTCAGTACCGAGTCGCCGCCGAGCGCGCCAGTCGCACTGGCGCGGTGAGCTACAACGGCGGCGTATCGCGGCTGACCCAAGCCAGTCAACTGGACGTCGGCTATGCCAACTACGGCAGCGACAGCCATGGCTACAGTGGCGCTGCACGAGGCGCCGTGGTGCTCCACGAAGATGGCTTCACCTTGTCGCCCTACCCGTTGCAGGACACCTTCGGCCTGTTGACCCTGGAAAATGTCGCAAACGTGCAGATCGATACCCCCGGCGGCAGCGTGTGGACCGACCGCAAGGGCCGCGCCGTGCTGCCGCAACTGGCTCCGTTCGGTCGCAGCAACGTGCAGGTGGCCACTGCATCGTTACCGCGCAACGTCGACGTGCATCAAGGCGCAGCCACCCTCCAGGCCGCGCGTGGCGCAGTGCCGCGCATCATGTTCGGTGTGGAGGTCACGCGGCGCTTGCTGCTTCAGGTGCAGGACGAGGCCGGGCGTCGCCTCAACCGTAGCACGGGCGTCACCGATGCGCAGGGCCAACTGGTGACATTGGTACAGGAAGACGGCGCGGTCTTCGTGCCCAATATCCATGCGAGTCCGCAGTTGTGGAGCCGCACGGTAGACGAGCAGCCGTGCCGATTGCAGTTCGAACTGCCGGCCAGCGCCGATGCCGAGGCGTATTACGAGCAGACCACGGCGCAGTGCCGGGTCGAGGAGAGCGAATCATGAGCCGTTGCACCTTCCTGACGGCGCTGGTGGCCACCGCATTGGCCACACCGTTGCAGGCATTTGCGCAGGGATGCAGCCTGTCGCTCAGCCCGGCCGACATCGACCTGGGTCAATTCAATCGCACGACCGTGCAGTTGGCGTCCGGCGAGGTGCCTTTGCCGCCGCGTCGACTCAGCCTGAGCGTACTGTGTGAAACCGAACAGGATCTGACGCTTGCCTATCGGGCCGGCCAGTTCTCGAACCAGGGCTATGCCTTGGGTTCGCAAGGCGCCTACCGTCTGCGCGTGCTGCAGGCATCGGTGGACGATCAGCCCGTACAGTGGGGCCAGGTGGCGGCCGCTGCGCCACAGGTTGCAACCCGCACCGGCGCAGCGGCGCTGGAAGGTGACCAGCCACTGCAACCGCTGCGGGCCGGCCACGCGGTCAGGGGCAAACGCCTGCAGGCGCAGATCGAACTGCAGGCCACGCTTGCCCCCACCGTGCTCGCCGTCAGTGACGCCCATGAGCTGTCGGCCAGCGGTAGTTTCGACATTGTCGGTCAGCAAAAGCCATTGCTGGTGAAGGCCGGGTTCGCTCCAGCGGCGTGTCGGCCCTCGCTGGCGGGCAACGCGAACGTGAACTTCGGTCGCATTGGCATGGCCGATCTGCGGCGCGAATCGGTCACCACGTTCAGCCGGCAAACGGTGCTGGAAGTGGACTGCGACGCACCGACGCGCTTCGCTATCCGCGCGCTGGATAACCGGGCCGGCTCCGTCAGCGACCAGCTCCTGGCTGCCGCTCCGACGTTGTTCGGCATCGGCCGCACGGCGGACGGTCAGGCCTTGGGCGGTTTCACTGCTCGGCTGGGCACGGGGATCGGTCGTGACGGCAGCAGTGCTTATCCCTTGCTCGGAGACGCTTCTGCGCAAACCTGGCGACCGCACCCCGATGGATGGCTGCGCAGTGACGGCCCGCCCACCGCGCTCGGGCGACAAGCGGCACCCGGCGTCGCCCCCGGCGCCTGGTCTGGACTGTCATTGCCGCTGACCGTCGAACTGCACCTGGCTCCAGCCCGAGGGCTGGACGTGCGCCAGGAAACCCCGATCGACGGCTCGGCCACACTGGAGATCATCTACCTGTAGCGCATGCTTACAGGTAGACCAGCTCCACGGTGACGTGTCCGTCCAAGGGCACGGCATCGGTCAAGGTCAGGCTGCGCGCAGGAGCGATAACGCCATGGGCGCGGATGCCCAGCTGGGCCATTCGTACCACTACGGCACCGGTGTCTACGCCGACACGGTCGACCAGCCCCAATAAACTGCCGTCGGTAGGCAGCGCCATCGGCTGGGCGGTAGAAGTGCTCCACAGGCTGCCGGTACGATCGCCGAGGCTGAGAAATACACGACGGCCATCGACGGTCGAACGTGCTGGATCGACTTGCAGATGATACGCGCCAATCTGCTCATCCGCCGCCGTGCGGCCCATACCCAGTCGACCAGCAATGCCGGAGTCATAGGCTGAACCGGCGCGGTTGTCCACCAGGCGCAGACCATACAAGGTCGGTGTGCCGCACTGAATCGTCAGGTTCGGCGTGTGCTCGATCATCGCGGTAGGCCGCTCGGGGTGCAGGTCGGCCGAACTCACGGTGCCGAAGTGCAGCGTGCTGACACTCAGGATGGGCGTGCAAGCGCTGGGAACGAGCGTTCCGGTGACTTGAATATCCACAGTGGAAGCGCAGAAAGCAGGCGTGGTGAAGCCGAGCGCCAGCATGGCGGTCAGCGTCCGAAAGCCAGGATGCATGATGTTGTCCCTCACTGTCCGATGAGCTGACCGGCACGGGAAACCGGTCACGCTCTTCAGGCTGAAGGGGAAGTTTCCCCTTTGAAAGAGGAAATTTCTGAAGAAAGGTAAATCTGTTCCTACGAAAGATCTTGGTACAGGTAGATCTGACTGCACCTAGTTCTCCCTTCACGTAGTTCTTCCTACAAGTAGAACAACTCAAGGGTAGCGGCACCGGCCAAGGGCACTTCAGCGTCCAACGTCAAACTGTCGGTCGGCGCGATGGTCAGGTAGGACACCAGGGTCAGCACTGCGTCCTTTGCCGGCATGGGTCCGCCGCCATCGTTTTTTCGGCTGGCCAGACCAATGAGCTGACCATCGTTGCGCAAGCTGCGCGCACGGCGTTCGGCGGCAGACCAGGCATTGCCCGTGGGGCTGCCTATCAGCAGCAGAAGCGGTTCGCCATCCAGGCTCGAGCCTTCAGGATCGATGCGTAGCCTGTAGGAGCCGATTTTCTCGTTCTTGCTGGTCAAGCCCAGCCCGAAACGGCTGCCGTCGATGTTTTCCAGGACTGAATCGGCGCGATTGTCCACCGCACGAAGCGCGTAAGCGGTAGCGGCTTCGCAATTTATGTTCAACGTTGAGGTACGGGCACGATCGAGCAGGACGGTGGGCGCTGAAGCAAGCAGGTCGCGGGTATACAACCGCCCATGATCGAAAAGCGCGTTGCTCAGGGTAGGTGTGCAGCCACCCGGCACGATCGAACCGGTGACGGTAATGTCCACCGACGGCGCGGCGACGGCCGTGGCGATGGAGGTGAGCAGCGTGGCAAGCAGGGTAATGCGGGTAACGGCGTTCATGTCGTTGTCTCAGGCTATGCGCTCGCGTGAAGGAGGTGGCGCGTGCGGCATGGTGATAGCCACGCGCGGGTCAAGACATGAGAGATCGGCCACTGCACCCGACGAAGGTGCGCGCAGCGGTGTAGGTCCTGGGACGCGAAAGCGCCGCCAGCAGGGGTGCGGTGTTGGCCCATGCGTTTTTGCTTTACCATATCGCCCCTTTGCCGCCCCTGCTTTTGGAGTTTTCATGACGGCCGCCGCCGACCTTTCGCCCACGCTGCAGCTTGCCTGCGACCTGATCCGCCGCCCTTCGGTCACGCCTCTGGACGCCGATTGCCAAAAGCTGATGATGCAACGCCTGGGGCAGGCTGGCTTCGCGCTGGAGCCGATGCGCATCGAAGAGGTGGATAACTTCTGGGCCACCCACGGTACCCAGGACGGTCCGGTGCTGTGCTTCGCCGGGCATACCGACGTGGTGCCCACCGGCCCCACCCAGGCCTGGCAGATCGCCCCATTCGAGGCGGTGATCGACGAGCAGGGCATGCTCCACGGGCGCGGCGCGGCCGACATGAAGGGCAGCCTGGCGGCCATGCTGGTGGCCGCCGAGCGCTTCGTCGGCGACCATCCGAACCACAGGGGCTCGGTGGCCTTCCTGATCACCAGCGACGAAGAAGGCCCGGCCCATCACGGCACCAAAGCGGTGGTCGAGCGCCTGGCTGCACGCAACGAGCGCCTGGACTGGTGCATCGTCGGCGAGCCGTCGAGCACCACCCTGGTCGGCGACGTAGTCAAGAACGGCCGACGCGGCTCGCTCGGTGCGACTCTGACCGTGCGCGGCGTGCAGGGCCATGTGGCGTATCCGCACCTGGCCCGCAACCCGATCCACCTGGTCGCCCCAGCCCTGGCCGAGCTCGCCGCCGAGCACTGGGACGACGGCAACGCCTTCTTCCCGCCAACCAGCTTCCAGGTGTCCAACCTCAACAGCGGCACGGGCGCCACCAACGTCATTCCCGGTGAACTGACGGCGGTGTTCAACTTCCGTTTCTCCACCGAGTCCACGGTCGAAGGCCTGCAGCAGCGCGTGGCCGCGATTCTCGACAAGCATGGCCTGGACTGGCACGTGGACTGGGCGCTGTCCGGCCTGCCGTTCCTGACCGAGCCCGGTGCGCTGCTGGACGCGGTGGCCGCGAGCATCAAGAACGTCACTGGGCGCGACACCCAGGCCTCCACCAGCGGCGGCACCTCCGACGGGCGCTTCATCGCCACCCTCGGCACCCAGGTGGTCGAGTTGGGCCCGGTCAACGCCACGATCCACCAGGTCAACGAACGAATCCTGGCCAGCGACCTCGATGTGCTGACCGAAATCTACTACCAGACCCTCGTCGAGTTACTCGCCTGATGCTCACCTGCCCCCTCTGCACTGCCATGCTGGCCAACGCCGACAACGGCATGGTCTGCCCCAGCGGTCACCGTTTCGACCGCGCGCGCCAGGGCTACCTGAATCTGCTGCCGGTGCAGCACAAGAACAGCCGCGACCCCGGCGACAACCAGGCCATGGTCGAGGCTCGCCGGGACTTCCTCAACGAAGGCCACTATGCGCCGGTGGCCCAGCGCCTGGCCGAGCTTGCAGCCGAGCGCTGGCCTCGGCGCTGGCTGGACATCGGCTGTGGCGAGGGGTACTACACCGAACAGATCGCCCAGGCGCTGCCGCGCGCCGACGGGTATGCCCTGGACATCTCCCGCGAGGCGGTCAAACGCGCCTGCAAGCGAGCGCCGTCGGTGCATTGGCTGGTTGCCAGCATGGCGCGTGTGCCGCTTGCCGATGCCAGCTGCCAGTTCCTGACCAGCGTCTTCAGCCCGCTGGACTGGGACGAAGCCAAGCGCCTGCTGGCGCCGGGGGGTGGCCTGATGCGTGTGGGACCCACCAGCGGCCACCTGATGGAGCTGCGCGAACAGCTGTATGACGAGGTGCGCGACTACGTCGACGACAAACACCTGTTGCAGGTGCCCGAGGGTATGCAGCATGCCCACCATGAAACCCTGACCTTCAAGCTCAAGCTGATCGACGCGCAATCGCGCGCCAACCTGCTGGCGATGACGCCGCATGGCTGGCGCGCCAGCGCCGAGCGACGGACCGCAGTGATCGAACAGCCGCGGCCGTTCGTGGTCACGGTATCAATGCGCTACGATTACTTTGTGCGTCAAGACTGAGCGAGCCTACCCATGCGCCAACCCGATATCGAGATTTACCTCAAGGACGCCGACGTCGATCACAAGGCCATCGCCGCATGGCTCGGCCAGGCCCTGGGCCCCTGCAGCGACTGGCAGCAGAAAGGCCAGACCTGGAAGTGCCAGGCCGGCGACGTGCCGGTCACCTGGCTGCCCAAAGCGGTCGGCAAGTGGAACAGCCTGTACCTGGAGAGCGACGCCACGCCGTGGGACGACGACGTGGCCTGCGCCCGTGCAGCTTTCAAGGCCCTGAATGTAGAGGTGCGCTGTGCGCCTGGCAGCTGGGTGGAAGAAGAAGGCGAAGAGAATGCCGACCGCTGGATCCGTATCAGCGACGATGGCGAAGAGGAAATCACCTGGCGTACCAGTTGATACACCGCAGCGCGACGGTTCGCGGCCACTGGCCGCTCCTGCAAACCATTCGGGACCGCTGCGGGCAGGCCATGCAAAACCCCTGCAGGAGCGGCCAGTGGCCGCGAAAGAGCCCGTAGCCGCGCGAAGATATTCGCCGACACCCTGCATCACTTACCTCGGCAAAAGCCGGTAAAATAGCGTTTTCCCCCCAAGCCCTGGCCTATGACCCGCTCACCTCTGCACCGCCTCGTGTTCGGCACCTTGCGCCGCTTGTTGTACCTGTGGGTTCGGTCTGAAACCATCAACCAGTCCTCGTTCACCTTGAACCTGGATCGCAGCAGGCCCGTGCTGTACGCCTTGCAATCGCCTTCGCTGGCCGACCTTGCCGTGGTCGACCGCGAATGCAGCAAAGCCGGCCTGCCACGCCCGGTGCTGCCCGTGGCCATCGGCGATCTCATGGAGCCCACGGCGGTGTTCTACCTGACCCCGGACCCTGACTGGCTGGGCCGGCAAGACAAGCGCGGCGCCCCGCCCACCCTGGCGCGGCTGGTCACGGCACTGGCACAGAACGCCGGCGAAGATGCGCAGATCATTCCGGTAAGCGTGTTCTGGGGCCAGTCGCCAGCGAGCGAATCCAGCCCCTGGAAGCTGCTGTTCGCCGACAGCTGGGCGGTTACCGGGCGCTTGCGCAAGCTGGTCAGCATTCTGATCCTGGGACGCAAGACCCGCGTACAGTTTTCCGAGCCAATCCACCTGGCCGAGCTGGTGCAGCAGAACAAGGGTCACGAGCGAACGGTGCGCATGGCCCAGCGCATCCTGCGTGTGCATTTTCGCAACCTGAAGACGGCAGTCATCGGCCCCGACATTTCCCACCGCCGCCATCTGGTCAAGGGTCTGGTGCGCGACCCACTGGTGCGCCAGGCCATTGCCGAAGAAGCCGAACGCGAGCACATCACCCTGGAAAAGGCCGAGGCCCGAGCGTTGCACTACGGCAACGAAATCGCCTCGGACTACACCTACACCGCCATCCGCTTCATGGAAGTGGTGCTCAGCTGGTTCTGGAACAAGATCTACGACGGCATCAAGGTCAACAACATCGACGGTGTGAAGGACGTTGCCCGTGGCAACGAGATCATCTATGTGCCATGCCATCGCAGCCACATCGACTACCTGCTGCTGTCTTACCTGCTGTTCAAGAACGGCCTGACGCCACCCCATGTTGCTGCCGGCATCAACCTCAACATGCCTGTGATCGGCAGCCTGCTGCGCCGAGGCGGGGCGTTTTTCATGCGCCGCACTTTCAAGGGCAATCCGCTGTACAGCGCCGTGTTCAACGAATACCTGCACACCCTGTTCACCAAGGGTTTTCCGGTGGAGTACTTCGTCGAAGGCGGGCGCTCGCGCACCGGACGCATGCTGCAACCCAAGACAGGCATGCTGGCCATCACCCTGCGCAGCTACCTGCGCTCCTCGCGTACGCCCATCGTCTTCGTACCGGTGTACATCGGCTACGAACGGGTGCTGGAAGGCCGTACCTACCTGGGCGAGTTGCGCGGCGCGGCGAAGAAGAAAGAGTCGATTCTGGACGTTTTCAAGGTCATCGGTGCACTCAAGCAGCGCTTTGGCCAAGTGGCGGTCAACTTCGGCGAGCCGATCAAGCTGCAGGCTTTTCTCGATGAGCAGCAGCCTGGCTGGCGCGAGCAGGACCTGGCGCCGCAGTTCAAGCCCGACTGGCTGAACGAAACCACGCATCGCCTGAGCATCCGCGTGGCTCGCCACATGAACGAGGCTGCAGCCATCAACCCGGTGAACCTGGTGGCACTGGCACTGCTGTCGACCAGCAAGCTGGCTCTGGACGAACGGGCAATGGAACGGGTACTCGACCTGTACCTGACCCTGCTGCGCCAGGTGCCCTACTCGCCTCATACTACCGTGCCCACGGGGGACGCCCGCAGCCTGATCGCTCATGTCCAGGGCATGCAGCTGCTGTCCGAACAGAGCGATGCCCTGGGCAAAATCCTGTATCTGGACGAACAGCACGCGGTGCTGATGACCTATTACCGCAATAACGTGTTGCACATCTTCGCCCTGCCCGCGCTACTTGCCAGCTTCTTCCAGAGCACTTCGCGCATGACCCGCGAGCAGATCCTGCGCTACGCCCATGCGCTGTACCCCTATCTGCAAGCCGAACTGTTCATCCGCTGGAACGCCGGGCAGCTCGACGAGGTGATTGACCAGTGGCTGCAAGCGCTGGTCGAACAAGGCCTGCTGCGCCTGGAAAACGGTGTGTACCTGCGCCCCGCGCCGAGTTCGCGGCAATTCGTGCTGCTGACCTTGTTGTCGCGTGCCATCGCGCAGACCCTGCAGCGTTTCTACATGGCCATCGCCCTGTTGCTCAATGCCGGGCAGAACACCCTCAGCGCCGAAGAACTGGAAAACCTGTGCACCACCATGGCCCAGCGCCTGTCGATCCTGCATGGCCTGAACGCCCCGGAGTTCTTCGACAAGAGCCTGTTCCGTCACTTCATTCAGACCCTGCTCGATCAAGGGGTACTGCGCCGCGATGCCCAAGGCAAGTTGAGCCACCACCCCATGCTCGATGAGCTGGCCGAAGGCGCTGCCAAACGGGTATTGCCCGCTGAAATACGCCTGTCGATCCGCCAGGTTGCGCTGCACCGCAGCGATGAGGCCGCCGATGGGCTGTGATCGACGACGGTCTTTGCCTATGCTTTTGCCTGACGGCCGAATTTGTAAATGGAGATAACCATGAAGCGCCTTTCACTGATCGTATTCAGCGCCCTCATCGGCGCCTGCAGCAGCATGCAGCCCGCACCCAAGGCCACGCTCGAGGGGGAGGCGTTCTATCTGCAGCGCATCGCCTTGCCGCCTTCGGCCGTATTGACCGTGAGCCTGCAGGACGTGTCCCTGGCTGACGCACCTGCGGTGGCCCTGGCCCGGCAGAGCGGCCCGATCACTGGCCAGGTGCCGCTGCCGTTCAAACTTGAATACGACCCGGCCCAGGTCAAGCCGGGGCATCGCTATTCGGTGAGTGCCCGCGTTGAAGCCGACGGGCACCTGCTGTTCGTCAGCACCCAGCATCACGGCGTGACGCTGGATGGCAAGGATGAGCAGCCGCTGCGTATCCGCATGGATGCCGCTTCGCGGTAGGCAGGGCTGCGGCGGTGTTCAGAACCGATAGACGCTGCTCAATACCGCCGCACGACCATCACCGAACTCCACGGCCGAAGAACGGGTATCGCTGCCGACGACCGTGCGTACGCGCTCGACGTACTTCGTGTCGGTCAGGTTGCTCAGGTTCAGCTGCAGCTCGAGGTTGTCGGATGCCCGGTAGCCCAGCATCGCGTCGTGTACCCAGTAGGCATCGAGCTTGATTTGATCCTGGGACGTCAGGTTGCGTTTGCCGACGTGGCGGATGCCGTAGGCCAGGGTAATGTCGCTGGGAAGCTGGTAGGCGGTCCATAGATTGAAAGATCGGGGCGCCGTGTTTTTCAGTGCCTGACCTATGCGTTCGGGATTGGCCACCGACTTCAGTGTCTCGCTGCTTTGCAGGGTGTAGTTGGCGAACACGTGCCACTTCTCGCTCAATGCGCCCGTGGCTGCCAATTCCAACCCCTGCACGCGCTGCTTGCCGGCAAGCAGGTTGCTGCCGTCGCTCAAGCGCTCGCGCACGTTGTCCTTGACCACCCGGAACAGCGCGCCTTCCAGCTGCAGCCGCTCATCGAGCAATTGCCACTTGGTACCCAGTTCCCAGGTCTTGCCCTTCTCGGGTTCCAGGCTCTGGGTGCTGTCGGAAAGACCACCGCCGTAGGTCAGCAGGTTCTCGGCCGAAGGGTTGAACGAGGTGCCGTAGGCGACGTAGAAGCGGCCGTTCTCGGCGGGCTTGTAGACCAGGCCGGCACGTTGGCTGAACACGCCGTCGGTTGAGCCGGCCTGGGTCCGAACGCCGCTGGCCGAGCGATTACTGGCCTGGGCCCGCATGTGGTCGTAGCGCAGGCCCAGGCTGAGGTCCCACTGCTCGTCCAGGGCCAGCGTATCGAACACATACAGGGCGCGATCTTCCATGCTGTTGTGCGCCACGCTGGTAGGCGACTTGACCTTCGGCCCGCTCCAGTAACCCGGCGGGTTGGCCAGATCGTAGCCGTTGGCTGGGTAGAAGGACTCCACGGCATAGCCCGAGGCCTTGCGGTCGTAGGTTTCGCGTGACAGTTCCGCGCCGACCACCAGGGTATGGCCCAGGCCGAAGGTATCGAAATGACCGGTCAGGCTGGTCTGGTTCATCGCCAGGCGGGTCTGCACGTCGCGCCGATAAGCTTGCGGCCCTGCCGGCAGGTAGCGTAGCGCCGGAAGCTTGGCCAGCCTGACATGGGAAGCGGACACGGTGGCATCGCGGTCAACCTGGCTGAGCCGGGCAAGGTTCTGCGCGCTCCAGTCCGGGTTCAGGTCGTGCTCGTACTTGACCGTCAGGCTGTCGGTGTCGGTGCGGTCCTGGTCCAGGTTGCGCCAGCCATAATAGTGACTGGTCTTGACGCCCGGCAAGCGCTTGCCATCGCGTGCAGGCACGCCGTAGTCGGGCAGGTTGTCATCGCTCTGGTGGAAATAGCTGAGGGTCAGGCGCGTGTCGCTGCCGTGCCCGAACATCAGCGACGGCGCCAGGCCCCAGCGCTGCTGTTCGATGCGATCGCGCCCCGGCACGTGGTTCTCGTGAGCCATCATATTCAGACGAAACAGGGTGCCGTCGCCCAGGTCGTGCAGCTGCTGATTGGTGTCCAGGGTCAGGCGGCGATAGCGATCGGTACCAACGCCGGCGCCCAGCTCGGTGAAGCTGTCGGCAACCGGCAGCTTGGTGATCAGGTTGATGGAGCCGCCGGTGGTGCCGGCGCCACCGAATACCGAACTGGGCCCCTTGATGACCTCGACCTGCTCCAGGTTGAACAGGTCGTTGCGGCTGGTCTGCGCAGAGTCGCGCAGGCCGTCGATCTGCAGGTTGGCATTGGCACTGAAACCGCGGATGTTGATGCTGTCTCCCGACCCGCCGCCGCCCTCGCCGGCATTGAAGGAAATGCCGGAGACGTTGGACAGTGCCCGGCGCAGGCTCAGGGCATTCTGCTCGCGCATGATCTGGCGCGGGACAACGGTAACCGTTTGCGGCACGTCGAGCAGTGGCACGGCGTACTTGGCGGAAGCCGAACGCTCGACCTGGTAGGGTGGCGCGGCCTGCTTGCCGGTCACGCTCAGCTTGTCGAGCACCAGCGATTCGGGCCCTTCGTGGGCATTGGCACCTGCGGCGCAACCGATCAACGCCAGGCCCAGCGCCGAACGGCGGGGCAATGTGCAAACTCCTGTAGAACGGTACATGTATACAGCCTCACTACAAATGAGACTTGATTCTATTTGAGCGCATCGGGCTAAAACCGGCTGGGAAAAAATCAGGACCGATCCTACGTACCCCCGGGCGCCGGGGGTCGTCCTGGCCTACAACCTGCGTCCATTCATCACGTCGGTTTTAGGGCTTTCTTCGGGTAGATATCGTAGCGGCTGGATTTGCCTTCAAGCGCATGGCTGGGTTTGCAGCCCTCGATGCAGGGCGCCTTGCGCGGTCGCTTGACCACTACCCGGTGGCTGGCCAGGGCCAGGGCGGCGGCCAGCAGGGCCGGTGCGTCCATGTCATCGCCCACCAATGGCCGGAACAGGCGCATTTCCTTTTTCACCAGCGCACTCTTTTCGCGGTGCGGGAACATCGGGTCCAGGTAGATGACCTGGGGTGCTTCGCCCTGCCACTGCTGCATGACCTCGATCGAGTTGCCCTGAAGCAGATGCATGCGCGCAACGATGGCGCCTACCTCCAGGTCACCCTGGGCACGGGCCAGTCCGTCCTCGAGCAGCGCGGCGATGATCGGCTGACGCTCTACCAGGCTCATCTCGCAGCCCAGGCTGGCCAGCACGAACGCGTCCTTGCCCAAGCCGGCCGTGGCATCCAGTACCCGCGGGCGCACGCCAGGCTGCACGCCAACGGCCTTAGCGATCATCTGACCGCTGCCACCGCCGTACAGTCGTCGGTGAGCGACGGCGCCCTCGACGAAATCCACACGCACGGGCCCCGGCGCGTCCGCGCCCAGTTGTTGCAACTGCAGGCCGGTTTCGCCGACCTGCAGCACGAAATCGGCGTCGGGCAACTGGCGAGGCAGATGCAGGCGTTGCGCCCATCGTTCGGCTTGCGGTTCGCAGGCGTCGTTCTGTGCCTGAACCTGGATGCGACCACCGGCTTGCTGCTCCACTGAAGATTCCTGTATCGAAAGGCTAAAAGATCGGCGCACGCCGCCGATAAGAACTTTGCCAGGCATTTTGCCAGAGCCCAAGCGTGCCGAGTGCCATGTCCGTCATCAATTCCACAGCGCCAGGTTACATTTCGCCCATCGGCGACTTCAGCCAGCACAACATCCAGACCCTGGGTGCTGCAAGTGCGCTGTGGCAGGACTTCTTTGCCCAGGCATTGACCGAGCACTGCGATGGACAGCTGCCAGGGCAGGCTCATGCAGCGGCGGACAATGCAGCGGCGGCCGAGCCCAGCGCCGGCAGCGAGATCCTGGCGCACATTCTTCTGCAGCGCCTGTGCGATGTTCGCGACACCGAAGTGAAGCCTCCCGAGCCGTTGTTTCTGCCAAAGGCCGAACTGGAGCTGACGTTGCTGGACAAACCCTCGGCGCCGCTGCCCGAGCAGGACGTGCTGGCCCAACAGGCGCAGTTGGCGTTCGACAGCCGCTGGGTTCGTCCGCTGGTGCTGAACCAGGGTGGCCAGAGCACGCAACCTGCCCCGGCGCCTCTGCCTCGGGCACTGCGCCTGCCGATTGCCGAGCTCGACTGGCAGTTGGCACAGACGCCGGTACCGCTGGCGCAGGAAACCATCAGTGAGCAATGCCATGCGTTGGATCTGGACCTGAGCTGGAGGCGCCCCGCCGTGTTGAACAACATCCGTCTGGCTGCCTGAGCGCCGATCGCATCCATCCAGATACCTCGCGCGCACCGCCGACGCGGCTCGCGTCGCTGCTACAGAGGCCCACACCGGCAGCCATATGGCAGCGGCGCAAGCCGCGTCCGGCGTTCAGCCAACCCAGGCCCTGTAGCAGCGGCGCAAGCCGCGTCCGGCGTTCAGCCAGCCCATGCCCTGTAGCAGCGGCGCAAGCCGCGTGCGGCGTTCAGCCAGCCCATGCCCTGTAGCAGCGGCGCAAGCCGCGTCCGGCGTTCAGCCAACCCAGGCCCTGTAGCAGCGGCGCAAGCCGCGTCCGGCGTTCAGCCAGCCCATGCCCTGTAGCAGCGGCGCAAGCCGCGTGCGGCGTTCAGCCAGCCCATGCCCTGTAGCAGCGGCGCAAGCCGCGTCCGGGTTCACCGCGGTGGCCGGAAATGAATCAGCGACACACGCTCCAGCGGCCCATGTCGAGGTGAAAATGGTTGCGGTGGGCGGCGTTGTACTCGGGGCCCAGCACGGTATTGAAATGCTTGCAGGCGCCGTCGCGTACCTGGCGCAGGAAGCGCGCGTTGGCGCTGTCGCCAGGCCAATCCTTGAGCACGTTGATACGACGTCCGTCGGCCAGACGAAACCCGGCGATGTCCAGCGCGTTGGCGCTGGCATGCTGGCTCAGACGTCCTTCACTGCGACCATAGACATTGCGGCAGGCAAAACTGCCCAGGTGATCCACCTGCGTTACTGCCTGACCGAACGTCGCCTGCGCTGCCGGCTGCAGGGCCTGGCGCTCGAACATGGCGAACGCCACCACCACTGGGCAGGTGGCGAGGAAACTGCTGCTCAACCTGACCTCGCTGCCCTGCACGCGCAACACGTTCACCAACGGGCACTTGGCATCGGCCGGGCTGTCGGCCTGAACGCTATAGCGCACGGTGGAAGTTGCCAGAGCCTGCACACACAGCTGTGGATCATTCTGTAACTTGCCGAGCTTGTAGCGGGTAAGGAAATTCACCGGTTCGGCGATATCCAGCGGGGCCCAGGGATTCCAGCGATCGGGCACCTCGACCCAACCTCGCCACACGGCAACGGGCGCGGCGGCCAGAAGCAGCAGAATGATCAGCAATTTCGGCACACAGGCTCCTGCTTGGCGTGGCTGAACGGTACTTGCGGGAAAACCGCGTCAGAGCAGGCCGAGTTGCGCCGTCTGTGGCTCCCGAGGCAGTTCCATTAAGGCCGGCAAGCCTGGCAAACGTTCCATCAAACGCTCGTGGAAACGCCGGGCCAGCGCGGGCGCGAGCAAGTTGTCGGCCGTGTGCAGGAAAATGTAGGGGGTGCGGCCCTCTTCGATCCAGGTGGCGATCTTCTCCACCCAGGGGGTCAGAAAAGGCTCATTCGCCTGCAACTGCGGGTGGCCGATGAAACGCACCTGCGGGCTGTGGCTGAACGCCGCTGGGCGGGGTGGCACCCGCGGCTTCTTGGACTGGGCATGAAGCACGGCAGGCGCGTCGGAAACACAACTGAACAGCGCACGCGGATCCAGACAGATGCGTTCGACATTGCGTTCGCGCAGCAGATTGTTGAGCAGTCGTTCCTCGTCACCGCGAGCGAAGAATGCGCCGTGGCGTACCTCCACAGCGATGGGCCGCTGCAGGACGTCGATGAAGCCGATCAATTCCGGCAGCCGCCAGGGCGCGAACGATGCAGGCAGCTGCAACCACAACGGCGCCACCCGATCGCCGAGCGGCGCGAGCAGCCGACAAAAATCCTCAGCCACTCCCAGTTGCTCGCGCAGATCGCCACCATGGCTGATGTCGCGCGGCAGTTTGGCCGTGAAGCGAAAATCGGACGGCATGCTTGCAGCCCAGCGTTCCACGGTATTGGGCGCCGGCCGTGCGTAGAACGTGGTGTTGCCTTCCACAGCGTTGAACTGCTGGGCATAGAGAGCCAGGAAATCCGGCGGACGCGCGTCTTGCGGATAGAAATCCCCGCGCCAGGCGTTTTCGCTCCACGACGGACAGCCGATGAAATAAGGCAGGCTGGGCACAGTCAGATATGCACATCCAGGCCCAGGACTTCATTGTCCCACTCGACGAAACCCTGGGTGCTCAGGTACATGCCCAGCGCGTCGGCCGCACGCCGGCTCATCGAGCGGGGGAAGATCATGTCCTGCTGGCGGGCCGGCACGCTGGTGCCACGCGCGCGGGAGCGCTGGGGCGTAGGTTGCGCAGGAACCTCGAACTCGCCTTCGATATCGTCGAGGGTTTCCTGCACCCGCGCCTTGTCCGCAAGCGGCTTGCGCTTGATTGGATAAGGCTGGGAGGAAACACCATCGATACGCATCAGATTCACTCGATCGTCGAAACAAGCCGCCACAATGTCCTGCAGTGACCCAGGTAACCACTAGACCACAAATTGCGGCAAAGTTTTATCTTCATGGCAGATTATGCCGATGAAATGCGCACTACAGGCTTGAACGCCGACGAAGCGTACTACAACGGCGACTTCTTCGGTGTGGCAACGTTGTCACGCAGATAGACCGGCTGGGCGCCATCGGCGGGCAAGCCTTCGCCACGCGCCCAGGCAAACCGTGCAAGCTCGAGCAGGTCTTGCGCATGGGGCAGCAGATCGGCATCACGCCCTACGATGGGCACAGCGATCCGCTCGGCATAGGTCCAGCCGGTGCCCGCGCCGAACCATTCGCCAGAGGCCTGGGCCGGCAGCAGGGCCCGTTCGGGAGCGAATACCCCCTCCTCACCCTGCAGGCGCATTTCTCCCGCGTGCTCCCGATAACAACCCCAGTACACCTCGTCCATGCGCGCGTCGATCGCGGCCGCTACCTGGCCGACGCCATGCTCGCGCCAGGCGCGCTGCGCCAGCAGGGCCAGGTTGGACACTGGCAACACGGGACGATCCAGACCGAACGCCAGGCCCTGGACCACCCCCACCGCGATGCGCACCCCGGTGAAAGCGCCCGGGCCGCGCCCGAAAGCGATCGCATCGACGGCCGTCAGCGCTACCCCCGCTTCGGCCAGCAAGGTCTTGATCATCGGCAGCAGCTTCTGCGCGTGAAGGCGCGGGATCACTTCATAGTGGCTCGACACCTTGCCATCGTGCAGCAACGCAACGGAACAGGCTTCAGTGGCAGTGTCCAGGGCCAGCAGGGTGGTCATCGAAAGGGTCCAGGCAAGGGGGAATAGGCGATTATAGACAACTACGGCCCGCAAGCGGGCCGTTCATGGCAAGGCAGTGGCCGACACCCAGTGTGTGGGTGCCACGCGTCTGGATGCCAGCACTCAGCTCAGTGCGGCAAGCACCTTGGCGGTGATGTCGGCGACCGAACCGACGCCTTCGACGTGGCTGCACTTGGGCTTGCCATGGGCAGCCGCCAGTTCGTTGTAGAAGGCCACCAAGGGCTTGGTCTGCGAGTGGTAGACCGAGAGGCGATGACGCACGGTTTCCTCGGTGTCGTCCTTGCGCTGCACCAGCGCCTCACCGGTCACGTCATCCTTGCCCGCCTCGCGCGGTGGATTGTAGACAGTGTGATAGACCCGGCCCGATGCCTCATGGACCCGACGGCCGGCGATACGCTGAACGATCTCTTCGTCGTCGACGGCGATTTCCAGAACGTGGTCGAGCTCCACACCGTTGGTGACCAGCGCTTCGGCCTGCGGAATGGTGCGCGGGAAGCCATCGAAGAGGAAGCCGTTGGCACAGTCGGGCTGGGCAATGCGCTCCTTGACCAGGGCAATGATCAGGTCGTCGGACACCAGGCCACCGCTGTCCATGACGCTCTTGGCCAGCACGCCCAGTTCGCTACCGGCCTTGACGGCAGCACGGAGCATGTCGCCCGTGGAAATTTGCGGGATACCGAATTTTTCGGTGATGAATTTTGCCTGAGTACCTTTACCGGCCCCGGGAGCTCCCAGCAGAATCACGCGCATCGATGTGCTCCTCTCGATTTTTATAGATAGTCGTCGAATCTGCTTCCGCCGCGCTGACGGCAGAAGCCCTTCCCAAGAAAAATGATGGCCGCAAGATGGCCAAAGGCTGATCAAGATACACAGCGGGCACGGGGCACACAAGCCACCGAAAGTCGCAGGCACCTGCCCCCGAGGACGGCATCCTGCAGGGGTTGTACCGGGTATCACCGCCAATCGGTTGCACCCGAGCTGACAGCTGCCCGGCTGCACCGATCGACCGCCAGCCTCAACCGGTATTGCGCAACCCGGCGGCGATGCCTGCCACGGTGACCAGCAGGGCCTGTTCCAGAGGGCTGTCCAGCGCCGCTTCGCGGGCGCGCGAGCGTTTCAGCAGTTCGGCCTGCAACTGATGCAACGGATCCAGGTAGGTGTTGCGCAGGCTGAAGAACTCCAGGGTCGTCGGGCTGTGCGCAAGCAGGTGAGTCTGCCCGGTCAGGCCCAGCACGGCCGCGCAACACTGCGACAATAGGTCGCGCAGTTGCGCGCCCAATGGCTGCAGCTCGGGTTCGACCAGCCGCACGTCGTACAGCGCCGCAATCTCGGCATCGGCCTTGGCCAGCACCATCTCGAGCATGTCGATGCGCGTGCGGAAGAACGGCCAGTGGGCGCGCATCGAAGCCAGTTGCGCAGCCTGGCCACGCGCCAGCGCTGCGCCCAGGGCCGCCTCCCAGCCCAGCCAGGCGGGCAGCATCAACCGCGTCTGGGTCCAGCCGAAGATCCACGGAATGGCGCGCAGGCTTTCGATGCCGCCCTGCCGGCGCTTGGCCGGACGGCTGCCCAGTGGCAAACGACCAAGCTCCTGTTCGGGCGTGGCCTGGCGGAAGTACTCGACGAAGTGCGGGTTCTCGCGCACCACCTGCCGATAGGCCTTGACGCCCTGCTCCGCCAACTCGTCCATCACGGTGCGCCAGGCAGGCTCGGGCAGCGGCGGAGGCAGCACGGTGGCTTCCAGCACGGCGGCGACATACAGGTTGAGATTTTGCTCGGCGATGTCCGGCAGGCCGAACTTGAAGCGGATCATTTCGCCCTGTTCGGTGGTGCGGAAGCGCCCCGCCACCGAGCCTGGTGGCTGCGACAGAATGGCCGCATGGGCCGGACCGCCGCCACGGCCGACGGTGCCGCCGCGACCATGGAACAGCAACAGCTCGACGCCGTGCGCCTGGCAAATGTTCACCAGGGTTTCCTGGGCCCGGTACTGCGCCCATGCGGCGGCGGTGGTCCCGGCATCCTTGGCCGAATCGGAGTAGCCGATCATCACCTCCTGCGGACCCTGCAGCGAGCTGCGGTAGTCAGGCAGCTTCAGCAGGCGCTCCAGCACCGGGCCGGCATTGTCGAGGTCGGCCAAGGTTTCGAACAGCGGCACCACGCGCATCGATCGACGCAGCCCGGACTCCTTGAGCAGAAGCTGCACCGCCAGCACGTCGGAGGCGGCGCCCGCCATGGAGATCACGTAGGAGCCCAGCGACGCAGCCGGCGCGGCCGCTACCTCGCGGCAGGTAGCCAGCACTTCGGCAGTGTCTTCGCTGGGTTCGAAGCAGGCCGGCAGCAACGGCCGGCGATTGGCGAGCTCGCGCACGAGGAATTCGACCCGCGCCTCTTCGTCCCAGTCGGCATAGCGACCCAACCCCAGGTACTCGGTGATCTCGCTCAACGCTGCGCGATGGCGGGTCGAATCCTGACGCACGTCGAGGCGCACCAGAAACAGGCCGAAGGTCACGGCGCGGCGCAGGCAGTCCAGCAGCGCTCCATCGGCGATCACGCCCATGCCGCAGGCGTGCAGTGAGTCGAAGCACAGCTGCAACGGCTCGATCAGCTCGCGATTGTCCTGCAGCACCTGGTCATCGCCGGGCTGATCGCCCGGCAGCGAGGCATGGGCCCAGTTGCGCGTGGCCCGCAGGCGTTCGCGCAGTTGCTTGAGCACGGCGCGATAGGGTTCGCGGCTGTCGGACGCCTGGGCCATGAGCGGCGCACTGGCCTGCTGCATGGACAGATCGGCGGCCAATTGGTCGACATCGCGCAGAAACAGATCCGCCGCCATCCAGCGCGCCAGCAGCAGCACTTCGCGAGTAACCTTGGCTGTCACGTTCGGATTGCCGTCGCGGTCGCCGCCCATCCACGAAGCGAAGTGTATGGGTGCAGCGCCCAACGGCAGGCGTTGGCCGGTGGCGGCCTGCAATGCCGCGTCGACCTTGCGCAGGTGGTTGGGCACCGCTTGCCACAGCGAATTTTCGATGACCGCGAAACCCCACTTGGCCTCATCCACAGGCGTGGGTCGGGTACGACGGATTTCTTCGGTGTGCCAGGCCTCGGCGATCAACCGCTGCAGGCGCTCGCGCACCGCGTTGCGCTCGGCGGTGGTGAGATCGCGGTGGTCATGCAAGGCCAACTGCGCAGCGATGGCGTCGTATTTCTGGATCAGCGTGCGGCGAGCCACTTCGGTGGGGTGCGCGGTCAACACCAGCTCGATATCCAGCGCCAGCAACTGCTGCGCCAAGGCTTCAGGGCTGTGCCCGGCGCTTTTCAACCGCCCCAGCAGCTCGCCCAGGGCAAGGTTTTCGAAAGGTTCGGGCTGGCCCTCGTCACGACGGCGGATCAGTTGGTATTGCTCGCAGATATTGGCCAGGTTGAGGAATTGGTTGAAGGCGCGGGCCACGGGTAGCAGCTCTTGCTCACCGAGGTCGTCCAGGCTGGAGCGCAGTTCGGCGCTGACCGCATCACCGGCCGGATCAGCCCGACGGTCTGCCTTGGCGCCACGCCGTATGCGCTCGATCTTTTCCAGAAAGGCGTCGCCGTACTGCTCGCGGATGGTATTGCCCAGCAATTCACCCAGCAGGTGCACGTCTTCGCGCAGGCGCAGATCGATATCGGACATCGGCATTTTCTCCATTGCTTGGAAACGGTGTGCCCTTCCAGCCCGCGCGGCGCGACCGGTGATTCGATCGCCATGGCCACTGAACAAGCACGGGAAAAATGGCTCTACAAACTACTGGTACGCAACAACTACTGCCATGCAACGACGGCTGTACAGTAAAGAGTGCCCCAGCCGAGCCGAGGCTGACAAGCGTGGTGGACGGGGGCGTGAACAACCTGGGCAAGAGGTATATATGAAGATTCATGAACTGGCCGAGCATTGGGAACAGAACGCCAAGGGCCGACTGACCGACACGGGTATCAACATACATCTGGACATGGAGTCGGCCGCACGCCTGGCGGCCCTGACCCAGATGTACCCCAAGCACCATGCTCAGGAACTGCTGGGCGAACTGATCGGTGCGGCACTCGAAGAACTCGAAGGCAGCTTTCCCTACGTCAAGGGGACCAAGGTCATCGCTACCGACGAAGAAGGCGACCCGATGTACGAAGACATCGGCGCGACGCCGCGTTTCCTGGCGCTGTCGCGTGAACACCTTGGGCGCTTGAAACACAATGCGGATGACACTCCAGACTGAACATGGACTATTAACTTTAAGAATATTCCTACACCCATAACGCGCCGGGTCAAATGGTCAGAAAAAAAACCAGGCCTCCACGTATAAAACCATATAAATCAATAGGATAGTGTTCCATAGCGATTGTAGACTCGAAAAAAAGAGCCGGGTAATGGCCACCGATCCGTCCGCAGCGCATCCCAGCGACAGGCCCACTCCGGCGCGTCGCGGATAGCGGACGAAGCAATCAATCGCTGTCCAATGGAGCACTATCGCGTGAATACATCCAGCGTAAGGTCGTCTTTCGGCCCTTTGAAAACAGCCCTTGTATGCCTTGCTGCCGGTGTCGTGCTGACAGGCTGTGCCAGCAACGCACCGGTCGAGCAATATGCGCTGAGCCGGTCGGCCGTCAATGCGGCGGTGAGCGCCGGTGGCACCGAGTTCGCCGCCATCGAAATGAAGTCCGCCCAGGACAAACTCAAGAACGCTGAAATCGCCCTGCACCGCAAGCACCACGATGAAGCCCGGCGCCTCGCCGAGCAGGCTGAGTGGGATGCCCGTGTGGCCGAGCGCAAGGCTCAGGCCGCCAAGGCTCGCCGCGCCGTCGACGATGCCCGCCAGGGCGTCCAGGACCTGCGCGAGGAAGGCCTGCGCGCTGCTTCTTGAGCCTGGCCTTCGCGTTCTTCTTTCAAGATTCAGGAAAATACCGTGAACAACACATTCAAGTTCCCCGCCCTGTCGGCGCTGTTCGTACTGCTGGCTGCCTGCTCCAAGACCCCCAACCCACAACTGGTGCAGGCCCAGGCCAACTTCGCCGGCCTGCAGGGCAACCCCAAGTCGGTACAGTTGGCCGCCCTGGAGACCAAGGACGCCGCCGACTGGCTGGAGCGCGCCGAAGCGGCCGCTCGCGCCAACGAGGCCGATGAGCACGTGGGTCATCTGGCCTACCTGAGCAATCAGCGTGTCGAAGTTGCCAAGCACACCATCGAACTGCGCACGGCCGAGCACGCGATCCAGGGTGTCGCCGCGCTGCGTGCGCAGGCCCGCCTGGAAGCTCGCGATGCGCAGATCAAGAAACTGCAGGAAAGCCTCAATGCCAAGCAGCCCGCAGCCGAAGTGATGGCCGTGGCACAGACCGAGCGCGGAAGCCTGGTGACCTTCGGCGATGTGCTGTTCGAAGTGGGGCAAGCCGAGCTGCGCGCCAATGCCTACGACAACATAGGCCGCCTGGCGCAGTTCCTGCGCGACAACCCGGACCGCAAGGTCATCGTCGAAGGGCATACCGACAGCACGGGTTCGGCTTCCTTCAACCAGACCCTGTCACAGCGACGCGCCAATGCCGTCATGGTGCAGCTGGTGCGTACGGGCGTGGGTGCCGAACGTATCGTGGCTCAGGGGCTGGGTATGGCCTACCCGGTTGCCAGCAACGGCGACGCCTCGGGTCGGACACAGAATCGCCGGGTAGAGGTGACCATTTCCAACGACAACCAGCCGGTCAGGAGCCGCGCTTCGCTGCATTGATCCACGATGCCTCGAAAAGCCCGGCCTGCGCGCCGGGTTTTTCATGCCCGGGCGTTTCATCGCGACGAATGCGCGGTCGGTTCGCGAGCACCTTGGCCTTAAGTATGGTTCTGCGCGGTCGATAATCTAGGTGCCCTTCCCCTACCCGAGGCCTGCCACATGTTCTCTTTCAAACGCATGAAAAACGAAATGGCCGCCTTGCGTGAGGAAGTGGCAATGGTCAGGCAGATCCGTCAGGGCCTGGACGAAGAAACCATCCACCTGAGGCTCGACCCTCGCGGGTGCATTCTCGGCGTGAATGCCAACTTCGAGGAAGTGCTGCAATACCGCAATGACGAGCTGGCGGGCAAACCGCTGGAAAGCCTCGTTGCCGAACAGGTGCGCAGCGACCCGCACTATGCGCGGGTGCGGACCGCGATCCGGCAGGGCGAACATTTCTGTGGCGCCTGGCGGCTGTTGCGCAAGGACGGCGGCGAAACCTGGCTGCGCGTCATCATGCACCCTGTACGCGCCACCGACGGCACGTTGCTCAAGTTCTCCTGCTACGCAAGCGACCTGACCAATACCATCGAAACCTCTCGCGCCCACGAGAACTTCATCCAGGCACTGTTGCGCTCTACTGCGGTGATCGAGTTCGACCTCGGCGGGCACGTGCTCACCGCCAACGACCTGTTTCTGCAGGCGATGGGCTATCGCCTGGAGCAGGTAAAGGGCAAGCACCACCGGCTGTTCTGCAGCAGCGACATCGCCGACTCCAGCGAATACCAGGCGTTCTGGGATCGGCTGCGCCGGGGGGAGTTCGTTGCCCAGCGCTTCAAACGCATCGACAGCAAGGGCCGGGATGTGTGGCTCGAAGCGTCCTACAACCCGGTCCGCGATGGCAATGGCAAAGTCTACAAGGTGGTGAAGGTCGCTACCGTCATTACCGAGATGGTAGAGCGTGAAATAGCCATCGCCGAAGCCGCCACGGTGGCGTACGACACGTCGGTGCGCACGGATGAAACTGCACTGCGCGGGGCGCAAGTCGTGCGTGAGACGGTCGAAGTGATGAAAGATCTGGCTCATCATATGCAAAGCGCCGCCGAAGGCATCGAGGCGCTGGACGAGCAGAGCCAGGTCATTTCCAACATCATCAAGACGATCAGCGGAATCGCCGCGCAAACCAATCTGCTGGCGTTGAATGCCGCTATCGAAGCTGCGCGAGCCGGTGAACAGGGTCGCGGTTTTGCAGTCGTCGCCGATGAAGTCCGGCAGCTGGCATCGCGCACGACCCAAGCCACTGCAGAGATCGAGAGCGTGGTGCAGCAGAACCAGAAACTGGCCACCGGTGCAGTAGCCACCATCGGCGCCGGCAAACACAAAGCCGAGTCTGGCCTGCAACTGGCGAACCAGGCAGGCACGGTCATCACCGAAATTCAGGACGGTGCGAAGCGCGTGCTAGGCGCGGTCGAGAGCTTTGCTACCCAGCTGGGCGCGGAGTCCTAGTCGAGTTCCAGGCAGCTGTCGACACGGTATGTGGTCGACCTCCGTATCACGGCTTTTTTCATGGTGCCAAACCCACGGCGTCAGAAAAAAACCACCCATTCGGACAAATTTCTGAACTATTCAAAATTCTCTTGTGTCCCAACGTTTAACCATTACAGCCAGCGGCGTCAGTGAGTCGCCGGGCTTGACCCAGGCGCGCGAAACGTTCGACTGTCATGGATTTTGATGTTTTTCAGGAGCTATCCAATGGAGTTGAAAGCCATGAATACCCGTACTGCCAAAACCTCGTCCAACCCTCTGCGCGGGCTGAAACTGGCTGCCCTGGCACTGGGTACCACCTTCGTCCTGGCTGGCTGCGCCGGCAAGCCACCGACCGAACAGTACGCTGTGACCGAGTCGGCCGTGAACAGCGCCGTTAGCGCTGGCGGTACCGAATACGCTGCCGTCGAAATGAAAGCGGCGCAGGACAAGTTCAAGCAGGCGGAAATCGCCATGCACGACAAGAACTACGAGAAAGCCAAGATGCTGGCCGAACAGGCCGAGTGGGACGCACGTCTGGCCGAGCGCAAGGCCCAGGCCGGCAAAGCCGCCAAGGCCCTGCAAGACTCCAAGCAGGGTGTACAGGACCTGCGTGACGAAGCCGGCCGCAGCGTTCAGTAAGCTGCCCATCGCGACTTGAACTCGAATAAAGGATGAAGATTATGCGTAAACAATTGATGGTTCCTGCTCTGTTGGCTCTCAGCGTTGGCCTGGCAGCTTGCTCCACTCCGCCGAACCCTAACCTGGAACAGGCGCGGACCAATTTCTCGTCCCTGCAGACCAACCCCAAGTCGGTACAACTGGCGGCCCTGGAAACCAAGGACGCGTCGGAGTGGCTGGACAAGGCTGACAAAGCCTTCCGCGACGACGCCGACGCGAAGAAAGTCGATCAACTGGCCTACCTGACCAACCAGCGCGTTGAAGTGGCCAAGCAGACCATCGCCCTGCGCAGCGCCGAGGAAAACCTCAAAGGCGCGGCTGCCCAGCGCGCTCAGGCTCGCCTGGATGCCCGCGACGCTCAGATCAAGAAGCTTCAGGAAAGCCTGAACGCCAAGCAGACTGACCGCGGCACCCTGGTGACCTTTGGTGATGTGCTGTTCGACCTGAACAAAGCCGAGCTGAAATCGTCCGCGTTCGTCAACGTGGCCAAGCTGGCCCAGTTCCTTCAGGAAAACCCTGATCGCAAGGTCATCGTCGAAGGCTACACCGACAGCACCGGTTCGGCTGCCTACAACCAGAGCCTGTCCGAGCGTCGCGCTACTTCGGTAATGGCCGCACTGGTTCGTGCTGGCGTCGAGCCTTCGCGCGTCGTCGCCCAGGGCTATGGCAAGGAATACCCGGTTGCCGACAACACCAGCAACTCGGGCCGCGCCCAGAACCGCCGCGTGGAAGTGACCATTTCCAACGACAACCAGCCAGTGGCTCCACGCTCGTCGATGCGTTGATCCTCGCGCTGTAATCGAACGCCCCGGTGAGTGATCACCGGGGCGTTTTCATTTGTCCGCAGCGGGCGCTGGGTAGTTGGGAATCTCGCCCAGACGACGCAGGCCATTGAAATGCTGCGGGTCGTCCAGGTAGCGCAGCATGACCTGGCGCCAGGTAGGGTCGGCGAACGTCTGCACGTGTCCCCCACGGGTCAGTTGCAGGACTCGCGGCAGCGGTGCCTGCTGGTACAGCGCGATACCGTTGGCCAACGGCACGATAGAGTCGTCCATGCTCTGGAAGAGCAGCGCCGGTGTGCCCTCGAGCTGGGCGATGGAGCGGATCGCACTGTCGCTATCGGGCACCAGCCAGGACAGCGGCACCTGCAGTGGCCAGGTCAGCCAGGATGTGCTCAGTGCGTACTGGCCAACGGCGCGGTAACTGGCAGGGACGCCATCGAGCACCAGCGCCTGCAGGCGCTGGCGTTGCCTGGGGCGTTCGGCCAGGTAGTGCACGGCCATGGCGCCGCCCAGGCTTTGCCCCAGCAGGACCAACGGCTTGGCCTGCACCTCAGGCTTGCTCGCCAGCCAGGCGAACGCGGCGTCGATGTCCTGGTAGATCGCCGGCAGGCTGGGCGACCCCCCGGACATCCCGTAGCCACGGTAGTCGAGCATCAGCACCTGATAGCCCTGCTCGGGCAACCACCAGCTGCCGCCCAGATGCCAGGCGAGGTTGCCGCCGTTGCCGTGCAGGTGCAGCACGGTGCCCTTGACCTCGACACCGGGCTTGGCAGGCAGCCACCACCCGTGCAATCGGGTACCGTCGGCGGCCGTGAGGTTGACGTCCTCGAAGCCCAGCCCGGCTTTTTCCGGGGTGAACGGCAAACCCCGCTCGGGGTAGAACAATAATGAGCTGCAGCCACTCAGTACCGCGGTCAGTAGCAGCAGCGCTGGCAGGCGTCGCGATAGGCAGGCTTTCATGTGCAACGCCCGGACGCGGCTCGCGCCGCTGCTACAGGGGGGCGATGCAGCAATGTCGGCGAGCGTCGCGACAGGCAGGCCTTCATGTGCAACGCCCGGACGCGGCTCGCGCCGCTGCTACAGGGGGGCGATGCAGCTGCGTCGGCAGGTCAGAGGATGTTCGAGTAGTCGGCTTCAATTCGGTCCAGGCTCAGGTGATTGAGGAAGTTCGAGAAGCACATCCAGGCGGACAGTGCATTCATGTCGCGGAACTGTTCGGGCAGGTACTTGGGCGGCGTCACCAATCCTTCGTCGACCAGCTGGCGCAGGGTGCGCATGTCCTCCAGGGTGGTCTTGCCACAGAACAGCAGCGGCACCTGTTCCAGCTTGCCCTTGCGCACAGCCAGCTGAATGTAGTTGTAGACCATGATGAAGCCTTTGAGGTACGACAAATCCTTGGTGAACGGCAGACCGGTCGGGGTCGAGCCGCGGAACACGCGGCTGGCGTTGCCATAGGCCTCGGGCATCTCGAAGCCTTCTTCGCGAAAGAATTCGAACACCTGCAGGAAGTCGGCGCCCTCCTCGACCATGTGGATCGCGCGCGTGCGATTGGTCAGCTTGCGCAGGCGGCTGGGGTAGGAAGCGAAGGCGATCACTTCCATCAGGATCGCCAAGCCTTCCTGGGTCACGGTGGACGACGGCGGACCCTTGGACAGGAAGGTGCAGATCGGCTGGTTCTGGCCATTGAGGGTGGTGGCAACATGGACCAGGCCCTCGTGCACCTCGAGGGCGCGCACATCGCGCTCGTTGAACATGGCATCGCTGCGGATCTTGATGTAGTCCGCCCCTGCGGCAGCGTCGGCGACGATGCCATCGGATTCGAACACGCGGATGGTGCCCTCGGTTTCGCCGAACACACGGTTCAGGCGCCCTTGCAGCATGTTCACTGCATCCTTGGCGGTCAGGGTCTTGGCTTCGTCCTTGAGATCGCCACGCCCGGCAATGTTGTTCAGGTAATCGGAGAGCATCAGGCCGAGGTCGGCCAGGGTCGGATCGCCGGCATGAAACGCATCCGACGCGGCGCCGTACAGCTCCTGCGAGATCAGGCCGAAGTCCTCGGTGCCACGCGCCTCGAGCATGCGCACCACCATGCGGTACTCCTTGCACATGCGCCGCATGATCTGCCCGACCGGGTTGAACTGGCCGAGCTGACGGGTGATGTCGCGCTCGATGTTCTGGAATTCCAGTTTGACCGCACTGGAGTCGAAGCCCAGTGCGCGGTTCTGGTAATAATCGCGGTCGACCGCAGGCATCTGCTTGCCGCCCGCCTGCAGAAAGCCGTGACGAATGGAGTCGTCCCATTTCACCGCATCAAGCACGCGGATCGGCGTCTGCGCGTGCACGATGCGGTCGGACAGGTCTCGAATCGTCTGCTGATACTCGTCCACCGTACTGCTCCTCGTTCTGGCTCGGCCCGCCGGCAGCGGACCTCTCACTGCATGGGGCTCAGCTCAGTACCCACTGCATGAAACGGGTAAGGATGCCGAGCATTTCACGGTCGGCATCGGCAGGGGCACTGGCCAGCAGACCCTGATATTCCATCCGGCCGATAATCGCCGTCAACACCTGTGCGTCCTGCGACGGTTCGCGCGAGCCAAGCACCTCGAGCATCTGCCGCCCGCCCTGCAGCAGAATGTCCTGATGCGCCAGCACCAGTTCGGCCAGGCGCGGGTTGAGCAACGCTTCCTGGCGGAAAGCCTGCTCGGCAATCAATTGGTCGCGACGGGTCTGCAGCTGATGCATGACGTAGTCGGCGGTCAGGCGGGCGATTTCGTCGGCCAGGGCAGCGCGGGCCTGGGGGCTGCCGTCGCCGCGGGCGATCAGGGCGCGCAGCAGCTCTTCGGTGTTGCTCCACAGCTTGGCCATGAACACGGCGCTGCGCTCGACGTACTGGGCGAAGGCATCGTTGAGCAGGTCATCGATGTCCTTGAAGTAGTAGGTAGTAGCCGACAGCGGCACCCCGGCTTCGGTGGCCACGGCGCGATGGCGCACACCCCGCACCCCATCGCGCACGACGATGCGCATGGCTGCGTCGAGGATTTCCTGGCGGCGCAGTTCGCTGCCCTGTCGGCTGGCCTTGCGGCCTTGATACTGGACGTTGCGGGCGAGCGTCGAGGCAACGCTGGCGGCTCCCTGTCTGGGTGTGGCTGGGATCACTGCTCGTATCCTTTGAGTGAGTGGGAGTGGGTGCCGACGCGGCTTGCGCCGCTGCTACACGATAGCGTAATCGCCTGTAACGACGGCGTGAGATCGCAATCCCTGTAGCAGCGGCGCAAGCCGCGTCGGGGCCGGCAATGACACCGCTGATCTGCGCTCATAAAAAAGCCGCCCCATGGGGCGGCTGATCAACGACCGTCAGGCTTGTGGTCGCATGTGCGGGAACAGGATCACATCGCGGATCGAAGGCGAATCGGTCAGCAGCATGACCAGGCGATCGATACCGATACCCTCCCCAGCCGTCGGCGGCATGCCGTATTCGAGCGCCCGAACGAAATCGGCGTCGTAGTGCATGGCTTCGTCGTCGCCGGCATCCTTGTCCGCCACCTGGGCCATGAAGCGTGCGGCCTGGTCTTCGGCGTCATTGAGCTCGGAATAGGCGTTGGCGATCTCGCGGCCACCGATGAACAACTCGAAGCGATCGGTGACGTTGGGGTTGTCGTCGTTGCGGCGCGCCAGTGGCGACACCTCGAACGGATACTGGGTGATGAAGTGCGGCTGCTCGAGCTTGTGCTCGACCAGTTCTTCGAAAATCATCACCTGCAGCTTGCCCAGGCCTTCGAACCCCAGCACCTTGGCGCCGGCCTTCTTGGCAATGGCACGCGCCTTGTCGACATCGTTGAGGTCGTCTGCCGTCAGCTCGGGGTTGTACTTGAGGATCGAGTCGAACACCGACAGGCGTACGAACGGCTCGCCGAAATGGAACACCTTGTCGCCGTAGGGCACGTCGGTGCTGCCCAGTACCAACTGGGCCAGCTCACGGAACAGCTCTTCGGTGAGGTCCATGTTGTCTTCGTAGTCGGCGTAGGCCTGGTAGAACTCGAGCATGGTGAACTCGGGGTTGTGCCGGGTCGAAACGCCTTCGTTACGGAAGTTGCGATTGATCTCGAAGACCTTTTCGAAGCCACCGACCACCAGGCGCTTGAGGTACAGCTCCGGGGCGATGCGCAGGAACATTTCCATGTCCAGGGCATTGTGGTGGGTTTCGAACGGCTTGGCCGCAGCGCCGCCGGGAATGGTCTGCAGCATCGGCGTTTCGACTTCGAGGAAGTCGCGCTTGGCCAGGAAGCTGCGAATGTGGGCGATGACCTGGGAGCGCACACGGAAGGTGTCGCGCACCTCCTCGTTGACGATCAGGTCGACATAGCGCTGACGGTAGCGCTGCTCGGTATCGACCAGGCCATGGTGCTTGTCGGGCAGCGGGCGCAGCGACTTGGTCAGCAGGCGTACGCTGGTCATTTCGACGTACAGGTCGCCCTTGCCGGAACGGGCCAGGGTGCCTTCAGCCGCGATGATGTCGCCCATGTCCCAGGTTTTCACCTGAGCCAGGGTTTCTTCGGGCAGGGTCTTGCGATTGACGTAGACCTGGATCCGCCCGGTCATGTCCTGGATCACCATGAACGAGCCACGGTTGAGCATGATGCGACCGGCGACCTTGACCGGAATCGCCGCTTCGGCGAGCGCTTCCTTGGTCTTGTCGGCGTACTGCTTCTGCAAGTCGCCTGCATAGTTGTCGCGACGAAAATCGTTGGGGAAGGCCTGGCCCTGGGCACGCACGGCAGCAAGCTTTTCCTTGCGCAGGGCGATCAGGCTGTTCTCTTCCTGTTGCAGGTCTTGCGGGTCGGGTTGTTGGTCGCTCATGTCTTGGATTTTCCATCACGGGTTCGTTGCTCCCGACTACGGCGCCGGGATCGCGGGCAGGCCAGCCGTGGCAGGCCGACGCAATTGCTGCGCCAGCCTGCCAGGCGGTGTTACAGCCCTTGTTTCAAGCTGGCTTCGAGGTATTCGTCGATGTCGCCGTCGAGCACCTTGTCGCAGTCGCTGCGTTCGATGTTGGTACGCAGATCCTTGATCCGCGAAGCGTCGAGCACATAAGAGCGAATCTGGTGACCCCAGCCGATGTCCGACTTGCTGTCTTCCATCGCCTGCGAGGCGGCATTGCGCTTCTGTACTTCCTGTTCGTACAGGCGCGCACGCAACATCTTCATTGCCGTGTCTTTGTTGGCATGCTGCGAACGTTCGTTCTGACAGCTGACCACGGTGTTGGTCGGAACGTGGGTGATACGCACCGCCGAGTCGGTGGTGTTGACGTGCTGGCCGCCGGCACCGGAGGAGCGGTAGGTGTCGATGCGCAGGTCGGCCGGGTTGATGTCGATTTCGATGTTGTCATCGATTTCCGGCGAGACGAACACGGCCGAGAACGAGGTGTGGCGACGGTTGCCGGAGTCGAACGGGCTTTTGCGCACCAGGCGGTGGACACCGATTTCGGTGCGCAGCCAGCCAAAGGCGTACTCGCCCTTGATGTGCAGGGTGGCGCCCTTGATACCGGCGACTTCACCGGCCGACAGCTCCATGATGGTGGTGTCGAAACCGCGCTTGTCCGCCCAGCGCAGGTACATGCGCAGCAGGATGTTGGCCCAGTCCTGGGCTTCGGTGCCGCCGGAACCGGCCTGGATGTCCAGGTAGGCGTTGTTGGCGTCCATCTCGCCGCTGAACATGCGGCGGAATTCCAGCTTCTCGAGCTGGGCACGCAGGCGCTCGACTTCGGCGGACACGTCGTCGACGGCGCTCTGGTCTTCTTCTTCGGCCGCCATTTGCAGCAGGTCGCGGGCATCGCCGAGGCCGGCGTTCATTTCATCGAGGGTGTCGACGATCTGCGCCAGCAGCGAACGCTCGCGGCCCAGTTCCTGGGCGTAGGCAGGGTTGTTCCAGACAGCGGGATCTTCAAGCTCGCGATTGACTTCGGTCAGACGCTCATGCTTTTGATCGTAGTCAAAGATACCCCCGAATGGTTTCGGAGCGCTCGGACAGGTCCTTGATGCTGTTAAGGATCGGGTTGATTTCCATGGCGGGCAGCTCTCGTGCGTAACGTGTCAAAAGCCGGAGAGTATACCGCAGCCGGCCAATGACAGCAGCCCGCCGAGCAGGGGACGGGCTTTTTTTTTGGAAGATCGGGCGGCCTAGCCCTGATCCCCGACCACTACCTGATTGCGCCCGGCATGCTTGGCCGTATACAGGCCCTTGTCGGCGGCCAGGATCAGCTCGCGGCAATGGCTGCCCTGCTGCGGAGTCATGGTCGACAGGCCGATGCTCACCGTCAGGCATGCATCGGCCTGGGGCGCGATGTGGGGGATGTTCAGGGCGGCAATGGTCTGCCGCAGCTTCTCGGCAACCAGCCGCGCGCCGCCAGGCGAGGTACCCGGCAGCACCAGGGCGAACTCTTCGCCGCCATAGCGCGCCGGCAGGTCGCTGGAGCGGTTGCTGGAATGGCGAATGGCGTCGGCGACGCGGCGCAAGGCTTCGTCGCCTGCCAGGTGGCCGAAGTTGTCGTTATAGGACTTGAAATAGTCGACGTCGATCATCAACAGCGACAGCTGGGTCTTGTCACGCATCGCGCGACGCCATTCCAGTTCCAGGTACTCGTCGAAATGACGACGATTGGACAGCGCGGTCAGGCCATCGGAGTTCATCAGCCGCTGCAGCACCAAATTGGTGTCGAGCAGTTGCTGCTGGCTCACGCGCAGCGCACGGTAGGCTTCGTCGCGCTGCAGCAGCGTCAGGTACGACTTGGAGTGGTAGCGTATGCGCGCCACCAGCTCGATGGTGTCGGGCAGCTTGACCAGGTAATCGTTGGCGCCGGCGGCGAAGGCAGCGCTCTTGATCAGCGGGTCTTCCTTGGTCGACAGCACGATGATCGGGATGTCCTGGGTGGCCGGATGGTTGCGATAGTCACGCACCAGCGACAGGCCGTCGAGCCCCGGCATGATCAAGTCCTGGAGGATCACCGTCGGCTTGATTCGCATGGCCTGGTTGATGGCCTGCTGCGGATCGGCGCAAAAGTGGAAGTCGATGTTGGCCTCGTCGCTGAGACTGCGACGGATGGCTTCACCGATCATGGCCTGGTCGTCCACCAGAAGTACCATCGACTTGTTGTTGTCGTTGGACCTGAAGGCTTCGATCTGTAGATCAATCATGCGTTGTCACCTGGATACTGCCTACGCGGTGGCTCGAGTTCATCGTGAAAATACGTCCATCAGTCGGGGTGCGATCCGCTCCAGCGGACGAATTTCAACAGCTGCGTCAATGGCCGCCGCCGCTTTGGGCATTCCGTAGACAGCGCTGCTCTGCTGGTCCTGCGCGATGGTCAGGAAGCCGCGCTGACGCATCGACTTCAAGCCCTGTGCGCCGTCGCGGCCCATGCCGGTGAGCAGTACGCCCACTGCATCGCCATTCCAGAATTGCGCCACGCTTCGGAAAAAAACATCTATGGAGGGCCGGTAGATCTCGTCCACCGGTTCTGCCGTGTAGGTTAAGGTACCATTTTTCAGCAGACGAATATGATGATTGGTGCCTGCCAGTAGCACAGTGCCAGCCAACGGCGTTTCTCCGTCGCGGGCCAGACGCACCGGCAAGCCGGCTGCGCTGCTCAGCCACTCGGCCATTCCGGCGGCGAACACCTGGTCCACGTGCTGGACCAGCACGATCGCCGCCGGGTAATCGCGTGGCAGCCCCTTGAGCAGGATTTCCAGCGCGGCCGGGCCGCCGGCCGACGAACCGATGGCCACCAGTTTCTGCCGCACGCCGCCCGAGCGCGGCAGCGGCAACTCGCTGCGCACCGCCGGGCTGCGCTGGCCCACCAGCCAGCCGATATTGAAGATCTTGCGCAGCAGCGGCGCTGCAGCTTCGCGAGCGTCGCCCACCCCCAGTGTAGGGGTGTCGACCACATCCAGGGCGCCATGGCCCATGGCCTCGAATACGCGGTGGACGTTCTGCTGGCGGTCGACGGTGACGATGACGATGGCGCAGGGCGTATTGGCCATGATCTGCCGGGTGGCTTCCACGCCGTCCATGACCGGCATGATCAGGTCCATGAGGATCAGGTCCGGAGTCACGGCCTGACAGCGCTCGACCGCCTCACGACCGTTGGCGGCCACCCATACCACGTCATGGGACGGTTCGAAGGCGATCGCGCGACGCAGCGCCTCCACGGCCATGGGCATGTCATTGACGATGGCGATCCTCATCCCCGCGCTCCTCCGATCAACTCAACCACCGCATCGAGCAAGGCATCGTCGTGGAAACTGGCCTTGGCCAGATAATAATCGGCCCCGGCGTCGAGGCCACGGCGGCGGTCCTCTTCCCGGTCCTTGTAGGACACCACCATGACCGGCAGCGATTGCAGGCGGGTGTCGCGGCGCAGCAGAGTCACCAATTCGATACCGTCCATGCGCGGCATGTCGATGTCGGTGATCAGCAGGTCGAAGTCCTCGCTGCGCAACGCGTTCCAGCCATCCATGCCGTCGACGGCCACCGCAACGTCATAGCCACGATGGCTGAGCAGCTTGCGCTGCAGCTCGCGGACGGTGAGCGAATCATCCACCACCAGTACCCGCTTGCGAGCCGATTCGGCCTGTTGGCTGCGCTTGTCGATACGCTCCAGGCGGCCGGTATTGAGCAGCTTTTCCACCGAGCGGAACATGTCTTCGACGTCGATGATCAGCACCACCGAACCATTGTCGAGCAAGGCACCGGCGGAAATATCCTGGACCTTGCCCAAGCGGGCGTCCAGCGGCAGCACCACCAGCGTGCGCTCGCCGATGAAGCGTTCCACGGCCACGCCGTAGATCGCTTCACGGTCGCGAATCACCACCACTTTGAGGCTCGCTTCGTCGCCCTGGCTGGCCGGCCTCTGCAGCAGCTGGCTGGCGGCAACCAGCCCCACATGGCGGTTCTGGAACCAGAAGTGCTGGCGCCCCTCGAGCTGGATGATGTCTTCGGCCGGCAGGTCCATGGTGTGTTCGATGTGGGCCAGCGGAAACGCATAGGCCTCGCCCCCCACTTCCACTGCCAGGCTGCGCACCACCGACAGGGTCAGCGGCACCTCGATATGGAAGCGACTGCCCTGCCCTGGCACTTGAATCAGTTCGACCGAGCCACGCAGCTGGCGAATCAGGTGCAATACCGCATCCAGGCCAACGCCGCGGCCCGAGACCTCGGTTACCGTGTCGCGCATGCTGAAGCCGGGCAGGAACAGAAAGCTCAGCAGCTCTTCTTCACTGAGCTGCTCCACCGTATCGGCGGCCGACAAACCGCGCTGGACGATACTGCGCCGCAGCGCGGCAAGGTCGACACCCGCCCCGTCGTCGCTCAGTTCCACCACCAGCAAGCCCGCCTGGTGCGAAGCGCGCAGCACCACGCGACCTTCGGCGGGCTTGCCGGCCAGCAATCGCTGCTCGGCGGTTTCGATGCCGTGGTCGACGGCGTTGCGCAGCAAGTGGGTCAGGGGCGCTTCGAGCTTTTCCAGCACGTCGCGATCGACCTGGGTCTTCTCGCCTTCGATATCCAGGCGCACCTGCTTGCCCAATGAACGACCGAGGTCGCGGACCATGCGTTCCTGACCACCGAGCATGTCGGCGAATGGGCGCATGCGGCAGGCCAGCGCCGTGTCGTACAGCAACTGCGCGCGCTGGCTGGCCTGCCAGCCGAAATCGTCCAGTTCGGCGGTCTGCTGCAGCAGCATCTGCTGGGTCTGATCCAGCAGCGACTGCGCCTGCGCCAGGGCGTCGCGTACCTCTGCGCTGTGGCCCTCGAGCTGCAATTGTTCGGCAAGCCCGCCAAGCGCGCGGATGCTTTGCGCCTGCATGCGCTTGAGGCGCTGCATGGTCAGCAGATAGGGCTTGAGGCGCTGGGTTTCGACCAGCGACTTGCTCGACAGGTCCAGCAGGCTGTTCAGACGCTCCGCCGTGACCCGCAGCACGCGCTCGCCGGTATCGCTGACCCGGCGCGCCCGGCTGGCAGGTAGTTCGGCGGCCGAGTCGTCCTGGCCGGGCATCGCTTGCGACGGATCGATGTCCCGAGGCGGCTCGGCCGCGACCTCCATGGGCGGCTCGGCAGGCGCGAGCGGGACGGCCGATACGGGCACGCTGACCTGTACCTGCGCTGCCGCGGCCGCCAACGGGTCCATCACCGCGGCCATCTGCGCCTCGTAGGCATCGATATCGAGGGTACCCGGTGCGCCAGGGCCGGGCGTGCCGACGCGCATCAGCAGGTCGGTGCCCAACAGCAGCGCATCGATGTGTTCGGGCATCAGGTAGACACGCCGCTCCTGCGCCGCGACCAGGCAGTCTTCCATCACGTGAGCCACACGCACCCCGGCATCCAGGCCGACGATGCGTGCCGCACCCTTGAGCGAGTGGGCCGCGCGCATGCACGCTTCCAGTTGATCGGCCTGGGTCGGATTGCGTTCCAGGGCCAGCAGCCCGGCATTGAGCACCTGGGTCTGGGCCTCGGCTTCCAGGCTGAACAGCTCCAGCAACGAGGCGTCGCGCATCTGTTCCGGGGTCATGTCAGGCTCCGGTTCATGGCGATCAGCAGCGCCTTGTCATCGAGCAGGCGCACACTGCGCTGGCGAAACGGCAGAACCCCTTGAGTGAAACGGGCGCCCGCCTGGGTGGTGGCGGTAGACGCCTGTTCGAGCTCGACCAGGTCGATCCGATGAATGCCATCCACCTCTTCCACCGGTACCACCACCGAGCCGCCGTCTATGGCGATGATCAGCATGCGTGGCATGACCCGCGCCGAAGCGGCCGGTGCGACGTGCTGGGTGTCGATGCCCAGCAGTTCCTCCAACGCCAGGCATGGCACCAGTGCGCCGCGCACGTTGGCGACCCCGCGCAAGGCGCGCGAACGCTGGTGCGGCAGCGAATGCACTGCCTGCACCGGGGCCACTTCGACCAGGCAGCGGGTGGCCAGCGCCAGCCACTCATCGCCCAGGCGAAACAGCACCAGCGACCTGCTTTCGACCCGGCCCAGGGTTTCGCTGTAGTGCATCGGCGCGTGCTGGCGGTCCAGCGCGTAGCGGTCCAGCAGGCGCACGGCCGCCGAGGCGTACACCGCGCAATTGCGGCAGTGGATATGCTCGGCGAGCAACGGGCAGGATTTGTCGCCATGAATACCAATACGGTTCCAGCAGTCGTCGATCTGCTGGGCGTCGCTGTCGATCAGGTCCAGGGCGGTCATCGCTTATGCTCCTGGACATGCGGGCGGTCGTTGCGTGCGGCGCGCTCCTGCAGTCGCCGCGCCCCGGCAATGTCGCCCTGGGCGGTGAGCAGCATGGCCAGGTGGGCCAGGGCCTCGGCGTGCTGCGGGTCTAGGTACAGCGCCTTGCGGTAATAACCCTGCGCCTGCAGCACCT
Organism: Pseudomonas sp. CFBP 8771; assembly: GCF_014841695.1. Classification (NCBI taxonomy): domain Bacteria; kingdom Pseudomonadati; phylum Pseudomonadota; class Gammaproteobacteria; order Pseudomonadales; family Pseudomonadaceae; genus Pseudomonas; species Pseudomonas sp. CFBP 8771. The sequence continues at coordinate 419,706 of NZ_JACYUJ010000005.1, read as the reverse complement.
GGCCGCCGACATCACTGAGCAGGCCCAGCCAGTAGAACACCTGGGGATCTGGACCGTGGCTGCGCAGGAACGCGTCGCACGCGGCCTGCGCCTCGGCACTCTTGCCTTCGTTGGCCAAGCGGGCGATCTGCGCGAGCAGACCGGCGCCATCGCTTGCCACTGCCTCGGCGGCATTCGCCACCGGCAGCGCGCGGGTTCGCGTTCGCACGGGCAACCTGCCCGGCTCGGGCAACAACTTGATCGGCATCTGCAGGCGCGCCGTTGCCGGGGGCAGCGGCGTGGGCGTTGGTGCGACGTGGCGATCGCGGACGAACGCGAAGGACTGGGCAATACCGATCGGGCGCATGCCCAACCGTGCCAGCAGGCTGCCTTCGGCAGGACCGATGAACAACGCGCCGTCTTCACGGGTGAATGTCTTCAGCACTTCGAACACCTGCTGCTGGGTCGGCAGGTCGAAATAGATGAGCAGGTTGCGGCAGAACACGAAGTCATAGGGCAGTTCACCGCCCAGCAGCAACGGATCGAGAATGTTACCGACCTGCAAGCGAACCTGGGCCCGAACCTGAGCATCGAGCAGATACCCCTCGTCCGCAGGCACGAAATGGCGGTCGCGAAAGGTCAGTGGTGCGCCGCGAAACGAATTGCGGCCATAGATCCCTCGCGTTGCCCGGGCCACCGACAGGGGGCTGATGTCCACGCCGTCCACACTGAATTGCTGCGGCGCCAGCCCGGCGTCGAGCAAGGCCATGGCGATCGAGTACGGCTCCTCGCCAGTGGAACACGGCAGGCTGAGGATGCGCAGCGCCACGCCAGGCCGTTCGGCGAGCCGCGCCTTGGCGACCTTGCACAGCGCGGCAAAGGACTCGGGATAACGCATGAACCAGGTTTCCGGGACGATCACCGCCTCGATCAGCGCCTGCTGTTCGGCCGCCGAACCCTGCAGCAGCTTCCAGTAGGCATCCAGGTCGCGGACATGCGCAGCCTGGCTGCGCTGCGCGACCGCGCGCTCGATCAGCGCCGGGCCTACCGAGGCCACGTCCAGGCCGATGCGCTCACGCAGAAAACGTACGAAGCGCTGCTCTTCACCCATCACGATGCATCACCCATCACCCTGTTTCACCCAATACGGAGGCCGCCAACTGCGGTGCGAAAAGCAAGTCGCGCACCGACGGTTCGAGCAGATCCTGTACCCGCAACCACTGCAACAGCCCCTGGCTGTCTTCGAGCACCGGCCCCAGATAGGGCGTGGCACGGTTATGCACTCCCATGGGTTTGAAACCGTTGGGGTCACAGCGAAGGGTTTCGCTGGCGTGTTCGACGATCAGCCCCAGGCGCGCCTCGGGGCCGGCCTGCTCGTGCGGATAATGCACCAGCACCAGACGCGTGCTGGTGCGCCGCACGGCAGCCACGCCGAAGCTCAGCGCGCTGACGTCCAGCACCGGCACCACCCGGCCACGATGGGCGAACACACCGGCCACCCAGGCCGGGGCATGCGCGACCGGTTTGAGCGGCAGCAGCGGCAGCACCTCTGCGACTTCCAGCGCATCCAGGGCGAAGCGTTCCTGCGCAATGCGAAACAACAGGAACAACTTGCTGCGCGATGTGACCGGCAATGCGTTCATCAGACTTTGAAGCGCGAGACGCCGCCGCGCAGGCCGGTAGCGACCTGGCTGAGCTCGTCGATGGCAAAGCTGGCCTGACGCAAGGATTCGACCGTCTGGCTGCTGGCATCGCCCAACTGCGACAGGGCGTGGTTGATCTGTTCGGCACCGGTCGCCTGGGCCTGCATGCCTTCGTTGACCATGAGCACGCGCGGCGCCAAGGCCTGGACCTGGCCAATGATCTGCGACAGCTGATCGCCGACCTGCTGCACTTCGAACATGCCGCGGCGCACTTCCTCGGAAAACTTGTCCATGCCCATGACGCCGGCCGACACTGCCGACTGGATCTCTCGCACCATCTGCTCGATGTCGTAGGTGGCCACGGCGGTCTGGTCGGCGAGGCGGCGCACTTCGGTGGCGACCACGGCGAAACCGCGACCATATTCACCCGCCTTCTCGGCTTCGATGGCCGCGTTGAGCGACAGCAGGTTGGTCTGGTCGGCGACCTTGACGATGGTCACGACTACCTGATTGATGTTGCCGGCCTTCTCGTTGAGGATTGCCAGCTTGGCGTTGACCAATTCGGCGGCACCCATCACCTGGTGCATGGTTTCTTCCATGCGCGCCAGACCCTGCTGGCCGGAGCCGGCCAGCGAGGAAGCCTGATCGGCCGCCGAGGTGACTTCACCCATGGTTCGCACCAGATCACGGGACGTGGCAGCGATTTCCCGGGAGGTCGCGCCGATCTCGGTGGTGGTTGCGGCAGTCTCGGTCGCCGTGGCCTGTTGCTGCTTGGAGGTGGCCGCGATTTCGGTCACCGAGGTGGTGACCTGCACCGAGGAGCGTTGCGCCTGGGCGACCAGCGCGGTGAGCTCGGTCATCATGTCGTTGAAGCCCAGTTCGACCTCGTTGAACTCGTCCTTGCGCGCCAGGCTCAGGCGCGTGCTCAGGTCACCGGTGCGCATCACTTCGAGAATCCGCACGATCTTCTGCATGGGCGCCATGATGGTGCGCAGCAGCCAGAGCCCGCAGATACCGGCAACGATGATTGCCACCAACAGGGAAATCACCAGGCTGACCTTGGCCGCCGCGACCGAAGCGTCAATGGCGCTGGTGGCTTTCTCGGCCGCTTCACGATTGCGGTCGATCAAGGTATTGAGCTGCTTGCGACCTGCCACCCAGGCGGGCGTGAGGTCGTCGATGGCCATCTGCTGGGCTTCACTGAACTTGCGCAGTCGATAGGCCTCCAGCACATCGGCCAAGGTCTTTTCATAGGTCACGCGCATCCGCGCGAATTCTTCGAAGGCCGCCTGGTCGTCGCTGTCCTGGACGGTGCTGCGGTAATTGGCCATCTGCTGGGTCAGGCGCTCGGCGAAGCTCTTGTACTGGTCCACGTCGGCCGTGAGCAACTCGCGCTGATAGCTCAAGCCCACCAGTTGTTGGGTGTACACGTAGCTGTCTACCCAGGCGCTGCGGATCATGGAACTGAAGACCACGCCCGGAACGCTGTCGGTGCGCACCTTGGTTTCGTTCGTCTCGATGATCTGCAGACGTGAATAGGAGACCACGACCATCAACAGCATGATTGCAATGACAACGGCGAAACTCGCCAGAATGCGGTGGCGCAAGGACCAGTTCTTCACAGTCAACCCTCGAAAATTCCTGCAGCTACAAACGAAAAATCGCCTGAGTATAGCCCTACCTCAGACGATTTCGCGCTGGTACCTGACTTTCCTTCATCCGCGAGGGTATTGCCAGTTACTGGTAGATCAATGCGCCACTATTGCCGACCAACGTAAGTTCCGGCAGATGAGTGGCGGCGTCAGCCTTCGGACCTGACGTCCGGGGTCAGACGGCTTCGACTTCGGCCTGACGCACCTGCTTCTCCAGTTCGAGCTTGAGCGCAGGGTCGAGGGCCAACTGCTTGGCCAGCTCGTCTAGATAGGCACGCTCCATGAAGTGCTCCTGATCCACCATCATGACGCTGGCAATGTACATTTCGGCAGCGATCTCCGGAGTCTTGGCTGCCCGCGCCACGTCTGCCGGGTCCAGCGGCTTGTTCAGTTCGGCGTGCAGCCACTGCTGCAGTTCGTTGTCCGAATCCAGGCGGGTGAATTCGCCTTCGATGAGCTCGCGCTCGCGATCATCCACATGGCCATCGGACTTGGCTGCTGCCACCAGCGCCTTGAGGATAGCCTGGCTGTGTTCCTCTACCTGCTGGGGTGGCACTCGGTCGACCGTCTGCGGTTCGCCTCGAGGGGCGTTCTGCTGCTGGGCCTGCCAATTGCCGTAGGCCTTGTAGGCAATCACGCCCAGTGCCGCCAACCCACCGTAGGCCAAGACCTTGCCACCGTACTTGCGCGCGCTCTTGTTGCCGAGCAGCAAGCCCATGGCGCCGCCGGTCAGTGCGCCCTTGCCGCCGGACAGCAGGCCACCCAGCGCGCCGCCCGCACCGCCCTTGCCCGAGAGCAGGCCGCCGAGCGCGCCGGCAACACCACCGGTGCTACCGGCACCGCCCAGGGGGGAAGAACCGCCGCCCTTGTTCTTGAGCAGTTCCTGGCCGGATTTGAACAACTGGTCGAGCAAGCCACGCGTGTTCATTTTTTGGTCTCGTCAATGGGAGATACGTTTGACGAGAGTAAGGGCATTCCGTTGCCTGGCTCGCACGGTGATTTGCTTCGGGATGTTGCGCAAAGGCTTGCTCTCAACACTGCGCCTCGACCACCGATCTCGCTGTCGATACAAAGTGCACGTGAAAAAATTTTTACAGGAGTTTGCGAACACATCGGTCATTACGGTATCTGTGTACAGTTCTCTGCGTTTGGACAAGGCAGGCCCAAACCTTCCTACTTGAGCCTCGCCGGTCGCTTGGAGCGACCGAGGTTGATTCAGAACAGGTTATCTATGCACCGCAGGCACCTTCTGAAAGCGTCGATGGCCCTCGCGGCCTATACCGGACTGTCCGGCACCGGATTGTTCGCTGCCCAGGCCCTGGCCGCCACCGCCGACGGCGAAGCCGAACCGTTCACTTTCGACATGCTCAAGGCCCAGGCCAAGAGTCTCGCCGCGCAGGCTTATGTCAGCAACAAGCAGACCTTGCCGCCGACCCTGGCAAACATGACCCCCCAGCAATTCAATGCAATTGCCTACGACGCCAATCATTCGCTGTGGAACGACCTCAAGGGCCAACTGGACGTGCAGTTCTTCCATGTGGGCATGGGGTTCCGCACGCCGGTGCGCATGTACAGCGTCGACGCCGGGCGCAAACAAGCGCGTGAAGTGCATTTCCATCCGCCGCTGTTCGACTACAAGAACACCACGGTGGATACCTCGCAGCTCAAGGGCGACCTGGGCTTTGCCGGCTTCAAGCTGTTCAAGGCACCCAAGCTCGACCGCCATGACGTGGTGTCCTTCCTCGGCGCCAGCTACTTCCGCGCCGTCGATGCCACCGGGCAGTACGGTCTGTCCGCGCGCGGCCTGGCCATCGACACCTATGCCAAGAAGCAGGAAGAGTTCCCCGATTTCACCAAGTTCTGGTTCGAAACGCCTGGCAAGGACAGTACCCGCTTCGTGGTTTACGCCCTGCTCGACTCGCCCAGCGCCACCGGCGCCTATCGTTTCGACATTGACTGCCAGGCCGAGCGCGTGGTGATGGACATCGACGCGCACATCCATGCGCGCCAGGACATCGAGCAACTGGGCGTGGCGCCGATGACCAGCATGTTCAGCTGCGGCAACCACGAGCGGCGCATGTGCGACACCATCCACCCGCAAATCCACGACTCCGACCGGCTGGCCATGTGGCGCGGCAACGGCGAATGGATCTGCCGGCCGTTGAACAACCCGGACCGGGTGCGCTTCAACGCCTTCGCCGATGTCGATCCAAAAGGCTTCGGCCTGATCCAGACCGACCACGACTTCAGCAACTACCAGGACACGGTCGATTGGTACCACAAGCGCCCCAGCCTGTGGGTCGAGCCCACCACCGCCTGGGGCGAAGGCTCCATCGACCTGGTGGAACTGCCGACCACCGGTGAAACCATGGACAACATCGTTGCCTTCTGGACACCCAAATCACCGGTCAAGGCCGGCGATGCCCTTAATTTCGGTTACAAACTGTACTGGAGCGCCCTGGCGCCGATCGGTACACCGCTGGCCCGCGTTGCAGCGACGCGCTCGGGGATGGGCGGTTTCACCGAAGGCTGGGCACCGGGTGAACACTATCCGAATGTCTGGGCGCGGCGTTTTGCCGTGGACTTCGCCGGCGGCGGGCTTGAATCGCTGAAAACGCCGATCGAGCCCATCATCACGGCTTCGGGTGGCAAGGTGCAGGACGTTCAGGTACTCGAGCTGCCCGACATCAAGGGCTTCCGCGTGCTGTTCGACTGGTACCCGACCAGCGACAGCGTCGATCCGGTGGACATGCGCCTGTTCATCAAGACCCAGGGGCGTACCCTCAGCGAAACCTGGCTCTATCAGTACCTGCCGCCCGCAGCGGAGAAACGCAAGTACGTGTGATGCGCTGACCTCAGCCAGCATCCTCGCCCGCCCTTTTTGCGGGCGAGGATGACATCACCGAAACGCCGCAGCGCCACTCAGTCGCGAAGGTCCGATTCCACAATCGGCTGGTCGCGATGGGTGGCGCGCTGGTACTGGGCGGGCCATGTGGCCAGACGACCACCCAGGTCTTCGTCGGCGTGCAGCGGCCAGTACGGATCACGCAACAGCTCACGCGCCAGCAGGATGACGTCGGCCTGGCCAGTGCGCAGGATGTGTTCGGCCTGCGCGGGATCGGTGATCATCCCGACGGTGCCCGTGGCAAGATCCGCCTCTTTGCGGACTCGCTCGGCAAAGCGCGTCTGATAACCAGGCCCGGTCGGGATCTCGGCATTGGCCGAGGTACCGCCCGACGACACGTCGATCAGATCCACGCCCAGCGCTTTCAGGCGCTTGGCCAGCTCGACGGTCTCGTCCGGGTTCCAGCCGTCTTCGACCCAATCGGTGGCCGACACACGCACGAACACGGGCAATTCTTCAGGCCAGATGTCGCGAATCGCCTGGGTGACTTCCAGAGTGAGACGGATGCGATTTTCAAAGCTGCCGCCGTAACTGTCCTGACGCTGGTTACTGATCGGCGACAGGAACTGGTGCAGCAGATAGCCGTGCGCCGCATGCACCTCGACTACCTTGAAATTGGCGGTCAGCGCGCGACGAGTCGCGTCGACGAACGCCTGGATGATGTCCTTGATGGCTGCTTCATCCAGTGCGGTCGGCGCGGTGTGCTGCGGGTCGAAGGCGATACGCGACGGGCCCACCGGCACCCAGCCGCCTTCATTGACAGGCACGCTGCCATGCTTGCCCAGCCAAGGCCGCCAAGTGCTGGCCTTGCGCCCGGCGTGGGCCAGTTGGATGGCCGGCACCGCGCCTTGCGAGGTAATGAAGCGGGTGATGCGCTGCAGCGGTTCGATCTGCTCGTCGTTCCACAGGCCCAGGTCTTCAGGCGTGATGCGACCCTCTGCCGTCACCGCGGTGGCCTCGGTGAAGACCAGACCGGCACCGCCACTGGCGCGACTGCCCAGATGCACCAGGTGCCAGTCGTTGGCCAGGCCATCGACACTGGAGTACTGGCACATCGGCGATACGGCGATGCGGTTGCGCAGGGTCAACTGGCGCAGGGTATAGGGTTCGAGCAACATGCTCATCGGGCACCTCGGTTGGCAGTTTCAGATGGGACGAGAAGCGTCCGCTCGAACACGGCTGCGGACGTGCCTGTCTCGTTCTCGAAGACTAGTCGACAACCGAGCCGCGAGCGTGGTTCCGCGGCCGAGCAGGGTCGTACGGCTCAGCGCGGCTCGATGTGGGTAATCAGCAACTGCACCGTTTCCCGCCCGCGGAACTCGTTGAGATCCAGCTTGTAGGCCAACTGCACCCAGCGTACCGATGGATCGGGCCACACCTCGCGGTCGACGCCGAACGCGATGCCGTCCAGGCTGACGCTGCCGCACTCGGTCTTGAGCGTCACCTTCAGGTGTCGCTCGCCAACCACCCGCTGCTCCACCAACTGGAACACCCCATGGAACATCGGCTCCGGGAAATGTTGCCCCCACGGGCCGGCATTGCGCAGGGCGCGCGCCAGCTCCAGATGGAATTCCTCGACGCCCAGGGTACCGTCCGACAGCAGGCGCCCGGTCAGGTCTTCCTCGCACAGCTGGGTGCGCACCTGCGCGTCGAATGCCTCGCAGAACGCCGGGAAATTCTCCTGCGGCAGGGTCAGCCCGGCGGCCATCGCATGCCCACCGAACTTGCTGATCAATTGCGGATGCCTGGCCGCCACCGCGTCCAGCGCGTCACGGATATGGAAGCCCTGGACCGAGCGTGCCGAGCCTTTGAGCAGCCCGTCACCGGCGTCGGCGAAGGCAATCGTCGGGCGGTGGTAGCGCTCCTTGAGACGCGAAGCGAGGATGCCGATCACACCCTGATGCCATTGCGCATCGAACAGGCACAAGCCAAACGGCATCGACTCCAGCGCCAGGTCCTTGAGCTGAGCCAGGGCCTCACGCTGCATGCCTTGCTCGATCGACTTGCGGTCCTGATTCAAGCCATCGAGCTGCGCCGCGATGGTCTGGGCGCTGGGCAGATCGGTGCTCAGCAGGCACTCGATGCCCAGGCTCATATCGTCCAGGCGGCCGGCTGCGTTGAGTCGCGGCCCGAGAATGAACCCCAGGTCGGTCGAGGTGATACGCGCATGCTCTCGGCGTGCCACTTCAAGGATTGCCGTGATGCCCGGCCGCGCACGGCCCGCACGAATGCGCTCCAGGCCCTGGTGCACCAAGATGCGGTTGTTGGCGTCCAGCGGCACGACGTCCGCCACGCTGCCCAGTGCCACCAGGTCCAGCAGCTCGCCGATATTGGGCTGCGGCACCTGTGCATAGCGGCCCAGCTGGCGCAGCCGCGCCCGCAGTGCCATCAGCACGTAGAAAATCACCCCGACGCCCGCCAGATTCTTGCTGGGGAACTCGCAGCCTGGCTGGTTGGGGTTGACGATGGCATCAGCAGCCGGCAACTCGTGCCCCGGCAAGTGGTGATCGGTGACCAGCACCTGCAGCCCGGCAGCCTTGGCCGCAGCCACACCTTCGACGCTGGAAATGCCGTTGTCGACCGTAACCAGCAATTGCGGCTCGCGCTGCAGGGCGACTGCGACGATTTCCGGGGTCAGGCCATAGCCATACTCGAAGCGATTGGGCACCAGGTAGTCGACGTGAGCGGCGCCCAGCAGGCGCAGGCCGAGCACACCGACCGCGCTTGCCGTGGCACCGTCGGCATCGAAATCGCCGACGATCAGGATGCGCTGGCGCTGGTCGATCGCCGTCACCAGCAGCTCGACGGCGGCCTCGATGCCCTTGAGCCGCTGAAAGGGAATCAGGCGCGCCAAGCTCTTGTCCAGCTCCTCTGCGCTCGACACGCCACGTGCCGCATAAAGACGATTCAGCAAGGGCGGCATGTCGCCGAGGAAAGGCAGGGTCTGGGGCAACTGACGGGGTTCGATGCGCATGGGGCCTGGGGCGGTTCTCACTGCAAGACAAAGGAAGAAGGTTGAAACCTGGGCGGCCTAGCGCTCGCCCAGCAGCCACTCGAGCTGGACTTCGTGCTGACCGCGGTCATCGGTGACGAACACCGTGCCCTCGCTGATCATGACGTCCCACTTGATGACCCGCGGCATATCCTTGGCCAGGGTCTCGAGCACCTCCTGAGGCACCGCGGCGATGTTGACGTTCTTCAGGTTCTTCACCGCATCGACCACCTTGGTCTGCCATACGCGCAAACTGCCGTAGGCCAACAGGCTGGTGCGTTCGGTACGCCGCGAACACCAGGTCAGGCGATCGGCATCGGGCAGGCCGACTTCGATCCAATGCAGGATCCGGCCATCCAGGCTCTTTTCCCACAAGGCAGCCTCGTCGACATCCGACAGACCACGGCCGAAAGACACCTGCTCGTTGTACCACAGCGCGTAGGCAAGCAAGCGCACGGTCATCCGCTCTTCGGTTTCCGAGGGGTGACGCGCGATGGTCTGCTTGACGGTCTGGTAAACGCTGCGGTCAAGATCGGTGAGGTTGAGTTCGAATTTGTAGGTGGTCGACGGCTGGGCCATTAGGCAGGCTTCTTGGGGACAGGAAAAGGCCGACAGTCTACCCGATGCGGGCCCGATCAACGACCACCACGGGGCAGTGCGACCCTGCGGCACGTTTTGATCATGGGTCCGGGTGTGGTAAAGATGGCGCAGTGTTTCAAAAACGGACACCCACGCCCCACACCCCGCGCAAGGAATGCCATGGACTCGTGTTCCAGAACTCTGCCGCCCAGCAGCCTTCTCCTGGCACTGGCGGTGTGCTCGTGCCTGCTCACTTCACCGCTCGCCCATGGTCGCGAGACCATTACATGGCTGCTGCGCGACCTGGCGCCGCTGACCATCGCCAGCGGCCCGGCGCGTAATCTGGGCGCCGTCGACCTGGCCCTGCCGTTGTTGCGCGCAGCCTTGCCCGAGTACGACCACAATGTCCTCAGGGTCAATCGGGCGCGTGCCTCGCAGATGCTTGGCGAACCCGGCCTCAACTGCGACCCTGCGCTGCTCTGGACCGCACAGCGGGCGCGCAGCATTCTTTATTCCGTGCCCAGCATGAATGTGCTGAGCAATATGCTGATCATGCAGCGCGGCGACCTGCCGCTGATTGCCGAGTTCATGCGAGACGGCAAGGTCGACCTGGGCGCGCTTCTACGCAGCAGAACCCTGGCCCTGGGCATCATTGCCGAGCGCAGCTATGGCCCTGTGGTGGACCGGATTCTCGCCGACACCGACAGCTATCAGCTTCTGGCCCATCATGGCAACGACGCCATGGGCAGCCTGCTGCGCATGGAAAGACTCGGCCGGATCAAGGCGCTGCTCGGCTACTGGCACGAAGCGCGCTACCAGGCACGTCAGGAAGGTCTGGATCCGGAACAGTTGGTGCAAGTCCCCATCGAGGGCTCAGCGCGCTCGCAGTTCATTCATGTCGGTTGCTCCGACAGCCCTGCCAGCCGGCGCGTACTGACAGCACTGAATTCGGTGTTGCTGGACCTCAGGAACGGTCAGTTGGCAGATTTCTACGCCCAATGGCTGGCGCCCGCCGAACGGCCGGCGTACTTGCGGGAAACCACTGCGCTGTTCGATGCCCAGCGCAAAGAGGCCATGAGCAGTCAGCGCTGAGTGAGGATTACACAGGCGGCCATCCATCGATGAATGTCAGACCAGCGCGTGGCTGAAAGCGGCATTTTGCGAAACATTGCGCAGCGCCGCGATCATCGACGGCTCCAGCCGCCCTTCTGCCACCAGAAGATCGCGGTGCAGACCATCGACCACGTCGGTAAACGAACGCAGATCCTCGAACTGACTGCGGTTGACCAAACGCTTGGTCACCACGCTCCCAGCCGCGCTCATCACCACGACCTGGCAATTGCCAAGGCTATCCTGCCCTTCGAGCGTCACGCGATACGGCGTCAGGGCTTCATTGAGCAACAGGCTGATATTCTTCATCGCATCACCACTCGTCTGTTCGAATTCTTAAGGTGCATGACACTGACCCCTGCCCTGCGAAAAAAGTTCTGAGCAAGCCGTGTCAGACTATTACCGAGGTTGCCGATAGAATATGACAGCGCGAATGTAGGACATTTCTGATTATTAGATTTGGCGCCTGCATGCTTAGAAATGGACTACAAAACAGATCAGGAATGGACCACAGGTGTGCCAGAATTCATCGCCTGATTTGCCCGTCACCGGAGCCTGCCTTGACCGACCCACTGATCGCCCCGCTGCGGATCGTGCTGGCCGATGACCATCCGATCTTTCGCGTTGGCCTGCGCGCCGTACTGGAACGAGACCCCGGTTTGCGCGTGGTGGCCGAAGCCTCCTCGCCGGAGGAGCTGACACGCTGCCTGGGCGAAACCGAATGTGGCCTGTTGATCACCGACTTCATGATGCCCTCCACGGAACAGGGCGATGGCCTGCGGCTGATCGCCTACGTTCGCCGGCATTGGCCAAAGGTGCCCGTGCTGGTGGTGACCATGCTGACCAACCCGGGTCTGTTGCGTTCGATCCTCAACCTGGGGGTAGCTGGTTTGCTGGGCAAGGCCAGCCTGGTGAACGAACTGCCCACGGCGATTGCCAGCCTCAAGCGCAACAAACCCTACGTGGCGCAATCGGTGAAGAGCATCCTGGCACTGCCCAGCGATACCCCCGCAAGACGGATCACCGGCCATGTCGACCTGTCACCTCGCGAGCTCGAGATAACGCGACTGCTGGCGCAGGGGCTCTCGGTCAACGAAATCGCCGCGCAGCTCAACCGCAGCAAGCAGACGATCAGTGCACAGAAAGTGAGCGCCATGCGCAAGCTGGGCATCGGCAACGATGCTGCGCTGTATATCTACCTGCAGGCTCACGGGCTGAAATGAACCTGGCCGCGGCAGATGTGCGCAGGGTAGGCGGGCCGTTCTAAGGACGCAAAGGCAAAGACCAGGCGCCCTCGAAGTGACTGATTTCGTGCACTTCCGGCAGGGGCAACAAGGCCCGTGCGCTCATGCTTCGCTGGTAATCCTGCAACAGGCCATGCACTGCTGCGGCCGACACCGGTGTGTGCAGTACGCCCAGCAGCGGTAGCCGATGCTGCCGCGCCAATGCCGTGAACGGTTCCACCGGCTGTGACCCATTGCTGTAGATGACCAGCGCCCGTGCCAACCCGGTTGCGGCCAGATGGCCGATCAGCTCGCCCATGTCCAGGCCGGCCACGGTCATTTCGCAGATGACAATGTCGACGCCCTGGCGCTTCTCCAGCGAAAGGCATGCCGCGTTGAAACTTTGCGCGGTCAGGACATCGAACACGCCACACGCATTGAGCACCTGATGCATGGCGATCAGCTGGTACGGAATGTCTTCAAGCACCAGAACTCTGAGCGAACGCATGAATGAAACCTCGAGTGAGCGCATCGAGCTGCGCATTGACGGGCACTCTAAAGGGCAAGCGGCACGCTTGGGATAGGACAAGTCCGAAAGTTTCCGAGAATTTTCCTAGCAGCGTGCTATCGCCGTTGCCAGCCTGGCGATCTCGCGATTCAGCTCAGCAGCGTGAACGGTCAACTGTTCATCGCTGCCCGACCGGCAGCATGCGTTCACCTTGGCCAGCACGCGTGCCAGAGGTGCGGCATCGATCAAACAAGCGATGCCGTGGAGCCGATGAAGCACTTCGTGCAGCCGCACACGATCGAGCGTCTCGACGCTTTCTGCCAACGTCTGGCTTTCAGCCTCAAGGTTGCGCGAGAGCTCATCGAGCATTCGCCTGATGACCGCGTTATCCGCCTGGGTCAGGTGATGCAGCGCCTGCATGGAGAATGCCGGGCCTTGCTGCATGTCGGCGATGATCTGCGCCAGCTTGTCCAACGCTATCGGCTTGACCAGCAGTTCGTCCATGCCCGCTTCGGCGCAGCGCAACCGCTCGTCCTGCATGGCATTGGCGGTGCAACCGATGAGCCTGACCGGAGGCGCGGCGGACGCGGCCTCCTGCAGGCGGATGGCTTTGCACAAGGCATGGCCGTTCATGCCCGGCATATTGCAGTCGGTCAGCACCAGATCGAAATGCCCGGCCTGCCAGGCCGCCAGCGCACTCACACCGTCGCTGGCGTCCTGCACCCGGTGCCCGAGGAACTGCAACTGCTGGGTCAGTACCATCCGGTTAGCCGACAGATCGTCCACGACCAGTATGTCCAGTGCGGCGCTGTCGGGCCGAGCGTGCACGGTCGGCATCGCGTCCTGTTCAGCCTGATGCCGCACCTCGATCTGCACTTCCACCCGTGTCCCCTCGCCTTCGGTGCTGTGCAGGCTGATCGTGCCACCCATCAGCTGCACCAGCTGCTTGCAGATGCTCAAACCCAAGCCGGTGCCGACCGATTCCTGCTGCACATCCACGTTACCCTGGACGAACGGCCTGAACAGCCTGGCCTGTTGAGCGGGCGTGATGCCCGCACCTGTGTCGCTGACGGTAATGGTCATGTGCCACTGGCCTGAACTGAGTGGCTGCGCCGCGACCGCCAGGCTCACGCTGCCCTGGCGGGTGAACTTCAAGGCGTTGCCGAGCAGGTTGTGCACCACTTGCCGCAATCGCAGCGGATCGAACCAGAACGCGCTGGCCACGCCCGGCGCAATATCGAGGTGCAGCGCTACGCCCTTGCGCTGGGCCTGGGCCGAGAACAGGCTAAGCATGCCCTCGAAGAACGGCCTCACTTCGGTTACCTGCTCGGCCAGCAACATGCTGCCCGATTCGATCTTCGCCAGGTCCAGGCTGTCGCCGATCAGGGCGATGAGGTCCCGCGCCGAACGCCAGGCCACTTCCAGCGCCTGCGACACTGGCTGGTCGTCACGCTTGCGCCGTTCACGCTCGAGCTCGAGCAGACCGATGATGGCTGCCATGGGCGTACGGATCTCATGGCTCATGGTCGCCAGAAAAGCGCTTTTGGCCTGGTTGGCCTGTTCGGCAATGTGCCGCGCTTCGACCAGTTGGTCTTCCAGGCGCTTGCGTTCGGAGATGTCGATCCAACCACCGAGCAGGCCCTGCAACTGCCCCTCGGCGTTATAGAACGGCACGATCCATTGCCAGGCGTGAACCTTGCGGCCGCGCATCTGGATCTGCCGATCGGTCGACACCGGCTGCTGATCGTCCAGCAGCCTGAGGTAGTCACGGTGCATCTGCTGCGCTTCGTCGGCATTGACCACGGCGACTTCCAGCAATGTACGACCCTTGATGTCCTGCAGACGGGTGGCAAAGCTCTGCTCGTAACTCTTGTTGCAGGACAACAGCCGCGCCTGCAGGTCGCGGACATAGATGGGCCCGGGAATGCCATCGAGCAGCGCGTGCTGGAATGCCAGCTGATCGTTGAGTGCCTGCTCGGCCTTGAGCCGCTGACGAATCTGCGCCTTGAGTCGACCACTCCACAACAGCGACACCGCGCCCAGCACCAGCGCTGCTGCCAGCAGCCAATAGACCCAGGTGGCAATGCGTTGCCACATGGGCTCTGGAGGCACTACCGCACCCAGCCACTTCAGGCGCGCTGCACGCAGTTCCGCGACCGGATAGGCCTCCAGCGCCTTGTTGATGATGGACGTGAGCTCGGGTTCCGAGGCACGAATGGCAAAACGGTCGGGCGACCATTCGCCGTCGACATTGCGTCCGACCTTGAGCACGCCGGGCGGATAACGGCCGACCGCGCGATAGGCGCCGACTTCACTGTCGATGGTGGCATCCGCTTCGCCGCTCGCCACCATCTCGCGCGCCTTGTCGTAGGTGCTGACCAGGCGCAGCTTGATGTGCGGGTACTGGCTGCGGATCGCGCTTTCCAGGGCGTGCTCGGCCGGAATCGCCAGGACCTTGCCGGCCAGCTCGTCCAGATGACCGATGGGCAGGTCCTCGGCGCGCACGATGAACACCCAGCCCTGGCCACCGAACGAATGGCTGAAACTCAGGAAGGCCTTGCGGTCCGGCGTTTCCGAGAGAGTGGTATTCATATCGGCCTTGCCAAGCTTCAGCATTTCCAGGCTCTGGGCCATCGAGTTGGAAGGCAGGTAGACGAACTGCAGTCCCGTCATGTGCGACAGCGTTGCCAGCACTTCACTGTTGAGCCCTACCCAGTTTCCCTGGCGGTCCCGGTACAGGTAGGGAGGATACTGCGTCGCGACCACACGCACCTGGCGGTGCCGGGCGATCCAGGCTTGTTCGGCAGGCTCCAGCGGTACCCGATGGTGGCCGATTTCCGACCCCAGCCCGGTGGTCCAGCGGGTCAGGATCTCGCGGCGCAAACCATCGTCGAGGCTGGCCAGGGCCCGCTCGACCATCTGCCCCAATATCGGATCGGCCTGGCGACTGGCGATGGTGTAACCCACGGGTGGCAGACCGCTGGGGCCGACGATATCCAGAGCCAGGTAGGGTCGCAGTGCGTTGTAGGCGCGCACGATCACCTCGTTGCTGATCATGGCGTCGACATCGCCCTGGTGCAGCGCCTGCAGGCCACTGCTCAGGCTGGGTGCGACCACGATGCGGCTGTCGGGATACACGCGCTGCACCGTGGCATCGTCGGCATAGCCATCCACCAGCGCGACCTTCTCCCCGGCCAGGCCGCTGCTGTGCTTGCTGCCCGCGCGCCGTACGATGACGCCGCGATCAGGCATGTACTCCTTGGAAAAGGCCAGGCCGTCGATGGCCTGTTCGAAGGCATTGGCGCTGGTCAGCAGATCGATTTCGCCATCCTTGAGCGCCTGCACCGCCTCGCTGCGCTGGGCAAACCCCAACACCCGCAGATCGACCCCCAGGCGGCTGCCGATCAGGCTCAGGTAGTCGGCACTCACACCTTGATAGCGGTTGCGATCGCTGGTGATGTCGATGGGTTCGTGATCGGCCAGGGAAACACCCACCCTGAGCGTGCCGTGGCGTTGCAGCCACTGCTGTTCGGTGCTGGAAAGGGGCAGTGGAGAAAGCTGCGCGAACGGTGCAACCAAGGCGAAGGGCAGGCTTTGGGCAGCGAACGCCAGGCCGGGCGAAAGCATGGCAACCGCCATGAACAACCCCGCCATCCACGCCGTCACCCCTGCGAGCGTGAGAAACGAGGTCAGTGTGGGTTTCATGCCATGCATCCTTGCCTGCGGGCCAAAGGGGCCCAGGAAAAAGTTGCATAAGCTTGGCACTGTAAAAAGCATAAAGCCCGCATCGGGCGGGCTTTATGTGTTTCAGATCGCGTCAGACGCGAGGCTGCATGCCATCACAGTGGTTTGCCGCGATTGCCATGTTGGCTGACGAAGGCTTGTACGGCCGACAGGTCGTTGGGCAACACGGTGCACTTCTCTTCGCGCTCGAACAGATCGACCAGGTGCGCAGGCAACTCCAGGGCCTTGCCTACGCCGGCCTTTTGCACGGCTTCGGGGAACTTGACCGGGTGCGCCGTTCCCAGCACCACCATGGGCGTGTCGAGGCTGCGACGACACTCGCGCGCCGCGCGTACGCCAATGGCCGTGTGTGGATCGAGGACCTCGCCGCACTCGGCGAACACCTGGGCGATGGTCTCGCAGGTTTGCTCGTCGGTGACCGCCAGCGAGTCGAACAGCTTGCGCGCCTCGGTCCAGCGTTCCTCATCGACGCTGAAACCGCCGCCCTGGCGGAAGTTGTCCATCAGGCCTGCAATGGCCGCGCCGTTGCGACCGTGCAGGTCGAACAGCAGGCGTTCGAAGTTCGACGACACCATGATGTCCATCGACGGCGACAACGTCGCGTGCAGGGTTTGCTTGACGTACTGATTGCCGCTCATGAAACGGTGCAGGATGTCGTTGCGGTTGGTGGCCACCACCAACTGGTTGATCGGCAGGCCCATGTTGCGCGCCAGATAGCCGGCGAAGATATCGCCAAAGTTGCCGGTGGGCACCGAGAACGCCACCGAACGTGCCGGGCCGCCCAGCTGCAGGGCCGCGTGGAAGTAGTAGACGATCTGGGCCATGATCCGCGCCCAGTTGATCGAGTTCACTGCAACCAACGGCGTGCCCTTGAGGAAACTCTGGTCGGCGAAGCTGTTCTTGACCATTTCCTGGCAGTCGTCGAAATTGCCTTCGATGGCGATGTTGTGCACGTTGTCGCCGGTAATCGTGGTCATTTGCCGACGCTGAACCGCAGACACGCGCTCATGCGGATGCAGGATGAAAATATCGACGTTCTCGCAGTGCTTGCAGCCTTCGATTGCGGCCGAACCGGTATCGCCACTGGTGGCGCCGACGATCACCACACGCTGGCTGCGTTTGGCCAGTACGTAGTCGAGCAGCCGCCCCAGCAGCTGCAGGGCAAAGTCCTTGAACGCCAGCGTTGGCCCGTGGAACAGCTCCATCACCCACTCGTTACCACCCAGCTGGCGCAAAGGTGCGACGGATGCATGGGCGAATACCGCGTAGGTTTCTTCGAGAATCTTCTTGAAATCGGCATCCGGAATGCTGCCGGTGACGAACGGGCGCATGACCCGGAAGGCCAGCTCGTGATAAGGCAGCCCCGCCCACGAGGCGATTTCTTCCTGGGTGAAGCGCGGCAGGTTTTCCGGGACATAGAGGCCACCGTCACTGGCCAGACCGGCGAGCAGAACCTCTTCGAAGTTCAGGGCCGGGGCCTGACCGCGAGTACTGATATAACGCATTGCGAATTCCTCTGGCAGCTGCCGCTTAGTTCAAGTGCTCGACACGGATGCGCACGACCGGGCCAACCACGCCCTGCAAGGCTTCCAGCGCCTTGATGGCATCATTGATGTGCTGTTCGACGACGCGGTGGGTCAGCAGGATCATCGGCACCAGGCCGTCGTGTTCCTCGACCTCTTTCTGCATGATCGACTCGATGTTGATGCCACGCTCGGAGAGGATGCTCGCCACCTGCGCCAGCACGCCCGGATGATCCTTGGCTTGAATGCGCAGGTAGTAGGCGCTTTCGCAGGCCTCGATGGGCAGGATCGGGTGAGCGGAAAGCGAATCCGGCTGGAAGGCCAGGTGCGGCACGCGATTCTCCGGGTCCGAGGTCATGGCGCGGACCACGTCGACCAGGTCGGCGACCACGCTCGAGGCAGTCGGCTCCATGCCCGCACCGGCACCGTAGAACAGGGTTGAACCGGCCGCGTCGCCGTTGACCATCACTGCGTTCATCACGCCATTGACGTTGGCGATCAGACGGTCGGCCGGGATCAGCGTCGGGTGCACCCGCAGCTCGATACCGCGCTCGGTGCTGCGCGCCACACCCAGATGCTTGATGCGGTAGCCCAGGGCTTCGGCGTAGTTGACGTCGGCCGTGGTCAGGCGGGTGATGCCTTCGGTGTAGGCCTTGTCGAACTGCAGCGGAATGCCGAAGGCGATGGACGCCAGAATGGTCAATTTGTGCGCCGCGTCGATACCTTCGACGTCGAAGGTGGGGTCGGCCTCGGCATAACCCAGGGCCTGCGCTTCGGCCAGGACGTCCTCGAAGGTACGGCCCTTCTCGCGCATTTCGGTCAGGATGAAGTTGCCAGTACCGTTGATGATGCCCGCGACCCAGTTGATGCGGTTGGCCGAAAGACCTTCGCGAATGGCCTTGATCACCGGGATGCCACCCGCCACGGCGGCTTCGAACGCAACGATCACGCCCTTCTCGCGTGCCTTGGCGAAGATCTCGTTGCCGTGCACTGCAATCAGCGCCTTGTTGGCGGTGACCACGTGCTTGCCGTTTTCGATAGCCTTGAGTACCAGCTCGCGCGCGATGCCGTAGCCACCGATCAGCTCGATGACGACATCGATATCCGGGTTGCAGGCCACGGCGAAGACATCGTTGGTAATGGGGGTACCGGCGATCTGGCAATTGGGGTTCTGCGAGCGCATCGCAATCTGCGCCACTTCAATACCGCGCCCGGCACGGCGGGCAATCTCCTCGGCGTTGCGCTGAAGTACGTTGAAGGTGCCGCCACCGACGGTACCTAACCCACAGATGCCTACTTTGACCGGTTTCACTCTGAACTCCCCATGAAACGACCGCCTCGATGACGGTCGTGATACTGGCCGCAGGCCGTGAGCCTTCGGCTATTGATGACGTGCGAGTGCCACTCAGCCTTTCGCGTCGAGAGCCAGCTTGGCGACGTTGGCGGCCGGCTGGTAACCCGGAATGACCTGACCGTTCTCCAGCACGATGGCTGGCGTGCCGGTGACGCCGATCGACTGGCCCAGCTCGAACTGCCTGGCCACCGGGTTGGCGCATGAAGGCGCCTTGATGGTGTCGCCCGATACCATCTTGTCCATCGCTGCCTTGCGGTCCTTGGAGCACCAGACAGCCTGCAGCTGTTCGTCACCGGCCGACTTCAAGCCCTGGCGCGGGAACGCCACGTAGCGGACCTCGACACCCATGCGGTTCAGCTCGGGGACTTCGGCGTGCAGCTTGTGGCAGTACGGACAGGTGGTATCGGTGAAGACCGTGATGTGCGACTTGGTTTCGCCCACCGCGGGGTACACAACGGTATCGGCTACCGGGATCGCGTTGACGGTCTTGGCAATGGCCAGTCGCTCGGTTTTCTCGGTGAGGTTGACCGGCTTGCCGTCCTGGATCTGGAACAGGTAGCCCTGCATGACGAACTGACCGTCGGCGCTGGCGTAAAGCACGCGACCGCCCTTGAGCTTGACCTCGTACAAGCCGTTGAGCGGACTGGCGGCGACGCTTTCGATCGGCACTTCCAGTTGCAGGGTCTGCAGGGTCTTGCGAATCGCTTGTTCCGCAGCCGGGTCGGCAACGGCAAAGGTGCTGGCCAGCGCAAGGGCTGCGGCGGCGAAAAGGCGGGTCACGCGCATGGGAACTCCTGGAGCGACGGACTTGAGGGGCGGTGGACGATCAGCTCGTCACAGCCCGCTGCATAAACCGGGCAAGCCTACCACATTCATTGGCCAAGACCGACTCTGGACAACCCTCGACACAGCCTTGGAGCACGTTGTTTCATCCGCGCGGATGATGCCTGGCATGAAGCTCCTGCAGACGCGCGCGTGCCACGTGGGTGTAGATCTGCGTGGTCGACAGATCGCTGTGGCCGAGCAGCATCTGCACCACGCGCAGATCCGCACCGTGATTGAGCAGATGCGTCGCGAAGGCGTGGCGCAGCGTGTGCGGCGACAGCGACTTGGCGATGCCGGCGACCTGGGCCTGATGCTTGATCCGATGCCAGAAGGTCTGTCGCGTCATCTGCTCGCCGCGCTGGCTGGGGAAGACCACGTCGCTGGGCCTGCCGCCGAGCAGTTCGTGACGTCCGTCGCGCAGGTACCGCTCGACCCAGACCACCGCTTCCTCACCCATCGGCACCAGGCGCTCCTTGTTGCCCTTGCCCACCACGCGCAATACACCCTGGCGCAGATTGACCTGGTCCAGGGTCAGGCTGATCAACTCGGTCACGCGCAGGCCGCAGGCATACAGCACCTCGAGCATGGCGCGATCCCGCTGGCCGATCGGCTCGCTCAGATCGGGCGCCTGCAATAACGCTTCGACGTCGGCTTCGGACAACGATTTCGGCAACGGTTTGCCCAGTTGCGGCATGTCGATCTGCAGCGTCGGGTCGGCACCGATCAGCTTTTCGCGCAGCAGGTAGCGATAGAAGCCGCGCGCGCCCGACAGCAGGCGTGCCGTGGAGCGCGCCTTGTAACCCTGCTCGACCCGCCAGGCCAGGTGATCGAGCAGTACATCGCGGCCCGCCGCCTCCAGCGCGATGCCGCGCTCGTGCAACCAACCATTGAACAATGCAAGGTCGCTGCGGTAACTGTTGCGGCTGTTTTCCGATAGGCCTTTTTCCAGCCACAAGGCATCGAGAAATTGGTCGATCAGGGGGTGGTCGAGGGCAGGCATCGCAATCGCAGGGCTGTGGGGGTGCGGGGATGATAACAGGGCGCAGCGTCAGGGCGACGCCTTCGGGCAGAGGGCTCGCCGCCCGCCCCCCTCCCACATGAACCTTACCCACCCGTTCACGCTCGCCTACACACTTTCGCCCACAAAAAAGGCAGCCCGAAGGCTGCCTTTTCCTGCATCAGAAACAAACTGTACTCAGGACAGTTTTTCCTTGATACGTGCTGCTTTACCAGACAGGTCGCGCAGGTAGTACAGCTTGGCTTTGCGCACGTCACCACGACGTTTCACGGCCATGCTGTCGATCTGCGGGCTGTAGGTCTGGAAAGTACGCTCTACACCTACACCGTTGGAGATTTTACGAACGGTGAAAGCACTGTTCACGCCGCGGTTGCGCTTGGCGATAACAACGCCTTCGAACGCCTGCAGACGCGAGCGATCGCCTTCCTTCACTTTCACCTGAACGACAATGGTGTCGCCCGGGGCAAAGGGAGGGATTTCTTTGGTCATCTGCTCTGCTTCGAGTGCAAGGATGATTTTGTTGGTCATGCTGTGCTCCTAAGGTAAATCGTCTGACTTACCATCGATACGTTAACTATCGTCCCGCTCGCGGAGGTACTCCGCCAGCAGCTTGTTCTCTTCTCCAGAAAGCGAGCGTCTTTCCAGAAGATCGGCACGTCGTTCGTAGGTCCGCCCAAGGGACTGCTGCAAACGCCAGCGCCGGATGTGTGCATGATTGCCGCTAAGCAATATGTCGGGAACACGCTGATCCGCATACACCTCCGGTCGGGTGTAGTGCGGGCAATCCAGCAGACCGTCGGTGAAGGAATCTTCCTCCGCGGAGTCCGCATGCCCCAAAGCTCCGGGCAGCAGCCGTGTAACCGCATCGATCAGGACCATGGCAGGCAATTCACCGCCCGACAGCACATAGTCGCCAACAGACCACTCTTCATCGACATGAGCTTCAATGAAACGCTCGTCGATGCCTTCGTACCGCCCAGCGATCAGAATCAAGGATTCGGACGTCGCCAGTTGTTTCACCGCACCCTGTACCAGCGGCCGGCCCTGGGGCGAAAGGTAGATCACCTTCGCCGCTTCCCCTGCCGCAGCCTTGGCCTGAACCAGAGCGTCTTCCAGGGGCTTGATCTTCATCACCATTCCCGGACCACCGCCGAAGGGCCGGTCATCCACTGTGTGGTGACGGTCCGTGGTGTAGTCCCGCGGATTCCAGCAGGTCAATTGCAACAACCCCTGTTTCACCGCGCGGCTGGTAATGCCGTACTCGCTGATGGCCGAGAACATCTCGGGGAACAGGGTGATCACTTCCACGCGAAGGGTTGCCATCGCCTAGAAGTCCGCGTCCCAATCCACCCTCATCTCGCCAGCGGCCAGGTCGACCTTCAACACGCATTGCGCCGTATAGGGCAACAGGCGTTCACGATCATCCAGGCTGCCCGCGCAGGGCTTCACCACCATTACATCGTTGGCGCCGGTCTCCAACAGGTGATCGACGGTGCCGAGCAATTGCTCTTGCAGGTCGATGACTTTCAGGCCCTGAAGCTGATACCAGTAGTAGTCATCTTCGGCCAGGTCGGGCAAAAGGCTGCGCGAGATGCAAATCTCGTAACCGGACAGAAGACGTGCTTCGTCGCGATCGTCCAGGCCTTTCAACTTGGCAACCAGATCCTTTTGCGTGGATCGGCCGCTGACCAGCTCTACCTGCTTGGTCACGCCTTCGCGCCGGAGCGTCCAGGAGGTGTACTGCAGCAGGTTTTCAATCGGATCGGTAAAGGAAAAGACCTTCACCTCGCCGCGAACGCCGTGTACCGAGAAAATCTTGCCGACGACGATCAAGTCATCAGCGGAATCTGGCGTCGCGTTCATATTGCTCAGGCCGCGGCCTTGGCATTTTCCTTCAGCAACTGAGCAACGCGCTCAGAAGGCTGTGCACCAACGCTCAACCAGTGGTTGACGCGCTCTTGGTTCACGGACAGACGGATTTCCTGACCACGGGCAACAGGGTTGAAGAAACCCACGTGCTCTTTGTGGGAACCGTCACGCGGGTTGCGCGAGTCGGTTACGGTCAGTTGGTAAAACGGGCGCTTTTTGGAGCCGCCACGGGCAAGACGGATGGTTAGCATTGAACATCGTTCCTGTAGTCGGTGCTGCAAATCATAATGCACAGCGGGCACACGGGTGCCCGAAAGGCCGCATATTCTCAAGGAATACACGGACATTTGCAAATGCCTTTTTCCGATAGGTCGAGGCTTGCAGCGAGGATTTGCCTATGAGCCGTTGCAAGCAACGGAGTTTGGCCACATGGCCAGGGTATTCATCGGCACGAGGGATGCGCTTGTGGGAGCAGGCTCCCACAGGGTTCTCGTACCGACGCAATGGGTTACATCTTGGGCATGCCGCCACCGCCGCCGGGCAGCATGCCGCCCATACCGCGCATCATCTTGGCCATGCCGCCCTTGGTCGAGAACTTCTTCATCATCTTCTGCATCTGCTTGTGCTGCTTGATCAAGCGACCGATGTCCTGCACCTGGGTACCCGAGCCCATGGCGATGCGACGCTTGCGCGAGCCGCTGATCACCTCGGGGTCGCGGCGCTCGGCCGGGGTCATGGAGTTGATGATGGCTTCCATCTGCTTGAACTGCTTCTCGGCGACATTCTGGGCGTTGCCCATCTGCGAGAGGTTCACACCGCCGATGCTCGGCAGCTTGTCCATCAGGCCGCCCAGGCCGCCCATGGTCTTCATCTGTACGAGCTGGTCGCGGAAGTCTTCGAGGTCGAAGCCCTTGCCCTTCTTCAGCTTCTTGGCCAGCTTGTCGGCCTTGTCCTTGTCCAGCGACTGCTCGGCTTGCTCGATCAGGCTGAGCACGTCGCCCATGCCCAGGATGCGCGAGGCGATGCGGTCGGGGTGGAACGGCTCGAGCGCTTCGCTCTTCTCGCCCATGCCGATGAACTTGATCGGCTTGCCGGTGATGGCACGCACCGACAGTGCGGCACCGCCGCGAGCGTCGCCGTCGACCTTGGTCAGGATCACACCGGTGAGCGGCAGCGCATCACCGAAGGCCTTGGCCGTGTTGGCTGCGTCCTGGCCGGTCATGGCGTCGACCACAAACAGGGTTTCGGCAGGCTTGACCGCCGCGTGCAGCTGCTGGATCTCGCCCATCATCTCGGCGTCGATGTGCAGGCGCCCGGCGGTGTCGAGGATGACCACGTCAATGAACTTGAGCTTGGCCTCGCGGATCGCGGCGTTGGCGATGTCCACGGGCTTCTGGCTGATGTCCGACGGGAAGAAGGTCACGCCGATATCGTTGGCCAGGGTTTCCAGCTGCTTGATGGCTGCCGGGCGGTAGACGTCTGCCGACACCACCATCACCGTCTTCTTCTTGCGCTCCTTGAGGTAGCGCGCCAGCTTGCCGGCGGTGGTGGTCTTGCCCGCACCCTGCAGGCCGGCCATGAGGATGACCGCCGGCGGGGTCACCGCCAGGCTCAGTTCCTCGTTGGCCGCGCCCATCATCTCGACGAGCTCGGCCTGGACGATCTTCACGAACGCCTGGCCTGGGGTCAGGCTGCGCGAAACCTCCGTGCCGACCGCACGCTCCTTGACCTTGTTGACGAAGTCCTTCACCACCGGCAAGGCGACGTCGGCTTCGAGCAGCGCCATGCGCACTTCGCGCAGGGTGTCTTTGATGTTGTCCTCGGTCAGCTTGGCTTTGCCGGTAACGTGGCGAAGCGTCTGCGAGAGGCGGTCTGTAAGGTTTTCAAACATGTCGCGATCCTTTCTGGCTCTGGTTGAGCCGAGGTTGTGGCGGCAAGAGCAGGCCGGCGATTATAACCAAGAGTGGGTGCCACGGACACTGCGCGGTATGCAGTCTTTCGTCGGCGGGCATTTGATGCCAAACTCAGGCACTTTCCGGCTTGTGCTCCACAGGACCTATGCTCCCCTTGTCACCCAGTCTAATCCCCACCCTCGCCGCCGCCTGCCTGTACGCCGCTGCGACTGCCTATCAGGCAACCCGTATCGGCCAAGGCGGCAAGGCTGACAAGCGCGTGCTCTACCTGTTCGGCTTCCTGGCCGTGATTGCCCACGGCTGCGCGTTGTTCTCGCAGTTGCTCACCCCCCTGGGGCTGAGCCTGGACTTCTTCAGCGCGGCCAGCCTGATCGCCGTGGCGGTGATCGCCCTGACCCTGCTGGCCACCAGCCAGATACCCGTGGAAAACCTGCTGGTGCTGCTGTTTCCCCTGGGCCTGGCGACCATTCTGATCGCCCAGTTCGCGCCCGGCGGGACTGCACCGCTGATCCACGAAGAGCCAGGCATTCTCACGCACATCCTGCTGTCCATCCTGGCCTATGGCATGTTCACTATCGCCGTGTTCCAGTCGTTGCTGCTGTTGCTGCAGGACCACCAGCTCAAGCACAAGCATCCGGCAGGGCTGATCAAGAATTTCCCGCCGCTGCAGACCATGGAAAGCCTGCTGTTCGGTTTCATCTGGGCCGGCTGGGCACTGCTGTCGCTGTCACTGATTTCAGGCTGGGTGTTCGTCGAGAACCTGTTCGCGCAACACCTGGTGCACAAGACCCTGCTCGCCTGCCTGGCCTGGATCGTTTTCAGCGTGCTGCTGTGGGGACGCAATCGCCTGGGCTGGCGCGGGCACAAGGCCATTCGCTGGACGCTGGCCGGCTTCTGCCTGCTGATGCTGGCCTATTTCGGCAGCAAGCTGGTTCGCGAATACATTCTGCACATCTGACAGGTCACCCATGGACACTCTGCCCCTAGGGCCGATGCTCGGCGCGCTGGCGCTGGCAATTCTCCTCGCCGCGCTGCTTTGCGCAGTGGAAGCCGCGCTGCACACGCTGGCCGCACAGCGCCCTACCGGGCGCAATGGCGATCGACCGGCGCTGCAGGCGCCGCTGCCCAGCCTGGTGCTGCTCAATACCCTGGCCCGCGCCATGGCGGTTACCCTGGGGGTAACGCTTGGCATCTATCTGCGCGGCGCCCATGGCGCCTGGCTCGGTGGCCTGGGCACCATGCTCGCCCTGCTGGTGCTGGCCGACTACCTGCCACGCCGCCTTGCCCAGCGCTACCCGCGGCCGTTCATCGGCATGGCCAATGCCCTCCTGGCGCCGCCACTCAAGCTGGTCTGGCCGCTGGCATGGCTACTGGACGGCGCCGCGCGGCTGCTGGTCGTGCCGTTCGCCCGCAAGGAACCCGGCAAAGGCGCCCAGCAGGAGCCTGCCATACCGCGTAGTGTGCTGGACGAACTGGCCGCCGAAGCGCGCAGCAACAAACCGCACCTGGCCAACAGCATCCATGCGCTGGACAAGATCACCGTCAACGACATCCTGGTGCCGCGCAACGAAATCGACGGCATCAATCTGGAAGATTCGCTGGACGAGATCATCGACCAGCTGATGATCAGCCGCCATACCCGCCTGCCGGTCTTCCACAACGACATCAACCATGTCGAACGGGTGCTCAATACCCGCCAGATCAGCCACCTGCTGCCGCACCGCGAACTCACCATCGAGGCCTTGCTGGCCGCCTGCTATGAAGCTTACTTCGTGCCCGAAAGCACGCCCCTGCAGATGCAGCTGCTGAATTTCCACAAGCAGCAACGCCGATTGGGCATCGTCGTCGACGAATATGGCGAGGTGCAGGGCATCGTCACCCTGGAAGACATTCTGGAAGAGATCGTCGGCGAGTTCGAAGACGACGATGCGCTGGCCAATCCGCATATCCATCCGCAGCTGGATGGCCGCTTCGTGGTCGAAGGCCAGGCCTCCATTCGCGACATCAACAAGAGCCTGGGCTGGCACCTGCCCAGCGATGGCCCCAAGACCTTGAACGGCCTGGTGACCGAGGCGCTGGAAAGCATCCCCGCCAGCGCGGTGTGCCTGAAGATCGGACGCTATCGCATGGAAATTCTCGAGACCGAGGAAAACCGTGCGTCACGGGTGCTTATATGGCACGCGAGCAGCCTGCCAGCGGCGTGACGGCGGTGTCGCACCCTCGCAAAACCGGCGCCGCCGCTCGGCAGGCACCGGTCGACTCAGACCTTACAGTTCGACCTTGACCGCTTGCGAGGCGCGCGTGGCCTTGGCCCGGGCTGCCTCGATCGATTCGTCGCGGGCCAGGGCCACGCCCATGCGCCGTTGCCCATTGACCTCGGGCTTGCCGAACAGACGCAGCGCCGTATCCGGTTCGGCCAGTGCCGCGCCGAGGTTGTCGAAGGCGGTCTGGCGAGAGTTGCCTTCGACCAGGATCACCGCCGAGGCGGATGGCCCGAACTGCCGGACCAGCGGGATCGGCAACCCGAGAATGGCGCGTGCGTGCAAGGCGAACTGGGACAGATCCTGGGAAATCAGGGTGACCAGGCCGGTATCGTGCGGACGCGGCGAGACCTCGCTGAACCACACCTGATCACCCTTGATGAACAGTTCGACGCCGAACAGGCCGCGCCCACCCAGGGCTTCAGTCACTGCACGCGCCACCCGCTCCGACTCGGCCAGGGCCACCGGGCTCATCGCCTGGGGCTGCCAGGACTCTTGATAGTCGCCCTTCTCCTGCCGGTGGCCAACCGGTGCGCAGAACGTCGTCCCGCCAACGTGGCGGACGGTCAGCAAGGTGATCTCGTAGTCGAAGTCGATGAAACCTTCGATGATGACACGGCCCTTGCCGGCGCGCCCGCCCTCCTGGGCATAGTCCCACGCTTCCTGCACATCGGCCGCCGAGCGCAGCAGGCTCTGGCCCTTGCCCGAAGAGCTCATGACCGGCTTGACCACGCACGGGAAACCCAGATCCTGCACGGCCCGTGCGTAGTCTTCGAAGGTGTCGGCAAAATGGTACGGCGAGGTCGGCAGGTCCAGCTCTTCGGCGGCCAGGCGGCGAATGCCCTCGCGGTTCATGGTCAGCTGGGCTGCGCGCGCAGTCGGCACCACGGTGAAGCCTTCGGACTCCAGCTCCACCAGCGTGGCGGTGGCGATGGCCTCGATCTCGGGCACGATGTAGTGCGGTTTTTCCGCTTCGATGACCGACCGCAAGGCAGCGCCATCGAGCATGTTGATGACGTGGCTGCGATGGGCCACTTGCATGGCCGGCGCATCGGCGTAACGGTCTACGGCGATGACTTCGACGCCCAGGCGTTGCAGCTCGATCACCACTTCCTTGCCCAGCTCGCCGCAGCCGCACAGCAGTACGCGGGTCGCGGTCGGCGACAGGGGGGTTCCGATACGGGTCATTTCAGGTCCTCAGGGAATCGTCTGGATCGAGGGGCAGCACGCAGGCCGACCCGACAGGGGCGGGCATTTTAACTCAACGCGGCTTTGCGTGCGCCAGTCTCGCCGCCCACAGGCAAGGGCTGGATCAGCCGCCCGCAAATACCAGGCCCTGGGCCACGGCTCGCTCATGGGCGAGGCGCAGCACGGCGCGGCGCTGGTCGTCGCTCATGCGCCCCCACTGGGTAATTTCCGCGGCGGTGCGCTGGCAGCCCGTGCACACATCCTGCTCATCCAGGGCGCAGACACTGATGCACGGAGACTTGACCGGCTTGGGCAGAGAATTCACGAGTCCTGCTCGATCAGTTCGCGAGCATAGCGCTGGGCATTGTGCACATAGTGCGCGGCGCTGGCTTCGAGCATGCGCTTCTGGGCTTCGCTCAGCTCGCGCACGACCTTGCCCGGCGAGCCCATGACCAGCGATCCATCGGGAATTTCCTTACCCTCGGCAATCAGCGAGTTGGCGCCGATGATGCAGTGCTTGCCGATCCTGGCGCCGTTGAGAATGACGGCGTTGATCCCGATCAGGCTGAAGTCGTCCACAGTGCAGCCATGCAGCATGGCATTGTGGCCAATGGTCACGCCGCGACCGATGGTCAGCGGCACGCCGGCATCGGTATGCATCACGGTGCCGTCCTGCACGTTGCTGTGCTCGCCGATGTCGATCAGCTCGTTGTCGCCGCGCAGCACGGCGCCGAACCACACGCTGGCCCCGGCCTGCAGGCGCACCTTGCCGATGAGGGTGGCATTGGGTGCGACCCAGCTGTCGGGATGGGTTTCGACGCGCGAGTCGCCCAGACGGTATTTCATGTGATCTCCTCGACGCGGCAATGGTCGGCACGGCACCCGGCCGCACTACGTTCAGATGGCGGTCAGATGGCGGTGTAATGCTCGGGAGGCCGATGCAGGCTGATCCGGGCGTCATACATCAGGTTGACGAGTTCGACGATCATGATCGCCGACAATCCCCATATCTTGTACTCGCCGAAGCGATAGCTGGGCACGTACCAGCTGCGGCCCTGGTAATCGATGCGGTGGGTGTGCTCGCGCGGGTCCTGCCGAAAGAACTCCAGCGGCACGGAAAACACCGCGGCGATTTCGGCATCGTTGGGTCGGTATTCGACATAGTCGGGAATGATGCCCACGAATGGCGTGACCTTGAGCCCGTGCTTGGACACCAGCGGGCTGAGCGGACCGATGATTTCCACCAGCCCGGGCGGCAGGCCGATTTCCTCTTCGGCTTCGCGCAGAGCGGTGAATATCAGGTCAGGGTCTTGCGGGTCGCGGCGTCCGCCGGGGAAAGCCACTTCGCCACCATGGGTCGAGAGCCCCGAGGCGCGCAGTGTCAGTACCAGCTCGGGCTCGTCGCTGCGGGTGATAGGCAGCAACACGGCCGCTTCGGGAAAACGGCTGTCGGTTTCCAGTGTGCGTGGCGTATGGTTGCTCACTCGGCGAAGTAGCTCGTCCAGCATGGCGTTTCTCGATCCGTGGCCTGCTGGCATGATGCACCAAAAGCCGCTGGCAGCCCAAGCTCGATTTGCCGTGCCGCAGGCTTGCGGCACCTCGGTACTACGGCCAAGATAGCGGCAGCCATCAAGGATCTGAGCATGAATTTCTGCAGCCATTGCGGCAACCCGGTAACCCTGCGCATCCCCACCGGCGATACTCGCCCCCGATTCGTCTGCGGGCATTGCCACCTCGTCCATTACCAGAACCCCAAAGTGGTCGCGGGCTGCATCGCCGTGTGGCAGGACCAGGTCTTGCTGTGCCGCCGGGCCATCGAGCCGCGCCGTGGTTTCTGGACCCTGCCGGCAGGCTTCATGGAAAACGGCGAAACGCTGCAACAGGCTGCCAGCCGGGAAACCGTCGAAGAAGCCTGCGCACAGGTGACCAACCTTGCGTTGTACACCGTGTTCGATCTGCCGCACATCAGCCAGGTGCAGGTGTTCTACCGAGCCGAAATGTCCGAGCCTTCGTTTGCCGTGGGCGAGGAAAGCCTGGAAGTGGGCTTGTTCGCGCAAAATCAGATCCCTTGGGCGGAGCTGGCTTTCCCCACCGTCGGCCGTACCTTAGAATACTTTTTCGCCGACCGGCTGGAGCACAGCTACCCGGTTCGCAACGAGTGCCTGGGGCCGCTGCTCGCGCGCTGGCCACAGACCTGACCCATCGCACCGGCGCCAGCGGCGCGTTTCCACTGCAGGAATATTCCATAGATGCGTTGCCTGACCGCCCTGTTCTGCCTGTGCTTCGCCGTGAGCGCCCAGGCTGCCTTCACCGTTACAGTTGAACGCAAGCCGGTCGACCAGATCGCCCCTGCGGTGCAATCGAGCAAGCGCCTGGGCGTGGACCCGATCGACAAGGTGCTGGTGCTCAAGACCAGTCGTCAATTGCAGTTGATCAGCGGCGGCGAGCCGCTCAAGAGTTACCGCATCTCGCTGGGCAAGCAACCCCAGGGCGCGAAGGCGCGCGAGGGCGACAAGCGCACGCCCGAGGGCTTCTACTGGCTCGACTGGCGCAAGGTCAGCGATCGCTTCAACCTGGCGATGCACGTTTCCTATCCCAACATCAGCGACTCGGCCCGCGCCCGCCGCGAGGGCGTTCCACCGGGCAGCATGATCATGATCCACGGCACGCCGATCGACGAGGAGTACCCGGAATGGTACTTCGCCACCCTGGACTGGACCGATGGCTGTATCGCCATGAAGAACGACGACATGCGGGAGGTGTGGAGCCTGGTCAAGGACGGCACGATGATCGAGATCCGGCCGTGAGCACGGCGTTCTCTTTACCGACCCAGCCTTGACCTTCCTTCAGCTGTCATAGGAACCATCCTACAACTGGTTCCTTTTTCGAATCCGCCCTTTCCTACTGTCTGTCAGATTCTTCCTACCAACAACCCCTCTCCCCTGCCCGTTCCCTGGGAAGTCCCCCCTCTTAAAGTGGCCGCCTATTGATTGGTCGACGATTGGGGCTGGGCTGCAATGACGATTTTCCGCAAGGACCGCCTGTTATCCGCACTGCTTTTCGCACCCGCCATGGCGCTGGGCGAAACCGGCGCGCAACCGCTGAATGACCAGATCCTGCGTCAGTTCGATACCCAGCGCCACGAGCGCGCCGCTGCCGAACAGGCGCAACGGCTGGAAACCCTTCGTGAAGACGCGGCGGAGCCAGCCAGCCGCGCACCGCAGCGGGTCGAGCAAGGTGATGGCGAGTGCTGGCCGGTGTCCGCGGTGCGCGTGCAGGACAACCAGCTGCTGGACACCGCTGCGCTGCAAGGTGTCCTGCAGCCATGGGTGGCGCCGTGCAGCGGCGTCGATGACATCAACCAGATGCTGCTGGCCTTGACCGGTGCCTACGTGAAGGCCGGCTATATCGCGGCCAGGCCCTATATCGCTCGCATGCCCGAAGCAGATGGCGAGCTGGTCATCGCCATGCTCGAAGGCTTCATCGAATCCATCGAAATCGCCGACGGCAGTGACGACCTGGCACTGGGCAGCGCTTTCCCTGGAATGATCGGTCGCCCGCTCAAGCTCACCGATGTGGAAAGTGGCCTGGACCAGCTCAACCGGTTGCGCTCCGTCGACCTGATCCTGGACATCGCTCCCGGCGAGCAGGTGGGAGGTACGCGAATCGTTCTGCGCCCACAGGGCACGCACAAATCCTGGACTCTGGGCACCGGCCTGAACAACCGTGGCAGCGATGCATCGGGGCGCCACCAGGCACAGCTGAGCCTGAGCCTGGACAACCCATTTCGTCTCAATGATTCGCTGGCTGCCAGCTATGCCCACAGCCTGGACGGTGGATCGGGCCGCAGCCGCCAAGGCGGGATGTTCTACGAAATACCCTACGGGCGCTGGACCCTGAACGCTTCGGCGAGTCGTTTCGAATCCCGCGCCCCGCTGCCCAACCGCCATGAGGTGGCGCAGAGCCTGGACAGCTATGGCCTGAAGCTGGATCGCAGCCTGTGGCGCAACCAGACGACCCTGCTCAATGGTCACCTGCGCCTGGACCAGACCCGTACCGACCTGCTGTTCGACGGCACTACCGTACGCAACGGTCGCACCACGCTGAGCGTCGCCAGCGTCGGGCTCAACCTGACTCACCTGGGTGATTCGGTGTGGAGTGGCGCCCTCGGCTACTCCCGCGGGCAGGGTTGGCTGGGGGGCGATCGCACACCCCTGCGGCATGACGCGCCGCAACCGCACTTCGAAAAATACCGAGGTACCGTCACTCGCCGATCGCTGTTCGATCTGCTCGATCGACGTTGGGCGTGGAGCAGCGAACTGGACATGCAGTACAGCCCAGACCCGCTACCGAGCCTGGAGCAGATGCGCCTGGCCGGCAGCGCCAGCGTGCGCGGCTATCGCCTGGACAGCCAGCCGGTCTCCAAGGGGGCCACGTTGCGCAACACCCTGAGCACTTCGCAGCTACTCGCCCAAGGCCTGTACCTGACCCCCCAAGCGGGGCTGGACTCTGGCTGGGGCCGGCACACGTACAACCAGGTCGAGACCCAGCACGCCATCGGCTTGAGCGCCGGGGCCACCCTGAGCTGGGCAGACGGCCAGATCACTCTGGATTATCAGCGCGGCCTGCATCGGCGTGCCAGCGCTTCGCCGGAACCAGGTTTCTGGACCTTCGGGCTTTCGCAAGTCTTCTGAAAAACAGGTAGATATCCCCATGACCAAACCATCACGTTGTGTTCAGCGCGACGCCTTGCGCCTGGCAATCGCCGGTGTCGTACTGGCGCCTTACATGGCCAGCGCCGACGTCATCCAGCCGGCCTTCGAGCCGGGTGCCAAACCGATCGTCATGACCAATGCCGGTGCCGCCTCGATCGTCGACATCGTGGCGCCCAATGCCGCCGGTCTTTCGCACAACCGCTACGAGCAATACAACGTCGGTGTCCCCGGCGTGGTACTGAACAACAGCCTGCAGGCCGGCCGTGCGCACGTCGCCGGCGAATTCTTGAATGTGCGGGCCAACGGCCAGTTCAAGGGCCAGGCGGCAAGCACCATTCTCAACGAAGTGATCGGCCGACGCCGCTCCGACATCAACGGTGAACAAGTGATCTTCGGCCAAGCGGCCGACTATGTACTGAGCAACCCCAACGGGATTTCGCTCAATGGCGCACGGATCAACCTGCAAATGGACAAACAGGCGACCTTTCTGGTCGGCCGGCCGCAGATCGAGAACGGCAGGATCACCGGGCTCAATACCGACGGTGGTATCGACCCACGCACCGCGCTGAAGGTAGACACCCGCGGGGTGACCGTGAACGGCGGTTCGCTGGCTTTGATCTCCCCCACGATCGACCAGCGCGGGCCGATCAGCGCAGCGCAGAAGCTCGACATTCTGTTGGGCACACACAAGGTCGATGCCAGCGATCTGAAGGTCAGCCACGTCCAGCAGAACGCGTTCAGTACCGACGCGCGCCTGATGGGCGCCATGCACGCCAATCGCATCAATATTCTGAGCACCCGCGAAGGTGCCGGCATCAACATGGGCATCAGTCGGACCGCAGCGCGTGAAGGCATCGAGATCGCTTCGCAGGGCGCACTGAACATGATCAGCACCGCCAAGCGCGATGGCTTGGCCACGCAGGGTGTACTCGACGCCGGCGCTGGCGATGTGCGGCTGAGCTCGGCAGCGAACCTGAACATCAAGTCGGTGGCGATCAGTGGCGCGTCGATCAGCGCCGACGCCGGTGCCGATCTGAACCTGGATACGTTGACCCGCACCGTCGAATCCAGCCGCAGGAGCGGTGTGGAGAACGACTGGTACATCCTGCCGGCAGGGGCGACCACTACCACCGTCGAGATGACGCATACCGAGCATCTGGCGAATGCCCTGAACGCCACGCAGTCCGTGACCCTGACTGCGGGCAACGATGCCAGGCTCGCCACCACCCACGTCAACAGCTTCGGCGACGTAGACATTGGCGCGGGCAATACGCTGGAGCTGACCGCCAATGTCGACCGCAGGCTTGACCGCGTCACCGTCAGCAACCAACGCCAGGGCCCTCAACGCTTGGACAGCACGGCCACCCAGACCACTCAGAGCGCAGCCTCGACGTTGATCGACGGCCAATCGATCAGCCTCACGGGACGGGCAATAACAGTCATGGGCAGCGACTTGAACAGTCGCAGCGACCTCAACCTCGCAGCAACCGAAGCGGTGGAGATCGGTACCGTCGTTCTGCATGGCTCGGTTGCGCAGGACAGTCGCGAGGGCCACGTGATCGTCCGCCGTTCGGCGACCGAACTGCACGACCGCGAGCAGACCCTGGACCACCGCGGCAGCCGGCTTGCCGCAGGCAATGGCAAGCTCGCCGCCCAGGCCGATCGCGTGGACCTGATAGCCGCGCAGCTGGAGGCCCGGGACATTGACCTGCGAAGCCTTGCGCAAGACCTCAGGGTACAAGGTGCCCAAGCCCACCAGCGTATCGAGAATGCGCGCCAGGACACCGCGCTGTTCAGCGCGTCCGACCGCCGTTACGACCGCAGGCAAAGTACCTATCAAGGCAGCTCCCTCAGCGCCAGTGGCGCCCTGCTTCTGGACGGCAAGCGCGACACCCTGATCGTGGGCTCGAGCCTTGCCACCGCTGGCGATCTGACGGTCAAGGCCGAGCGCAACCTGATGGTCGCTGCCGGCCAGCAGAGCAGCGAATCCACCCTCAAGGGCAAGGACTGGAAACTGACCGTTTTCGGCGAACAGACCACGCCAGGCTCCGGCCAGCCAGGCGACGCACAGGGATCTGCCGGGCAGTGGGACGCCGGTGCCGGGATGCGCCAACAGTGGACGCTGGACACCGCCCGGCTGAACACGCATCAAGCCAGCCAGCTCAAGGGCGGTAACGTCGCACTCGAGGCCGGGCAGGGCCTGGCCATCGTCGGCTCGTCGGTACAAGCCGAACAGAACGTGCTGCTCGATGCCGATGACATGCGCATTCTGGCCACCGAGGCGCAACGCAGTTTCCGCAACCAGGAAACCGGAAGAACGGTGGGTTACGAGATCACTGCGGGCGTTGACCGTTTCGGTACCGGCGCCGCTTTCGCCTTGCAGACCGACACCGACGGCCGCAGCGAGAACGTACACACGCGCAGCTCGATCAAGGCCGGCAACGACGTACGCCTGACCGCGAAGGCACTGACCACCCAGGCAGCGCAGGTGGAAGCAGGCCAGTTGTTGAAGGTGCGCGCCGACCGTGTCCACAATCAGGCCGTTACCGACAGCACCAAGACCGCCCTGGACTACAACAAGATCAAGCTCAGTGCGGGCAGCTCGCTGGACTACGGCGCCATTACCCGTCAGGTACAGAAGCTGTGGAGCGGGGTCGACCAGACCAGCCTGTATGCCAGTGGCCTGGAGGATGGCCTGCTGCCGTGGAGCGTGGGCATCAATCTCAAGGGTGACTACCTGGACCGCAATACCCAGTCGCTGACGCACATTGCCCGGGTGTCGCAGTTCAAGGGGGGTGAGCTCGATATCGCTGTGACCGGCAAGCTGCACGACATCGGTACCCAGTACGAAAGCACGATCGGCGCCATCGCGCTGAGCGCGGACAGGCATGTCATGGACGCTGCCAGAAACAGCGTGCGTAGCGCAATCGACGCGTTGGGGGTGGATGCCATTGCCAGGCTGGAAACCTCGACCGGCGCCGACTGGGCCATGGGCGCCGCAGCCCGCGGTCACAGCAGCGCACAGTACAAGACGGTGGATACGGCGGTAGTCGGCAGTCTGCTCGGCAACAACGGCATCCGTATCCAGCTGGGCACCGATGGCCTTTACGAAGGCACCCTCATGCGCAGCGCCGAGGGGCCACTCCATATTCAAAGCGGCGGTAACCTGCAGTTCCTCCAAGCCGGCAATAGTATCGTCAAGCATGACGATGGCACGCGCGGGCGGGGCGCAGCGCAGCTCAATGGGGTGGTCGCACCAGCCCCTGTGGTTCAGGGTGGCGCCATCGGCGGCAGCGGGCAATACACCGTACTCGACAGTACCCAGACCTTCGCCGTCGGCGCCAGGCTGGACACCCCCGGCGCCGTTACATTGAGCGCGCAAGGCAACGTGATGCTGCAGGGCACTGCCATCGGCTCGCAACAGACGCCGGTGGGCAGCCTGTCGATCGACGCTGGCCAGAGTGTCGTGGCACTGGCCGGCATCGACACTGCCAGGGCCCAAGGCAATGTCTATGGCGGCAGCGGTTCGCTCAAGGTCAGCGCCAGGCCATCGACAGGCGGCTTGCCGGTGGCAGGCAGCGCAGGCTTCGAATTCGGTCAGACTGCGGAGGATTCGGCACTGCGTCGCGGCGCACAGTGGCATGTGCTCAACGACATGGCGGTCACGGCAGGCAGTGACCATGCGGCAGCGATACTGCTCGAAGGCCTGCACGCCACGGCCGACCGGATCAAGCTGGACGCACGCAAGGGGGGTATCGCCGTGATCGCCGCGCGGTCGACCAGCGAGCGCGACAACAAGCTGATTTCCGCCACCTTCAGCCTCGGTGGCCATTCAGGCGGCGCGAGGCCGTCCTACGCACTCGATGAGTTCAACGTTCAGTTCAAGCTCGACTACGACAAGCTCAAGAGCGACACCTATGCCAACGCCAGGCTCACCGCGGGCACAGTGGAATACAACAGCCCGGGCGAGCTGTTGCTGGGCGGCGCGCAAGTGCATGCCGGCACAATAAGCGGTTCGGTGGGCAGCCTGCGGGCAGTCAGCGTCAGGGACAACGTTGACGCGACCAAGGTCAATGCCGAGGCCGAAGTCGGCAAGGGTGGCGATCCGTGGGGCGCGATCGGCAGCCTGGCAAAGCTGGCAGGCGAGTGGGGAAGCAAGGGCAAGCAGCGCCTGGACCAGTTGAATGCCGCCTACTCAACCGATGTCTCGGCCAAGCTGGGCTTCGAAATGCGTCGCGAACTGCGCGATACCGTGGCCCAGAGTACCGTACTCAATGGCCGCGACACACTGGGCCTGGAGGTCCTTGGGACAACCCAGTTGGTCGGCGCACAATTGCAGACCAGCGGCACTGCGCTGCACCCGCACCCGAACTCGATGCAGACCACTGACCTGACTGCTCGCGACCGGCTGGTAACGGTCTCCCTGCTGGCGCTGACGCCGTCACTGGGTGCGATCAAGGACCTGTACAGCCATCTGCAGAAGGACAAGCCCGAAGAGGTGATGATCGATACCGGGCTGTTCCGCGCCGGCGGGCACAACCGCACTCAGTATCTGACAGGGGGCGTGGAAAAACTCGCGCTCTGAGCATGACTCTCCGCCGGCCCGACATCCGTTTGGGCCGCATCCTACGATGGGCCGCGCGCGCTGCCGCTATCGCGTCCGCCCCACCCTTCCTAAGGTAGCTCTCGTGCATCGGCCCCCAGGTCGATGCACAGCCAATCCTGGACCTAAGGAAAGACCTCGATGCCTCATACCATGGAACAATTGCGCCACCTGACCCTGCGCTCGCTGCCGCTGGCCATCGCCAGCGCGCTGCTGGTGCCCTGCTCCCCTGCCTGGGCCGATGGCCTGACCGCGTTCGCGGGTGGCGAAACGGCGCCAATCATCAACGGCCAGTACAAAGTACCGGTCATCGACATCGTTGCGCCCAATGCCAACGGCCTTTCGCACAACGTCTACAGCGAATACAACGTCGGCACCCAGGGCCTGGTGCTCAACAACAGCCTGGTGGCAGGAAAGAGTGAAATGGCCGGCGAGCTGAAGGCCAATCCACAACTGGGCGGCACGGCCGCCAGCACCATCCTCAACGAGGTGGTCGGCCACAACCGTTCCAACATCAACGGCCCGCAAGTGGTTTTCGGCGCGGCGGCAGACTATGTCCTGGCCAACCCGAATGGCATCACGCTCAACGGCGCAAGCCTGGTCAACGCGCCACGAGCCACCTTCGTGGTCGGTGCGGCCACCGTCCAGGACGGTCGACTGACAACGTTCGATACGCAGGCCACCGACGAGTTGCTGCGTGTCGACAGCGGCGGTGTCAGCAACCCGGCCGGCAGCCTGGCGCTGATAGCACCCAGTATCGTCAGCAGCGGGCCAATGGCCGCGGGCGCCGATATCGACCTGGTGCTGGACAGCAATGTCGTCGACTACGCCAGCAATGGTGTGATCGGCAGCACGCGCACGACCAAACTCATCGATGCCAACCTGCTCGGCGCGATGGCCACGGACAAGCGCATCCGCATCGTCAGCAGTGAGGAAGGCGCGGGTATCAAGATGCCAGGCGCTCGACTCACGGCCGGTCAAGGCATCCGTATCGAATCGGCCGGCGACCTCACGCTGCATGCACCTGCGCGCGCCGGCAAGCCACAGACCCCCACCGAACTGCACGGCGGAGCGGGCGAGATCCACCTGGCAGCCGGCCGTCAGCTCAATCTGGGCGCGGCACGCCTGGCCAGCGAAGCCGATGTGCGCCTGCTCGCCGACGGTGTGCGCAGCCAGGGTGCGGAGATCAACAGCGGCGGCCTGTTGAAGGTCAACGCGGCATCCATGGTCAACACCGGCTCAAGTCGCCTGCAGGGTGGCACGGTATCGCTGGATGTCAGCGGCAAACTGGCTGATACCGGTACCGAGTACGCCAGCACCCTGGGCAAGATCGCCATCCATGCCGACAGCCATGAGATGAAGGCGGCCATGCACAAGGTCCAGGCGGGCGCGGCAACCACCAGCACAGCCAAGGCCGGCAGCCTGAGCGCGGCCGAAGGCATCGACATCCGCCTGACCGGCAGTGGTCGCTACGAAGGCACCCGCATCGGCACCTCGCAAGGCGCGGTGCAGATCGACGCCGGTGCCAACCTGGCGTTCAACCCCGCCCACGCCACCCTCGACCGCATGGGCAAGGACGGCGCTTACCAGCAACGCACGGCGAGCAAGGCGCGGATCGATGCGCCAGGCGACGTGATCCTGCGCGCCAGCGGCGATGTGCAGCTCAACGGTGTGGACATAGGCACGCCGGACAAGCCCGCTGGCAGTCTGAAGGTGACGGCGGGAGGCACCCTCACCAGCCTCGCGGCCGTGGACAAGACAACCCTCAAGGGTGGTGGTGAATCCAGGAGTGCCGAAGGTCTGCATACCTTCGGTCAACGAGACGAAAGCACGCAACATCAGCACGGCAATCAGTGGCAGGTAAAGGGCGACATGGCGCTGCAGGCCGGCGCTCGCAAGGCACGCGCCCTGCACCTGCAGGGTGTCCAGGCCGACGCAGCCAGCATGAAGCTGGCGGCCACCGCAGGCGGTGTCTATCTGGAAAGCGCCAGCGACCAGCGTCAATCGGACCGCAAGCAACTGAGCGCCGATGCCAGTGATCCGCTCAAACCGGCTCTTGGCCTCAGCTACCGCAACGAGCAGCAGCAGACACAGCACAATGCGCAACTGCGAGCTGCGACGCTCAGGCTCGATAGCCAGATGGATGCACGTCTGGATGGCGCACGTCTGCAGGCCGACAACCTGAGCGGCAACGTCAAGGGCAAGCTGGCGATCACTCATCGCGCCGACAGCACGCAAATCCTCGGTGTCGAGGGGCGTGTCGTGCTGGCCGAAGGCACGGCTCCAGGCACAATGCTCAATGAAGTGGCAGCGCTGGGCGGCAAGTGGAATTCGCCGGTCAAGGAAGCTCTGGCGCAGCAGCCAAACGCTGGCAAAGGCGAAGTCGAACAGGCCAATTTCGAGTTCACCCGCACCGACAAAACGGGCGTGAGCGAACAATCCGGAATGTTCAGCAGCGAGCCCATGAGCCTCAAAGTTGCCCGAGGCACGACTCACGCAATGGCAGCAGGCGCCCATGAACTGCAGACCAGCCACAAGCTAGCCACGGGCAACACAGGCCTGGAGGCGGTCAAGCGGTTGTATGAGCAGGTACGCATCCGCTGAGGGGAACGTGGCGACTCACAGATCGTGCAGTCGCCACACTTCGAAGGCAGGGGTTTCATACGGGTGGGCCAGGCGCAATGCCTGGACCACCGGTTCGATGAGTGAATCGGCCACTACCAGCTCGACCTTCCACTCTTCGACCTTTTCCAGTGTATCGGCCTGACCCAGAAATGGCTGGCTGCCATCACAGGGCCGAAACTGACCGTGCCCCAACACCTGCCATGCGCAGTTGTCGTAAGCACCGATGCGACCGCCACCGGCGGCGAATACGGCGCTCTTGACGGCTTCGACATGGCTGTCGGGAACGAAGAAGGCCAGTTTGAACATCTGCTGGTTCACCGACCTGTCAGTTCACCCACACGCGGGCATTGCGGAACATGCGCATCCAGGCGCCGTCCTCGTTCCACTCCTCAGGCTTCCAGGAGTTCTGCACAGCACGGAATACCCGCTCCGGGTGCGGCATCATGATGGTCACGCGGCCGTCGCGGCTGGTCAATCCGGTGATCCCGCGCGGCGAGCCGTTCGGGTTGGCCGGGTACTGCTCGGTGACCTTGCCGTGGTTGTCGACGAAGCGCAGCGCCACGCAGCCCGACACATCGGCTTGCACCAAGGCGTCCGCGGTGGCGAATTCGGCATGACCCTCACCGTGGGCGATGGCGATCGGCATGCGCGAACCGGCCATGCCCTGCAGGAAGATCGAGTTGGACTCCTGCACCTGGACCATGGCAACCCGCGCCTCGAACTGCTCGGACCGGTTGCGCACGAAGTGCGGCCAGAACTCGCTGCCTGGAATCAACTCGTGCAGATTGGACATCATCTGGCAGCCGTTGCACACGCCGAGGGTGAAGCTGTCGCTGCGCTCGAAGTACTGCTGGAAGGCATCACGGGCACGGGCGTTGAACAGTGCCGACTTGGCCCACCCTTCACCGGCACCCAGGACGTCGCCGTAGGAGAAACCGCCACAGGCGACCAGTCCCTTGAACTCGTTCAGGTCGACACGTCCGGCGAGGATGTCGCTCATGTGCACGTCGATGGCATTGAAGCCGGCGCGGTCGAAGGCCGCAGCCATTTCGACCTGGCCGTTGACGCCCTGCTCGCGCAGCACGGCCACCTGTGGGCGTACGTTTTTCTTGATGTACGGGGCGGCGATGTCTTCGTTGACGTCGAAGCTGAGGTTGAAGCTCAGCCCTGGATTGTCTTCTTCGAGCAGCGCGTCGAACTCCTGATCGGCACCGGCAGCGTTGTCACGCAGACGCTGGATCTGGTAGCTGGTCTCGGCCCACTGGCGTTGCAGCAGGCGGCGTTCGCCGCTGAACAACACGTCGTCGTGGTAGCGAATGTTCACCGCGCCGTTGTTGATCGGCTGGCCGACCACCGCCACGCAGTCGTTGCCCAGGCCAGCGGCGCTGAACTGCGCGAGGATCATCGGCGTAGCGTCCTGACGCACCTGGATGAGCGCGCCCAGTTCCTCGTTGAACAGCACAGCCGCGATTTCCTCGCGGCTGTGCGCCACGGTGGCCAGTTGCAGGTTGAGACCGCAGTGACCGGCGAAGGCCATTTCCACCGTGCTGGCCAGCAGGCCACCGTCGGAACGGTCATGGTAGGCCAGCAAGTGGCCGTCGGCGTTGAGGCCCTGGATCACGGCGAAGAACGCCTTGAGGTCCTCGGCATCGTCGACGTCCGGCGCGCGGCTGGCCAACTTGCCGTGTGCCTGGGCCAGGATCGAGGCGCCCATGCGGTTCTGGCCACGCCCCAGGTCGATGAGGATCAGGTCGGTTTCACCCTTGTCCATGCGCAGTTGCGGAGTCAGGGTCTTGCGAATGTCGACCACGGGCGCGAAGCCGGTGATGATCAGCGACATCGGCGAGGTCACGCTCTTGTCGGTGCCCTCTTCGCTCCACTGGGTCTTCATGGACATGGAGTCCTTGCCGACCGGAATGGTGATGCCCAGCTCGGGGCACAGCTGCATGCCAACCGCTTGCACGGCATCGTACAGACGCGCGTCTTCGCCCGGATGGCCAGCAGCGGACATCCAGTTGGCGGACAGCTTGATGTCGGAGATTTTCGCGATGCTGGACGCGGCGATGTTGGTCAGGGTTTCACCGACCGCCATGCGTGCCGAAGCCGGGGCGTCGAGCAGCGCCAGCGGCGTGCGTTCGCCCATGGCCATGGCCTCGCCGCTGTAGACGTCGAAGCTGGTGGCGGTGACGGCGACATCGGCCACCGGTACCTGCCACGGGCCGACCATCTGGTCGCGTGCCACCAGGCCGGTGATGGTGCGGTCGCCAATGGTGATCAGAAAGCTCTTGCTGGCCACCGCAGGGTGATGCAGGACGCGTTCGATGCAGTCGGCCAGGTCCAGCTGGGCCGGATCGAAGTCATCGCCCAGCTCCTGCTCGCGCACGGCACTGCGGTGCATGCGCGGCGCCTTGCCCAGCAGCACTTCGAGCGGCATGTCGACCGGGTTGTTGCCGAAGTGGCTGTCGGTGACGGTCAATTGCGGCTCGGCAGTGGCCTCGCCGACGACGGCGAACGGGCAGCGCTCGCGCTCGCAGATGGCCTGGAAACGCTCGAAGTCGGCGGCGTCCACGGCCAGCACGTAGCGTTCCTGGGATTCGTTGCTCCAGATTTCCAGCGGGGCCATGCCCGGCTCGTCGTTGGGCACGTTGCGCAGCTCGAAGCGGCCGCCACGGCCACCGTCGTTGACCAGTTCGGGGAATGCGTTGGACAGGCCGCCCGCACCTACGTCGTGGATGAAGCTGATGGGATTCCTGTCGCCCAGCTGCCAGCAACGGTCGATGACTTCCTGGCAGCGACGCTCCATCTCCGGGTTTTCGCGCTGTACCGAAGCGAAGTCCAGGTCCGCCGAGCTGGTGCCGGTGGCCATGGAGGAAGCAGCGCCGCCGCCCAGGCCGATGAGCATGGCAGGACCACCGAGCACGATCAGTTTGGAACCGACGGTGATCTCGCCTTTCTGCACG
Organism: Pseudomonas sp. CFBP 8771; assembly: GCF_014841695.1. Taxonomy (NCBI): domain Bacteria; kingdom Pseudomonadati; phylum Pseudomonadota; class Gammaproteobacteria; order Pseudomonadales; family Pseudomonadaceae; genus Pseudomonas; species Pseudomonas sp. CFBP 8771. The sequence continues at coordinate 376,517 of NZ_JACYUJ010000005.1, read as the reverse complement.
TGTTCGGCGCGGATGTTGCCCATCCCGCCGGCGAGCATGATCGGCTTGTGGTAGCCGCGCACTTCTTCACCGTGGGGGGTGTCGATGCGCTGCTCGAACGTGCGGAAATAGCCAGTCAGGGCCGGGCGACCGAATTCGTTGTTGAACGCCGCGCCGCCCAGCGGGCCGTCGATCATGATGTCCAGCGCGGTGACGATGCGCTCGGGCTTGCCGTAGGGTTTTTCCCACGGCTGTTCGAAACCGGGAATGTTCAGGTTGGACACGGTGAAACCGGTCAGGCCAGCCTTGGGCTTGGCGCCGCGGCCGGTCGCGCCTTCATCGCGGATCTCGCCGCCGGAGCCGGTGGAGGCGCCCGGAAAGGGCGCGATCGCCGTCGGGTGGTTATGGGTTTCCACCTTCATCAGGATGTGCACCGGCTCCTGCACCGCGCCGTACTGGCGGGTTTCAGGGTTCGGGAAGAAACGCCCGGCGACGCTGCCGACGATGACCGAAGCGTTGTCCTTGTAGGCTGACAGCACGCCTTCGCTGTGCATCTGATAGGTGTTCTTGATCATGCCGAACAGGCTTTTTTCCTGGCTCTGACCGTCGATGTCCCAACTGGCGTTGAATATCTTGTGGCGGCAGTGCTCGGAGTTGGCCTGGGCGAACATCATCAGCTCGATGTCGTGCGGATTGCGCGCCAGCCCCTGGAAGCTGCTGACCAGGTAGTCGATTTCGTCTTCGGCCAGGGCCAGGCCCAGCTCGACGTTGGCCCGTTCCAGCGCGGCACGACCGCCACCCAGGATATCCACGGCGGTGAGTGGCTTGGGTTCGGCGTGACGGAACAAGCCGGCGGCGTCTTCCAGACGGGCCAGCACCACCTGGGTCATGCGATCGTGCAGGACGGCACCGATCAGCTCGGCTTCGGCTTCGCTGAAATCACCAGACACATAAAAGGCAATGCCGCGCTCCAGACGCTGAATCTGGGTCAGGCCGCAGTTGTGCGCGATATCGCTGGCCTTGCTCGACCACGGCGAAATCGTACCGAAGCGCGGCAGCACCAGGAACAGCCGCCCGGTGGGCTCCTGAACGGGAACGCTGGGACCGTACTTGAGCAGACGGGCAAGGACTTGCCGGTCGTCGCTGGCCAGCTCGCCTTCGACTTCGGCGAAGTGGGCGAATTCAGCATACAGGCCAGTAACAGCGGGGACCTTCTGGCTCAGTTGCTCGAGTAATTTACCGTGGCGAAAGGCAGAAAGGGCAGGAGCGCCGCGCAGGATCAACATCGTCGGGACAGCCTCGAAAGGGGGTGTGCTTGGAGGCCGTGCATTCTAGCCTAAACCATTCACCTAGGCACCCGACGGATGGAAAAACAGCGCGATCGTTCGTCAGATCCCTTGCCGGGGGCCGGCAAGAGGTTGCGCTGCGCTCTACCAGACTCCTTCGCCTGCTGTCGAGATATGGCTCGAGCGACCGTTTGCGTATACTGCACCCATGCTCACCCAGACCGTCTTACGCTCGCGCTGCGCCAAATGGCTCTTCGCAACCGGACTTCTCCTGCTGCTCAGTGGCTGCGTTGATAAACCCAGCACACTCGAACGGATCAAGGAGGACGGCGTGCTGCGCGTCATAACCCGCAACAGCCCGGCCACCTACTTCCAGGATCGCAACGGCGAAACCGGCTTCGAGTACGAGCTGGTCAAGCGTTTCGCCGATGACCTGGGCGTGAAACTCCAGATCGAAACCGCCGACAACCTCGACGACATCTTCGCCGGCCTGAGCCAGCCCCAGGGCCCGGTGCTGGCGGCTGCGGGGCTGGTCACCAGCGAGGCGCGGGAACAACAGGCGCGCTTCTCGCACCCCTATCTGGAGGTCACGCCGCAGGTCATCTATCGCAACGGCCAGAACCGCCCCACCGATGCCGCCGAGCTGGTGGGCAAGAAGATCATGGTGCTCAAGGGCAGCAGCCACGCCGAGCAACTGGCCAAATTGAAGCTGCAGTACCCGGCGCTCGAGTACGAAGAGTCCGACGCGGTGGAGGTGGTGGATCTGCTGCGCATGGTCGACGAGGGGCAGATCGACCTGACTCTGGTCGATTCCAACGAAGTGGCCATGAACCAGGTGTACTTCCCCAACGTGCGGGTCGCCTTCGACCTGGGCGATGGCCGCGACCAGCGCTGGGCCGTTGCCGGGGGCGAAGACAACAGCCTGCTGAACGAGGTCAACGGCTTCATCGACAAGGTCAAGGGCAACGGCACCCTGCAGCGCCTCAAAGACCGCTACTACGGCCATGTCGATGTGCTCGGCTACGTCGGCGCCTACACCTTCGCCCAGCACCTGCAACAGCGCCTGCCCAAGTTCGAGAAAACCTTCCAGGCCTCGGCCAAGCAGGAGAAGGTCGACTGGCGGCTGCTGGCCGCCATCGGTTATCAAGAGTCCATGTGGCAGGCCAGCGTGACCTCCAAGACCGGGGTGCGGGGCCTGATGATGCTGACCCAGAACACTGCCCAGGCCATGGGCGTGAGCAACCGCCTGGACCCCAAGCAGAGCATCAATGGCGGCGCCAAGTACTTCGCCTATGTCAAGGATCAGCTCGACGCCGGCATTCAGGAACCCGACCGGACCTGGTTCGCCCTGGCGGCCTACAACGTGGGCAGTGGCCACCTCGACGACGCGCGCAAGCTGGCAGAAGGTGAAGGGCTGAACCCGAACAAGTGGCTGGATGTGAAGAAGATGCTGCCGCGCCTGGCGCAGAAGAAGTGGTACAGCAAGACCCGCTACGGCTATGCCCGCGGCGGCGAGCCAGTGCACTTCGTGGCCAACATCCGCCGCTACTACGACATCCTCACCTGGGTGACCCAGCCACAGCTCGAAGGCAGCCAGGTCGCCGATGGCAATCTGCACGTGCCTGGTGTGGACCAAACTAAGCCCTCACAGCAGACGCCGCCGCTCTAAGAGCACCCGAGTGATCCTGTGGGAGCGGGCTCTGCCCGCGAAAAGGCCCTCGGCAGCACTCCCTCCTTCAATCTCAGCCCTTCGCCCGACGCGCCCTGAAAAATTCGCTCAATATCGCCCCGCACTCTTCAGCCAACACGCCACCCTCCACCACCAACCGATGGTTCAGGAAGCCTTGGCTGAAAAACTGCCCCTGACTCTGCACCACGCCCGCCTTGGGTTCGAGCGCGCCGAACACCACCCGGGCGATGCGCGCATGGACGATCAGCCCGGCGCACATGCTGCAAGGCTCCAGGGTGACGTACAGGGTGCTGCCCGGCAGGCGATAGTTGTGCACGGACTGCGCGGCGTTGCGGATGGCCACCATCTCGGCATGGGCACTGGGGTCGCTGCCACTGATGGGGCAGTTGAAGCCGCGGCCGACGATTTCGCCGTCCTGCACCACGACTGCGCCCACAGGCACTTCGCCCAGCGCCGCACCCTGAGCGGCCAGCTCTAGCGCCTGGGCCATGAAAAACCGATCGCGGCTGCGATCAATGATCTTGGGTTGTTTCAACGTTCAGGAAACCTCTATTGCCGCCATGAGTCCGGTTTCCATGTGATCGATCACATGGCAATGGAACATCCAGATACCAGGATTATCCGCCACCAGCGCCACCTGGGCACGCTCGTTCTTTCCCAGCAAGAACGTATCGGTGAAATAAGGAATGATCTTGCGCCTGTTGGAGGCAATCACCTTGAAACTCATGCCGTGCAGGTGGATAGGATGCTGGTACTGAGTCATGTTCTTCAACTCCAGCACGTAGCTCTTGCCCAACTGCAGCTTGGCAATGGGGCGGTCGGCGCAGGTCTTGTCGGTGATGTCCCAGGCGATGCCGTTGATCTGCCACAGGCTGGGCGGCTTGCCCTCGGTCGTATCCGACACCTCGCCGACCCATTCGAAGTTGAAATTGAGCTTCTCGGCATTGGCCAGGTCCGGCTCGGCGATCGGATTGGGCGGTAACGCCGGCGGCCAATCGGTCGGCGCCGCCTCGGTTGGCACCGAGCGCAGCGTGCCCAGGCGAACCGAACCGTCACGTACGGCGATCTCTTCACCGGCAGGTGGCATCTTGACTGCAAGGCAAACCCGCATGCCGGGGCCCATCCAGTAATCCTTGCCGAACGCGCGCGGTTCGATGGGGTTGCCGTCCAGTGCATACAGGCGCATATCGGCATTGCCACGGAAGTTCAGGCGATAGGTGGCTGTGTTGTCCAGGTTGAGAATGCGCACCCTGACGACTTGACCCGCCGGCAGATCGACCGTCGCCCGATGTACCCCGTTGATCGTCGACAGCCGGCCCAGGGTGCCGTTGCGCGCCGCTTCGCGGGGGATGCTGAACGGCAGGAACGCGCCCTCCTCGTCCACGTGCCAGTTCTTCAGGTTGAGCACCGCTTCATGCGCGAAGCCGGTGGGGTCGCGCTCCTCGACGATCAACGGCCCGACCAGGCCGCGGCCCAGTTCCTCGCTGCTGGCCACGTGCGGGTGATACCAGTAGCTGCCGGCGTCCGGCACACGAAACCGGTAGTCGAAGTATTCACCGGGCTTGACCGGCAACTGCGACACGTAGGGCACGCCGTCCATGTCCAGCGGCAGGCGAATGCCATGCCAGTGGATGGTGGTTTCCACCGGCAGCTGGTTGATGAAGCGCACCCGCAGCCATTCGCCCTGGCGCACCCGCAGCTCACGCCCGGGTGCCGAACCACCGAAGGCCCAGGCCGGGGTCTGATGACCTGCCACCAACTCGACATCCAGCGGCGCGGCAATCAGCTGATAGTCCACGCCGGCCTGGTCCACAGGCGTACCCAACCAATAACGGGCAGCGCCCCCGGCACCCACGCCGACCGCGACAACGCCCGCCAGGCCACCGAGGAATCGTCGACGAGTGAAAGACATGGCTATGGGCACCTGCGTGATGAACGTGAAAGGCCGACACCATACACCTGCAATTGAGAAAGATTAAGACTTGCGCCGCCGCGCGGTTGGGTGTCGGACAAATCGCATGCACCGCCGACGCGGCTTGCGCCGCTGCTACAGGGGCACATGATGTCTGGCCCTGTACGTCATGGCCTGATCACGCCGGGTGGGGCCAGGGACGGATCCAGGTAGGTGAACGGCGCTTCGCGTACGGTCAGCGCCAAGCGCCAGTCCGCTTTGACCACCCCGTCGCCGCGGCCCATCGACGGCAGGTAGTACTCGCCGGGGTCCAGGGTGATGTTGGTCTGCTGGCCGGCACCGGCATCGACGATGCGCAGTGCTGTCACGTCGTGCAGTTGCGCCAGACCTGGAACACCCTTGTAGGTGGACGCGTGAGTGTCACCGACCAAGGCGATCCATTTGCCCCGGCCGGGCAATGCGGTGCGTGCTGCAATGACGCGACTGGCGTGGTAGCTGAACACCCGCTGGCGCAGCGTCTGGCCGGCGCCGTAGAGGTCGTCCATGCCATCGAGTCGATAGCTGGCCGCGCAATCCAGGGCGCGCACCTGGATACCCTCGCGCCGCGCAGCCTGCACCAGCGTGGTGAAGTTGTACTGTCGAGCCGGATCGGTACGATGGCCAAGATCCTGATCGCGCAGATAGTCCTGCAGCCCACTGGGCAGCCGGCCATCACTGGCCACCTGGTTCAGATCGGCCTGATGCAGATCGGTCATCAAGTGCTCCATGTACAGCGTGTCGACACCGTCGCCGGCCAGCGCCCGCATGTTCTCGATCAGGAAACGCTTGCTGGCGATAGCCTGATGAGACTCACCGATGACCAGTGCCCCGGATTCGTCCAACAGTCGGCGCACGGCGGTATAGGGCGGCAGCGAAGCATCGGGCACAGGCAACGGCGATCTGCCGGGCGAGCGCCACTCGGCGATGAATGCGTTGGCGTCCTCGATCAGTTGAACACGCAGCTTGTTGAGGCTGTCGAGCACCGGATTGAGCGGCGTGTAGGGGTCGAAGTATTCACCGGAGAGCATCTTGCGAAACTGGTCGCCCAACAGCTCGCCGGTGGCAGCGCGAGCCACCAGCGGTACTTCGTAGCGAGTCGCCGAAACCTCGAACTGCACGTAGCTCACCGGTGGCGGTTCAAGTTCCATTTGCCGTGACACGCTCAGGCAGCCGCCACCGCCCCGCAGGCAACCGGTCGGCATCAGTTCCCATTGCAATTGGTCGTTGAAACGCACCGGGTAATTACCGGTGAAGGCATAGGGGCGCTGCGGATCGACGATCAACCAGTAACGCAGGCTGGGGTCGTAGCGCACGCGATACAGATCGCCGTGCAAGCGGATCATCTGCTCCCCCTCGACTGCCAGCAGCCCTTCGGCACTGGGCAGCAAAGGCGTCAGCGCGGACACCTGAGGTCGCGACTGCAGTGGCTGCAGTTCGGCGCTCTGCGGGGCTCGCTGGGGAATTAGCAGGGTCATGTTCAGCAGCAACTCGATACCGCTGAATATCGATGCATACAAGGCGGCGCGACGGTCCGTGGCGTCACCCGCATTCACCGCACGTTCCACATTGAGGGCGAATTTACCGGCACTCGCCACTACCACGATCAATGCGATCGGCCAGCTGACCATGGCTGCCGCGCCGAACAAGTGCACGCCTGCACCCAGATAACCGATCCACAACTGCTGGCGCAACTCGCTGTTGCTGTGCAACTGCAGGTTGGCCTCGGCCAGCATCTGCTCGCGGGTTTGCCCTTGCAGCCAGTGCGCCGCATCGGCTGCGATGGATGGCCAGGACACCTTTGCTGCGAACAGCGCCAGCGGCTTCTTCGCCAGCAGCGCCAGGCTGCGCGTACGCGCCAATGCAGCCGCCGGCTCCAGCAGCCTGCCGTGGTCGAGCAAGCGCTCCCGGCGCTGCACGTCCTGCAGCTGCTGGTGCAACCATGCCTGCGCCGCTTTCACATCGGCGAACACTTCAAACGCCTTGTCGCGACCGGCCAGGTACAACAGACGCTCGCCCCCGCTGGCCTTGAAACACAACACACTGGCGAACCCGTGGCCGGCAATCTGCAGCGTGCTGACCGTAACGCCGTGGCTCGGCGGATGGCTACCGGTCAAGTCGGCCAAGGTCGGTGCCATGGCGTACTCGCAACCCAGACCGTCGAACACACATTGCACCTGTTGGCGCATCATGGCCCCGGCCTGAGCTGCATCCACGGCGGCGCGCAGGCAGTTGATGCGGATCAGCGTCTGCACCCCTGGCCCATTGTCGGTCCAGAACGTCGCCAGCGCTTGGCGATAGGCCGCCGCGAAATCGATGTGCCATAACGCGTTGAGTACCTTGTCGGGCGCCAGTCTTACCTCGTTGCGCTCATCGAACCAGCCTGCCCGCGCATCGCCCGTGTAGAACCCGCCCATGACATGCAGCAAGTCGGCATTATCCTGGTCGCTCGCTCGGAACCGCCGCATCACCAGTTCGGTAAACGTCATCGTTTCACTGGGCGGGCCCATGTGCGCGTAGCCACTGAAGGAGCGATGGCTGGACTGCGCATTGTCGAAGCGATGCCAGTAAAAGGCGTCGGGGTGGGTGTCGATGGCCATGGAGGCGAGCAGTTGGGTGGCGGTGGCGACAGCCATTTGGTGCAGATCCGGCACTTGTTGTGTGACCTGCCGTGCGATGCCTGCGAGCACATCGCCTAATTGCGTATTGGGAAGTACATCAGTCATATCAAAGGGATCGGTTTCTGAAGGAGCTGCGAGTGTGGCAAGTGCCCTGGACCCTCCTGGCCTACATATTTGGCCTCACCATTCAGGCACCTCACTACGACCCGACACACTTGCTGCCACCGTCATCAAGGTAAACTCTGGCCACCCCTATATAAAGGACTCCAGGCCATGATCGACTTCAACAACAAAGGCTTCTTCAAACTCAAGCAAAACGCCGAATACGCCGAACGCGTCACCGCCCTGCTGCTGGATGACGAGCAGGTGGTCGACGCCTACAAGTCGATGCGCGACGGCGTGGTGTTCACCAACAAACGGATCATCGCGGTGAACGTGCAGGGCTTGACCGGCAGCAAGAAGGACTTCACCTCCCTGCCCTACAAGAACATCGTGGCGTACTCGATCGAAACGTCGGGCACGTTCGATCTGGATTCGGAGCTGGAGGTGTATTTTTCGGCGCTGGGGAAGGTGCGCTTCGAGTTCTCGGGGAAGACGTCGATGGTGGAGATTTCGCGGCTGATTGCGGGGCATGTGTTGAAGTGAGCTGATTGGTCATCGACCACGGCGCCCTACGTTTTTCCTGTCATTTCGTGGCTTCGCAGCAAGGCTTGCTCTATAGCTCCCAAGGATTGATGACCGCCAGAACTGCAGCCCGGAACGGGTGAGTATCGCGAGTGGCGACAATGAATCCATTGGCAAGAGCGACCGCAGCGATGCAGGCATCGGCAGCCTCGATCCCACTACCGGCCTTGCGCGCCTTGGCCAGCACCTCGGCGTAAGCCTGCGTGCAGGCCAGATCAAAAGGCAAAACGCGCCCAACGAACATGGGCAGCACCTGCTTTTCCAGACTTTCGTGCAGCGTCGAACGGCGTCGCCCAACCGGCATCAACGCTATACCTGCACGTAGCTCAGCCACGGTCATGGCGGACAGGTAAAGCGTTTCCAATGCCTGCTCGTCGATCCATTGAATAACGCACGCCGCAGGCGAATGGCGTAGAGGCTCGGAAATCACATTGGTATCGAGCAGGATCATTCAAAGCTCGCTGCGCGGGCGGGGGCTTTATCGCGCGCGCTTTCGAAGGCAGCGAACTCCTCATCCGTCAGCTTGACCTTGCGGCCGGTCTGGGCCAGCAGCGAGCCCAGCTTGACCCGACCTTCCGGCCTCACCGCAGACTCGAGAATGTCGCGCATCTCGGCTTCGATGCTGCGGCCATGTTGAGCAGCCCGCACACGGATAGCACGGTGCACCTCATCGGAAACATTTCGAACGGTAACAGATGGCATCTTTCATACCCCTTAGCTGCTGCGATTGCTTGCACTTTAGCAATCTGCAAGCAATGGGACAACTGATGGCATTTCGTTCTTCTGATGATCCCGCTGGAATCGACGCCTGCGGTGGTATCTCCCGAACAGCCCACTCTCAGCTGCAGCATAGAAAGAGCTGAAAAAATCTGAACCCAAAAACCAAAAAGCCCGCAATTACGCGGGCTCCAGGGCATTTCTTACCAACGAGTGCCGGAAGATACCGGACGCCCCATCACTCCCACTCAATCGTAGCCGGCGGCTTGCTCGACACGTCGTAGGTCACCCGCGAAATGCCTTCGATCTCGTTGATGATGCGGCCGCTCACCGTTTCCAGCAGCTCGTACGGCAGGTGCGCCCAACGAGCGGTCATGAAGTCGATGGTTTCCACGGCGCGCAGGGCGACGACCCAGGCGTAGCGACGGCCGTCGCCGACGACGCCGACCGATTTGACCGGCTGGAACACCACGAACGCCTGGCTGACCTTGTGGTACCAGTCGGCCTTGCGCAGTTCTTCGATGAAGATGTGGTCGGCGCGACGCAGCAGGTCGGCGTATTCCTTCTTCACTTCACCCAGGATGCGCACGCCCAGGCCTGGGCCGGGGAATGGATGGCGGTAGACCATGTCGTACGGCAGGCCCAGTTCCAGGCCCAGACGGCGGACTTCGTCCTTGAACAGCTCACGCAGTGGCTCGACCAGCTTGAGGTTCATCTCCTCGGGCAGGCCGCCGACGTTGTGGTGGGACTTGATCACGTGGGCCTTGCCGCTCTTGGCACCGGCCGACTCGATCACGTCAGGGTAGATGGTGCCTTGGGCCAGGTACTTGATGTTGTCCAGCTTGCACGATTCGGCGTCGAACACGTCGATGAAGGTGCGGCCGATGATCTTGCGCTTCTTCTCCGGGTCGGCTTCGCCGGCCAGGTTGTCGAGGAACTGGTCTTCGGCGTTGGCACGGATCACCTTGACGCCCATGTTCTCGGCGAACATGGCCATGACCTGCTCGCCTTCGTGCAGGCGCAGCAGGCCGTTGTCGACGAACACGCAGGTCAGCTGATCGCCGATGGCCTTGTGCAGCAGGGCCGCGACCACCGAGGAGTCGACGCCGCCGGACAGGCCCAGCAGGACGTTGTCGGTACCCACCTGGGCGCGGACCTGGGCGATGGCGTCTTCGGCGATCTTCGACGGGGTCCACAGTGCTTCGCAGCCGCAGATGTCGATGATGAAGCGCGACAGAATGCGCTCGCCCTGCTTGGTGTGGGTCACTTCCGGGTGGAACTGCACGCCGTAGTAGTGGCGGTCGTCGTCGAACATGCCGGCGATCGGGCAGCTCGGGGTGCTGGCCAGCACATTGAAGCCCTGGGGAATCTCGGTGACCTTGTCGCCGTGGCTCATCCACACGTCCAGGCCGAACACGCCATCGGCGTCGATGTGGTCTTCGATGCCTTCCAGGATGCGGCTCTTGCCGACCACGTCGACCCGGGCGTAGCCGAACTCGCGCATATCGGAGCCAGCCACCTTGCCACCCAATTGCTCGGCCATGGTCTGCATGCCGTAGCAGATGCCGAAGACCGGCACGCCCAGGTCGAACACCGCCTGCGGGCAGCGCGGGCTGTCGGCTTCGTGGACCGACTCGGGCCCGCCGGCGAGGATGACGCCGCGCGGGGCGAATTGGCGAATCGCTTCATCGTCCATGTCGAACGGGTGCAGCTCGCAGTACACGCCGATTTCGCGCACGCGGCGGGCGATCAGCTGGGTGTACTGGGAACCGAAATCGAGGATCAGGATACGGTGGGCGTGAATGTCGAGGGCCATGACTCATTCTCGTCAGATGTATTCGGAAACAACACGGGGCTGTAGTGAACAGCCCCGCTGGATTGAATTTCCGTCTGCCGCCGGGTGTGCACCGGGCGGCAGGCGGACTACCGGGGTCAGCCCACGCGGTAGTTGGGCGCTTCCTTGGTGATCTGCACGTCGTGGACGTGGGATTCAGCCATGCCGGCGCCGGTGATGCGGACGAACTCGGGCTTGGTGCGCATTTCCTGGATGTCGGCGCTGCCGGTGTAACCCATGGAAGAACGCAGGCCACCCATCAACTGATGGATGATCGCCGACAGGCCGCCCTTGTAGGCAACGCGGCCTTCGATACCCTCGGGCACGAGCTTCTCGGCACCGGCCGAGGAGTCCTGGAAGTAGCGGTCCGATGAGCCCTGGGCCTGGGACATGGCGCCCAGCGAGCCCATGCCGCGGTAGGCCTTGTAGGAGCGACCCTGGAACAGTTCGATTTCGCCTGGCGCCTCTTCGGTACCGGCGAACATCGAGCCCATCATCACGCAGTAGGCGCCAGCGACGATGGCCTTGGACAGGTCACCGGAGAAGCGGATGCCGCCGTCGGCGATCAACGGCACGCCGGTGCCTTCCAGGGCTGCGGCGACGTTGGCGATGGCGCTGATCTGCGGCACGCCGACCCCGGCAACGATACGGGTGGTGCAGATGGAGCCTGGGCCGATACCGACCTTGACGGCATCAGCGCCCGCTTCGGCCAGGGCCTTGGCGGCTTCGCCAGTGGCGATGTTGCCGCCGATGACCTGCACGTCGGGGAAGTTCTGCTTGACCCAGCGCACACGGTCGATCACGCCTTTGGAGTGACCGTGGGCAGTATCGACCACGACCACGTCGACGCCGGCTGCAACCAGGGCGCTGACGCGCTCACCGGTGTCCTTGCCGGTGCCCACGGCCGCGCCGACGCGCAGACGACCCTGGTCATCCTTGCTCGCCAGCGGGTAGGCCTTGGCCTTCTCGATGTCCTTGACGGTCATCATGCCTTTGAGATGGAACTCGGCGTCGACGATCAGGACCTTTTCGATGCGGTGCTTGTGCAGCAGGTCGCGGACCAGGTCCTTGTCGGCCCCTTCGCGGACGGTGACCAGACGCTCTTTGGGCGTCATCACTTCGCGGACGGGGATTTCCAGGCGGTTTTCGAAGCGCACGTCGCGCGAGGTGACGATGCCCACCAGGTTGCCGTCGTGCAGCACCGGCACGCCGGAGATGTTGTGCAGCGAGGTCAGTTCGAACAGGTCGCGAACGGTGGCATCAGCCTCGATGGTGATCGGGTCCTTGACCACGCCGGCCTCGAACTTCTTGACCTTGCGCACTTCGGCAGCCTGCTGCTCGATGGTCATGTTCTTGTGGATGATCCCGATGCCGCCTTCCTGAGCCATGGCAATGGCGAGGCGGGCTTCGGTCACGGTGTCCATCGCCGCGGAGATCAGCGGGATGTTCAACTCGATGCCGCGGGTCAAACGGGTCTTGAGGCTGACTTCATTGGGCAGTACTTCGGAATAACCGGGCACTAGAAGAATGTCGTCGAAGGTCAGGGCTTCTTGGCTGATACGCAGCATGCGGGGGCTCCCGAGCGGGAAAATGGAAGCGCGCCATTATACCCACACATGCCCCTACAAGAAAGGCAAAGATGGCCTGGCGGTCAATTGTCCTGGAACTTTACCAGCACCTGCGCAATCGGCTGGTCGAGCCAATCGGCGAATTCGGCGATGAACTCCGCCTTGAAGGGGGTCTGGCCCCAATTATTGAAGATGAAACCCAGATTGGAGAAGGCGCAGGGCTGCAGGAACAGAAAACCATTGATGTCATCTTCATGGCCGCACAGCGGGCAAGTGAAGTTGTCGGTCAGGCCGGGCATCCATTCCTCGAGGCTGTCGAACAGCGCTTCACCCACTTCCTGACGGCATTCGGGGCAGCCGGCCTCGTGCAGAAAACCGTCCACGGGCGTGAAAATGCAGCGATCGGTGACCACTTCCAGCCCGTTGACCGTTTGTCCGTAGGGCAGCACCTCAGGGTTTTCGACGACCTGGCGCGCGCCCGGGCCGATGGCGTAGGCCATGCGGTTGCCGCTGCGGCCACAGGTGCTCAGCTGTTCTTCGACGATGTTCTTGCGTACCAGCCAGCGCAGGATTGCCCGCGCACGCGGCTCGTGCACCGGCAGGGTGGAGAGGCGCGGAACGAGAATGTTCTGAGTGTTCATGCAAGGGCCCGACAGTACGCAAAAGCGGCAGGATAGTCCCCTGCGCGTGCAGGTCAAGGGTTGAAATAGCGGTACAGCAACGCCAGGCCGCTGGCCAGCACCAGCCAGGTCACCAGCCGCACGAACGCTTCGCGGGACATGCGCAGGGTCAATCGTCGTCCGATCAACAGGCCTGCTGCCATGGCTGGGAGCAGGCAGGCGGCAGTCAGCAGCAGCTGGGTGTCGGCGTAGACCCCGGCGATGATGAACAGGGTCAGGCGCACGATCGTGCTGCAACTGATCAGCGCGCTTTGCGTGGCCCGCACCTGCTGTTTGTCGTCCAGCCGCGCGCCCAGATAGATCGCATACAGAAACCCGCCGCTGCCGAACAAGGCCCCGAACAGCCCGCCGATGGTGCCCATCGGTACGGACCACCAGGGCGACAACCGTGCGGGTCGCGCCGTGGTCAGCAGCATGTACAGGGCGTAGCCGGTGATGAACATACCCATCAGCAGCAACAGCAGGTCGGATTTCAGGTTGAGCAGAAAGACCACGCCCAGGGTGCAGCCCAGCGCCATGAACGGCAGCAGGCGTCTGAGCTCCACGCCCACCACCGACTGCCGGGCAGGAAGCAGATTGCCGAAGGCAGCGATGAAATCGAGTACGACCAACAGCGGGATGAGCGTGGCCAGCGGCATGAAGTGGATGAGTACCGGGCCTGCAACCAGCGCCGTGCCGAAGCCGGCAATGCCGAAGACGATGTAGGCGGCGGCGATTGCCAGAAGCATGATGCTCCAGTCGATGAGTGCGTAGTCCATGCGCGGATTTCCTTTTTCCGGGCACTGTGGGGGAGTGGGATCGATGGCGTCAATACGGTTGGGGGTGGGTGGTGTGCCAGAGGGTTCGCGGTGTTGCCGGACGCGGCGTGCGCCGCTGCTACAGAGGAGCGCCGTACCAACGGCACAAGCGATCTCCTGTAGCAGCGGCGCGAGCCGCGTCCGGGGTCGCTGCGGTCCATCTGGATGCACCCACGCTTAATGGTGGACGCGCTCCGGGCACTGCTCCAGAATTTGCCCACGCTCACAGGAGAACCTCTGCATGCTGATGGTGATATCCCCCGCCAAGACCCTCGACTTCGATACCCCGCCGGTCATCCAGCGCCACACCCAGCCTGAATTTCTCGACCACTCCCAGGTGCTGATCGAACAACTGCGCGAGCTCAGCCCCGCGCAGATCGCCGAGCTCATGCATCTTTCCGACAAGCTGGCCGGCCTCAACGCTGCACGCTTCGGCAGCTGGACACCCGACTTCACGCCAGCCAACGCCAAGCAGGCGTTGCTCGCCTTCAAGGGCGACGTCTACACCGGACTGGACGCGACCACCTTGGACAAAGCGGGTTTCGACTACGCGCAGAAACATCTGCGCATGCTGTCGGGCCTCTATGGCCTGCTGCGGCCACTGGACCTGATGCAACCGTACCGACTGGAGATGGGCACAAAGCTGGTCAACGCGCGCGGCAAGGACCTCTATGCGTTCTGGGGCGAGCGCATCAGCCAATGGCTCAACCAGGCCCTGGCCGAACAAGGCGACGACGTGCTGTTCAACCTGGCGTCGAACGAGTATTTCTCGGCGGTCAAGCGCAAGGCTTTGCAGGCGCGCCTGATCACTGCCGACTTCAAGGACCTGAAGAATGGCCAGTACAAGATCATCAGCTTCTATGCCAAGAAAGCCCGCGGCATGATGGCGCGTTTCGTGATCGACGAAAAACTCCACGACCCCCTGCAGCTCAAGGGTTTCGACCGCCAGGGCTATCGCTACAGCGCCGAGCAGTCACGGCCCGACCACCTGGTGTTCCTGCGCGATCACCCGGATGATTGACCTGGCGTGGGTGCGCCTGCCACTGACACGCCAACGTTCTGTACGATACCTCTCTCTTCCCAACCAAGGCTGGCAGTCATGTTAATCGGCATCTTTCTGGTCATCACCTGGATCGTCTTGCTGGTCCGCTACCCGTCCAAGGCGCTGCCGATCTCCGGTGCTGCCCTGTTCAGCCTGGCGTTGCTCTCGCTGTGGGTCATCTGGAGCGACACCCGCGAAGCCCACCGCCTGGCACGCCTGGAAATGCGCATCACCTACGATCCGCAGGGCTGTCCGGGCGACCGTCCGCTGCGCCTGAACCTGAACAACGGCAACAACGTACCGATGCAGGAACTGCAGTGGCAGATAGCTGCCTACGCGCCCGGCCAGACCGCCAACCTGGCCGAAAACCTCTACACCGCACCTCGCTACCGCGGCCCTGGTGAACTGCAGGCCGGTGCCGACTGGCAGGACTGCCTGCCGCTGCCGCCACTGCGCCCCGGCTATCGCCCGCAGACCCTGGAATTTCGCGCCGAACGCTTGCAGGGCAGTTTTTCCCAATAAGCACCGGTAATGGCGAACGCTTGCGCAGTGGTCACGGCAGTGCGGGCGTGACGATCACCGTGCAGGTCGTGCCAGCTGCCAGCAGCATGCCTTCGGGCACCTTGTCCAGCTGGATGCGCACCGGCACTCGCTGCGCCAGGCGAACCCAGTTGAAGGTCGGATTGACGTCGGCGGTCAGCTCGCGGCTCTGCGGGTTGTCGCGGTCATAGATGCCGCGCGAGATGCTGTCCACATGACCCTTGAGGGTCTCGCCGCTCATCATCTGCAACTGCGCCGCGTCGCCGACATGCACATGGGGCAGCTTGGTTTCTTCGAAATAGCCGTAGACCCAGAACGAATGTTCATCGACCACGGCCAGCTTGGCCTCGCCCACCCGCGCGTAGTCACCGACATGCACGTTGAGGTTGGTGACGTAGCCATCCACCGTGGCCAGCACACGGGTGCGGTCCAGGTCCAGCTGCGCGGCCTCGAGGCGCGCCTCGGCCTGTTGATAGTCGGCCAGCGCCGAGGCGGCGACGTTGCTGGCGTCCTCGCGACTTTCCCTGGAGATCACCAGTTCATCGAGGTCAGCACGACGGCTGGCATTGACCTTGCGCATGTCCCAGGCGGCCTTGCGCGACGCCACCAGCGCCTGCGCCTGCTTGACCGCCAAGCGGTAGTGCGCCGGATCGATCTGCAGCAGCACGTCGCCCTTGCGCACACGCTGGTTGTCGCGCACCGGCACCGCCGTGACGTAGCCCGACACATCGGCGGCGACATTGACGATGTCCGCGCGCACGCGTCCGTCGCGGGTCCAGGGTGTTTGCATGTAGTGCACCCACAACTGGCGACCGATGAAGATCGCCAGTGCCAGCACCAGCAGGGTCGCCAACAGGCTGAAAAACTTTTTCATTGCGCAGGTTCTCACCGGTAGACAGTCAGCGCCATGGCGCCGAACAGACAGACGAACAGGCTCAGGCGCAACAGCGCCGGGTGCCAGAAGAATCGGTACACATCGAGGCTGGCGAACAGCCGGTCGAAGGCCCAGGCCAACCCGGCGGCGAGCACGAACAACAGGGTCATGGTCGGCATGTACAGACCATGGAAGGCGATCTCACGGGGCATGCTCGGCTCCAGGCGCGGCCAGTTCGGCAAGGGGTGATTGCGGGTCCAGCAACGAACTGCGGATGAAGTGCAGGTAACTCTGCACCCGGCGCAGCGCCGAGGTATCGAAATGTCGGGCGAAGGGCTCGTCGGTGTTCCTGACCAGGTGAATGGCCTGCTCCACGGCCGCCAACGCGCGCTGGAGGTTGCCCGCCTGGGGCTGGATGAACAGGCGAATCAGCGCACGCCCCAGCACCCGGATCGACTGGCGCCACGGCTGCCACGGGGCATAGGCCAGGTGCACCGGCAAGCGCTCCTGCTCGCGGCGCAGCTCGATGATGGCGTGCCCCACCTCCATCACCACGAACATCCAGCGCAGCAGGTTGCGCTGTACCTGTGGCTGCCCGGTCGCCAGGCCATAGGCCTGATGCAGCAGGTCGCGGGTGCGGCTCTCGAAGGCCGAGCCCAGGCCGCGTGGCCTGCCGCTGATGGCGAACACCACCAGAGCGCGCAGGTCCTGCTCCAGGCGCTGCCACATCCAGCGACTGTTGGGCGGCAGGATGACCGCGCCAGCGGCAGCGCAGAACAGCATTCCCAGGACCATGCCAATGTAGTCGTTGATGAACGCATACGGATCGTACTGGGTGAGGTTGCCGGGCACCGAGCCCATGGAAAAGAAGATCAGCAGGCCCAGGCCGTAGCCAACGAAGCGAGGTCGAGAGGCAAGGAAGGCGCCCAGCGTCAGCACCGGCGCGAGGGTCAGGCACAGCAGCGCGAAGCCGTCGATCCACGGCAGCACGAAAAAGGTCGTGTAGAAGCCGACCAGCGCCCCCAGCAAGGTGCCGCAGGCCATCTGGAACGACATCCGCCGCGGGTTCGGTGACGCCGCCGACAGGCCTACGGTGGCTGCAGCTACCAGGGTCATGGTCGCGCCGCTGGGCCAGGCCGTCGCTATCCAATAGCCGCCCAGCAGCAGCAACACCAGCGCGCCGCGAATACCGGCGGCGGCGCTGGCCAGCCAGTTGGTCTGCGCACGGTACGGCTCGTCCCAGCGCTCGCGGGCATGCCGATGCTCGGCCAGCGAGGCATGCGTCTGGGCATAGCCGTGCAGTTCTTCGACGAAGCGATAGAGCAACTCGAATGCGGTGTGAAAGTCCAGCAGGTCGTCATCTTCCGGACCACTCTGCTCGAAGCTGTCGCGCAAGCTGCGCACCTGCGCCGGCAGCGCGTCCTTGTGCTGCACCATGCGCCGGGCCAAACGTGCAGCATCGGCATCGGTCAAGGCCTGCCCGGCGAAGTCGTCCAGCACGTGCGTCAATGCCTGCAAGGCCGGTTCGATGGCGGTTACCACTTGGCGATGACCGCGCGCGCGGATACGCTCGAGTGATTGGTGCAGCGCATTGAAGCGGGTCGTCACCGCCATGAATTCACTGTTTAGTCGGCTGACCCGACCATTGCGCCGGCGCATGTGCGGGTCTTCGAAGGCCGTCACACTGCGCAGGCTCTCCAGGCCCACCGCTTCGGCGATGAAGCGCACGTTGTCGGCTTCGAACTGTTCCCGTGCGCTGTCACCGCGCAGGCCATCGGCGGCGAACCGGGCGAACACGCCAAAGCGCTGATACAAGGCGTTGCGCATCGAAGCGGAGGCCGACTGCGGAAGAATGGCCGCGCTGACCGCCGTCGCGACGAGAATGCCCAGGGCAATCTCCAGCACGCGCCAGACCGCCGCCATGAAGGCACCGTCCGGATGGGCCAGGGCCGGTAGACCGACCATGGCGGCGGTGTAGCCAGCCAAGACAAAGCCGTAGGCGCGGAAGTTGCGGCAGCGCATGGCACCGGTCGAGCAGAGGCCGACCCACAGCGCCAGGCCGCACAGGAACAGCTCGGTGTTCTGCGCGAACAGGGCGATCAACACCACCGTCACCGCCGATCCCGCCAGCGTGCCCAGCAGACGATAGAAACTTTTCGCGAAGACGTGGCCGCTTTGCAACTGCATGACGATGAACACGGTGATCATCGCCGTACGCGGTTGCGGCAGCTCCAGGCGCATGGCCAGCCACAGCGTGGTGAATGCGGCCAGCAGCACCTTGAAGATGTAGATCCAGGTGACGCCATCGCTGCGTGCCCAGTCGAAGAAACCCCGGCGCCAGGGCAGGCTGCCCAGCCAAGTGGTCATCTACCGATCACCACCAGTGGCTTGGGAACCTGCAGACGCTGCGCGGCAGGGGTATCGCTGCCCGCCCCCAGACCACCGCCCAGCGCCGTGACCAACTGCGCATGCACCGCCAGCCGCGCAGCCTGCACCTGTTGCTCGACCTGCTGCTGGCGCAACAGCAAAGTCTGCGCATCGAGCACTTCCAGGTAGCCGGTCAGACCGCGCTGGTAGGCGATCAGGGCAATGTCGTAGCTCTTGCGCGCCGACGCCACCGATTGCTCGGCGAAGGCCTGTTGCTTGGCCATGGAGGCGCGGCGAATCAGCTGGTCGGAGATCTGCTTGAGCGCCTCCACCAACGTCTGGTTGTAGCGTGCCACGGCCAGGTCGTAGCCGGCCGATGCATCGGCCAACTGCGCACGCAGCCGACCGCCATCGAAGATCGGCAGGCTCAACGCGGGGCCGGCGTTGTAGCTCAGCTTGCGGCCGGCGAGGAACTCCAGCATGCCGCCGCCGGTGGCCAGGTAGCTCAGGCTGCCGACCAGATCGACGTTGGGATAGAAACCAGCCTGCACTACGTCGATGCCGCGCGCGTTCGCCGCCACGGCCCAGCGGCTGGCGACCACATCCGGGCGCTGCCCCAGCAGCTGCGCGGGCAGCACCGAAGGCAACCCAAGCGGCGCTTGCAGAGACAAGCTTGGACGTGTGAGTTGGCTGCCCTGCCCCGGCCCTTTGCCCGCCAGTGCAGCCAGTTGGTTCTGTGCCAGAGCGATCTGTTCATCCAGGGCGTCGATCTGCCGATGGGTTTCCGGCAACAGGGTCTCGGCCTGGCTGACTTCCAGATGGGTGCCGATGCCGCCGCGCAGACGCCGCTGCGCCAGCGCCAGGATCTGCTCTTGCTGGGTCAGGGTGCTGTGCGCGATGTCGCGCTGGGCATAGTGCAATGAGAGCTGGATGTACGCCTGCACCACGTTGCTCGCAAGCTCCAGCCGAGCCTGCCGCGCCTGAGCGACGCTCATGTGTGCAAGGTCGACGGCGCGCTCGCTGGCATTGCGCTCACGGCCCCACAGGTCCAGCGCATAGGTGAAGCCCAGACCGGCGTCATTGTCCCACGTGGTCTGGCGCGACAGGTCGCCGGGACCATAGAAGGGGTCGTCAGGCCAGGCGTGGCGATGCAAATGAGCGCTGGCGTCGATGTGCAGGGATTCGGCGGACTCCGCCAGCCCCGCCATGGCCTTGGCCTGGCGCACGCGGGCGGCCGCCATGGCCATGCTCGGGCTGCCGAGCAAGGCCAGGCTCACCCAGGCATCGAGCTGCTTGTCGCCATACGCTTGCCACCATTGGCCCTCAGGCCAGCGAGCATCCTGGACGGCGGTTTGAATGGCAGCGTCGGTGGCCAGCGCATCGGCCGACAAGACTTCGCCCTCAGGAGCGATGCCGGCAGTGCCGATACAGCCGGTCAAGGCCAGGGTCAAGATCCAGATACTGAGGGTTTTCAACTCGTCGATGAGGCGGCGCGGCACTGCGGCGATTTCCGGAAAGGGGGTAGGCGTGCGGAGGGGTCTGGGCCGGCATTCTAGAGCGGGTGCATAGCGGCGATAAGCTGGAATTCCTGCGAATCTTTGTTACCGAACCGGTGATAATCCTTCTGTATAATTGTTGCTTCATGCGACAATTTGTCCGTCGAACCAGAGACCGAATCATGGACACCTTGCAAAACATGCGTGCGTTCACCTGTGTGGCCGAAGCCGGCAGTTTCACCGCCGCCGCCGCGCAACTGGACACTACCACCGCCAACGTCTCGCGCGCGGTGTCCAACCTCGAAGCACACCTGCAGACGCGGCTGCTCAACCGCACGACCCGACGCATTGCCCTGACCGAGGCCGGCAAACGCTACCTGGTGCGCTGCGAGCAGATCCTCACCTATGTGGCGGAAGCCGAGGCCGAGGCCAGCGACGCCCACGCGCGGCCTTCGGGGCAGTTGAAGGTGCACACCATGACCGGCATCGGCCAGCACTTCGTGATCGACGCCATCGCGCGCTACCGGCGTACCCATCCGGACGTGACCTTCGACCTGACCCTGGCCAACCGGGTCCCGGACCTGCTCGACGAAGGCTATGACGTGTCCATCGTCCTGGCCAGCGAGCTGCCCGATTCGGGCTTCGTCTCGCAACGCCTGGGCATCACCTACAGCATCGTCTGCGCCTCCCCCGAATACGTGAAGGCTCATGGCTCGGCGCGCACGCCCGGCGATCTGCGCGACCATGCCTGCCTGCGCCTGGTCAGCCCGGTGGTGCAACTGGAAAAATGGCTGTTTCAGGGCCCCGATGGTCAGGAAATGGTCAACATCAGCAACGCACCGTTCCAGGTCAATTCCGCCGATGCGATGAAGACCGCCATCAGCAGTGGCATGGGCGTGGGCGTGCTGCCTATCTACGCGGCCATCGATGGCCTGCGCAACGGCACGCTGGTACGCATGCTGCCCGAATACCGCCTGCAGGAGTTGAACCTGTACGCCATCTATCCGTCCCGTCAGTACCTGGATGCGAAGATCAAGACCTGGGTGGAATACCTGCGCGGTTCGCTGCCCGACATTCTGGCGGCGCACGACGCCGATCTGCAGACCTTCGACCTGCAGATCGCCAACTGAGCCGGGATTGTTTCTGCTCGAGCGGGAATGTTAGCGTGCTCTCATTACCTCCCGACGAGCACACGCCCAATGAAAAAAACCGTCCTCGCGTTCAGCCGTATCACCCCTGCCATGGTCGAGCGGCTGGAAGCGCATTTCGACGTCATCGTGCCCAACCCGAAGGCGGGTGACATCGCCGCGCAGTTCAACGAGGCGCTGCCCAAGGCCCACGGCCTGATCGGCGCCGGCCGGCCATTGGGCCGCAAGCAACTGGCCGACGCCGCCAACCTGGAGGTGGTTTCCAGCGTGTCGGTGGGCTACGACAACTACGACGTCAGCTATTTCGACGAGCGCGGCATCATGCTCACCAACACCCCTGACGTACTGACCCAAAGCACCGCCGACCTGGCCTTCGCCCTGATCATGAGCAGCGCCCGGCGCGTGGCCGAACTGGACGCCTGGACCAAGGCCGGCAACTGGAAAGCCAGCGTCGGCCCCGACCAGTTCGGCACCGATGTGTACGGCAAGACGCTGGGCATAGTCGGCCTGGGCAATATCGGCGCGGCAGTGGCACGCCGCGGACGGCTGGGCTTCGACATGCCCATCCTGTACAGCGGCAACAGCCGCAAGCCTGAACTGGAGCAGGAACTGGGTGCGCAGTTTCGCAGCCTCGAGCAACTGCTGGCGGAGGCGGATTTCGTCTGCCTGGTGGTGCCGCTCAGCGACAAGACGCGGCACATGATCGGCACCGCCGAGCTGGCGCAAATGAAGAAGAGCGCCATTCTGGTGAATATCTCGCGCGGGCCGGTGGTCGATGAAGCGGCGCTGGTGCAGGCTCTGCGCGACGGCACCTTGCGCGGCGCCGGCCTGGATGTCTACGAGAAGGAACCGCTGGCCGAATCGCCATTGTTCCAGCTGGGCAACGTCGTGACGCTGCCGCACATCGGCTCGGCCACGGCGCAGACCCGTGATGCCATGGCTTATCGCGCCATCGACAACCTGACGGCGGCGCTGCTCGGCAAACGCCCTCAGGATCTGGTCAACCCGCAGGCGTTCAAGGGCTAGGGCGAACCAGCGCCGCGCCGCCCGGCACCGGCTGCGCCCCCAGCGACCCAGTCGACGGGGGCGTCGCCGGCCTGGCGCCCTTGCGAAACACCAGCACGTTGCCAAGCATCACCAGTACCAGCCCGCCCAGGGCCGGTGCGGTCCATTGGTACCCTTCGGCATAGGCCGAGACGTTCAACGCCACCACCGGGAACAGCACCGTGCAGTAAGCGGCGCGCTCGGGACCCATGCGACCCACCAGGGTCAGGTAGGCGGTAAAGCCGATCACCGAGCCGGGTATCACCAGGTACAGCAGCGAGCCGACGTAGCGCATGCTCCAGTCGATGGTGAACGGCGTGCCGCGCAGCAGGCAATAGCCGCCCAGCAGCAGCGCTCCGTACAACATGCCCCAGGCATTGGTGGTCAGCGGCCTCAACCCGGCTTTCTGCTGCACGCTGGAGAGCATATTGCCCGCCGAGAAACACAAGGTGCCCAGCAGCGCCAGGCCCAGGCCGAGCAGGGTCTGCGGGCTGGCATCATGGCCGGCCAGCTCCGGCCAGAACAGCAGGCCCAGGCCAAGCAGGCCAAGACCACCTGCACCGATCACGCTGGCGGTGATCCGTTGCCCCAGAAAGATCCGCGCGTTGAGTGCATTCCACAAGGTCGCCGTGGAGAACACCACCGCGATCAGCCCGGTCGGCAGCCACTGGCTGGCGGTGAGAAAACACATGAAATTCACGCAGAACAGGCACAGCCCCTGGGCCAGGCAGATGAAGTGACCACGCCGACCCATGGCCTGCAGTCGCCGGGTGGCCAGCAGGATCACGAACAGCACCAGCGCGGCGAGGCCGAACCGGTAGACGATGGACACGGGAATCTCGACCACGCCCAGTTGCAGCTTGAGGGCGATCCAGGTCGTTCCCCAGATCAGTACGGTCAGCAGATACAACGATAGGTTCATGACAAGGCCCTCCGGGGTCAGGGGCCCATTGTCCGAGCAGCGGCCGATCCCGGCTTGCACAAACTTGCGCTTTTTCTGCCGCTGCACTGGCAGCTTTCCCGCGACGCAGTACCATGGCCACGGAGGTATCGACCATGACTGCTTTGCTGGACCTGCAAGTGTTTCAGGCGCTGCACAACTCGCGCCACGCGCGCCTCGAGCACAGCGCCGAACTGGGCGACTCGATGGTGGCGGCGTTGTGGAGCAATCACCACGATGCCCAGGAGTATCAGGCGCCGACCCATCACACTCTGTCGTGCTACATCGGCGGCGGCACGGGCACCTTTCGCCGCGATCGACCGTGGGAAAAAGGCGCGCCCGGCAAACAGTGCATCCTGCCGGCCGGGCATGAGTCGGCGTGGGTGATCAACGGTGATATCCGTCTGGCCCACCTCTATTTCAGCGCAGAGCAGTTTGCGCTGGGCTGCGTGACGCTGCTGGACCGTGAGCCCCGCGAAATGCAGTTGCGCGAGAATACCTTCCTCGAAGACCCGGCACAGGCACGACGCTTCGCTCGTCTGATCACGTTGAATTGGAACGAACCGGGGGAGCGCGTACTGACCAGCAGCCTGGCCCACGAGATGCTCGCCCACGCTCTGCTCAGCCAAGCAGTCGCGCGTCCGCAGCTTCGGCTCAAAGGCGGGCTTGCACCTCATCAGCGGCGCCTGCTTCGCGACTTCATCGAGTCGCAGTTGGCCGAACCTCTGAGCCTCGGCCAGCTGGCAGCCTTGTGCAGCTTGTCGGAGTACCACTTCGCACGGATGTTTCGCGCAAGCTTTGGCTTGCCGCCGCATCAATACGTGCTGGCTCGACGGATCGCCCGCGCCCGCTCGCTGTTGCGCCAGACGCACTTGCCCTTGGGCGAGGTGGGGCTGGCATGCGGCTTCGCCAGCGCCAGTCACTTCAGCAATCGGTTTCGCCAGGCAAGTGCGGTATCCCCAGGGGAATATCGCCTGGCTTGCACCTGACGGCAGACTGGCGAGCAGCTCGCGCTACCAGTGTGCCACTGCCGCCAATGGCCCCAGCAGCAGGCCGGCTGCGGCCAATGCCAGGGCCCAGCGTGGTCGGTACGGCAACAGCCACACCAGGAATACCGCGCTGCCCATCAACACTGCGGTCCAGCGCACCAGCCCCATGGCCCAGCCAGCGCTGAGCACCGAGACCCACAGCGACAAGGCCAGCAAAGCCCAGCCTGCCATGCGCAATTGCACCTTGCGCGAAGGACTGGGTCGATGCCCGAGCATTTCCTGATGATGACGTTCCATGGCCAGGCACAGGGCACTGAAGCCGGCATAACTGAGCAAACCTGCAGCCAACATCAGTGCACCTCGCCAGGCATGGTAGGACGCGCACGCACCGTCCGCGCCACCGGCAATGCCGCCAGCACAGCGCGGCGACGTATCTTCATGACCACCCACGCCAGCACCAGGCCGCAGCCCAGGGCGCTGAGATCGACGCCTGCCAATACCCAGTCGCCGGCGGCGATGGACGCCGGCAGGCCATGGTTGGTGGTGAGCAGGCTCAGTAACGGCACACTCGCCAGGGCAATCGCCGCCAGACCCAATTGCTCGATCCAGGCCTTGCTGCCACTGCGCACAGCGGCATGCACGATGCTCAATAGCCAAACCACGAAGAAGCTGTCGACCTCGATGCCGGCACGCTCCGGATAGGTCGCCGGCAGCAGCCGGTTGGCCCACATGAAGCCTGCCACCGCCAGCACCAGCCCGGCCATGCCGGCCACGTTCAACACTTCCACCAGACGCAGCTCGAAGGGCCGCACACCGCTGCGGGCATGCTTGAGCTGACGTTTGCCCAGCCACATGACCAGGCCCGTACCTATCAGCAAGGTGCTGCCCAGGCCGCAGAAGAAATACAGCCAGCGCAGCACGGGCCCGGCGAACAGCCCCATGTGCAACCCATAGAACGTGCCCGCGATGGCTATTGGCGTGGAGCTTTCGCGCGGCTGCTCGAGCACCGCGCCCGTGGTACCGGCGAAGGTGATGGCTGCGCCCAGGTCGCGGCTCACGCTATCGCCGTCATGGCGGCTGAACTGCACCTGGGCGTTGGCATCGCCCGGCATCTGCACCGACACCCGGCCGATGCTGCCTCCGGGCCATTGCTGCAGCGCACGGTCGTACAGCCCTCCCAGATTCACCAGCGGCACAGGCTGCCCGGCGGCGACCAAACGCTGGTTGCCCGGATAGATCTCGTTGAAGAACGCCTGGGTATCGCCATCGTAGCGGCTGCTGATGCTCGCCGGCATGAGCATGGTCATGAAGATCACCAGGCTGCTGTAGGTGATCATCAGGTGAAAAGGCAACACCAGCACGCCGATCGCGTTGTGCCCATCGAGCCAGGAACGCGCGCCCTTGCCGGGGCGGAAGGTGAAGAACTCCTTGAAGATCTTCTTGTGGGTGATGATGCCGGTGACCAGCGTCACCAGCATGACCATCGCCGCCAGGCTGCTCAGCCAGCGGCCCCAGGGGTAGCCCATTTGCAGCTGGTAGTGGAAGCGGTAGAAGAAGTCGCCGCCGCGGCTGTCGCGCGCCTCGATTCGCTGCCCGGTCTGCGGGTCCAGGGTCTGCCGGGTGAAGCTGCCGCGCCCGCTTTTGTTCGGGTCCTGCCACATGACCGAAAGCGCTGGCTCGCGCGCGTCCGGCAGGCTGATGAACCAGCGTGACGATTGCCCGGCATTGGCCTGCAGGTAGGCCTGCGCCTGCGTCAGGCTGGCCCGAGCGTCGAGCACGCGCACCGGCACTTCGGGCTGCGCCCAATGGCTGATCTCGTCCTTGAAATAGGACAGTGTTCCGGTGAGGAAGATGGCGAACAGCAACCAGCCGAACACCAGCCCCGCCCAGGTATGCAACCACGCCATCGCCTGGCGGAAGCCTTCTCTCACGGCAGGTGCTGCCAGTGCAGAAGACCCGCCATCGCGGCCAGTATCAGGCCCGGAATGGCCAGGCCCAACCAGGCTCGACCGGCGCTGTGCGAGGCGAAACACCAGAGCACGGCCACCAGATACACGAGGAACGACAGCATCATGGCGCTGACCACGGCCTCGCCGCGTGCCATGGGCAGCAGCCAGGCGATGCATACGCTTGCAAGTGCCGCCAGCACGTAGCCGCCAAATACAGCCGCGACGATGCGAGAGGCCACCGCCCAACGATACGAGGCAGGTACCCCGCCGATTCTGCTTCTCATGAAAGACCTTCAAACCTACGAACGCGGCACTGAATCGTGCTGATAATAATGATAAATATTCTCATGCGCAAAGACCGTTGACGTTTATCTTGTGCTGCAACACTTTTTGCCGACGCTGGGACGGCTGTCGACCTTGCTCAAACGGCGGCTCATCCGTAAGATACGAACAATTCTTATTCTGCTGCGCACCCCATGGCGCCGGAGTGTTCGCGGTGAGCTCTGTGACTTCCCCTGCCTCGCATTCGGTCGAGGGCCTCTACCTCGGCCATCGCCGCTGGCTGACCGAGTGGCTGCGCAGCCGTCTGGGCTGCCCGGACAACGCTGCCGACCTCGCCCAGGACACCTTCATGCGCCTGTTGACCGCGCGCGAGGTCACGCCCATCCGTGAACCGCGGGCGTTTCTCACCACAGTGGCCAAGCGCGTGCTGTTCAATCACTACCGTCGCCAGGATCTGGAGCGCGCGTATCTGGAGGCCTTGAGCCAGATGCCCGAGCCCCTTGCACCCTGCGAAGAACACCGGGCGATCATCCTGCAGACCCTGCTCGAGCTGGACGCGCTACTCGAAGGTCTGCCGGTCACGGTCAAGCGTGCGTTCCTGATGGCACAGGTCGATGGCCTGGGCTACCGCGAAATCGCCAGTGAACTCGGTATATCCCTGGCTACGGTAAAGCGCCATCTGCACAAGGCAGCCCTGCGCTGCTACTTCGCGCTGTGAACGAAGCCCGCAGTTTTTCTCCGCACGTGGCCGAACAGGCCGTGCAGTGGCTGCTTGAACTGCAACAAGGCCCGCTCGATCCGCGCCAGCAGCAGGCATGGCAGCGCTGGCTGCACGCCGACGGCGAGCACCGTCGCGCCTGGGATCACATCCAGAAGGTCAATCAGCAGTTCGCCGGCCTGCCCGCTTCCCTGGCGCAGGCTACCGTGGGCGCACCCCACTCGCCCGGCCGCCGACGCGCCCTCAAGGCGCTGTTGCTGTTGGGAATGGCCGGTGCAACCACCCTGGCCCTGCGACAACAGCACTGGCTGCCGCCGCTGGTGGCCGACTACCGCAGCCCGCTGGGCCAGCGCCGCCAATTGCAACTGGACGACGGCAGCCGGATCCACCTCAACACCACCAGCGCCGTGGACGTGCGCTTCGATGCGGGTCGGCGCCTGATCCACTTGCTCGAAGGCGAGATCATGCTCACGGCGGGTGCCGATGCGCGGCCCCTGCTCATCGGCACCGACCAAGGGCTGATCACCGCTGGCCGGGGGCAGGTCAATGTTCGCCAACTGCCGGGCAGCACCCAGGTGCAGGCACTGCAAGGCGCCGTCACCCTCGAGGCCGCCGGGCTGCACGATGAGCCACGGCGCCTGGCCGAAGGCCAGCAGCTCGAGTTCGAACGCCAGCGCTTCAATCCGGCGCGACCACTGGACGCCAACAGTGGCGCCTGGGTCGACGGCATGCTGATCGCCGCGCGCATGCGCCTGGGCGACTTCCTGGCCGAGGTAGGCCGTTATCGCCGCGGCCAGCTGGACTGCGACGCCCGCGCTGCCAATCTGTTGCTCTCCGGCAGTTTCCCCCTGGGCGATACCGAGAAAATTCTCGATTCACTGGAGGCGGCGCTGCCAGTGAAAGTCCGGCGCTTCACCCGCTATTGGGTCATGGTGCAATCCCGGGTCTAGCCATGCCAGGTTTGGCGGCGAGCATTTATTTACACCCTCGGTGAGCCGTTTTGCCTTGCTCGCGTGACAGACAGGGTAACTCCCTCTACATCCTGCCTGGAAACGCCGAATGTCCAACCTGCCCACCCCACTCGCCCGCGCCCTGCGCTGTCTGTTGCTCGGCACTGCCGTGAGCGTGGCTCAACTGCCGCACGCCATGGCCGCCGAGGGCTCTACCCGCGAGTACCACATCGCGCCCGCGTCGGTCGAAAGCGCGGTCAATCAGTTCGGCCGCGAGGCAGGTGTACTGATTTCATTCGGCTCGACGACCCTGGCAGACCAGCCCAGCCGTGGCCTGCAAGGCAGCTACAGCGTCGAACAGGCACTGGCGGTACTGCTTGAAGGTACCGGCTTGCACGCGCAGCCGTTGGGCGATGGCGCCTACAGCCTGGAAGCCACACCTGTGGCCCAGCCTGGCAGCGCCGGTGCTACGGTCGAACTGGGTGCGTCCAGTGTCGTGGGCGACTGGCTCGGCGCCGCCGAACAGACCAACGTGTTCGAGCACGCCGGTGCCCGGGACGTGGTGCGCCGCGAAGACTTCGAACGCACTGGCGCCACCAGCGCGCGCGATGTCCTCAACCGCATTCCGGGTGTCAATGCACCACAGAACAACGGCACGGGCAGCCATGACATGGCGATGAACTTCGGCATCCGTGGGCTCAACCCACGGCTGGCGACCCGTTCCACGGTGCTGATGGACGGCATCCCGGTGCCGTTCGCGCCCTATGGCCAGCCGCAGTTGTCGTTCGCCCCGGTCAGCATGGGCAACATGGACGCCGTGGACGTGGTGCGCGGCGGCGGCGCGGTGCGCTACGGCCCGCAGAACGTCGGCGGCATCGTCAACTTCGTGACCCGCGCGATTCCCGATGCCCCTACCGTCAAGGGCGGCTTGCAGACCCAGGCCAGCCCTTCGTCGAGCCAGGACGGCTTCAAGACCACCGGCAACCTGCTGGCGGGCGGTACTGCCGACAACGGCCTGGGCGGCGCCCTGCTCTACTCCGGCGTGCGCGGCGGCGACTGGCGCGAGCACAGCGATACCCAGATCGACGACCTGATTCTCAAGGGCAAATACCAGATCGACGAGGCCAACAGCCTCAATGCCCAGGCGCAGTACTACGAAGGCGAGGCCGACATGCCCGGTGGCCTCAGCGCAGCCGACTACAAGGCCGACCCCTATCAGTCGACCCGCCGCTACGACAAGTTCTGGGGGCGCCGCACCATGGTCAACTTCGGCTACCGCTACCAGGAAGATCGCCGCGAATTCACCGCCAACACCTTCTTCACCAAGACCCTGCGCAGCGGCTACCTGGACCAGGGCAACTTTCTCTCACTGTCGCCCCGCGAGTACTGGGTACGCGGTGTAGAGACGCGCTTCTCCCAAGGCTTCGATCTGGGCCAGACACAGCACGAAATGAGCGTGGGCTACCGCTACATCAGCGAGGCGGGCCATGAGCTGCGCTACCGCACGCCGATCAGCGCCAACCAGCAGTTGCCCAGCACCGACAGCCGCAACGACCGGGATACCCGCGGCGGCACCCAGGCCCACGCCTTCTATGTCGACGACCGCATCGATATCGGCCGCTGGACGTTCACGCCCGGCATCCGCTACGAGATGATCGACTCGCAGCAGACCAACAACCTCACCAACGTCAAATACCAGGGCGACTACACCACCGCCTTGCCGGCCCTGAACGTGCTCTATCACGTCAACGAGAACTGGAACCTGTACGCCAACACCGAAGGCTCGTTCGGCAGTGTGCAGTACAGCCAGATGCCCAACCGTGTGACCGGCGGCGAAGTGAAGCCGGAAAAGGCCCGGACCTGGGAGCTGGGGACGCGTTACGACAACGGCAATCTGCGCGCGGAGATCGGTGCGTTCCTGATCAACTTCGACAACCAGTACGACAGCAACCAGACCAACGACACGGTGATCGCTCGCGGCGAGACTCGCCATCAGGGTATCGAGACCAGCATCAACTACGCACTGGACGGTTTGAGCCCGGCCCTGGCCGGTTTCGACGTTCACGCCAGCTACGCGTTCGTCGATGCCACCATCCGCGAAGACGGCCCGAACAAGGGCAACCGCGTGCCGTTCTCCTCGCGCCACAAGGGCACCCTGGGCGTCGGGTACACCCAGGGCCCGTGGAAGCTCGACCTGGACAGCAGCTACCAGAGCAGCCAGTTCGCCGACAACGCCAACACCCAGGCCGAAAGCGCCGACGGCAGCACCGGGCGCATCCCAGGCTACATGCTCTTCAGCAGCCGCGCCGGCTACGACTTCGGCCCGCAATTATCCGACTTGAACGTCGCGGTGGGCGTGAAGAACATTTTCAATCACCAGTATTACACCCGCTCCTTCGACGACAACAACAAGGGCAAGTACGTGGGCGAGCCGCGCACCGTCTACGTGCAAACCTCCGTCGCCTTCTGACGCTGGCAGCGTGCGCCTGCTGCCGCTGAACGCCTGTGGCAGCGGGTCGGAGGCCGCAATTGCGCCCCGCAGAGTTTCGGGTTTCGCACTTATTTCAGAAAAAGTTCGAAAAAGTTACTGAATATTTATCTTCTTCAGGGGGTTGAATTGTTTCTTCAACTCCCTGACCTTGTACTTCAAGAGGCGATGAATATCAGTGTCATCGAATCTCTAGCTAGCAAGCCGAATAAGGGATGAACTATGCAGATCCAGGTCAATAGCGATAACCATATTCAAGGCGATGCCCGCCTGCAGGAGTGGGTACGCACCGTAGTGGAAAACGCAGTCGAGCATTATCAGGAGGATCTCACCCGTATCGAGGTTCATCTCGCCGACGAAAACGGCCAGAAATCCGGGCCCGACGACATGCGCTGCCAGATGGAAGCGCGTCCAAAAGGTCACCAGCCCATTTCCGTGACGCACAAGGCAGAAACCTTGGACCTGGCGGTCGATGGCGCCGCCGAGAAGCTCAGCCACGCTTTGGAGCACATGTTCGGCAGGCTGCGCAACAAGCGTGCAGCCAACCAGCAAACCATTCCCGATGGTCCGAACGAAGCCTTGCTCGAGGAAGAGTTTCTGGAAAACGAGCAGGTGCTCAACAGCAAGTCCTGAGCCCTGCAACGTAGGAAAAGGCGAGCCCTGGGCTCGCCTTTTTTATTGCCTGCGAACAAGTCTTTCCGTCTGGGCACGGCGATTGCTACATCGATTGTGGGGAAGTAAGGCGCAGTTACATATAGCAAAAGATGAAACGCGGTGCCGACCAGCGGTCTTGAACCAGTAACTAATCGCCTAGTCCATTAACGAAGTTCGACTATTGCAGGTAGTACATCATGGATAATCCATTCCAAGCCCTGAGCGATGCGTTCCAACCCGAGTACCGCGTCAACCTGAGCATTCAGCGCCTGGATGGCAGCATCATGCTGACCTTGTCCAACGAGCGCGGCGTTGCCGCCAAGCGCGTGATCACCGCCGAACAGCGCAACGACCCCAAGCGCATGCGCCGGCTGATCGAAAGCATCCAGTTCGGCATGGCCATCGAGCAGGGGGGCAGCGCCATGCAGATCCTGGCGGCGATGACCGATGCCGGCAACATCGAGAAGCTGGGCAGCAAGCCAGTCCTTCGCGCCAACGCCGCGCACACCTCGCCGGTCGCCGCCAGCCTGCAATGAGCCGCCGTGCGGCTCAGCTGTCGGACTTCTCCTTTACCGATGGATAGCGCGAAGACCCATAGCGCACCACCAGGATGGCGAAAGCCAGGAGCAGGATGCCACCGCACAGGTAGATGATGCCCAGATCCGGTGCATTGTGGTGCGAGACGTCACCGATCAGCAGGCGAGTCAGGGCGGTGATTGCCACGTACAGCAGGAAGCGGATGGGCATGTGGTTGGTCTTGAAGTAGATCCCCACCATCGCCCCCAGCTCCAGATAGATGAACAGCAGCAGAATGTCGTCCACGCTCACGCTGCCCTTCTCTACCATTCCCAGAAAAGCGCTGACCGCCGCCCAGGCGGTGATGGCGCCAATGCCGAACAGCGCCAGATAGTGGAACGCCTCGACGCACAGATTGCCCAGCGAATCGGCCTGGGCGTGCAGACTCCCGCGAAGTTTTTCGGCCCATTTCATTGCCTGTATTCCTTTTGCCAACCGATGGTGAGATGCGCCTGAACGCCTATGCTCGTTCAGGGCATGCAGCATAAGGGCCAGGCATGGCGGGTGAGAAGCAGCCAGACTGTCGCAGGGCCCCTCGTCGGCACCTCTGTTCAAGCCTGCCGATTTGCCTTATGCTTGGCACTGTATAAACGAACAGTAGTTGTACTGAAACCATTCCCTAGGCAAATGAGGTGGTCAATGGCCGTCGAAGTGGTATACCGCAGCAGCCGAGATCTGGAGCGCCTGTTTATGGACAAAGCTGAAGCCGATCGTCACGACAGAATGCTCGAGCTGGCTGAGTTGCTGGCAGACGTACTGAAAAAAGCCGTGCCGTCACTCGATGACAAACAGGTCGAAGACGCCGGTATCTACATGGCGAAAAACCGCGACATCTTCGCCAAGGCATTCAAGAGTCAGCCCGATGCCCTGAACGAGTTGCTCACGGCTACGGCCGACCCCGCCGAGCAGGCCTGATCGTCAGGCCTGCAGCGCTTGCACGAACTCGGCCAGCCAGGGCTCTGCGTCGGTTTCCGGGGTGACGCTTTCGCTGGCGTCCAGGCGCAGCATGTCCTGAACCTCGTGCACGCCCAGCTCTGCAAACAACTCGCGCAACTGTTCGCCGCCGCCGCAATAGGTGTCGTAGCTGGAGTCGCCCAGCGCGATCACACCACCGGGCAGGCCACGCAGCGCCGCCGGCAGTTCATCGCGAAGCTGAGCGTACAGCGCCATGATGTTGTCCGGCAGTTCGCCCATGCCGGTGGTCGAGGTCACCGCCAAAACAGCCTCGGGCGCGAATGCCAGCACGTCCTGCAGAGTGGCTCGCGGGTTGTGCCAGGCCTGGATATCCTGTCGCTTTAGCAGCTGCTCGGCATGCCGGGCGACTTCCTCGGCCGCGCCGTAGACCGAACCGCTGAGGATGGCAACTTTCATGATGACTGTCTCGGACCGTTGAAAGCGCTGATCTTACCAGCCCGACCGCGCATTGAAAGACAGGATCTGACGTACTGGGATCCCTCCCGCAGCCCGTATGAATTAGACTACGCTGCACGCTAGGGAACCCTGACATGATCAATGCGAAGCTGCTGCAACTGGTGATCGATGCGTCCAACGACGGCATCGTCGTCGCCGAACAGGAAGGCGAGGACAACATCCTCATCTACGTCAATCCGGCATTCGAGCGCATGACCGGCTATACGTCGCTGGAAATGCTCTACCAGGACTGCCGCCTGCTGCAGGGTGACGACCGCGACCAGCCTGCGCGCCAGCGCGTGCGCGAGGCGATCGACCAGGGGTTGGCATGCCGCGAGGTGCTGCGCAACCACCGCAAGGACGGCAGTTTCTTCTGGAATGAGCTGTCGATCACCCCGGTACACAACGACAGCGATCAACTGATGTACTACATCGGCATCCAGAAGGATGTCAGCAGCGAGGTCGAAGCGCAGCAGCGCATCGTCGCGCTCGAGCAGCAGGTGGCGGCGCTGCAACAGCGCATCGTCGAACTCGAAACCCCTGCCCCGCCCGGTGCGGTATGACCGCCATGGACGTTTTCCAATGTTGCTTCGAGTCACCCTTTGCCGCGAGTGCACGCCATGCCGCCTGATGTGTTGCTGACCCAGGACGAACTGGAGTTTCTGCGGGCGATGCAGGCCAACCCGCAGCTCAATGTTCGCGATACCCTGCTCAACCTTTCCATCAAGGGTGGACCGCAGGTTCGCGATCTGCTGATGCGCCTGGCATCCCACGAACAGGTCACCATCGAAGCACACCTGGAAAACCAGCAGATCAGCTTTCCGCTGCAGGTCGTGGAAGACGAGTTCCAGGCGGCGCACCTGGAGCTGGGGGCACCCAGCATCTATGAGGACGGACCGATGTTGCGCCCGTGGCGGCTGAGCCTCGCGCAGCCGATCGTGCTGCGCGACGGCGAAGGGCGTGACAGCGACTTCTGGGTCCGTGACATTTCCTTCAAGGGCGCCTTGCTCGAGGTCCGCAATGGGGCACAGGCCCCCTCGCAATTCCAGCTGTGGTTCACCCCCGAAGGGTGCGCACCGATCCCGTTGCGCGGTTCGATGATTCGCGAGGCCGAGCACGGCTTGTTTGCCTACCGGCTCAGCCAAAACAACGCCAAGGCGATAGAGTCCTTGCGCCAGTTCATTCTGATGCACCACCAACTGGTGCATCCGCAACTGCACACCTGAATGCGCCGAATCAGCTGTCCAGATGCCCGGCCAGGTACTGCTGCAAACGCCGTTGCATCAAACGTCCATCACTGCCCAGGCAGGCGATCTCAGTGGATCGCAGGCTGTCCTGCATGATTTCGGACAGCTCTCCGGCCAACAGCAACGGGCAGCTCAGGGCGTTGTTCAGTCTGGCCAGCTGCCGTGGCAGTGCCGGTGGCGCTGGCCGATTGGAGAACAGCACCACTGCCTGGGGCGCGAGCTTTTCACAGACCAGGCTCAGCTCTTCGAGCGGCTGGCCCAGACCGAGCAGTTGCACTTCGACTTGCGGTCCGCCCAGCAGCAGGCCTGTGACCTGAAGCTCGAGTTCCCGGCACTGCTCTGGTATGGCCACCAGCAATACCCGGCTGTCCTGGCCCTGATCGGAAGCCAGGCGCAGCCGTTGCAGCGTGCGGGCACGCAGGAAGGTGTCGAGGAACAACCATTCGCTGGCCTGGCCGAAGTGGCCCTGATGCACCAGCAGCTCCTGCCAGACCGGCATCAGTACCTGTTCGAATACCACGGCCAGCGGATAGCTGGAAAACACCTGGCCGTAGACCTGATCGAGCCGAGCTTCGGCAAACTCACGTACGCACTGGCGAATCCGCTCCTGCCACTGCTGCCATTCACCGTGCTCGTCGCAGGGCCCGGGCAGCGCGGTTCTGGCCTGCTGGGTGCGCGCCAGGATCTTGCCCACCTTGCTCACCGCCACGCCCCGCTCTATCCAGCCCAGGATACTGCGCACCTCTTCGATATCGGCCAGGGAGTACAGGCGGTGCCCACTTTCGGTGCGGGTAGGCTGCACCAGACCATAGCGGCGCTCCCACGCACGCAGCGTGACCGGGTTGATACCGGTCAACCGGGCCACCTCGCGAATGGGGTACAGCTCGTCCAGCGCGTGGTCTTGCACGCCGGGCAATCGGGTGCCGGATTCGCTCATTGCTAGTCAACCGCCGCCAGGAACAGGAACGCACAGTGTAACCGCTGGCAGAGGCTTGGGGTTTGTGGATGATCCAACCGACGGTAGATGTGCACGCAGCGGTTTTCGGGAATAATACTTGCTTGATTTCAGATGCACGCCACCACCCCGGCGCTGCATTCGATGGAGGCTCCTACCCGGAGCGCCAGACTGCCTGGAGATACACGATGTCTACCTCCCCCGTTACCCTGATGGTTGCGCGCCGCGTGGCCGATGGCAAATATCAGGACCTGATCGCCTGGCTGCATGAGGGCGAACAACTGGCCACTGATTTTCCAGGTTACCTGGGTTCAGGCGTTCTGGCGCCCGCGCCGGGCGATGACGAATTCCAGATCATCTTCCGTTTTGCCGATGAAACCACGCTGCATGCATGGGAGCATTCTGCCTCCCGCCGCTCCTGGCTTGGCCGTGGCAGTGAACTGTTCGCCCAGCCACACGTGCACCGGGTCAGCGGCACCGAAGGCTGGTTCGGTGACAGTGGCCTGCAGCGCCCGCCGCGCTGGAAACAGGCGGTGGCCATCTGGCTGGCGTTCTTCCCGGTGTCGTTGATCTTCAACTTCCTGTTCGGTCACGTGCTGAACGAGATCAGCCTGGTGCCCAGAGTCATGCTCAGTACCCTGGCCCTGACCCCGCTCATGGTGTTCTTTTTCATTCCGCTGTCGACGCGCCTGTTGCGCGGCTGGTTGCACGCCACGCCGAGTCGGGCGCCGCTGCCCAAGGCCAAGGTGGCGTGAACGGCCGGACCTGCTGCGCTTTGTGATATAAATCGGCGCAGCAACCTGCCGACGAAGAGCTCGCCCCATGCCTCACCCGATCCTCATTACCGGCGCCAGCCAGCGCATCGGCCTGCATTGTGCCGAACGCCTGCTGGGCGAAGGCCAACCGGTCATCATCAGCTATCGCCAGGAGCGCGAAACCGTTGCGCACCTGCGCGAGATGGGCGCGGTGACCATCCATGCTGACTTCGCCAGCGAAGCCGGCATCCTGGCCTTCATCGACGCACTCAAGGCGCAGACCACCCAGCTGCGTGCCATCGTGCACAATGCCTCGGCCTGGATCGCGGACAGCGCCGCAGACGAAGCCGCCGCGTTCCAGCAGATGGTCAATGTGCACATGCTGGCGCCCTATCTGATCAACTTGCACTGCGCCGACCTGCTGCGCGCGTCGAAACCTGCCGACATCGTGCACATCAGCGATGACGTGACGCGCAAGGGCAGCGCCAAGCACATGGCCTATTGCGCGAGCAAGGCGGGACTGGACAACCTCACGCTGTCGTTCGCGGCACGGTTCGCGCCCGCGATCAAAGTGAACGGGATTGCCCCGGCGCTGATCCTGTTCAACCCGGATGACGATGCCGACTATCGCTACAAATCGCTGGCCAAGTCGGCGCTGGGCATCGAGCCGGGTGCCGAGGTCATCTACCAGAGCCTGCGCTACCTGTTGGAAAACCCCTACGTGACGGGCACGACCTTGACCGTCAACGGCGGCAGACACGTAAAATAGGCATGCCTGCGTCGGTTCGGCACGACGCTGGCCCCGAACATTCTGCGGAGCACACAACGATGGCACCACTGCAGCCAGGAATGGCACGCATCCGGGTCAAGGACCTGCGCTTGCGCACCTTCATCGGTATCAACGAAGACGAAATCGTCAACAAGCAGGATGTGTTGATCAACCTCACCGTCCTGTATCCGGCGCTCGAAGCGGTGCGCGACAACGATATCGAGCATGCCCTGAACTACCGCACCATCACCAAGGCGGTGATCCAGCATGTGGAGGGCAACCGATTTGCCCTGCTCGAACGCCTGACCCAGGAGATTCTCGATCTGGTCATGCAGAATACCGCCGTGCGCTATGCCGAAGTGGAAGTCGACAAGCCCCATGCGCTGCGCTTCGCCGAATCGGTTTCGATCACCCTCGCCGGCAGCCGCTGACCGGTTGCCGCCCAGCAGGAGAGCGACATGAACGAACAACAACGCCTGGAATTGGAAGCAGCGGCTTTCCGCCGCCTGGTCAAGCACCTGGACGAACGCAAGGACGTGCAGAACATCGACTTGATGAACCTGGCAGGCTTCTGCCGCAATTGCCTGTCCAAGTGGTACAAGGCGGCCGCCGACGAGCAGCAGGTCGAGGTCAGCCTCGATGAGGCCCGCGAAGTCGTTTACGGCATGCCCTATGCGCAGTGGAAGGCGCAATACCAGCAGGAAGCCAGCGCCGAACAGCAGGCGGCCTTCGCCAAGGGGACGCCCAATGCGTGATGTGAATTCGCTGCGCGCCAGCTTGGCCAGCGGTGAACATCAGTTCGCCGCGACGCTGGCCTTCGTCGCCGAGCACTATGCCTATGAGCCACAGGCATTCAGCAACGGCGCTCTGGACAATGCTGCCGGGCAGAACGAAGGGTCCTGCAAGACCCTGGGCCTGGCACTGCTGGAAGGCTTGAGCGATGAAGAGGCACTGCTGGCGTTTGGCGAACACTACCGTTCGGTGGTGGCGACGCCCGAGGGCAGTGACCACGGTAATATCCGCAACCTGATGGCGCATGGGTTGGCGGGGGTGAAGTTTTCCGAACTGCCGCTGACCCGGCGGGGCTAACGGGCAGGCATGAAAAAACCGACCTGCAAGGGTCGGTTTTTTTGTGCCCGGCTTTGGGGCCTCTTCGCGGGTAGAACCCGCTCCCACAAGGAACTGCATGACCCGTGAAGGGCACTGCCCCTGGCCCACCAAGTTTTGCATGGCAGTGAGGGCACTGCCCCTGGGCCACTAGGTCTTGCATGGCCAGTGATGGCACTGCCCCTGTGGGAGCGGGTTCTACCCGCGAAAGCCGCGCTGCGGTTCTGGATCAGAACGAAGCGTTGGCCAGCCCATCCAGATAACGCTCTACATCCAGCGCTGCCATGCAGCCGGCACCGGCCGAGGTAATTGCCTGGCGGTACACGTGGTCAGCCACGTCGCCGGCAGCGAATACGCCCTCGACGCTGGTCGCGGTGGCGTTGCCTTCACGCC
The DNA here is from genome assembly GCF_014841695.1 of Pseudomonas sp. CFBP 8771. Taxonomy (NCBI): domain Bacteria; kingdom Pseudomonadati; phylum Pseudomonadota; class Gammaproteobacteria; order Pseudomonadales; family Pseudomonadaceae; genus Pseudomonas; species Pseudomonas sp. CFBP 8771. The sequence goes on along the minus strand of NZ_JACYUJ010000005.1, from coordinate 338,020 downwards.
CGCCCTGAACCACCATGTAGCCGTCCTTCAGAGCCAATTGCCCGTCGAACAACGAAGTGTTCGGCGTGTGACCGATCGCGATGAACACGCCATCGACCTTCAGCTCTTCGGCAATGCCATCGTTGTTGCGCAAGCGCGCACCGGTCACGCCCATGTTGTCGCCCAGCACCTCTTCCAGCGTGGCATTGAGCTTGAGTTCGATCTTGCCTTCGGCCACGCGAGCATGCAGCTTGTCGATCAGGATCTTCTCGGCGCGAAAGGTATCGCGACGATGGATCAGGGTCACCTTGCTGGCGATGTTGGCCAGGTACAGCGCCTCTTCGACCGCCGTGTTGCCACCGCCCACTACCGCGACTTCACGGTTGCGATAGAAGAAGCCATCGCACGTCGCACAGGCCGAAACGCCCTTGCCCATGAACGCCTCTTCCGACGGCAAGCCCAGGTAGCGAGCACTGGCGCCGGTAGCGATGATCAGCGCGTCACAGGTGTAGGTTGCGCTGTCACCCGTCAAGGTGAACGGCTGGGCAGCAAGGTCAACGGCATTGATGTGGTCGAAGACGATTTCGGTTTCAAAGCGCTCGGCGTGCTCGCGCATGCGCTCCATCAGGGCCGGGCCGGTCAGGCCATGGGGGTCGCCCGGCCAGTTGTCGACTTCGGTAGTGGTGGTCAACTGACCGCCTGCCTGCATGCCGGTAATCAGCAGCGGCTTGAGGTTGGCGCGCGCAGCGTACACGGCAGCGCTGTAACCGGCAGGGCCGGAGCCCAGGATGATCACGCGGGAATGACGGGTTTGAGACATGACTAACTCCTGACTGCCGGACGTTGGCGCCGATCCGGTGCGGCTGGAATAAAAAGGACTGGCAAGGCACCTTGGGGAAGGTTCAACGCCGCCAGCCCAGAAACTTGCCCGTGAAATCCAGGCAGGGTCAGCGCTTACAGGCTCTTGGCATTTCCAGCCAGGTAGTCGGCGACGCCCTGGGCATCGGCCTTCATGCCTTTCTGGCCCGGACGCCAGCCGGCCGGGCAGACTTCACCATGCTGTTCGGTGAACTGCAGCGCTTCGACCAGTCGTACCATGTCGTCGACATCGCGACCCAGCGGCAGGTTATTCACCACCTGGTGCTGCACGACACCTTGCTGGTCGATCAGGAACGAGGCACGCAGGGCCACGCCATCTTCGTGCTCGACGCCGTAGGCGCGGACGATCTCGTGCTTGACGTCGGCGACCATGGTGAATTCGACCTCACCGATACCGCCCTTCTCCACCGGCGTGCTGCGCCAGGCGTGGTGAGTGAACTGCGAATCGATGGACACCCCGACCACTTCGACACCCAGCTCGCGGAACTTGGCGATGCGGTTGTTGTGGGCGATGATTTCCGATGGGCACACGAAAGTGAAATCCAACGGCCAGAAGAACAGCACCACATACTTGCCACGCAGGGACGACAACTTGAAGCTGTCGACGATCGAGCCGTCGCCCAGTACGGCAGCGGCGTCGAAGTCAGGGGCTTGGCGGTTGACCAGAATGCTCATGAAGAACTCCTTGGAAGCGAAGATGGGAAAGGGTTGAAATTCGATGTGTCCAAGCTTAACGAGGTGGGCCCGATTAGGGAAATACCCTTTGGCAATCCAACCCATAGCCCTCGTCTATACGCGAACGGGCCATTCGTGCAGAGCACGCAAGGTTGTTACCGGCCATTGCCGTGGTTTCCGAGCGTCGGCAAAGCCGGTACTGTCAGCACGTTTCCCCTGTCTCGGAGTTGTCCATGCCTGTCCCTGCACTGTCCGGCCCGCAATACCTGCGCGAGGGCCTGAAAATGGTCTTGTCTCCCGGGCTGCGGCTGTTTGTACTGCTGCCATTGAGCATCAACCTGGTGCTGTTCGTTGGCCTGATCTACTTCGCCGGCCACCTGTTCAGCGGGTGGGTCGACCACTTGATCCAGAGCCTGCCCAACTGGCTGGGTTTCCTCAGCTTCATACTCTGGCCGCTGTTTGCAGTGCTCGTAGCCTTCATGGTGTTCTTCAGCTTCACCATGCTGGCCAACATCATCGCCGCCCCTTTCAACGGTTTTCTCTCCGAGAAGGTCGAGGTGGTCGCGCGGGGCAAGGACGACTTCCCTGCCTTCCGCTGGACCGAACTGTTTGAAATGATCCCGCGTACGCTGGCTCGCGAAGCGCGCAAGCTCGGCTATTTCCTGCCGCGCGCCCTGGCGCTGTTCGTGCTGTCGTTCATCCCGATGCTCAATATCATTGCCGCCCCTCTGTGGTTGCTGTTCGGGGTCTGGATGATGGCTATCCAATACATCGACTACCCCGCCGACAACCACAAGATGAGTTGGCAGGACATGCTCGCCTGGCTGCGGCAGAAGCGCTGGCGCAGCCTCAGTTTCGGCGGCATCGTTTACCTGGCACTGCTGATCCCGGGAGTAAACGTTTTGATGATGCCTGCAGCGGTGGCAGGCGCGACATTGTTCTGGGTGCGCGAGCGACAATAAGTCTTTGGCGATAACCACTGGTCGTTAATGATTACGACCAGTTCATAATCGACTATTCTACCTCTACCCAGAAACGTTTGCGTCATTGCCAAACGCCTGACACGTTTCTTCAGTTCTTTCCAGCCACGCCGCGCACAGCGGTTGGCAACGGTAACATCCAACTGCCTTACATCGCGCCTTCAAGATGTAACCTGTGCATTCCAGTAGTCAGGTTGATTTGCAACTATCACCTTGAACTACTGGAGCATCATCAATATGAATCGGAAACTGGCAGCTGAGTTCCTGGGCACATTCTGGCTTGTGTTCGGGGGGTGTGGAAGTGCCATATTCGCCGCCAAATTCCCGGAACTGGGTATTGGATTCGCGGGTGTGTCGCTGGCGTTCGGTTTGACTGTGCTCACCATGGCGTATGCGGTAGGGCCTATCTCGGGGGGGCACTTCAACCCTGCCGTCACCGTTGGACTGTGGGCCGGTGGCAGGATCTCTTCCAGTGAAGTATTGCCCTACGTACTGGCTCAGGTTGCTGGAGCGAGAGCCGCGGCAGCAGCGCTTTGGATGTTCTGGCTCGCGCCGATCATGGGCGGATTGATCGGAGGCTGGGTGGGCAGAGCCATGGGCGAGAAAAATGATCTGAAGATTCCCGCCCATGTGTAGGCTCGGTCGCTTCGTCATGAAACTCTATCAAGATACTGTACGCTTGCTCCCACGTCGCAATTGCAACCATCGCGAGGCTGTGATGATTCCGACTTTTTCCGCTGATAAACGACTGAAGCACTGGCATGTTTCCTGGCATATCATGGAACGTGAAATCTTTTGCGTCGAGTGCGGCGGATTGCAAACGTATTCAACCTCTTCTCAGCCTTTCAATTCGAATCACATGGCGAAATGCGCTAATGACAGTTGCGAGCCACAACATCCGTGGCAGGAATTACGCGAAATACTCTTCGACTGGAAACTTGAAGTCATAAAAACCTCATGAAAGCGCCACACTCGCGCAACACAACGCTTCGAAACTGAGCTGATGACAGCTCCCTCTCTGCATATCACTCTGGTTACCGAAACTTTCACCCCCGAGATAAACGGGGTCGCCAGTACGCTCGAGTATCTGTGCGAAGGGTTGCGCAGCCGCGGGCACCGAGTGGATGTGGTACGTCCGCGACAGGCACAGGACAGAGGCCTCGGCGACGATGTGATGTTGTGTCGCGGCTGGCCGATACCCGGCTATCCGGGGCTGCAGTGGGGCGAGTCGTCCGGGCGACGGCTGGTGCGGCACTGGCGCTCGAGGCGGCCCGATGTGGTGTATGTCGCCACACCGGGTCCACTGGGCTTGAGCGCACTGCGCGCGGCACGGCTGCTGGGTATCGTGGTGGTCAGCGGCTTTCATACCAACTTCCAGCAATACGCCGCACAAAGTGGGTTGGGGCTGTTGACGCGTGTGGTGACGCATTATCTGCGCTGGTTTCACAACCGTACGCACATGACCCTGGTGCCCAGCCACGGCCAACGCCTGGAATTGCAACGACGCGGCTTCGAGCGCTTGCATCTGCTGGCGCGCGGCGTCGATGGTCAGCTGTTTCATCCTGCGCGGCGCAGCCTGACGTTGCGCCAGAGTTGGGGACTGGCGGAGGGCGACCTGGCGGTGATCCATGTCGGGCGCCTGTCGCGAGAGAAGAATCTGGACCTGCTCGCGCGCACCTTCAGCCATCTGCAGGCGCAGTATCCGCAGCGCGTGATGAAGTTGATCGTGGTGGGTGACGGGGGGCGGCGAAGCAACCTTCAGCAAAGGATGCCCGAAGCGATATTCTGCGGGGCATTGCGCGGCGAGGTGCTGGCTGAACACTACGCCAGCGGCGATATCTTCGTGTTTCCCAGCCTTACTGAAACCTTCGGCAACGTGGTTCTGGAAGCGCAGGCATCAGGGCTGGCCGTGGTGGCCTACGATGAGGCCGCCGCCGCGCAGCACATTCGCCACGGGCACAGTGGCGCGCTGGCTATGCCGGGCGACGAGGCGGCGTTTCTCGAGGCTGCGGGCTGGTTGCTGGAAAACGAAGAGAACTTGCGGCGGGTTCGCCTCAATGCGCGCCGACATGCCAGCCGTCAGGGCTGGGCGGCCATTGTCGAGCAGTTCGAGAAGCAGCTGAGCGGTGCGTGCTACGTGACGTCTCCGGTGGCCCTGGCCAACACCGCAGCGCCCCTTCGCGGTCGCTGACCGCTCCTACAGGGGTAGCGATGTGGCGGGGCAAAAAAAGGGGCACGTCGTTGACGTGCCCCTTTTTTGCATCTGCGCCTGGCCGCTCGCAAGAGCGCCGTGCCCAGATCAGTGGTGATGACCACCCTCGCCATGCACGTGGCCGTGGGCGACTTCTTCCTGGCTGGCGTCGCGGATGTCGACGACCTTGACCTTGAAGTGCAGGCGCTGACCGGCCAACGGGTGGTTGCCGTCGACGGTGACGTCGTCGCCATCCAGATCGCGGATGGTCACGATCTGCATCTGGCCATCAGGCGCGGACGCGTGGAACTGCATGCCCACTTCCAACTCGTCGACGCCTTCGAACATGCTGCGCGACAAGGTGCTGACCAGCTCGGCCGCGTACTCGCCATAGGCATCTTCAGGCTCGATGGCGACGTCCAGGTCGTCGCCGACCTGCTTGCCGTCCAGCGCCTTTTCCAGGCCGGGGATGATGTTACCAGCGCCCTGCAGATAGACCAGCGGCGCGCCGCCGGCGGAGCTGTCGATAACCTCACCGGCGTCGTTGGTCAGGGTGTATTCGATGGAGACAGCCTTGTTGGCGGCGATCAGCATGAGGTAAGACCTTTTGCATAAGAATGTAGAACGACCAAGTGTAACCAAGGGATGGCGTGAAAGCGAACCCACTCGGCCAGCGGTCGACCGGACACGATGCGCGCGGCCATTGGGCCTTCTGCACGCATCTTGAGGTTATGACTGCCCACGGCGCGATTCGTTTCTACTTGCGGGCCGTGGCGTGATGCTTGTAGCGTGCAGCCCGAAGCTCACCCGAGAAGCTCGCATGCAAACATTTTTCATCGCGCCGACCGATTTTGGCGTCGGCCTGACCTCCATCAGCCTGGGGCTGGTGCGCACCCTGGAGCGCGCCGGCCTGAAAGTCGGCTTTCTCAAGCCCATTGCCCAGCCACATCCCGGCGATCAGGGCCCCGAACGCTCGACCGAACTGGTCGCCCGTACCCATGGCCTGCAACCTCCCAAGCCCCTGGGCCTGGCCCATGTGGAACGCATGCTCGGCGACGGTCAGCTCGACGAGTTGCTCGAAGAGATCCTGACGCTGTACCAGCAGGCCTGCGTCGGCAACGATGTGGTCATCGTCGAAGGCATGGTGCCCACGCGCCACGCCAGTTATGCGGCCAGGGTCAACCAGCATCTGGCGAAAAGCCTGGATGCCGACGTGATTCTGGTGTCGAGTGCCGAGAACGAAGTGCTCGCCGAGCTTTCCGGCCGGGTCGAGTTGCAGGCGCAACTGTTCGGGGGCCCGCGTGATCCCAAGGTGCTGGGCGTCATCCTCAACAAGGTCCGCACCGATGAAGGCATGGACGTCTTCGCCGCCCGTCTCAAGGAACACTCGCCCCTGCTGCGTGGCGGCGATTTTCGCCTGCTCGGCTGCATTCCCTATCAGGCCGACCTCAACGCCCCGCGCACGCGCGACGTGGCCGAGCTGCTCGGCGCCCAGGTGATCAACGCCGGTGACTACGAGCAGCGGCGCATGAACAAGATCATCATCTGCGCGCGCACGGTGCTCAATACCGTGCAGCTGCTCAAACCGGGGGTTCTGGTGGTCACCCCAGGCGACCGTGACGACATCATTCTGGCAGTGAGCCTGGCCGCCATGAACGGCATGCCCCTGGCCGGGCTGCTGCTGACCAGCGACACCCTGCCCGACCCGCGCATTCTCGAGCTGTGTCGGGGCGCCTTGCAGGCCGGCCTGCCGGTGCTGTCGGTGAGCACGGGATCCTATGACACCGCCACGCGCCTGAACCAGCTGAACAAGGAAATCCCCATTGATGACCGCGAGCGCGCGGAGATCATCACCGATTTCGTCGCTGGCCATCTGGATGCCCAATGGTTGCACCAGCGCTGTGGTACCCCGCGCGAACTGCGCCTGTCACCGGCGGTATTCCGCTATCAGCTGATCCAACGCGCGCAACAGGCCGACAAGCGCATCGTGCTGCCCGAAGGTCACGACCCCCTGACCATCCAGGCGGCCGCCATCTGCCAGACGCGCGGCATTGCACGCTGTGTGCTGCTGGCCAAGCCGGACGAGGTGCAGGCGGTCGCCAGCGCCCACGGCATCGCGCTGCCCGAAGGGCTCGAGATACTCGACCCCGACCTGATCCGCGGTCGCTACGTGGAGCCGATGGTTGCGCTGCGCAAGAGCAAAAGCCTGAACGCGCCCATGGCCGAGCAGCAGTTGGAAGACAACGTGGTGATCGGCACCATGATGCTGGCCCTGGATGAAGTGGATGGCCTGGTGTCGGGCATCGTCCATTCCACTGCCAACACCATCCGCCCGGCCCTGCAGTTGATCAAGACCGCGCCCGGCTGCAGCCTGGTGTCCTCGGTGTTCTTCATGCTGTTCCCCGATCAGGTGCTGGTGTATGGCGACTGCGTGATGAACCCGCACCCCAGCGCTGCGGAACTGGCAGAGATCGCCCTGCAGAGCGCCGACTCCGCCGAAGCCTTCGGCATTGCCGCGCGAGTGGCGATGATCAGCTATTCGAGTGGCAACTCGGCCAGTGGCGAAGAAGTCGAGAAGGTGCGTGAGGCCACCCAGTTGGCCCAGGAGATCCAGCGCGACCTGCTGATCGACGGCCCGCTGCAATACGACGCGGCCGCCAATGAAAACGTGGCGCGCCAGCTGGCCCCGGACAGCCGGGTCGCCGGCCGCGCGACGGTGTTCGTGTTTCCCGACCTGAACACCGGCAATACCACATACAAGGCGGTCCAGCGCAGCGCCGATTGCGTGAGCCTGGGGCCGATGCTGCAAGGACTGCGCAAACCGGTCAACGACCTGCCGCGTGGCGCTCAAGTCGATGACATCGTCTACACCATTGCCCTGACTGCCATCCAGGCCAACCGCACCATCGACCTCTAGGACCCTTCTCTTGAAAACGCTTACCGGCCTGTGCGCCGCGCTGCTGCTGGCGCTGAACACCCTCGTTTGCTGCACGCCGCTGTTCATCGTCAGCCTGATCAAGCTGTGCCTGCCGTTCGCGGCGGCGCAGCGTGTGACCGACGAACTGATGCGCCACATCCACGAAGCCTGGATTAGCAACAACAAGGCCTGGATGAACCTGCTCGGCGGTATCGGCTGGAAAGTCGAGGGCTTGCAAGGCCTGGACTACCAGCACTCCTACCTGGTGACCAGCAACCACCAGAGCTGGGTCGATATCCTGGTGCTGCAATACGTGCTGAACCGGCGCATTCGCCCGCTGAAGTTCTTCCTCAAGCGCGAGCTCATCTGGGTGCCGGTCATTGGCCTGGCCTGGTGGGCGCTCGGCTTCCCGTTCATGAAACGCTACTCCAAGGCCTACCTGGCCAGGCATCCGGAAAAGAAAGGCGAAGACCTGCTCACCACGCGCCGCGCCTGCGCCAAGTTTCGCGGCAAGCCGACCGCCATCTTCAACTTCGCCGAAGGCACGCGCTTCACCCCGGCCAAGCACGCGGCCCAGGCATCACCGTTTCGCCATCTGCTCAAGCCCAAGGCCGGTGGCATTGCTTTCGTGCTCGATGCCATGGGCGAGCAACTGCAGTCGATGGTCAACGTGACGGTGTTCTATCCCAAGGGCGCCCCCGGGTTCTGGGATCTGCTGTGCGGTCGGGTGGGCGAGATCCATGTGCTGTTCGAAGAGCTGCCGATTCCGGCGCAATTCATCGGCCACAGCTACGATCAGGACGAAGAGTACCGGGCACGCTTCCAGGCATGGGTCAACGCGTTGTGGACGCAGAAGGACGCGACGCTCGAGCGACTCGAGACACACTGATCACCCATGAAAAATCCCGCTGCCAGAGCGGGATTTTTCATGGCCGAAGCAGTGATTACTGCTGCGGGTACTGCTGGCCTGGAATCGGCTTGAGGTTGACTTCGACACGGCGGTTCTGGGCACGGCCGTTGGCGTCGGCATTGCTGGCGATCGGCTGGTCGGGACCTGCGCCGCGGACCGACAGGCGCGAGCCATCGACACCCTGTGAGGTCAGGTAATTGCTGACCGCCTGGGCGCGTTGCAGCGACAGGTCCATGTTGTGCTGGCGGCTGCCGGTGCTGTCGGTGTAGCCGACGATCTCGATGTTGTTCTCGTTGAACTGCTTGAACGAATTGCCCAGGTTGTTCAATGGCGAGTAGAAGCTGCTGGAGATGTTCGACGAGTCGGTGGCGAAGGTGATGTTGCCCGGCATGATCAGTTTGATCTGATCGCCCTGGCGCTGCACTTCGACCCCGGTGTTGGCCATGCTTTCACGCAGCGCGGCTTCCTGACGGTCGGCGTAGTAGCCATAGCCTGCCGAAGCGGCACCCGCCACGGCAGCGCCGATCAGGGCACCCTTGCCGCGGTTGTTGTGGTCGATGGCGGCACCGGCCACGGCACCGGCCAGTGCACCCAGCCCGCCATACTTGGCGGTCTTGCTGATGCCCGAAGAACCCTGGGCCTGGCCCTGGTTTTCATACGGATTCTGCGACGCGCACCCGGACAACAGGGCGATGGCAGCGGCGGCAGTGATCAAGCGACGCGAGGTAAACATGGGCAACTCCTACTACAAGGCGGAAATCTGCAAAACAGAATGCGGCGGGTCATGGACCTCTGACTGCTTTGGACGGCAAAACCTGGGAAAGATTCCCCAGACCGGGCCGACCAGGCTCGACGCCAGCGGCTTGCACAGTGCCGCTTAAAAATGCACGCCGAAGCTGAGTTCGACGAAGTCGCGGTCATCCACCGTGGTGTACTTGCCGTCGAAGAAGTTGGTGTACGACAGGCTCGCCGTGTAGGTGTTCTGGTACTCGGCGTCGAGCCCGAGGCTGACCGCCTTGCGACCTTCCTCGAAATTGCCGCCGGGGCTTGGCGAATAGCCGGACACATCGTGCGACCACGCCACGCTGGGGCGCAGGTCGATCCCAGGGAGCACACTGTTGTAGTCCCAGATGGCGCGCGCGCGATAGCCCCATGAAGTGCTGGTGGTGAAGCCGCCATCGGTGCAGTTGCGCGACAGATTACGGGTCGAGGCACCGGGACCTGCAGCGGCCAGGGTACCGGTGTTGAGGAGCGTTGCGCAGGTGTCCAGGCCATTGGTGGCGGGCAACGCACCGGGACCATGCACCGCATCGCGACCGTAGCGCCTGCGCGAACTGCTCTCCAGGCCACCGACATGGGTAACGCCCACCTCGCCCACCACGGTCAACCGATCTGCGCCCATGACCTGATCGAAGAAATGCGTCAGGGTGGTCTGCAGCTGGGTGATTTCCTTGCGGCGGTAGCCCTTCAAGTCTTGGCCGGGCGTGCCGTCGAGCAGCGACGCATTGCTGTAGGTGCCGCCCAGCGGGCGCACACCGGCATAGAGAATGTCGGTGGTGTTGAGCTGCACCGGTGCATTGGGCCGGTAGCTGACTTCGCCACTCCAGGCAGTACCGGTAGGCAGCGTGGTGGAAAAGCTCAGCCCGTAAAGACGAATGTCTTCGGGGTAGTCGTAGAAGTAGCTGGAATTGCCGGCCACCAGCAACGGCGCCAAAGCCCCGGCGCGCGACGCTGACGCATAGGTCGCGGTCGATGCGCCGGTGGCGTTGAACAGCGGCAGGCGGCTGTGGTAATTCATGAAGTAGGCACCGAACTCGGTGTCCAAAGGGTCGTAGTTGTAGTGCAGCGCCACGCCGAACTGGCCACTGTCGCGCGCATCGCGGTCCGCACCGCGGCGCACCAGCACCCCCTCTTCGTTGACATTCACACCGGCAGCGGCAAGCGCTGGAAGATCAGCGGCAGGCAGGCCCGAGCGCTTGCTCAGCAGGCGCAGATTGTCACTGCAGCCATCGGCGGCAACGTCTGCCCGGGCGAAGAACGTGCCGCAGTTGTCAGCCACCGTCTGGTCCCATTCGAGCTGGTAGAAGGCCTCGGCCGAGAGGTTGTCGGTCAGGCTCTGCGAGACGTAGAACAGGTTGACCGGGACCAGCCCTTCCTTGATCTCTGCACCGGGTCGGCGCAAGGCCGAGACGTCGATCGGGTTGAGGGCATTGATGCCATTCTGGATGAAGGTGCTCTCGCCCCAACTGACCACCTGCTTGCCCAGGCGAACGCCGCCTGGCTGATCGGCGAGGGCATAGTTGTGGTAGACGAACGCGTCGAGAAGCTGCGCGCCGGAGGACTGCGCGGCCTCCTTGCGGTGGACGTCGCTGATGTCCTTGAAGGGACGGCCTTCGTCCTTGAGTTCGAAGTCGTACCAGTACTTGCCGCGAATGAAGACGCCGCTGTCGCCGTATTTCAGTTCCAGGTCGTGCAGCCCCTTGAAGACCTTTGAAAAGGTTTCGCCCTTTTTGAAGTTCAAGCGACCGTCGTCGGCGGTCTGCGACAGGCCCGAGCCACCATTGTTGACGCCGATCAGGTTGCGGTTCGCCCCGGCCGTGGACCAGCTGGCGCCGACCGACAGCGCGGTATCGAACTGACCCTCGATTTCGCCGATGTTGAAGCTGACGGCAAGCGCCGGCCCGGCAAGCGTCGCCAGACCAACTGCCAGGGGTAATCTGGCCCGGCGACAGGACAGGTGTACTGAGTTCATCGACGCTGATCCATGTTCCGCTGTTCTCTGTTCGTTAGGGTGCTGGCAAGGGGCACTGCGCCGCCATTATAGCCAGCCAGAAGCGCTATCCGACGCCAGCGCGCGGCAGGTTTCAGCGTATTTCACTCAGGGCGATCTTCACCCCCAGCGCCACCAGCACCACGCCCATGGCGCGGTCGAACCAATGGCCCATGCGCGCGAAGCCTTCGCGCACCCGGCGCTGGCTGAACAGCATGGCGACCAGGCAGAACCACAGCGCCGTGGCCAGCGCCAGGTACACGCCGTAACCGGCCTGCACCGGCAGCGGCGTGTGCGGACTGATGACCACGGTAAACAGGGAAAGAAAGAACAAGGTGGCCTTGGGGTTCAGGCCATTGGTCATGAACCCGGCCACATACGCGCCCTTGGGCGTGCGCTGGACCGGCGCCGCGCTGCTGGCCTGCACGTCGACCGCGGCCGGCTTGGCGCGCAGGGCCTTGAAACCGATGTAGAGCAGGTACGCCGCAGCGGCCCACTTCAGCACATTGAACAGCACGATGGACTGGGACACGATCAGGCCGATCCCCAGCAGTGAATAGCCCACGTGGACGAAGATCGCCGTGCCCACCCCCAGCGCGGTCCACAGACCGGCCCGGCGTCCGTGGCTGACGCTTTCGCGCACCACCACCGCAAAATCCGGACCCGGGCTGGCCACCGCCAGCAAGTGGATGAAGGCAACGGTGAGAAATTCGGTCCAGTACATGACGGCAGGCTCCAGGCGCGGCAGATGCAAACACGGTGATTGCAAAAAACAGCCCCGGACGCTACCTCAGGTCAGCAGGCCAGGGCCACAAGATTTTCATCCAGCAGCTATGGTAGAACATCCACATCCCCTTCAAGAGGTTCACCCATGCCCGCTACCCGTGCCGCCTTCCTCGACTACAGCTCCCTGGACCTGGGTGACCTGGACCCTGCCGCGCTCAAGGCCTGCTTCGAAGACCTGCAGTTCTACCCCAGCACGACGCCTGCGCAACTGCCCGAGCGCCTGCGCGGCCTGAACGTGGTCATCAGCAACAAGATCGCTCTGGATGCCGCGACCCTGCAGGCCTGCCCGGACCTCAAGCTGGTACTGGTGTCGGCCACGGGCACCAACAACGTCGACCTGGAAGCGGCGCGCAAGCTGGGCATCACCGTGTGCAATTGCCAAGGCTACGGCACCCCTTCGGTGGCCCAGCACACCTTGATGCTGTTGCTCGCCCTGGCCACCCGACTGCCTGATTATCAGCGCGCCATCGCGGCCGGCAAATGGCAGCAAGCCAAGCAGTTCTGCCTGCTGGATTTCCCCATCGTCGAACTGGAGGGCAAGACCCTCGGCCTGCTGGGCCATGGCGAACTGGGCGGCGCGGTTGCCAGGCTGGCCGAAGCCTTCGGCATGCGCGTGCTGTCGGGGCAGATTCCCGGCCGCCCGGCACGCGCCGATCGCCTGCCGCTGCACGAGCTGCTGCCGCAGATCGACGCGCTGACCCTGCACTGCCCGCTCAACGAGCACACCCGACACATGATCGGCGCACCCGAGCTGGCGCTGCTCAAGCCCAGCGCCTTCGTGGTCAACACCGCGCGCGGCGGCATCATCGACGAGCAGGCCCTGGCCGATGCCTTGCGCCGCGGCCACCTGGGCGGTGCGGCCACCGACGTGCTCAGCGTCGAGCCACCGGTAGACGGCAACCCCCTGTTGGCCGACGACATCCCACGCCTGATCATTACCCCGCACAGTGCCTGGGGCAGTGTCGAGGCGCGCCAGCGCATCATTGGCCAACTGGCGGAAAATGCCACGGCCTTCTTCGCTGGCCAGCCCATCCGCAGCGTCTGAAACCGGCCCTGGTCTGCTAGAATCCGCGCTTTTGCCAGGAGCCCTCCCATGGACCCGCGCAGTGAAGTGCTGCTTCGTCAGGCCAACTTGTTTCAAGGTCAACTGCTGCTGGCCGGGCTGCCTGCCGACGACCTCTTCGGCCAGTTGCCGAACGCCGCCGGCTGGTGCTGGCATGCCGGCGACCAGGCAGCGCTGGACGCGCGCTTCGAGGGTCGCAGCCATTTCGGCGTCAACGTCCCCGAGACGGCGTTCGATGGCGCGGTGTTGTTCCTGCCCAAGTCCCGCGACCTGACCAGCTACCTGCTCAATGCCCTGGCCGCTCGGTTGCAGGGACGTGAGCTGTACCTGGTGGGCGAGAAGCGTGGCGGCATCGAGGGCGCGGCGAAGCTGCTGCATGCCTTCGGCAAGCCGCGCAAGCTGGACAGCGCACGGCATTGCCAGCTGTGGCAGGTGACTGTCGACCAGGCACCAGCGGCCGTGGACCTGGAAAGCCTGGCGCAGCACTATGAGCTGGAGATCGCCGGTGAGCCGTTGACCGTGATCAGCCTGCCGGGGGTATTCAGCCATGGTCGGCTGGACCGTGGTACCGAACTGCTGCTCGATCACATCGGTGGCCTTCCTCGTGGCCATCTGCTGGACTTCGGCTGCGGCGCCGGCGTGGTCGGCGCCAGTCTCAAGCGGCGCTACCCGGACAACCAGCTGACCTTGCTCGATGTCGATGCCTTCGCCACCGCCAGCAGCCGTCTGACCCTGGCGGCCAACGGGCTGGATGCCGATGTCATTACCGGTGACGGTATCGACGCCGCGCCACTGCATCTGGATGCCATCATCAGCAATCCGCCGTTCCATGCCGGGGTGCACACCAGTTACCACGCCGCAGAGAATCTGCTGGAAAAATCCAGCCAACATCTGAAAAAAGCCGGCGAACTTCGCTTGGTTGCCAATAGTTTCCTGCGTTATCAACCGCTGATCGAGGGCGCTTTCGGGCGCTGCCAGACGCTGTCCGAGGGGCGCGGCTTCAAGGTCTATCGTGCCATCAAATAGCCAAATCTTCGCTTGCCCTATCGTGATTGCCTAGGCAGAATCCGCACCGTCCTAGGGGAGTAGTCTCCCGCGAGCGCCAGCTCGCATGGCACGCGTCAACATACTTGGCCCTCAGGCCATGGCGCGTGCGACCCAGCGGCCGCACAGACGGCCCGGGTTTGACAAGACCTATGACACGCACACCTTACCCGGGGCGGGGAGGCTGTTCGTGTCATAGCCGTGTCGACCCGCCCCCATAGGAACGCTCCTGATGTTGGAATCCCTGCTTGTCCCTACCGGGCTGGTGGCCTTGGCCGAAATTGGCGACAAGACCCAGTTGCTCGCGCTGATCCTTGCGGCACGCTTTCGCAAGCCCTGGCCGATCATCGCCGGCATCGTCGCCGCAACCCTGGCCAACCATGCGGCGGCAGGTGCAGTGGGCGCCTGGTTCAGCGGCTTCTTCTCCGACGCCGCCCTGCACTGGATCCTGGCGGCAAGCTTCGCCGCGACCGCTCTGTGGACCCTGATACCGGACAAGATCGACGACGACGAAGCCAACACCGCGCGGCGCTACGGGCCGTTCATGACCACGCTGATCGCGTTTTTCATTGCCGAGATCGGCGACAAGACCCAGGTCGCGACGGTGATGCTGGCAGCGCAGTACCCGCACTTGCTGATGGTCATCATCGGCACCACGCTGGGCATGTTGATTGCCAATGTACCGGTGGTGCTGGCGGGCAATTTTGCCGCCGACAAGCTGCCGCTGACGCTGATCCGCCGGCTGGCCTCGGGGGCGTTTTTCATTCTGGCGTTCGTTGCGGTGTATCAGGCGATGAAGGTCAGCGGCTGGGTGTAGCTTAGCGGTGCGGCCTTCGCGGGCAAAGACCCGCTCCCACAGAAGATCTACTGTGGGAGCGGGTCTCTGCCCGCGAATCAGGCGCCGCGGTCCGTCAGGATTTCTTCGCCTGCTCGTACAACGGCATGACTTTGGGAATGGCCGCCTGCAGTGACGATATCCGGCTGGCTGAAGCCGGGTGTGTGCTCATGAATTCCGGTGGCGAATTACTGCCTGCTGCTGCCGTCATCTTGTTCCACAGGGTGATGGCGGCATTGGGGTCGTACCCTGCACGCGCCGCCAGCTCCAGCCCGAACAGGTCGGCTTCGTTCTCGTTGCCGCGGCTGTTGGGCAAGGTCAGGCTGTAGTTGACCACGGTATCGGCCAGCTTCAGGCTGTCTTCGCCCAGCCCCAGCAGCGCCCCTGCCCCGTTGCGGGCCATCTGGATGCCGTAGGCCTTGGACATCGACTCGCGGCCGTGCTCACGCAAGGCATGCGCGATTTCATGGCCCATCACGGCGGCGATCTCGTCGTCGGTGAGTTTCAGTTTGTCGATCAGGCCGGTGTAGAAAATGATCTTGCCGCCGGGACCGCAGTTGGCGTTGAGCTCGTCGCTCTTGATCAGGTTCACTTCCCATTGCCACTGTGCCGAATCCGGACGCAGCTTGGGCGCCTGGGCGATCAGCCGATCGGCGATCGCCTGGACGCGCTTGGCTTCGGCGCTGGTCTTGTCGAGCACGCCCTTGCCACTGGCTTCGGTCAAGGTCTGCTGGTAGGACTGGGCGTACATCTTGTTCACCTCATCGGTGGACAGCATGCTGAACATGTATTGCTTGCGCTCCACACCCACAGCGCCCGAGCTGGTGGTGTTGACGGCCTGACAACCGGCCAGCAGAAGGCTGACGGCCAAGGTGGCCGGAATGAAGAACTTGCCCATTGGGACTCTCCTGGGAAACCTGGCGGGTATCCTACACGGTGAGTATCGGACACGACACCTGCGCAAGCAGTCCGCCCGATGCACCGCGGTGCCCGTTTCGCGGCCACGGACCGCTCCTACGGTTGCACCGCGCGAACCCGTAGGAGCGGTCCGCGGCCGCGAACAGGCGACGCGGTCGGTACAGTTGCTCCGCGCGAACCCGTAGGAACGGTCCGTGGCCGCGAACAGGCGACGCGGTCGGTACAGTTGCTCCGCGCGAACCCGTAGGAGCGGTCCGCGGCCGCGAACAGGCGACGCGGTCGGTACAGTTGCACCGCGCGAACCCGTAGGAGCGGTCCGTGGCCGCAAACAGGCGACGCGGTCGGTACAGTTGCACCGCGCGCGCCCGTAGGAGCGGTCCGTGGCCGCGAACAGGCGACGCGGTCGGTACAGTTGCTCCGCGCGAACCCGTAGGAGCGGTCCGTGGCCGCGAACAGGCGACGCGGTCTGTGCAAAGACTCACGCCGGGGTCAGGCACTCCGGGGCATTGAGTTTGGGGTCGTTGACCAGATTGGCCAGCGGACGCTCGCGCAGAGCGGCCTGGGGCGCGGCGAGCAGCGACTGCAGGGCAGCCAGGGGCGTTGCTGGGTCCAGCCAGGCTGCCTGCCCGGCGGCATCGAGGATCAACGGCCGGCGCTGGCTCATGGCCGGCTGGGTTACCACCGCCGTGCTCAACCAGACCTGCTCCTGCACCGGATAGGCTTCCCAGATACCTGCGAAAAACAGCGAAGAACCCTCGCCTGGCGTCAGCCAGAAAGGCCGCTTGCGCACATTGCCCCGCCACTCGTAGAAGCCGTTGGCCGGAATCAGGCAACGCCGCAGACGCAAGGCCTCGCGAAACATCGGCTGCTCGGCCACCGTCTCGGCACGCGCATGGGCGGGGGTTCGCGACAGATCGGTCAGCCACGGCGGGGTCAGCCCCCAACGAGCCTTGGCCAGGGTCGGGCGTTCTCCCTCCCGACGCTGGATCAGCACCGAATCACCCGGGGAAATATTCCACTGCGCCTGCTGGCCTTCGGGAAAGCCCTCCTGCTTGGCGAAACCGGGGGACCAGCGAAACAAGGCAAAACGTCCACACATCAGGCAAAAACTCTTGAGGGGTCTAGCACAGCAGAACCCCGGGGAAACTGTCGGGCTCGTCGCCCGACATGGGCAGCGCGGCATTGTACTCACCGATCAACTGCCGTGCGTAATCGGCCTGCTCGTCGGCCACCAGCAAACCCAGCAGGCCCATCGCGGGCAGGTCGCCCATGCCGCCAACCAGATCCCGACCAGCCAGATGCACACCCACTCCTTCGTTCTCCAGCATGCCCAAAAGCATCTGCGCTTCGAGCAGGCTCGCAGGCTCGTAGATGCGCTGCATCACTCGTTCTCGCTGCGCACGTGCAGCGACCATTGCTCGCTGTCGGTGTGCAACGCGAACACAATGGGGCGGCAGCACACCGGGCAGTCTTCTATATAGTGCTGATCGCCACCCGACAGGTCGAGCACCGCTTCTGCCGGCTCTCCGCAATAGGGGCAATCGTAATCTTGGGTTTCCAGCATCGCGGCCTCCACGGCTCACTTGTGCGTATAATCGCCACTCTGTTTGCAGGCCGTTGGCTACATGGGCCCCTACCCTTTGCCCACAACCTTGCGCCTGTACCTTTACCTTAGCCGTTTCCAACAAGAGAGCATGATGGGCGAATTCGATGCCATCCGACCGTACGACGACGCCGAAGTACCTGCCGTTCTGGCACGGCTGCTCAGCGACCCGGCATTTCTGGATATCCTCACCCACTTCCGCTTCCCGCGTCAGGCCAAAACCTTCGGCTGGTTGCTCAAGCCGTTGATCGCACGGCGCCTGCGCCGCGAGTTCAAGGATGTCAACAACGTCGCCACCCTGCAGGACAAGGTCGAGTTCTACGTCGACCACACCATCGACCGCGCCACCGACGGTGTGACCTACACCGGTGTCGAGCAGTTCAAGTCCGGCAGTGCGTACCTGTTCCTGGCCAACCATCGCGATATCGTCATGGACCCGGCGTTCGTCAACTACGCCGTGTACCACGCAGGCCTGCCGACGCCGCGTATTGCCATCGGCGACAATCTGCTGCAGAAGCCTTTCGTCAGCGACCTGATGCGCCTGAACAAAAGCTTCATCGTTCATCGCTCGCTGGTTGGGCGGCGTGAAAAGCTGGCGTCCTACCAGCTGCTCTCGGCCTACATCAACCACTCGATCCGCCACGACTGCGCCTCGATCTGGATTGCCCAGGCCGAAGGCCGCGCCAAGGACGGCGACGACCGCACCGACTCGGCGATCCTCAAGATGTTTCACATGAGCCGCAAGGACGAGCCTTTCGGCGAAACCATCAAGGCGCTGAACCTGACGCCGGTGTCGATCAGCTACGAATACGACCCCTGCGATCAGGCCAAGGCGCGCGAGCTGTACATCCGTGCAACCAAGGGCGCCTACAACAAGGCACCTGGCGAAGACGACGTCAGCATTGCCCAGGGCATTACCGGCTACAAGGGCCGCGTGCACATCAACTTTGCCTCGCCCATCACCGAGTCGTTCGAAGACACCAAGCAGCTGGCCATGGAGATCGATCGGCAGATCCTGGGCGGCTATCGCCTGTTCCCGGTGCACTACCTGGCCTACGCGCAGTGGGCGGATGCCGATCCCGAGCTGCAGGTGCCTGTGGCAGCCGATGTATTTCCGGCCGCCGAGCTGGAAAAGGCGCGTGCCGAATGGCTGCGACGGCTGCGCGAGTGCCCGGTGGAACAACGACCGTTCCTGGTGGTGCAATACGCCACGCCGGTGCGCAACCAGTATCGCGTCAAGGCAGGGCTGCCGCTCTAGGGTCACTCTGGGGCATGGGGTGTCATGCGGCCGTCATGGGTCTGTCATGCGCCCTTCATGCACCCTTCATACAAAACAGGCATCGTGTTGCACCCTCACCCAACACGCTTCGGATGCCCGTCATGCTGCACGCCCTGAACCAGGATCGTCTCTACCACATTACCGCCAGCGACGAGCAGGAAGCCCTGATCGACGCCCTGGCGTTCAATGTCCAGGACCGACAGTGGCTGGTGTATTGCGCCTTAGGCGGTCATCAGCACGGTGACTGGCCCGATCTGGACCTGGGCACGGGCATCAGCGTGCTCGACTTCCACCTGCAGGCGGCCTGAAGCCTGCACGCAGTCGAATCCGGCCCATGAAAAAGCCCGCGAACATCGCGGGCTTTTTCATGGCTGGCAGAGGCTGTCAGAAATTGCTCTGGGACAGGGTCTGGCCGATGGTGGCGTCCTTGAACACGCGCGTCAGCGCATCGCTCAGCACATCGCTGACCAGCTTGGTGTTGGTTTCCTGGTTCGGCGCCATGCCGAAACGCTGGTTCAAGGAAGCGCCATAGCGGCCGCTGTAGTGGCGGCCACCGTTGGTCACGTCGGCCTTGAACGTGGCGCCGATGTTGGCCTCGGTGACGTACATCTTGTCCTTGGGCGACTGGTACTTGAGCTCGGCCAGGGTGATGGTCAACGTGGGTGCGCTGCCGTTGTTGCCGGTGGGCGTGAAGCCGAGCAGGCGCACGGCCGCTTCGGCCTGGGCCTGCAGCTTGGGCAGCACGTCGTTGGCGGCAACGCTGACCGCGCTGGTTTCCGGATACAGGCCGCCACGGGTGCCCAGGGTCGGCGAAGGTCGACCGTCGACCACACGCACGGCCACTGCCTGGCCCTGGCCAACGGCGGCGAACTGCGAGGTCAGGCGCGGCTGAGGGCTGAGTTGTTGCGGGCTGTTGGCACAACCGACCAACGTCAGACTGGTCACAGCGATCATAGCGAACAACAGGCGGTGCAACATGCGCATCTCTCCGGCAACGGGCAGTGGATAAGCCGCGAGTATAGCGGGGCCTGCGGGCAATGGACCAGCCATGAAACACGTGCAGGCCAGTGCGGTGCGGTCCGTGTCATCAGCCTGTCACCGTCGGCGGGCAGTATCGCGTCTACAGTCCACCGCACGCCACCACACGGAGAATCGCTCATGGGTTTTCTCAAGTCTCTGTTCAGCGCCAGCCAGCCCTACCGTTGCTACGTCGCGCTCGACCAGCAAGGCCTGTGCCGCGCCTTCAAGCAGTGCCAGCAGGCGCCCGTCGGCGAGGGTTGGGTCGAGGTTGGCGATATTCGCCCACAATGGCTGGGCCAGCCATTGCCTGCCCATGCCCGCGTCAGCTCCCGTGCCACGGGGGCTAGCGGGATTCGGGCCGTGCACGCCTGACCGGCCGGTCACCAAAAGCCTGTAAATAACGATCAACTCGCCGCGTTTCATCGCTATAATCTTCCCCCGATTATAAGGACGTCTCCTGATCGGGCCTCGCAGCACTGCCAACACACTCGTCTTGGCCTCCGCACCGCCCACAGAGAGCCGCCCACGCAGGTCACGCGCTGGCGTTTCCATTCGCTCGTGCCACCCTGCCGCTGCCGATCCTCCAAGCAGCCTTCTTGAGGTTCACGACTCCAAAAGAGCGTGAAATAAACGGGTTTCACAACTTCACAAGAGTGTGGCGAGCAAATGAAAAGTCTTGGATCTGTACCAGCACTATCTGCGTCCCGAACAGCCCAACGAGGAAGGATCGAACGCTTCGCATGATGGCTCCAGTTCGCTGAACGCACGTATCAACCATGGTCCTATGGCGTTGGCGGGCCGAACGTGAGTTCATGGGCAATGCCCGGCAGACTTGTCGGCACAGGCCATTTCAGCGATGCAGTTGCGAAGATTCGGACATGGCGACCCAGGCCTGCACAGACGTACCGGGGTCCCATGCTGTCAATGGGTGCTGAAGATTTTGGAGACGCGTTAAATGGCGCAAAACGAAGCAGTCGACGTGGTATTGGTAGGGGCCGGCATCATGAGTGCCACCTTGGCCGTACTGCTCAAGGAACTCGACCCGGCATTGAAGCTGGAAGTCGTCGAGCTCATGGACTCCGGTGCCGCGGAGAGCTCCAATCCGTGGAACAACGCCGGGACCGGCCATGCCGGCCTGTGTGAGCTCAACTACACGCCGCAGGCCGCCGATGGCTCCATCGACATCAAGAAAGCCGTACAGATCAACACTCAGTTCGAGGTCTCGAAGCAGTTCTGGGCCTACCTGAGCAGGAAGAGCAGCTTCGGTTCGGCACGTTCGTTCATAAGCCCGGTCCCGCACCTGAGCTATGTCGAGGGTGACAAGGGTGTGGCCTTCCTCAAGAAGCGCTATGAAATGCTCAAGGCCCACCATGCCTTCGCCGACATGGAATACACCGAAGACAAGGCAAAGATGGCCGAGTGGATGCCGCTGATGATGCCGGGGCGTCCCGCCGACCAGCACATCAGTGCCACCCGCGTGATGGGCGGTACCGACGTCAACTTCGGCGCCTTGACCAACAAGCTGCTGGCTCATCTGGCCAGCGCACCCGGCGCGCAGGTGAAGTACTGCAAGAAGGTCACCGGCCTGGCGCGCAAGGGCACTGGCTGGACGGTCAGCGTCAAGGACGTCAACACCGGCAATACCCGCGAAATCGACGCCAAATTCGTATTCCTCGGCGCAGGCGGTGCTGCTTTGCCCCTGCTGCAGATGTCCGGGATCGAAGAGGGCAAGGGCTTCGGTGGTTTCCCGGTCAGCGGCCAGTGGCTGCGCTGTGACAATCCCGAGGTGGTCAAGCAGCACCAGGCCAAGGTCTACAGCCAGGCGGCGGTGGGCTCACCGCCCATGTCCGTGCCCCACCTGGACACTCGCGTGGTCGATGGCAACAAGTCGCTGCTGTTCGGCCCTTACGCCGGCTTTACCACCAAGTTCCTCAAGCATGGCTCGTTCCTCGACCTGCCGCTGTCGGTGCGCGCGGCGAACATCGGCCCGATGCTGGCCGTGGCCCGCGACAACATGGACCTGACCAAGTACCTGATGAGCGAAGTGCGTCAGTCCATGGAGCAGCGCCTGGATTCGCTGCGGCGCTTCTACCCGCAGGCCCGGGCCGAGGATTGGCGCCTGGAGGTGGCTGGCCAGCGCGTGCAGATCATCAAGAAGGATCCGAAGAAAGGCGGCGTGCTGCAATTCGGCACCGAGTTGGTGTCTGCCGCCGACGGTTCGCTGGCGGCCTTGCTCGGTGCATCACCAGGTGCCTCGGTGACCGTGTCGATCATGCTCGACCTGCTGGAACGCTGCTTCCCCGAGCAGACCCGATCACAGGCGTGGGCGACCAAGCTGTCGGAGATCTTCCCTGCACGTGAACAGGTGCTGGCGAACGATGCCGAAACCTACCGTCGCGTCAGCCATGACAGCGACGTGGCGCTCGAGCTCGCGGAAAAAGCGGACGGCGTGCAGCATTACGCCTGATACACCGCACGTACCGCCGACGCGGCTCGCGCCGCTGCTACAGGGAATTGCATCGCTCCCGTAGCAGCAGTGCAAGCCGCGTCCGGTGGCACCGCTCTTGTAGCAGCGGTGCAAGCCGCGTCCGTGCACATTGCCCTTGTAGCAGCGGTGCAAGCCGCGTCCGTGCACATTGCCCTTGTAGCAGCGGTGCAAGCCGCGTCCGTGCGCACCGCCCTTGTAGCAGCGGTGCAAGCCGCGTCCGGGCTCACCGCGTTTCTACAGACACACCGCGCGTGCCGCCGACGCGGCTTGCGCCGCTGCTACAGGGGTCGTTTCAGCCTCGCTGGATCAGGTCGATGTATTCCTGGGCGTTGCGCTGGTCGCGAATCAAGGTGATGAAATCGTTGCCGTGCTCGTCCTTGCCGTCGAGCTCGTAACCGGCTTCCTTGAAGAACACCAGAAAGCGTGCGAAATCATCGACGCGCAGGCCGCGGTACGCCTTGATCAGCTTGTGCAGCGACGGCGAGGTGGCATCGACCGGCTCGAAATTCAGGAACAGCTTGATCTGCTCATCGCCGATCTCGTCGCCAATCAATTGCTTCTTGTCTTTACGCATTACCGACTCCAACTCGCTATCACGGTCATTCACGGGGCAGGCAGTTTACCCTCGGCTTGGCGATGGGCTCAACGCGCGCGTAGGCTGCCGGTGTGCAGATCGGCCCAGACATGCCCATTGGGGTAGCTGAGGAACTGCACGTAGACGGTGTCGTTGCGCAGCAGGTCGAGCAGGATCCGATACTGGCTCAGCGGATAGGTTAGGGCCAAGGTGCCGGTGGCCGCATCGAAGGCTGGCCGCTTCAGGCTTTTGCTCTCGCCATCGAAGGTGATCAGCACTTCGGCCAGTTTCGCGTCCTTGCTCAATGCCTTGCCCTTCAAGCGCAACAGCATGGGCGCGGTCACCGGTATGGGCTGCTGGTTGGAAAGGCGCTGATTGCCCATGACCACCGAGTAGCTGGTCACCTGCACCAGTTGCTGCTGCGGATCGCCTTCGCGCAGGGACTGCTCATCGGGCGGCAGGAACTGTTCATGTACGAGCCCATGCACAGGCGCTGCGGCCAGCGGCAGACAGGTCAGCAAGGCAATGGCGGCAACGGTCAGGCGCATGGGCGGCTCCTTGTGGAAGAGCCGCGGACTTTAGCATGTTGCAAGGGGGGCGGGTCTGCGGCGAGGCCGGACGCGGCTCGCGCCGCTGCTACAAGAACGACGCAACCCCTGTAGCAGCGGCGCAAGCCGCGTCCGACAGCGCCCGCAACCCCTGTAGCAGCGGCGCAAGCCGCGTCCGACATCGCCCGCAATCCCTGTAGCAGCGGCGCAAGCCGCGTCCGGCAGCGCCCGCAATCCCTGTAGCAGCGGCGCAAGCCGCGTCCGGCAGCGCCCGCAACCCCTGTAGCAGCAGCGCAAGCCGCGTCGGCAGCGCCCGCAACCCCTGTAGCAGCGGCGTAAGCCGCGTCGGCGGCGCGTGCCATGGGTCTGGAGGAATGCAATAAACCCGGGGTCGGTCTCGGGAGGGAGGCCTTACATCCCCTTGACGGCGAAGATACCCGCAGCGTTGCGCCAGTACCCCTTGTAGTCCATGCCGTAACCGAAGATATAACGGTCGATGCACGGCAAACCCACGAAGTCGGCCTTGAGGTCGGGACTGGCCTTGCGGTCGTGGTCCTTGTCGATCAGCACGGCGGTGTGCACGGCGCGGGCGCCGGCGTGCTTGCAGAAATCGATGATGGCGCTGAGCGTGTGGCCCTCGTCCAGGATGTCATCGATGATCAGCACGTCGCGGTCGATGAAAGAGATTTCCGGCTTGGCCTTCCAGAACAGATCGCCGCCGCGGGTTTCGTTGCGATAGCGGGTGGCGTGCAGGTACGACGCCTCCAGCGGGAAATCCAGATGGGTCAGCAGCTTGCCGGAGAAGATCAGCCCGCCGTTCATCACGCAGAACACCACGGGGTTGCGGTCAGCCAGTTCAGCGTTGATCTGCGCGCCGACCTTGGCGATGGCAGCCTCGACCTGGGCTTCTGTGTACAGGCAGTCGGCCTCTCGCATGACTTGACGGATGTGCTCGAGATCAGCGGACATGACGCTCTCCAAGGGGGGCGGTGGAAGAAAAGCGGGCAAAGGTACGCACACACCTGGCATGAATCAAGCACAATCCAGGCTTTCATGCACTAACGTGCAGTATGTCTATAGGACAGCCCGATACAATAGATTAATCTACCGCCGTTTTTTTGCCCGTTCGGAGCCTTTCCCCATGCCTATCCGTGAGATCCGCCACCCGCTGATCCGCCACAAGCTCGGCCTCATGCGCCGTGCCGACATCAGCACCAAGAACTTCCGCGAGCTCGCCCAGGAAGTGGGAGCCCTGCTCACCTACGAGGCCACCAAGGATCTGCCCCTGGAAAACTACGAAATTGCAGGCTGGGCCGGCCCGGTGGTGGTCGAAAAGATCGCGGGCAAGAAAATCACCGTGGTGCCCATCCTGCGCGCCGGCATCGGCATGCTCGACGGCGTGCTCAGCCTGATTCCGGGTGCCAAGGTCAGCGCCGTCGGCGTTGCGCGCAACGAAGATACGTTGCAGGCGCACACCTACCTGGAAAAGCTGGTCGATGAAATCGACGAGCGCCTGGCGATGATCATCGACCCGATGCTGGCCACCGGCAGCTCCATGGTTGCCACCATCGACCTGTTGAAGAAGGCCGGCTGCAAGGAAATCCGCGCCATGGTGCTGGTGGCTGCGCCCGAGGGCATTGCCGCCGTGGAAAAGGCACATCCCGACGTGCAGATCTACACTGCTTCGATCGACGAGCGCCTGAACGAGCATGGCTACATCATCCCCGGGCTGGGCGATGCCGGTGACAAGATCTTCGGCACCAAGCAGAAGGACGCCTGACCCATGCAGGACGAGTTCAACGATCCGCTCTGGCGGCAGGTGCTGTCAGGCGCGCAAATGCTCTTCGTGGCGTTCGGCGCGCTGGTACTGATGCCGCTGATCACTGGCCTGGACCCGAACGTGGCGCTGTTCACTGCGGGCCTGGGCACGTTGCTGTTCCAACTGGTGACGGGTCGTCAGGTGCCGGTATTCCTGGCATCGAGCTTTGCTTTCATCACACCGATCATTCTCGCCAAGGGCCAGTTCGGCCTGGCCGAGACGATGGGCGGGATCATGGCGGCCGGATTCGTCTACACCTTCCTCGGGCTTGCGGTGAAGATCAAGGGCACCGGCTTCATCGACCGCCTGCTGCCACCCGTGGTAATCGGCCCGGTCGTGATTTCCATCGGCCTGGCGATGGCGCCGATCGCCGCCAACATGGCGATGGGCAAGGCCGGCGATGGCACCGAACTGATCCCCTACGCCACAGCCATGTGGATCTCCATGCCGGCGCTGCTCACCACCATCGTCGTCGCCGTGTTCGGCAAGGGCATCTTTCGCCTGGTGCCGATCATCGCCGGGGTACTGGTGGGCTTCGCCATGGCATTCGTCTTCGGTGTGGTGGACACGGCCAAGATCGCCGCAGCTTCCTGGCTGGCCCTGCCACACTTCACGGCGCCGGCGTTCAACTGGCAAGCTATCCTGTTCATTGTGCCCGTGGCGCTGGCACCGGCCATCGAGCACATTGGTGGCGTGATCGCCGTGGGCAGCGTGACCGGTCGTGACTACCTGAAGAAACCCGGCCTGCACCGCACCCTGCTGGGCGATGGCATTGCCACGACTGCCGCCGGCCTGTTCGGCGGACCGCCCAATACCACTTACGCGGAAGTGACCGGCGCGGTCATGCTGACCAAGAACTACAACCCCAAGATCATGACCTGGGCGTCGATCTTCGCGATCAGCCTGGCGTTCGTCGGCAAGTTCGGCGCGCTGCTGCAGAGCATTCCGGTACCGGTGATGGGCGGCATCCTGTGCCTGCTGTTCGGTTCCATCGCAGCGGTGGGCCTGAACACGATGATTCGCCACAAGGTCGACATGGCCGAGGCGCGCAACCTGGTGATCGTCTCGGTAACCCTGGTGTTCGGTATCGGCGGGGTGCTGGTCGGCACCGGGACCGGGCCCGATGACTTCGGCCTCAAGGGCATTGCCCTGTGCGCCGTGGTGGCGATTGCGCTGAACCTGTTGCTGCCGGGGCATGGTGACTGGAAAAAGGACTCGCAGGCCTGAAGCCGTCAGGGAGCGCCATGGCGGCGCTCCCTGCTGGCAGATTCAGCGTCAAAGCATCAAGGGTGCCCGCTCGCACAGGGTATTCAACGCTTCACCCCATTGCGGGTGATCATTCAGACACGGCACCAGCACCAACTCCTCGCCCCCCGCCTCGCAGAACTGCTCGCGCCCACGGTCGCCGATCTCCTCCAGGGTCTCGATGCAATCGGCGACGAACGCCGGGCACATCACCAGCAACTTCTTCACCCCTTGCTTGGCAAGTTCATCCAGACGCGCCTCGGTGTAGGGCTCGATCCACTTGGCCCGGCCCAGTCGCGACTGGAAGGACACCGACCAGCTACCGTCGGCAAGGCCCATGCGCTCGGCGAAGGCACTGGCCGTACGCAGGCACTGCGCGCGATAGCAGACGGCGAGCACTTCAGGCGTGGCATTCTGGCAGCAGTCGGCGGAACGCAGACAGTGGCCGCCGGTAGGGTCGATCTTGGTCAGGTGCCGTTCGGGCAGTCCGTGGAAGCTCATCAACAGGTGGTCATGGGGTTGCGCCAGGTAGGGCTTGGCACTGGCCACCAAGGCATCCACGTATTCCGGCTGGTCATAGAACGGTTGCAGCACGCTGAATTGCATGGCCAGCTTGCGCTCGCGCACCACTTTGCGTGCCTGCTCGATCACCGTGGTCACGGTGCTCTGGGCGAACTGAGGATAAAGCGGAGCCAGGGT
Organism: Pseudomonas sp. CFBP 8771; assembly: GCF_014841695.1. Taxonomy (NCBI): domain Bacteria; kingdom Pseudomonadati; phylum Pseudomonadota; class Gammaproteobacteria; order Pseudomonadales; family Pseudomonadaceae; genus Pseudomonas; species Pseudomonas sp. CFBP 8771. The sequence goes on along the minus strand of NZ_JACYUJ010000005.1, from coordinate 310,798 downwards.
GACTTTCTGCACCCCCTGCTCGGCCAGGCGCGCAAGCGCCGTATCCAGCGAAGGCTCGCCATAACGCATGGCGACTTCCACCGGACCATGGCGCCACTGCTCGGCCATGACCGCCTGCAGGCGCCGGGTCAGGACCACCAGCGGCGAGCCGTCCTCCCACCAGATCGAGGCATAGGCGTGTGCCGATTGCTCGGGGCGCTTGACCAGAATCAGCGACACGATCAGACGCCGCAGCGGCCATGGCACGTCGATGACATAAGGGTCCATCAGGAACTGGTTGAGATAGCTACGTACATCGGCCACCTGGGTCGATGCGGGCGACCCCAGGTTGACCAGCAGCAGGGCGTGATCGGTCATGCAGCGTCCTATTTCAGGTTCGTCGTTTGAGAGCTCAGAGGCGCCGCGACAGTTCGGTCAGGGCGGCGGATAGTTCGCTGTAGCGGAAATTGAAACCTGCGGCCTGCAGCGCCACCGGGCGAGCGCGCTGGCCACCGAGCAACAGCCCTGACAGCTCGCCGAGCCCTGCCTTGAGCAACAGCGACGGCAGTGGCAGGAAAGCCGGGCGATGCAGGGCACGTCCCAGCTGTCGTGCGAATTCACGGTTGCGCACCGGCTCCGGCGCGCAGGCATTATAGGGACCGCGGCACTGGGTCTGGTGCAAGAGAAAATCAATCAAGGCGATTTGGTCGTCGATATGAACCCACGGCATCCACTGCCGGCCACTGCCGATCGGGCCTCCCAGCCCCAGCTTGAACGGCAGCACAAGGCGCTTGAGAAAGCCGCCCTGACTTGCCAGCACCAGCCCGGTGCGTACCAGCACCACCCGCACGCCCAACGCTTCGGCGCGCAGGGCCGTCTCTTCCCAGGCAATGCACAAGTGACTGGCGAAGTCCTCCTTGACCGGTTGCGAGGTCTCGTTCAATTCACGTTCGCCACCATCGCCATACCAGCCTACCGCCGAGCCGGAAATCAACACTTCGGGCCGCTGCGCACGGCTTTCCAGCCATGCCAGAAGGCGCTCGGTGAGGGTGATCCGGCTGCTCCACAGCAACGCCCGGCGCCGCGCCGTCCACGGACGGTCGGCAATCGGCGCGCCGGCCAGATTGACCACCGCATCCACCGTTTCGTCGCCGATTTCCTCGAGCTGCGCCACGCCACGCACGCTGGCTCCGCACAGCTGCTTGACCTGTCCCGGCTGGCGACTGAGCACCGTCAGCCGATGCCCCTGCCCTACCCAGTGCTGGCAAAGCTTGCGGCCGATGAGCCCGGTGCCGCCGGTCAGCAATATGTGCATAAGGTTTCTCCAATGTGGCGTTGCGTCTGCAGCGCTAGTCTATTTTCATGAGACAGGCACTTTCCATCCGCGTGCCTCTCTCATGAACCATAGGACACCTGAGCAAAAAGGATCCCGTTAACTTATACTTATTAAGTCTTTTGTACAGGTTTGTTTTTCCGAACACACGTGTGCATAGCGCTTACGAAGCTGTTACGAGGGCACTATGAGTTTACCTACGCCGAGTTTACCTACGCCGACTTCATCTACGACGACTGGACCTGCAGCGACCGTATCCATTGCAATCATCGGTACTGGCATGGCCGGCCTCTCCGCTGCCCAGGCGTTGCATAAGGCTGGCCATGCCGTGCAGTTGTTCGACAAGGCGCGCGGTGTGGGCGGCCGCATGTCCAGCAAACGCAGCGAGGTCGGTTCCATCGATCTGGGCGCGCAGTATTTCACTGCCCGCGACCGGCGCTTCGTGGCGCAGGTCCAGCAATGGCAGGCCGAAGGTTGCGTGCAGCCGTGGTCGCCGTCGCTGTACAACGCCAAGCAGGGTCGCCTCAGCCCGTCGCCGGACGAGCAGGTACGTTGGGTCGGCGCACCACGCATGAGCGCCATTGCCAAGACCATGGCCGTCGACCTGCCTGCCGCTTTTTCCTGCCGCATCGCCGAGGTGTTCAAGGGCGAGGAATTCTGGGAGCTGCTGGATGCAGAGGGCACCAGCCATGGCCCCTTCAGCCACGTCGTGCTTGCTGTGCCGGCGCCCCAGGCCACGGCGCTGCTGGCCAGTGCGCCCAAGCTCGCCACGCAGGTGGCCGGGGTCAAGATGGACCCTACCTGGTCGGTGGCGCTGAGTTTCGCTACGCCGCTGGACACGCCGATGCAGGGCTGCTTCGTGCAGGACAGTGCACTGGACTGGCTGGCGCGAAGCGGCAGCAAGCCCGGCCGTGACGACAGCAGCGACACCTGGGTACTGCACGCCACCAGCTCGTGGAGCAAACAGCACATCGACCTGTCCCGCGAGGCAGTGATCGAACAGCTGCATGGCGCCTTCGCCGAGCTGGTGAACTGCCCGATGCCTGCGCCAAGCTTCAGCATCGCCCATCGCTGGCTCTACGCGCGCCCGGCTCAGCCCCATGAATGGGGTGCGCTGGCCGACCCCGACCTGGGCCTGTACGTGTGCGGCGACTGGTGCCTGTCAGGCCGCGTCGAAGGCGCCTGGCTCAGTGGCCAGGAAGCCTCGCGGCGCCTGCTCGAGCACCTGCAATGAATGCCCGGCATCGGCTCAATCCGCGCAAGTTGTTGCTGTCGAAATGGACCGCCGTGCGCCCGCTGAACCGGGAAAAGCATTTCCTGGTCAGCGAAGTGTTCTGCGATGACGAAGGCGTCGTGCTGGAGGTCGAGTTGCAGGCGGTTCTCACGCACCGTGCCGAGCGCATGCCCTGGCAGGCTTTGCAGGATATGCAGAACTGGAAAATGGGCTGGCAATGACACCCTGCCAAGAGCTGTATTTCTGTACAAAGCATTTGACCTGTACAAATACGGACCTAAGATGAAACTATGCTGTACAGCGTTGTCAGTATGTACAGGTTTCAGAAGAGGTCCGTCATGCAAGAGCCCAGCGTCAGCAAACCCAAGATCGGAATCAGCGCCTGCCTGCTCGGCGCACCCGTGCGCTACAACGCCGGGCACAAGGAATCGCGCTGGTGCAGTCGGATCCTGGTCGAGCATTTCGAGTTCGTCCCGGTCTGCCCCGAGGTCGCCATCGGCCTGGGTACGCCGCGCGAGCCGATTCGCCTGGTCGGCGACAAGGATCACACCCAGGCCGTGGGTACCGTACACCCCGAGATCAACGTCACCGCGCCCCTGGCCGCCTACGGCGAACGGATGGCCGGCGAGCTGACCGACCTCTGTGGTTACATCTTCATGCAGAAGTCGCCGTCCTGTGGCCTGGAGCGGGTGAAGATCTATCGAGACAACGGCGCTCCCCAGCGCGAAGGTGGCCGAGGCATCTATGCCCAGGCATTCTGTGCGCGCCACCCCGATCTGCCAGTGGAAGAGGAAGGTCGCCTGTGCGATCCGGTGCTGCGGGAAAACTTCCTCGTGCGCGTCGGCGCCTATGCCCAGTGGCAAGCGTTGCTGGCGGACGGCTTGACGCGCCGCGCCCTGACCGAATTCCACTCGCGCTTCAAATACCAGCTGATGGCCAACAACCCGCTGCAGTACAAGGTTCTGGGCAAGCTGCTGGGCAGCATGGGCCGCGGCGATGCCGCGCAGATCGGCCCGCAGTATTTCAGTGAGCTGATGCAGGCGCTCAAGCGCTGCGCCACCCGCGGCACCCACAGCAATGTGCTGCAGCACATCAGCGGCTACCTCAAGCGCGACATCGATGCGCAGGACAAGCAAGAACTGCAACAACTGATCAATCAGTACCGCGAGGGCATTGTGCCGCTGGTGGTGCCGATGACGCTGCTCAAGCACCTGTTCCGCGTCCATCCGGACCCATACATCGCCCAGCAGACCTACCTGCAGCCGCACCCGGAAAACCTGAGCTTGCGCAATGCCATCTGATGCCAATGGCACCGACTGGCTGCCGATCCGCGAAGTCACCCGGCAAACCGGCGTGCACCCAGTCACCCTGCGGGCCTGGGAGCGGCGCTACGGCCTGATCGTGCCTCACCGCACCGCCAAGGGCCATCGCCTGTACGACGCCGCGCAGATCGCACGGATCCAGCACGTGCTGACCTGGCTCAACCGGGGCGTGGCCGTCAGCCAGGTGAAGCAACTGCTCGACGCTCCTCGCGATGCCCGGCCGCAAGTCCAGAGCGATTGGCAGCAGCTGCGCCAGACATTGATCCAGGCCATCGCCGACATGGCCGAGCGTCAACTGGATGATCTGTTCAATCAAGCGATGGCCCTGTATCCACCCGCCACCCTGTGCGAGCACTTGCTGCTGCCGCTGCTGACCGATCTGGAGCAGCGCTGGGCCGGCCAGTTCGGCGCGCAGATGCAGCGGGTGTTCTTCCATGGCTGGCTGCGCAGCAAACTGGGTGCGCGCCTCTATCACAACAATCGCCAGCTGAACGGCGCGCCCGTGGTGTTGGTCAATCAGGCCGACGTCACTCCGGACCCTTACCTGTGGCTCGGCGCCTGGCTGATCAGCAGCAGCGATTGCCCGGTGCAGGTGTTCGACGCGCCGCTGCCGGCGGGTGAGCTAGCCCTGGCCTGCGACAAGCTTCAGGCACGCGCTCTGGTGCTGTACGCCGACAAGGCCCTCAACCTCGCGACGCTGAGGCGGCTGCTGGTCGGTTGCACGTGCCCCAAATGGCTGGTGGGCTCGGCCGTGCTCATTCACCGCGCCGCCGCAGGCGACGGCCCTTCCCCCATTGCCGATCTGCACCTGGCGACCGATCCGTTGCACGCCCAGCAGTTGCTGCAGGCGTCTGGCGTGCTGGCCGACCGGCAACCCTGAATTCGAATGACGAGGCTTTCATGCAATTGATCTGGCTGCGCAGCGACCTGCGAGTGCACGACAACCCCGCCCTGGCGGCCGCCTGCGAGCAGGGCCCGACCCTGGCCGTGTTCCTGCTGAGCCCCAAGCAATGGCTGGAGCACGACGACTCACCGAACAAGGTCGACTTCTGGCTGCGCAATCTCAAGGAACTGAGCGCCAGCCTCAAGGCCCTGCACATCCCCCTGTTGCTGCGTGAAGCCGATACCTGGGACAAGGCACCGAAGGTCATCAGCGCGCTCTGCGCCGAGCACAAGATCGAGGCCGTGCATTGCAACGACGAGTTCGGTGTCAACGAGAACCGCCGCGACGAGGCAGTAGGAGCGGCCCTGGCCAAGGTGGACATTCCCCTGCACCGTTATCTGGATCAGGCGCTGTTCAAGCCCGGCAGCGTACTGACCAAAGGCGGCACTTATTTTCAGGTCTTCAGCCAGTTCCGCAAGGTCTGTTACGAACGCCTGCACCAGTCCGTCCCGGCGCTGGTGAAAAAGCCCCGCGCGCAGAAACCGGTGCACATTGCCGCCGACACAGTGCCCGATCAGGTGAAAGGCTTCGCCGTCCCCGACAAGGCGCTGATCAAGCTCTGGCCGGCCGGTGAGGAAGAGGCGCACAAGCGCCTGGACACCTTCACCGACCAACCGATCGAAGACTACAAGGTCGAGCGCGATCTACCCGCCCACCCTGGAACCAGCCAGATCTCCGCCTACCTGACTTCCGGCGTGGTTTCTCCACGCCAGTGCCTGCATGCGGCACTCAACAGCAATCGCGGTGAGTTCGAGAGCGGCAACGTCGGCGCCGTGACCTGGATCGGCGAGTTGATCTGGCGCGAGTTCTACCGGCACATCATGGTGGGCTATCCGCGCGTCTCGATGCACCGGCCGTTTCGCGAGGAATACGCCGCCCTGCCCTGGCGCAAGGCGCCCAGCGAGTTGCAGGCGTGGAAAGAAGGACGCACCGGCATCCCCATCGTCGATGCGGCGATGCGTCAACTGGTGTCCACCGGTTGGATGCATAACCGCCTGCGCATGGTTACCGCCATGTTCCTGAGCAAGAACCTGCTGATCGACTGGCGCGAGGGCGAGCGTTTCTTCATGCAGCATCTGATCGACGGCGACCTGTGTTCCAACAACGGCGGCTGGCAGTGGAGTGCATCCACGGGTACCGATTCGGTGCCCTATTTCCGGATTTTCAACCCGGTAAGCCAGTCGCAGCGTTTCGACGAGCAAGGCGTGTTTCTCAAGCAATGGTTGCCCGAGCTGGAAGGGTTGGATCGCAAGCAGGTCCATGCGCCGTCAGGTGACGCACTCAAGCAGAGCGACTATCCCCGGCCGATCGTAGATCTGAAGGAAGGACGCGCACGCGCCTTGGCGGCATTCAAGAACCTGCCACGCAAAGCCAAATAGGAAAGAAGGATTGAAGCAATCGCGGGCAGGGAACCCTGCCCGCGCGACGGCCAATGCTGGCCGAGGGACAGCTTACAGCGGCATGCGGTAGTTCAGGGTGTAGGCTTCGATACCATCGTTTGGCTCTTTGATGCCGGCGTTGGAGTAGTGGATCGCTCTCACACCCAGCTCGTGACCGCCACCGAAGCGCAACCCGAAGCCGATACGGTCTTCGAAGTTGAACGAGGAACCCAGCTTGTTGCCTTCGATCTGCGTGTGCGCGAAGGCGGCGACACCGATGCCGGCCTCGATGTAGGGCTTGATCGAACCGCCGCCGAATTCGTAGACGAATACTGGCGCGAACGACAGGCTGTGGTTGTCCTTGAAGTCCTTGCCATCCCAGTAGGTATAGCCGGCATCCCAGTAGCCGGTCAGGCGACCGACGTCGGTCTGGAACCAGCTCTTGTCCCAGTTGGATTGCAAGCCAATGCGATAGACCTGGGACGATTCGCCCGTTTCGCCCGCGGAAAACGATAGGTCGGCCGCGTTCGCGGTCACCGATTGCCCCAACATCAAAGCCGCAAGCGCAGCCAAACTGAACAGTCTCTTCATGAGAAACATCCTACCGAATGCAGTTGTAAGAATTTTTGTCGAAAAAATGGACATGCTATGGAATCGGAGTTGGAACGTAAGTTCAGTGTTACACCCCGTTTTTTTCACATTTTTTTTACAACGTGAATACTTGCACATTGTCAGAAAATTTCCACAGCTTCGGTAGGACATTTCGAAAAATATCTACCGATCCGCTGGTCCAGAACTGCGCGGGCCGCGCCGGCCCGTCAGCCAGCTGGTTTCCGGCACTCAGCAATCGCTGTAGCTGACGCGCTACTGCGGCGCCAGTATCGACCAGCGCCACGTGGGCCGGGACCATCGTGGCCAACAGGGGCTTGAGGAACGGATAGTGCGTGCAGCCCAGAATAAGGGTATCGCAGCCAGCGTCCAGTAACGGTTGCACGTACCCCTGCAGCAACAGACGCAGCGCCGGACTGTCCAGATCGCCGGTTTCGATCAGTTCGACCAGTCCGGGACACGGCTGGGTGATGACCTGCACTTCGTTGGCAAAACGATCGAGCAGTGCCACGAATTTGGCGCTGCGCAGGGTGCCGGTGGTGGCCAGCACACCGACGACACCACTGCGGGTCGCTGCCGCGGCAGGTTTGACCGCTGGCTCCATGCCAACGATGGGCCAGTCGGGATAGCGTTGACGCAGATCCGCCACCGCAGCGACCGTGGCCGTGTTGCAGGCCAGCACCAATGCCTTGGCGCCCTGGCCGTGAAAAAAATGCGCAACCTTGGCACAACGCTCGCGGATGAATTCGCTGGATTTCTCGCCGTACGGAATGTGCCCGGTGTCGGCCACGTACAGCAGCGATTCGCAAGGCAGCAGCCGTTCGATTTCGCCAAGCACCGACAAACCGCCGACGCCGGAATCGAACACGCCGACAGGCGCCTCAGACATGCCGGGCGCTGCAGACCGGGCACTTGGGATCGCGCTTGACCCGCATTTCGCGGAAATGGGTGCCCAGTGCGTCGATCAACAGCAGCCGACCGACCAGCACATCGCCGAACTGCGCCAACAGCTTCAACGCTTCCAGTGCCTGCAGGCTGCCCACCAGCCCGACCAGCGGGCCCACCACGCCGGCCTCGCTGCAGGTCAGCTCGGCATCGCTGCCTTCACCGTACAGGCAATGGTAGCAGGGGCTTTCCGGACGCCGTGGGTCGAACACCGACAACTGCCCTTCCAAGCGGATCGCGGCACCACTGACCAGCGGCTTGCCGGCGGCAAAGCAGGCGGCGTTCACCGCCTGGCGCGTGGCGAAGTTGTCGGAACAGTCGAGCACCAGGTCGACGGCGGCAACCGCTGCGCTCAGCGAGTCTTCATCCAACGCGGCGCGGTGCGCCACCAGGGCGATTTCGGGGTTGATCGCCCCCAGCCGGGCAATGGCCGAATCGACCTTGCTGATACCCACCGAGGAGCTGTCGTGCAGCACCTGGCGTTGCAGGTTGGTCACATCGACGGTGTCGAAGTCTGCCAGATGCAGCTCGCCGACGCCCGCTGCAGCCAGGTACAGCGCCACCGGCGAGCCCAAGCCACCCAAGCCGACGATCAGTACCCGGCTGCCCTTGAGCCGCAATTGGCCTTGGATGTCGACCTGCGACAGCAGCACCTGCCGGCTGTAGCGCAGCAGCTCCTGATCGGTCAGCACAGCAACCGCCCCAGCGTGATGCGCTCGTGACCGCCGAGATCGATACGGCTTTCGATCTGCTCGAAATCGTGTTGGGCCAGCAGTTCACGCACCGCCGGTGCCTGGTCGTAGCCGTGTTCGAGCAGCAGCCAACCGCCCGGGTGCAGGTGCGCGGGTGCCTGGCCGATGATCAGGCGCAGGTCGTCTAGGCCGTCTTCGCCGGCCACCAGTGCACTGGCGGGCTCGAAGCGCACGTCGCCGGCACGCAGATGAGGGTCGGCACTGGCGATGTACGGCGGGTTGCTGACGATCAGGTCGAAACGCTCGCCCTGCAGGGCGCTGAACCAGTGGCTCTCGAGCACCCGGGCATTGCCCAGGTTCAGGCGCACCCGGTTGCGCTCGGCCAGGGCCACCGCTTCGGCGACGCGGTCGACTGCGGTGACTTGCCAGGCACTGCATTCGCCGGCCAGGGCCAAGGCAATCGCTCCCGTACCCGTGCCCAGATCCAGTACTCGCGCCGAGCTGGTCGGCAGCAATTGCAGCGCAGACTCTACCAGCAGCTCGGTTTCGGGACGCGGAATCAATGTGTGCGAGGCCACTTCCAGGTCGAGCTTCCAGAACCCTTGCTGGCCCAGGATATAGGCAACCGGCTCGCCCGCCTGGCGACGCTTTATGAAGGCGGCGAAGGCGTTGGCAGCTTCGCTGGGCACGATGCGCTCGGGCCAGGTGTGCAGGTAGCTGCGCGATTTGCCCAGCGCCGCAGCCAGCAGGAGCTCGATATCCAGGCGCGCGGTCGGGGAATCGGGCAGTTCGACGGCGCGCAACAGACTGGCAATGATGGTCATGTTCTATTCACCCAACGCGGCCAACTGATCGGCCTGGTATTCAGCCAGAAGCGGCTCTATCACTGCATCGACGCCGCCGGCCAGCACTTCATCCAGACAGTACAAGGTCAGGTTGACACGATGGTCGGTTACCCGGCCCTGCGGAAAATTGTAGGTGCGGATGCGCTCGGAACGGTCGCCCGAACCAACCAGCAGCTTGCGCTCGCTGGCGATGGCATTGGCTGCCGCGCTGCTTTGCATGTCGTTGAGCTTGGCTGACAGCCAGCTCATGGCACGGGCGCGGTTCTTGTGCTGCGAGCGTTCTTCCTGACATTCCACCACGATGCCGGTCGGCAGGTGAGTGATGCGGATCGCTGAGTCGGTCTTGTTGACGTGCTGGCCACCTGCACCGGAGGACCGGTAGGTGTCCACGCGCAGATCGGCCGGGTTGATCTCGATGGCCACCTGCTCGTCCGGTTCCGGCAACACGGCCACCGTGCAGGCCGAGGTGTGGATGCGGCCCTGGGATTCGGTTTCCGGCACGCGCTGGACACGGTGCGCGCCGGACTCGAACTTGAGCTTGCCGTAGACGCTGTCGCCTTCGACGCGGGCGATGACTTCCTTGTAGCCGCCATGCTCGCCTTCGTTTTCGGAAAGAATCTCCAGGCGCCAGCCACGGCGTTCCGCATAGCGCGAATACATGCGGAACAGATCGCCGGAAAAGATCGCCGCTTCATCGCCGCCGGTACCGGCGCGGATCTCGAGGAAAACGTTGCGACCGTCGTTGGGGTCCTTGGGCAGCAGCATGCGCTGCAGCGCGCCCTCCAGTTGCACCAACTGCTCGCGGGCTTCGCGCACTTCCTCGGCAGCCATCTCGCGCATGTCCGGGTCGTTGTCCTTGAGCAACGCCTGTGCGCCCTCCAGGTCAGCCTGCACCTTGGCCCATTGCTGGTAACCCAGCACCACGGGCTCGACTTCGGCGTATTCCCTGGAATAGGCGCGGAAGCGGGTTTGCTCGGAAATGACTTCAGCGTCGCCCAGCAAGGCGGTCAGTTCCTCGAATCGGTCCTGGAGCGTGTCCAGCTTGTTGAGCAGTGACGCTTTCATTGCGGCGGTTTATCCGTTGAGCCCTCATCGAGGGCAAAGAGTTCCTGGGCCATGGCCAGCGCATCGACGCGGCCTTCGGCAGAGAGCTTTTTCATGTGCACGCTGGGTGCGTGCAGCAACTTGTTGGTCAGGCCCCGGGCCAATTGCGCAAGCACCTCTTCGGCGTTGCCGCCGTTGGCCAGCAGGCGCATGGCCTTCTGCAGCTCCTCGTCGCGCAGGCGCTCGCCCTGCTGGCGGTAGGCCTTGAGCACGTCCACCGCCGCCAGCTCGCGCAGGCGCAGCATGAAATCGTCGGCACCCACGCTTACCAGTTCTTCGGCGGCCTGGGCGGCACCCTGGCGGGTTTTCAGGTTCTCGGCAACCACTTCATGCAGGTCGTCGACGGTATAGAGGTAGACGTCGTCCAGCTCGCCGACCTCGGGTTCGATGTCGCGCGGCACGGCAATATCGACCATGAAGATGGGCTTGTGCTTGCGCAGTTTCAGCGCGCTCTCGACCGCGCCCTTGCCCAGGATCGGCAACTGGCTGGCGGTGGAGCTGATGACGATGTCGCTGTTGACCAGCTCCTGGGGAATATCGGAAAGCAGCACGGCATGGGCGCCGAACTGCGCAGCCAGGGTACTGGCGCGCTCCAGGGTGCGGTTGGCCACCACGATGCGCTTGACCCCCTGCTCGTGCAGGTGACGTGCGACCAGGGTGATGGTTTCGCCGGCGCCGATCAGCAAGGCCTGGCTGCGCGCCAGGTCGCTGAAGATCTGCTTGGCCAGGCTGACGGCGGCAAACGCCACCGAAACCGGGTTCTCGCCGATTGCGGTGTCGGTGCGCACCTGCTTGGCAGCGCTGAAGGTCGCCTGGAACAGACGCCCCAGCAGCGGCCCGATGGTGCCGGCCTCGCGGGCCACGGCGTAGGCGGATTTCATCTGCCCGAGAATCTGCGGCTCGCCCAGCACCAGCGAATCGAGCCCGGACGCCACGCGCATCATGTGACGAACAGCCGCATCTTCTTCGTGCACATAAGCGCTCGCGCGCAGCTCTTCCACACTCAAACGGTGGTAATCGGCCAGCCAGCGCAGCACGGCATCGGCAGCCAGGTGATCCTGTTCGATGTACAGCTCGCTGCGGTTGCAGGTCGAGAGGATCGCGGCCTCACGGCTGTCGGTCAGCCGGCAAAGCTGCTGCAGGGCCTCTACCAGCTGCTCCGGGGTAAACGCCACGCGCTCGCGCACGTCTACCGAAGCAGTCTTATGGTTGATACCGAGGGCGAGAAAGGCCATTCAAGGTCGCTGATGATGTCGAGAAGCCGGTAATTGTCCTACTTCGTCCGGCCCAGAACAACCACCGCTATCTATTGTCCTAATAGGCAACCTCGAGTTATGGGTTTGACCTGTGGCTTGTGTCATGATGATCCGACCGCAGGTAAGCCGCCAAAATCCCCTCTATGAATAGAACCTCCACGTTGCTCCTCGCCTTCGCCTTGCTGCAGGGCTGCCAGTCATGGCCACCCAAAGAGCAGGCGACTCCGGTTCCCGTGGCGCAGCCGGCGCCTGCGCCGGACGAGACGCCCAAGGTCTACGGCTCGTTCAGCGAGGAAACCGTGTTCAGCCTGCTCAGTGCAGAGTTGGCCGGGCAGCGTGATCGCTTCGATCTTGCCCTGGGCAACTACGTGACCCAGGCCCGCAAGACGCAGGATCCGGGCATTGCCGAACGCGCTTTCCGCATCGCCGAATACCTGGGCGCCGATCAGCCAGCGCTGGAGACCGCGCAGTTGTGGGCGAAAAACGCCCCCGCCGACCTCGACGCGCAGCGTGCTGCTGCCATCCAGTTGGCGCGCAATGGCAAGTACGACGAGTCGCTGGTGTACATGGAGAAGGTCCTGCAGGGCCAGGGTGACACCCATTTCGACTTTCTTGCGCTGTCGGCGGCCGACACCGACGAAAGTACCCGGCGCGGCTTGCTGCAAAGTTTCGATCGCCTGCTGGGCAAGTACCCCGGCAACGGCCAGCTGATCTTCGGCAAGGCCTTGCTGATGCAACAGGATGGCAATACCGAAGGCGCCCTGGCGTTGCTGGAAGGCAATCCACCCCAGGAAGGTGAAATCGCCCCCATCCTGCTGCGCGCCCGTCTGCTCGCCGCGCTGGATCGCGGCAGCGAAGCCATGCCACTGCTGGAAAAAAACCTCAAGAAAATCCCCGACGACAAGCGTCTGCGCCTGACCTATGCGCGCATGCTGGTCGAACAGAACCGCATGGACGACGCCAAGCTGCAGTTCGCGATTCTCGTTCAGCAATACCCGGACGACGACGAACTGCGCTATTCGCTGGCCCTGGTGTGCCTCGAAGGCAAGGCCTGGGACGAAGCCTACAATTACCTCCAGCAACTGGTGGAGCGCGGCAGCCACGTCGACTCCGCACACCTGAACCTGGGCCGCATCGCCGAAGAACGCGGCGATCCACAGACAGCGCTCGATGAGTACGCCCAGGTGGATGTCGGTACCGACTACCTGCCCGCCCAGCTGCGTCAAGCCGATATCCTGATCGCCAACGGCCGCGCCGACGAGGCTTCACGGCGCCTGGCCGAGGCACGCGATGCCCAGCCCGACTACGCGATCCAGCTGTACCTGATCGAAGCCGAAACCCTGGCCAACAACGACAAGACCCAAGCCGCCTGGCTGGTGCTGCAGAACGCCATCAAACAGAATCCGGACGACCTGAACCTGCTGTACACACGGTCGATGCTGGCTGAAAAGCGTAACGACCTGGTACAGATGGAAAAGGACCTGCGGGCCATTCTGGCCCGCGAGCCGGACAATGCCATGGCGCTCAATGCCCTGGGCTACACGCTGTCCGACCGCACCACTCGCTTCGAGGAGGCCCGCACCCTGATCGAGCGGGCCCACCAGATCAACCCCGAAGATCCAGCCGTGCTGGACAGCCTGGGGTGGGTCAATTACCGACTGGGCAACCTCGACGCCGCCGAGCGCTATCTGCGCGACGCGCTGGAACGCTTTCCCGACCACGAAGTGGCCGCCCACCTGGGCGAAGTGCTGTGGGCCAGCGGCAAGCAGCGCGAGGCGCGCAAAATCTGGGGCAAGGCCCTGCAAGAACAACCCGACAGCCCTGTCCTGCGCAGCACCATCCTGCGCCTGACCGGTTCAGAGAATCTTTAATCCATGTCTTTGCGTCCTACCTCCTACATGATGCGTCACCTGCTGGTTGCCACTTTCATCGCCGTGCTCACCGGCTGCGCCGGCATGGGCTCCCACGAAGCCCTGCAGGGTCAGGGCAACCCGCAACAGTGGCAAGTGCACAAACAGCAACTCACCCAGCTCGACGGTTGGGAGATCAACGGTAAGATCGGCATCCGTGCGCCCAAGGACTCCGGTTCCGGCACCCTGTACTGGCTGCAGCGTCAGGATTACTACGACATCCGCCTGTCCGGCCCTCTGGGGCGCGGTGCGGCGCGCCTGACCGGACGCCCGGGCGATGTCAGCCTGGAGGTGGCCAATCAGGGCCGCTACCAGGCCACGACCCCCGAAGAACTGCTGGAACAGCAACTGGGCTGGAAACTGCCGGTTTCGCATCTGTCCTGGTGGGTCCGCGGCCTGCCGGCCCCCGACAGCAAGAGCCAGCTGACCCTTGATGGCGACAGCCGCCTCGCGGGGCTTGCCCAGGACGGCTGGAAAGTCGAATACCTGAGCTACACCGAACAGAATGGCTACTGGCTGCCCGAGCGGATCAAGCTGCATGGCCAGGACCTGGACGTGACCCTGGTGGTCAAGGATTGGCAGCCGCGCCGGCTGGGGCAGTGACATGAGCGCAGGCACTTCCATGAACCCCGTACTGACCCTGCCCGCGCCGGCCAAGCTCAACCTGATGCTGCACATCCTCGGCCGGCGCGCGGATGGCTATCACGAGCTGCAGACGCTGTTCCAGTTTCTCGACCACGGTGATGAGCTGGATTTCGCCCTGCGCGACGACGGCGTGGTGTGCCTGCACACCCAGATAGCCGACGTACCCCACGACAGCAACCTTATCGTCAAGGCCGCGCGGCAGCTGCAGGCACTGACGGGTACGGCGCTGGGCGCCGATATCTGGTTGCGCAAGGTACTGCCCATGGGCGGTGGTATCGGCGGTGGCAGCTCCGATGCCGCCACCACCCTGCTCGCCCTGAACCACCTCTGGCAGACCGGCTGCAGTGAAGATCAGCTCGCGCAGCTGGGGCTTTCCCTGGGCGCCGATGTGCCGGTGTTCGTGCGCGGCCATGCGGCGTTCGCCGAAGGCGTGGGCGAGAAACTGACCCCGGTCGAACTGCCACAGCCCTGGTATCTCGTGCTTGTACCGCAAGTCTCTGTAAGTACAGCGGAAATTTTTTCGGATCCGTTGTTGACACGTGACTCGGCGCCCATTAAAGTGCGCCCCGTTCTTGAGGGAAACAGTCGTAATGACTGCCAGCCAGTAGTAGAGCGTCGTTACCCTGATGTACGTAACGCACTGAATTTGCTTGGCAAATTCACTGAAGCTCGGCTAACAGGCACTGGAAGTTGTGTGTTTGGGGCCTTCCCAAGCAAAGCGGAAGCTGATAGAGTTTCGCACCTTCTTGCAGACACCCTTACAGGGTTCGTGGCCAAGGGAAGCAACGTTTCGATGTTGCATCGCAAGCTGCAGAGTCTGTAACAGGAAACGAGTGCTGGGCACTCGGAAGTTTCAAGCTACAGGGGCGTCGCCAAGCGGTAAGGCAGCAGGTTTTGATCCTGCCATGCGTTGGTTCGAATCCAGCCGCCCCTGCCATTTTCCTATACTCATCCAGGTATACCCTCAGCCGGCAGGTACTGCGCGTGTCCAAGATGATGGTCTTTGCGGGGAATTCAAACCCCGATCTGGCTCGACGCGTTGTGCGTCAGCTGCATATCCCTCTCGGTGATGTCTCCGTCAGCAAGTTTTCCGATGGTGAAATCAGCACCGAGATCAATGAAAACGTTCGCGGTAAAGACGTCTTCATTATCCAGCCTACATGTGCGCCGACCAACGACAACCTGATGGAACTGGTGCTGATGGCCGATGCCTTCCGCCGCTCCTCGGCTTCGCGAATCACCGCCGTGATCCCCTACTTCGGTTACGCTCGTCAAGACCGCCGTCCGCGCTCTGCCCGTGTGGCAATCAGCGCCAAGGTCGTCGCCGACATGCTGACCGTGGTGGGCATCGACCGTGTCCTCACCGTCGACCTTCACGCCGACCAGATTCAAGGCTTCTTCGATATCCCGGTCGATAACATCTACGGTTCTCCGGTTCTGGTGGACGATATCGAAGACCAGCGCTTCGAGAACCTGATGATCGTTTCCCCCGACATCGGTGGCGTGGTGCGTGCACGCGCCGTGGCCAAGTCGCTGGGCGTCGACCTGGGCATCATCGACAAGCGTCGCGAGAAGGCCAACCACTCCGAAGTGATGCACATCATCGGTGATGTCGAAGGCCGTACCTGCATCCTGGTCGACGACATGGTCGATACCGCCGGCACTCTGTGCCATGCGGCCAAGGCCCTGAAAGAACATGGCGCGGCCAAGGTGTTCGCCTATTGCACCCACCCGGTCCTGTCGGGGCGTGCGATCGAGAACATCGAGAAATCCGTGCTGGACGAGCTGGTGGTGACCAACACCATCCCGCTCTCCGCAGCCGCACAAGCCTGCGGGCGTATCCGTCAACTGGATATCGCCCCGGTTGTTGCCGAAGCGATGCGTCGCATCAGCAACGAAGAATCGATCAGCGCGATGTTCCGCTGAGGGCCCTGCCCTTCGCGAACACCGTTCTGACGAAAAGCGCCCCGGCCCGACACTCTTGTCGGGCCGGGGCTTTTTTGCCCGTATCGCCTTGGCGCTGGTCGCAAACGCTGGGCGAACGTGGTTATTTTGGAGAAACACATGAACGATTTCACTTTGAATGCCGAAGCGCGTTCCGACCTGGGGAAAGGTGCGAGCCGCCGCCTGCGTCGTCTCGCCAGCCTGGTACCAGCTGTTGTCTACGGTGGCGAAAAAGCCCCTGAGTCGATCAGCATGCTGGCCAAGGAAGTTGCCAAGCTGCTCGAAAACGAGGCTGCCTTCAGCCACGTGATCGAACTGAACGTTGGTGGCACCAAGCAGAACGTCCTGATCAAGGCACTGCAGCGTCACCCAGCCAAGGGTCACGTCCTGCACGCTGACTTCGTACGCGTGATCGCCGGCCAGAAACTGACCGCCATCGTGCCTCTGCACTTCATGAACCAGGAACCGGCTGTCAAGAAAGGCGGCGAGATCTCGCACACCGAGACCGAGCTGGAAGTGACCTGCCTGCCGAAAGACCTGCCTGAGTTCATCGAAGTCGACATGGCTGACGCTGAAATCGGCACCATCATCCACCTGTCCGACCTCAAGGCTCCGCAAGGCGTCGAGTTCGTCGCACTGGCTCATGGTACCGACCTGGCAGTTGCCAACGTCCACGCTCCGCGTATCGTTGCCGACGAAGAAACCGAAGAAGGCGCTGCCGAGTAATCTTACTCGCACGCCGAGCTGTGGATGACACCCTCGGGTGGCGTCCACGACTCGACAAGGAAGAGCCCCTGCCGTGACCGCCATACAACTGATCGTTGGCCTGGGTAACCCCGGCCCCGAATACGAACAGACCCGGCATAACGCAGGGGCTCTTTTCGTTGAGCGCATCGCCCAGGCACACCGTGTGAACCTGGTAGCCGATCGCAAGTATTTCGGCCTGACGGCGCGTTTCAGCCATCAGGGCCATGACGTTCGTCTGTTGATCCCCACCACCTACATGAACCGCAGCGGTCAATCCGTCGCAGCGATGGCGAATTTCTTTCGCATACCGCCGCAAGCGATCCTGGTGGCCCACGACGAACTCGACCTGCCCCCCGGCGTCGCCAAGCTCAAACTGGGCGGCGGGCACGGCGGGCACAACGGCCTGCGCGACATCATCGCGCAGCTCGGCAATGACAATGGCTTTCACCGTCTGCGGCTTGGCATCGGCCACCCGGGTGACAGCAAGTTGGTGTCCAATTTCGTTCTTGGCCGCGCCCCGCGCGCCGAACAGGAAAAGCTGGATGCCAGTATCGATTTTGCCCTCGGTGTGCTGCCGGATATCTTCGCCGGCGAGTGGAATCGCGCGATGAAAAACCTGCACAGCCAAAAGGCCTGACTCTTCGAAGAGGGATTCACCATGGGATTCAACTGCGGCATCGTCGGCCTGCCCAACGTCGGCAAGTCCACCCTGTTCAACGCCTTGACCAAATCCGGGATCGCGGCCGAGAACTTTCCGTTCTGCACCATCGAGCCCAACAGCGGCATCGTGCCGATGCCCGATGCGCGCCTGGAAGCACTGGCTGCCATCGTCAATCCCAAGCGCGTGCTGCCCACCACCATGGAGTTCGTCGACATCGCGGGCCTCGTGGCCGGCGCTTCGAAAGGTGAAGGGCTGGGCAACAAGTTCCTCGCCAACATCCGCGAAACCGACGCCATCGCCCACGTGGTGCGCTGCTTCGAAGACGAGAACGTGATCCACGTTTCCAACAGCGTCGACCCCAAGCGCGACATCGAGATCATCGACCTTGAGCTGATTTTCGCCGACCTCGACAGCTGCGAGAAGCAACTGCAGAAGGTTGCGCGCAACGCCAAGGGTGGCGACAAGGACGCGGTGGTGCAAAAGGGCCTGCTGGAGCAGTTGATTGCCCATTTCACCCTGGGCAAACCGGCCCGCAGCCTGATGCGCACCATGGGCAACGACGAGAAGGCGGTCGTGCGCGGCTTCCATCTGTTGACCACCAAGCCGGTCATGTACATCGCCAACGTTGCCGAAGACGGCTTCGAGAACAACCCGCTGCTGGACGTGGTACGGGTGATTGCCGAAGAAGAAGGCGCGATCGTGGTGCCGGTGTGCAACAAGATCGACGCCGAAATCGCCGAGCTCGACGACGGCGAAGAGAAGGACATGTTCCTCGAGGCCCTGGGCCTGGAAGAGCCCGGCCTGAACCGGGTGATCCGCGCCGGCTACGAACTGCTCAACCTGCAGACCTACTTCACCGCCGGCGTCGAGGAAGTCCGCGCCTGGACCGTGAAGATCGGCGCCACCGCGCCACAGGCCGCCGGTGTGATCCACACCGACTTCGAAAAAGGCTTCATTCGCGCGGAAGTCATCGCCTACAACGACTTCATCCAGTACAACGGCGAAGCCGGTACCAAGGAAGCAGGCAAATGGCGCCTGGAAGGCAAGGAATACATCGTCAAGGACGGTGATGTGATGCACTTCCGCTTCAACGTCTGAGCCGACCCGCTACACCGCCTCACGCGCCCCTCGAAAGCCCCGTCATCGCCCTGCGATGCGGGGCTTTTTGCATTCAGGCTCCAAGGGCCGCCACGCGCTAAAGATAGCGCATGGCCAGCCGACAACCTGTGGACCAGACACGTGCACGGGTTACCGCGCCCTGGTGACCACCCGCTGCCCTCGACCGCGCCGTAGTTCCCCCTAGCAGACGCCACCCCATGAACGAAAATTCCGATGTGATGTACAGGCTGCTCGTACAGGGAGTGGTGGATTATGCGATCTACATGCTCTCGCCGCAGGGCATCGTTTCAAACTGGAATGCCGGGGCGCAGCGGGCCAAGGGGTATCGTGCGGAGGAGATCGTCGGACAGCATTTTTCGTGCTTCTACACCCCCGCGGACCGCGCCTGTGGCTTGCCGGCGCAGAGCCTGGCGACGGCGCTGGAGGCGGGGCGTTTCGAATGCGAAGGCCAGCGGGTGCGCAAGGACGGCACGCTGTTCTGGACCCATGTAGTGATCGAGCCCATCCATGACGACAGGGGCCAGTTGCTCGGCTTCGCCAAGGTCACGCGCGACATCAGCGAGAAGCGTGCGCGGGACTTGAGCCTGCTGGAAGCCAAGCGCCTGGCGGAAAGTCACAGCGCCGAAATGGCCTCGTTGTCGATGTTTCTCGATTCGGTCATCGCCAATATTCCGTCCAGCGTGATCGTGCAGGACGCCGTATCGCGGCAGATCCTGCTGGTGAATCTGCAGGCTGAGCGGCTGTTCGGCAATGCCCGTGAGCAGATGATCGGTCGGCAGCTGGAAGAGTGCCTGGCGCCGGCGTTGAGCGGTTATCTGCGCCGGTTGACCGACCAGTGCGTGCGTACCGAGGGATTGCACCATGCCCAGAGCCAGCAGCACACCCTGCTGGGCCTGCGGACCTTGCGCAGCAAGACGGTGACCATACGCGGCAAGGAACTGGGCAGCAGTTACGTGCTGCTGATCGTGGAAGACATCACCGACGAAAACGCTGCCCAGGCGCGCATTCGCCACATGGCTCACCACGACAGCCTGACCGGGCTGCCCAATCGGGCGCTGTTCCGCCAACGTCTCGAAGAGGCCTTGCGTGAAGACGCCAGCCGCGACCGCGTGACGGCGACCCTGTGCCTGGACCTGGACAACTTCAAGAACGTCAACGATGCCCTGGGCCATGAGTTCGGCGACCGTCTGCTGCGCGCCATCGCCACGCGCCTGCGCGACGTGCTGCGGGTCAAGGACACGTTGGCGCGCCTGGGCGGCGACGAGTTCGCGGTGATCCTGCCCGAACTCAAGAACGGCGAAGACGCGCAGCTCACCGCGCAACGCCTGATCGACACCATCGAGCCGGCTTTCCTGATCGAGGGGCACAGCCTCTGCGTGGGCTTGAGCGTGGGCATTGCGCTGGCGCCCAGGGATCAGAACACGCCCGAAGAATTGCTGCGCTGCGCCGACATGGCCCTGTACGAGGCCAAGCGCAACGGCCGCCATCGCTACGAATACTTTCATCCACGCATGGATGCCTTGGCGCAGAAGCGCCGCACAGTGGAAAGCGATCTGCGTCAGGCCATCGTCGACAAACAGCTGCATCTGTATTACCAACCCATCATCGACAAGCGCGACACGCAGATCATTGGCTATGAGGCACTGATGCGTTGGCAGCATCCGCAACATGGCATGATCATGCCGCTGGATTTCATCGCCATCGCCGAAGAAACCGGGCTGATTCACGAGCTGGGTGCGCTGGCTTTGCGCGAAGCCTGCCACGAAGCTCAACGCTGGCCTGGCGAGCTGACCGTGGCGGTCAACCTGTCGCCGGTGCAGTTTCGCAACAATGGCCTGGTGGAGCTGGTGCAGGCAGCGTTGAGCGAGTCGGGCCTGGACGCCGCACGGCTGGAGCTGGAGATCACCGAATCGGTGCTGCTGGACAACAACCAGGCCAACATCAGTATCCTGCAGCGCTTGAAAGCCCTGGGTGTGCGCATCGCCCTGGACGATTTCGGCACTGGGTATTCGTCCCTCAGCTACCTGCGCGCATTTGCCTTCGACAAGATCAAGATCGACAAGTCGTTCGTGCACGACATGGGCGACAGCAACGAAGCCATCGCCATCATCCGCGCGATCACCGGCATGGGCCGCAGCCTGCAGATGCAGGTCACGGCCGAGGGCGTGGAAAGCGACGAGCAGTTCATGCGGCTCAAGGCCGAAGGCTGCTCGCATTTCCAGGGCTACCTGTTCGGTCGCCCGCAGCCAGCCGAGCACCGCGCCCGCTAGCGCTGCCTCACACCGCCTTCTTGGTGCTCGGCAGCAGGATCGTCAGGATGCCGAACAAGGGCAGGAACGAGCACAGCCAGTACACGTACTCGATGCCGTGAATGTCCGCCAGATGGCCGAGCAGCGCTGCGCCAATGCCGCCGAAACCGAACATCAGGCCGAAAAACACCCCGGCGATCATGCCCACGTTGCCTGGCACCAGCTCCTGCGCATACACCACGATGGCGGAGAATGCCGACGCCAAAATGAAGCCGATGACCACGCTCAGCACACTCGTCCAGAACAGGTCGACGTAGGGCAGCATCAGGGTGAACGGCGCCGAGCCCAGAATGGAGAACCAGATCACCGCCTTGCGGCCGATCTTGTCGCCGATGGGCCCGCCGAAGAAAGTCCCGGCCGCCACCGCGCCGAGGAACAGGAACAGGTGCAACTGCGAACTGGCCACCGATAGGTCGAACTTCTCGATCAGGTAAAAGGTGAAGTAGCTGGTGAAGCTGGCCATGTAGAAATACTTGGAGAACACCAGCAATGCCAGCACCACCAGCGCGGCTTTGACTCGCCCCTTGGACAGACCGTGGCTGGCGCTCTGGCCAGCGCGCGCCTTGAACTGGTTGAGATGGCCACGGTACCAGCGGCTGATGCCGTACAGCAGCGCCACGGCGAACACCGCGATCAGGCCGAACCAGGCCACATGCCCCTGCCCGAACGGAATGACGATGGCCGCCGCCAGCAGTGGACCGAACGCCGACCCGGTATTGCCCCCTACCTGGAAGGTGGATTGCGCCAGGCCGAAGCGTCCACCGGAGGCCAGTCGCGCCACCCGCGAAGTTTCCGGGTGAAAGGTCGAGGAGCCGATGCCGATCAGCGCCGACGCCAGCAGGATCATCGGGAAGCTGCCGACCATGGACAGCAGCATGATGCCAATCAATGTGCAGACCATGCCGGCGGGCAACAGCAGCGGCTTGGGATGGCGATCGGTATAGAAGCCGATCCAGGGTTGCAGCAATGATGCGGTGACCTGGAAGGTCAGGGTGATCAGGCCCACCTGGGTGAAGGTCAGCCCGTAGCTGGCCTTGAGCATGGGATAGATCGACGGCAGCACCGCCTGGATCAGGTCGTTGACCAGGTGCGCGAGGGCGCAGGCACCCAGGATGCGCATCACCAGCGGACTGGTCTGTGCAGCGCCTGGCGCGGGGTTGGCGATTGTTGTGGGAGTGGCCATGGGGATTCCGTTGGCAGGCAGGCATGGCCGGACACTCTGCCATTTTGCGTGCGCCGTCGCCACTTGCCGATGCAGTCGAATCAGGCACGGCGCAATGGCGCCAACGAATACAACTTCACCCGTGCGGTGATAAACTGGCGCCAGTCACTAAAAACCCATGAAGAATCGATAAAGTTCCAGAAACCCTCCGCATGAGGCATTGGGGTTTCGCCAGAATCAGGAGCGATCATGCCCAAAGTTTCCCACACGGCCCTGCGTCGCCAGTTCCGTGAGCTGCTTGCTTCAAAACAGTGTTATCACACCGCTTCGGTGTTCGATCCGATGTCTGCCCGCATTGCCGCCGACCTGGGCTTCGAGGTCGGTATTCTCGGCGGTTCGGTGGCGTCGCTGCAGGTGCTGGCGGCCCCCGACTTCGCCCTGATCACCCTGTCCGAGTTCGCCGAGCAGGCCACACGCATCGGTCGTGTGGCGCAGTTGCCGGTGATTGCCGACGCCGACCACGGCTATGGCAACGCGCTGAACGTGATGCGTACCGTGGTCGAACTGGAACGCGCCGGCATCGGTGCCCTGACCATCGAGGATACCTTGCTGCCGGCGCAGTTCGGTCGCCGCTCAACCGACCTCATCTCGGTGGCCGAAGGGGTCGGCAAGATTCGCGCAGCGCTCGAAGCGCGGGTCGATCCCGAGCTGACCATCGTCGCCCGGACCCACGCCGGGGTGCTTTCGACCCAGGAAGTGATCAGCCGCACCCAGGCCTACCAGGCCGCTGGTGCCGATGGCATCTGCATGGTCGGCGTGAAGGACTTCGAGCATCTGGAACAGATTGCCGAAAACCTCAGTGTGCCGCTGATGCTGGTGACCTACGGCAACCCTGCGCTGCACGACGACGCACGCCTGGCGGCGCTGGGTGTGCGCGTGGTAGTGGACGGCCACGGTGCCTATTTTGCAGCGATCAAGGCAACCTACGACTCGCTGCGCGAACAGCGCCAGCAGTTCAGCAAGAGCACCGACCTGAGCGCCACCGAACTGACCCACACCTACACCCATCCGGAGAGCTACGTGAGCTGGGCCAAGGAATTCATGAATGTGAAGGAGTGACCGACGGGCCAGCCCCTCGGGAACATCATGCGGTCATGTGGGTCGGTTAAAAGGGAACCGCTGCAGCAGTGTGCAGCGGTTGCAGTGCCAGCAATCGAGCAACGTACGAAAACGCGACATTTTTAGTTGCTCTCAAGCCTTCCACGCCCTAAAGTTCGCGCCGACCGTCCATGCTGGAAACGATCCATCCGGCTCAAGTACTGACGACGAGACAACAGGCCACCGGAAAGCAGCTTTCCGTGGCCTTTTTGCTTTCGCCCGACATGCCTTGGGAAGTAGGCGAACCAAAGTGGGGATACGGAGGATGGTCATTTGAGCCCATTTATATTCACGACGTTTGCCACCAGGAGTCCCTAGCATGTCGATCAACGTCGAAGACTACTTCGCACGCGATACCTTCAACAAAATGAAGGCGTTCGCCGACAAGCAAGAAACCCCATTCGTAGTTATCGATACCGCCATGATCAGCAAGGCCTACGATGACCTGCGCGCCGGTTTCGAATTTGCCAAGGTGTATTACGCGGTCAAGGCCAACCCGGCCGTGGAAATCATCGACCTGCTGCGCGACAAAGGCTCGAGCTTCGACATTGCCTCGATCTACGAGCTGGACAAGGTCATGAACCAGGGCGTGGGGCCGGAGCGCATCAGCTACGGCAACACCATCAAGAAGTCCAAGGACATCCGCTACTTCTACGACAAGGGCGTGCGCCTGTACGCCACCGACTCCGAAGCCGACCTGCGCAACATCGCCAAGGCCGCGCCGGGCTCGAAGGTCTACGTACGGATCCTTACCGAAGGCTCGACCACGGCCGACTGGCCGCTGTCGCGCAAGTTCGGCTGCCAGACCGACATGGCCATGGACCTGTTGATCCTGGCTCGCGACCTGGGCCTGGTGCCGTACGGCATCTCCTTCCACGTCGGCTCGCAGCAGCGTGACATCAGCGTGTGGGACGCGGCGATCGCCAAGGTCAAGGTGATCTTCGAACGCCTCAAGGAAGAAGACGGCATCGTTCTCAAGCTGATCAACATGGGCGGTGGCTTCCCGGCCAACTACATCACCCGCACCAACAGCCTGGAAACCTATGCCGAGGAAATCATCCGTTTCCTCAAGGAAGACTTCGGTGACGAGCTGCCGGAAATCATCCTCGAGCCGGGCCGCTCGCTGATCGCCAACGCCGGCATTCTGGTCAGTGAAGTGGTGCTGGTGGCGCGCAAGTCGCGTACCGCAGTAGAGCGCTGGGTGTACACCGACGTGGGCAAGTTCAGCGGGCTGATCGAAACCATGGACGAGTCCATCAAGTTCCCGATCTGGACCGAGAAGAAAGGCGAGATGGAAGAGGTGGTGATCGCCGGGCCGACTTGCGACAGCGCCGACATCATGTACGAGCACTACAAATATGGCCTGCCGTTGAACCTGGCCATCGGCGACCGCCTGTACTGGCTGTCCACCGGTGCCTACACCACCAGCTACAGCGCGGTGGAATTCAACGGCTTCCCGCCTTTGAAATCGTTCTACGTCTGAATGCACCAGGGACTTGCGGGCAGCCTCGGGCTGCCCGTGACTCTACTGCTCCAGCGCCTGCAAGCGCTGCGCGTAGAGGCTGGCCATCGCCCTGATGGCCGGATGTCTGACCTGCTCCAGCACCTTCATGCTGCTGCGCAGGAAATTCGCGTTCCCCCCTTCGAGAGCCCGCTGCAGCCAGATCAGTGCGGTATCGACGTCGCCCTCCTCTGCCAGCATCGCGGCATGGCTGAATTGGCCGCGGAAGTCTCCCGCCTGGGCCGAACGCATGTACCAGACCTGTGGCCTGGGTAGATCGGCGCCCGCCACCAGCCCCTGTTCCAGGTAACGCCCTACCAGATTCATGGATTTGGCGTGGCCCATGGTGGCCGCCTGCAGATAGCAGGCGAACGCTCGCGGGTGGTCGAGTGCCACGCCGCGCCCGGTACCCAACAGATTGGCCAGGTTGTACAGGCCCCAATCGAGCCCGGCCCGTGCCGCGTGCAGGTAATGGCCGGCAGCACGTTCGGCACTGGCCTCGCAGCCCCATCCGTGTTCGTGGCAGCGACCGAGCATGTTGTGCGCCATGGCATGGCCCCGGCTGGCCGCGATGGCAAACCATTTCAGTGCAAGCGCCGCATCACGTTCGATACCGCGGCCATCGAGCAGGATCTGCCCGAGCAATGCCTGTGCATCGACCACGCCCTGCCCCGCAGCGATCACCAGCGCCTGGGCGGCCTTGCGCGGTTCGGCGACGAGCATCGCCTTCAACTGCTCGTTGTCCAGCACCTCCCGACGGCGCAGGCTGAAGTCGCCGCTCATACATCCACCCAGCGCCGCAGCAGGTTGTGGTAGGTGCCGGTGAGTTGAATCAGCGAGGGGTGCTCGGGGACGTCGCGGCTCAACTGCTGGATCGCCCCGTCCATCTCGAACAGCAGCGCCCGCTGACTGTCTTCGCGAACCAGGCTCTGCGTCCAGAAGAACGATGCGAAACGCGCGCCGCGGCTGACCGCACGCACCTTGTGCAGGCTGGTGGCCGGGTACAGCAGCAAGTCGCCGGCCGGCAGCTTGACTTCGCGAGTGCCGAAGGTGTCCTGGATCACCAGTTCGCCGCCGTCGTAGTCCTGTGGATCGCTGAAAAACAACGTCGAGGACAGGTCGGTGCGTACCCGTTCGATGCTGCCCTTGGCCTGGCGTACGGCATTGTCGATGTGAAAATCGAAACTTCCGCCTGCGGTGTAGCAGTTGATCAGCGGTGGAAACACCTTGTTCGGCAATGCCGCCGACATGAACAAAGGGTTGGCCCACAGGCGTTCGAGCAGCGCCGCGCCGATCTCCATCGCCAGCGGGTGGCCTTCGGGCAGTTGCAGGTTGTGCTTGGCCTTGGCCGACTGATGGCCTGCCGTCATCCGCCCATCCGCCCAATCGGCCTGCTCCAGGGCCTGGCGAATGCGCAGCACTTCGTCGCGCGCGAACAATCCGGGAATGTGTAGGAGCATGGAAAGTCACCGCAAGCCAAGGGGCAGCAATGGTATTGATTCCCATTGCCGGAACACAAGCGCGCATGTCCTGAAATGCAGACAAAACCGTCGAGCAAATTGTAAAGAATGTAAACGGCTCTCGAATAGCAATATTTCGCAATTGCTACAAATATGCAGTTACATTATGCTCCGCCGCCTCATAACCTTGGGGAAGGTTTCCACCATGACGCGCCAACACCACTTCATTCCGGTCTCATCGCCACGGCTGCTGGCCTCTGCCATCGGCATGGCCCTGGGCGCTACCTGCGCCGCGCCAACGGCACAGGCCGCGCCGGCCAGCGAGGCCAAGGGCGCCTCAGTATCGCTCGGTGCCACCAGCATCACCGGCGACGCGCAGGAGCCGACGTCCTACCAGGTCGAGCGCGCCTCGTCCGCCAAGTACACCGCGCCGCTGGTCGATACCCCGCGCTCGGTGACGGTGGTGCCGCAACAGGTGATCAAGGACACCGGTGCACTCAACCTGCAGGACGCGTTACGCACGGTACCGGGCATCACCTTCGGTGCCGGCGAAGGCGGTAACCCGCAGGGCGACCGACCCTTCATCCGCGGTTTCGACGCACAGGGCGACACTTACCTGGACGGCGTACGCGATGCCGGCGCGCAAAGCCGGGAAATCTTCGCCGTGGAATCCATCGAGGTCAGCAAAGGCCCCAACTCGGCCATCGGCGGCCGTGGCGCTGCGGGCGGCACCATCAACCTGGTGAGCAAGAAAGCGCACCTGGGCGACTCACTGGATGGCGGTTTCACCTGGGGCTCGGACCAGACCCAGCGCTATACCCTGGATGGCAACTACCAGTTCAGCGACAGCGCCGCCGGGCGACTCAACCTGATGAGCCACCAAAGCAACGTGGCCGGGCGCGACCAGGTCGACTACGACCGTTGGGGCATTGCGCCGTCGCTGGCCTTCGGCCTGGGCACCGAGACTCGGGTCTTCCTCGACTATTACCACCTGGAGAGCGACGATCTGCCCGACTCGGGCATTCCCTACAGCATTCCGGCGGCGGGCAACGCGGGCCGCACCTCGGCCAATCCGGACAAGCCTGAGGACGGTGGCAGCCGCAGCAACTTCTATGGCCTGAGCGACCGTGACTTCCGCAAGACCCGCAGCGACATCGCCACCTTCGCCATCGAGCACGACCTCACCGACGCCTTGACCGTGAAGAACACCCTGCGCCATGGCAACACCATGCAGGACTACATCCTCACCCAGCCCGACGACAGCCAGCGCAATGTCAACAACGGCAGTGTCTGGCGCCGCGCCAACAGTCGCGTCGGCAACACCGCGACCACCACCAACCAGACCGATCTGTTCGGTGACTTCTACGTCGGCGGGTTGAAGAACAGCTTCTCCACCGGCATCGAATTCAGCCGCGAAGACAGTGACCGCAGTTCCTACACCGTCAACACCGACACCACGCCGCGCACCGCCGGCGCCAGCACCAACTGCACACCGGGCAGCATCGTTTCCAGCGGCTACAACTGCACGTCGCTGGCCAACCCCAATCCGGACGACCCGTGGAGCGGCGCCATTGCCCGCAACTACGCCGGCACCGACACGTCCAGCAAGACGCGGGCGATCTACGTGTTCGACACGCTGGAGCTGAGCCCGCAGTGGCAGGTGAACGCCGGCCTGCGCTACGACCACTTCGAAACCGACTACCGCACCTTCACCGCCGCCGGTGCCACCACGGCCAAGGGCAAGGACACCAGCGAGTTCGTCACCGGCCAACTGGGGCTGGTGTGGAAGCCTGCCGAGAACGGCAGCGTGTATGTTTCCTACGCCACCTCGGCCACCCCACCCGGTTCGCTGGTGGGCGAAGGCATGGAAGGCAACCCGCTGGGCGGAGCACCGGATCGCGCAGGCAACCTGCTGAGCAGTGACCTGGAGCCCGAAGAAACCACCAACTACGAAGTCGGCACCAAGTGGGACCTGCTCGACCAGCGTCTGTCGCTGACCGCCGCACTGTTCCGCACCGAGAAAGAAAACACCCGCGTGCAGACCAGCACCTTTGCCTACGAGAACGCCGGCAAGACCCGAGTCGATGGCCTGGAGCTGTCGGCGTCCGGCAAGCTTACCGAGCAATGGCAGGTGTTCGCCGGCTACAGCTACCTGCAGGCGCGCGTGGTCGACAACGGCCCGCTGGGCGCGGCCAACGACGGCAACCAGATGCCCAACACGCCGAACAACAGCGCCAGTCTGTGGACCACCTATAACCTGACGCCCAAGCTGACCATCGGCGGCGGCGCCTTCTATGTCGACGACGTGTTCGGCAATGTCGCCAACACCACCATGGTCGACAGCTACGTGCGCCTGGATGCCATGGCCAGCTACAAGATCAGCAAGCATTTCGACGTGCAGCTGAACGTGCAGAACCTGGCCGACAAGACCTACTACGACAAGGCTTTCAGCACCCACTTCGCCAACCAGGCGGCGGGACGCACGGCGCTGTTGAGCACCAACTTCCACTTCTAGCCACTGCGCGTCGGTTGCTGCGCCCCGCTCGTTTCGACGACGCGGGGCGTTTCACGTCGCAACGGCAATGATCAGAATCGGTGCGCCTGAGACTGATTCTCAGCCAGTGCTGCATAATGCCGTCTGCCCTCCTTTCGATCGGCCCGCTCAAGGTGATTCGTGTTCAAGAACGTCCTCTTCCAGTTGCACTGGTTTTTCGGCATCACCGGCGGCCTGGTGCTGGCCCTGATGGGCATCACCGGGGCCAGCTACTCGTTCGAGGATGAAATCCTGCGCGCGCTCAATCCGCAGACCCTGAACGTGCAGATTCGCGATGGCGGCATCCTCCCTGCTGCGCAGCTGGTGGAAATCCTCGAGCAGCGGCAGGGCAGCAAGGTTGCCGCATTGCGTGTGGACCTGGTCGACGGCAGCGCCGCACGGGTGTCGTTCACCCCGCCGCCAGGGCAACGTCGAGGGCCTTCGGCCTATTTCGATCCGTACACTGGGGAGTTGCAGGGCGAGGTGGTCGGCGAAGGCTTCTTCGACTTGATGCTGGACCTGCATCGCTTCCTGGCCATGGGCGCGACGGGCCGGCAGATCACCGCAGCCTGCACCCTGATGCTGGTGTTCTTCTGTCTTTCCGGCCTGTATCTGCGCTGGCCGCGCAAGGCGCTGCAATGGCGCACCTGGCTGACCCTGGACTGGGCCAAGAAGGGTCGCGCCTTCAATTGGGACCTGCATGCGGTGTTCGGCACCTGGTGCCTGCTGTTCTATCTGCTGGCGGCCTTGACCGGCCTGACCTGGTCTTACCAGTGGTTCGGCAACGCGGTGAACAGAATGCTCTCCGACAACCCTGCCGCCCAGCGCATCGAGCGGCGCACCGCGTCTTCTGCCGATGTGGCGCCCACGGTGAATTACGACGCGCTGTGGGCCAGCATCCAGGGCGCGGTTGGTCCACGACTGAGCGTGGTCAACATGCGTGTTCCGGGCAATGTCGGCCTGCCGGCAACGGTGTTCTACCTGCGTACGGATTCGCCCCATGACCGGGCCTTCGGCCTGCTCAGCCTCGACCCGGCCACCGGTCAGGTCAAGGACATCCAGCGCTATGAGGACAAGTCGCTGAAAGCGCAGCTGCTGACCAGCATCTACGCCCTGCATGTGGGCAGTTATTTCGGCCTGGTCGGTCGTATCCTGATGATGCTGGCGAGCCTGACGATGCCATTGTTCCTCATCACGGGCTGGCTGCTGTACCTGGATCGGCGTCGCAAGAAGCGCCAGGTACGCCTGGCCCGCGGCGCCTTGCACCAGCAGGACGAGACGTCGGCCGGTTGGTTGATCGGGTTCGCCAGCCAGAGCGGTTTCGCCGAGCAACTGGCGTGGCAAACCGCCGGGCAACTGCAGTCGGCCGGTCAGAACGTGCGTGTCCGCGCCTTGGGCGAGGTGGATGAAGCGCAGCTGCGGCACGCCGACAAGGCGTTGTTCGTGGTCAGCACGTTCGGCGACGGCGAGGCACCCGACACCGCGCGCGGCTTCGAGCGCAAGGTGCTGGGCAGTGCCTGTGCCCTGCCCGGCTTGCGCTACGCAGTGCTGGCGCTGGGTGACCGGCAATACCAGCAGTTCTGCGGCTTCGCTCATCGTCTGGACCAATGGCTCGATGAGCGTGGCGCCCAGCCGCTGTTTGCCTCGATCGAGGTCGACAACGCCGATCCAGCGGCCTTGCAGCACTGGCAGCAGCAATTGAGCGGGCTGACCGGAGGCGTCGCCCAAGCCGTGTGGCAGGCACCGGTGTTCAGCCCGTGGACCTTGCTCGAACGCCATCTGCTGAATCCGGGGAGTGAAGGCGCAGCGGTCTATCGCATTGCCTTGCACAATGATGGCGAGGCCCACTGGCAGGCTGGCGATCTGGTCGACGTGCTGCCACGCAACGGCTGCGCGGCCATCGACCAGTGGTTGTCCGGGCTGGGGCTGCAGGCGTCTGCGCTGGTTGAGGTCGATGGCTTGCAGGAGCCGCTGGGTCAGGCGCTGGCCAGTCGGCAACTGCCGGCCAGTCGCGGGCACCTGGTAGGTTTGCATGCACAGGCGCTGGTGGATGCGCTGATACCCATCGCTGCACGTGAGTATTCCATTGCTTCGCTGCCCAGCGACGGCCGGCTGGAACTGATCGTGCGCCAGGAGCGCCACGCCGACGGCAGCCTGGGGCTGGGGTCGGGATGGCTGACCGAACACGCCCAGGTGCACGGCGCGGTCAGCCTGCGCTTGCGGCGCAACGCCGGCTTTCATCTACCGCAGGAGCCGGTGCCGGTGATTCTGCTGGGCAACGGCACCGGTCTGGCTGGCTTGCGCAGCTTGCTCAAGGGCCGCATCGAACAAGGCCAGCGGCGCAATTGGTTACTGTTCGGCGAACGTAACCGAACCCATGATTTCCTGTGCGCGGATGAGTTGCTGGGGTGGCTGGCCAGTGGTGATCTGGCGCGGCTGGATCTGGCGTTCTCGCGTGATCAGGCGCACAAGGTGTACGTGCAGGATCGGTTGCGCGAGGTCGGTGAGGTGTTGCTGCAGTGGGTGGAGGATGGCGCGGTGATCTATGTCTGCGGCAGCCTGCAGGGCATGGCCAGCGGGGTGGATGAAGTGCTGGTCCAATTGCTGGGCCGGGAACGCCTGAACGACCTGATCGAAACCGGCCGCTACCGACGCGACGTCTATTGACCCATCGCGTGTACCGCCGACGCGGCTCGCGCCGCTGCTACAGGGGTTACGATGTGTCAGCCTCACCGCGATGAAACCGCACACCGCATCCAGCCTGATCGCCCCCTCTGTAGCAGCGGCGCAAGCCGCGTCGGCGGTACATGCGGTGTATCAACCTCACCGCGATGAAACCGCACGCGCCCTCTGTAGCAGCGGCGCGAGCCGCGTCGGCGGTGCATGCGGTGTATCTGGCTCACCACGGTGAGGCCGGACGCGGCTTGCGCCGCTGCTACGGGATCAGGCCTTGACCGGCTCTACGGCAATTTCCTGGACTTCCGGCTTCTTGATCACTGCATACACCACCGCAGTCAGCAAGGCCCCGGCAACGATGGCCAGCAGATACAGCAAGGCATGGTTGATCGCGTTGGGAATCAACAACACGAACAGCCCACCGTGCGGCGCCATCAGCTTGCAGCCGAAGTACATCGACAATGCGCCGGTCAACGCGCCACCGACCAGGCTCGCCGGGATCACCCGCAGCGGATCCTTGGCAGCGAACGGTATGGCGCCTTCGGAAATGAAGCACAGCCCCAGCACCAATGCCGCTTTGCCAGCCTCACGCTCGGTCTGGGCAAACTTGCGTCGAGCCAGGAAGGTGGCCAGGCCCAAGCCAATCGGCGGCACCATGCCGGCCGCCATGGTCGCGGCCATCGGCGCGTAGCTCTGCGAGGCCAGCAGCCCCACCGAAAACGCGTACGCCGCCTTGTTGATCGGCCCGCCCAGGTCGACGCACATCATCGCCCCCAGCAGCACGCCCAGCAGCAACGCATTGGTAGTACCCATGCTGTCAAGGAAGGTGGTCAGCCCAGCGAGCATCCCGGCCACGGGTTTGCCCACCACGTAGATCATCACCAGGCCGGTGAACAGGCTGGCCAGCAGCGGAATGATCAGGATCGGCTTGAGCGCTTCCAGGCTCGCCGGCAGGCGCGCATAGCGGTTGATCGCCTTGGCGGCGTAACCGGCAATGAAACCGGCCGCGATACCGCCAATGAAGCCCGCACCCAGGGTGCTCGCCAGCAAACCACCGATCATGCCCGGGGCAAGCCCCGGACGGTCAGCGATCGAATAAGCGATGTAGCCCGCCAGCAACGGCACCATCAGCTTGAATGCCGCCTCGCCACCGATCTGCATCAACGCCGCTGGCAAGGTGCCCGGCTCCTTGAACGCCTCGATACCGAACACGAACGACAGCGCGATCAGCAAACCGCCCGCCACCACCATCGGCAGCATGAACGACACACCGGTCAACAGGTGCTTGTAGACGCCGGTCTTTTCCTGCTTCTTGGGCGCACCGGCAGCGCTGCCGGTGGACTCCACTTCACCTTCGGCCAAGGCCTTGTTCAGCGTGGCCTGGGCCTGTTTCAAGGCGATACCGGTACCGCAGCGATAGATCTTCTTGCCGGCAAAACGCTCGGTAGCCACTTCGATGTCGGCGGCCAGCAGCACCACGTCGGCTTCGTCGATGGCCTGCACTCTCAACGGATTGCGCGCGCCCACCGAACCCTGGGTTTCGACCTGCAGCTCATAACCCAACTGCTTGGCGCCTTGCTGCAAAGCCTCGGCGGCCATGAACGTGTGCGCCACCCCGGTCGGGCATGCGGTGACCGCCACCAGCCGTGGCGCACGCGACGCTGCCGCGGCAGCGGCCGGAGCGGCGGCATAGGGCTTGGCCTGATCGGCGGCCTGGCGCAGGAAGCCGTCGACATCCTGCAGGGCATGGGCCGGGCTGCTCTGGAACAGACGCTTGCCGACGAAACGGCTCAGGTCCATGGCGCCGGTGTTGACCACCAGCACCCAATCCGCGTTCTCGATATCGGCTGCGCTCAGACGCAGTTCCGGGTGTTGCGGGTCGAACACTTCAACGAAGGTGGTCCAGCCCTGGCGACGGGCCGCAGCGTCGAGCAGACGTGCGCTCAAGACGCTGGACACCCGCCCGCTGGGGCACGCGGTGACAATAGCTAGTTTCATCTTCAACCCTCTTATTGTTCTGTCAGCGGACGTACGCTGACGCCGCTTTCAAGCCGCGCCAGGTGCGCGGCATCACTGATTCCGAAGCCGATCTGCGTCACCGCCATGGCGGCGATCGCCGTGGCCGTGCGCAGGCTGTGTTCCGGCGCCTGCTCGCTGAGCAAACCGTGCACCAGCCCGGCCAGCAGCGAGTCTCCGGCACCTACGGTGCTGGCGACCTCGACGGTGGGCGGCAAGGCCTGCAAGGCGAGGTCGGCCGCGAACCAATTGACGCCGCGTTCGCCTTGCGAGATCACCACATTGGCGACGCCGTCAGCCAACAGGCGCTGCGCCGCAGCCGCTTGCTCGACCGGCGTTTCCACGGAATTGCCGAGCACCTCGGTCAGCTCGTGGGTGTTGGGCTTGATCAGCCATGGACGCGTCTTCAAGCCCGCACGCAAGGCAGCCCCGCTGGTATCGAGTGCCACCTTCAAGCCCATGTGCGCAAGCTGTTCGAGCAGTGCCTGAAACCATTCAGGGCTCACCCCACGCGGCAGGCTGCCGGCCACCACGACGGCGTCGTGACCCGGTGCAATGTCGTGCAGGCGTGCCAGCAGGGCGGCCTGAGCCTGGTCGTCGACCACCGGGCCCGGACCATTGAGGTCGGTGACCCGGCCATTGCGTTCGGCCAGCTTGATGTTGCTGCGCGTTTCGCCCGGTACGCGAATGAACGCATCGGTGAAACCGCGTTGAGCGAACAAGGCCTCGAACGGTTGCGGGTTGGCCTCGCCCAGAAAGCCGCTCACGGTCACCTGATGGCCGAGGTCGGCCAACACCTGGGCAACATTGAGGCCCTTGCCGGCGGCGTGTCGGTGCAAGGCATTGCTGCGATTGACTTCGCCCAGTTCCAGCCCGTCGATTTCCACGGTCAGGTCCAACGCCGGATTGAGCGTCAGGGTCAGGATGCGTGCCATCAAGATTTCTCCACCAGGGCACGTACCTGCGCAGCGGTGCCCAGCCCGAGCGCATGCCGGGCCAATTGTTGCGCGTGGCTGAGCGTCAGCTCGCGCACCCCCGCCTTGACCTCGGCGATGCTGCGCGCCGAGACACTCAATTCATCCACGCCCAGGCCGACCAGCAACGGCACCGCCAGTGGATCAGCCGCCAGTTCGCCGCACACGCCGACCCACTTGCCGTAGTCGTGTGCCGCGCGCACGGTGATGTCGATCAGTTGCAGCACCGCGGGGTGCAGGCCATCGGCCTGGGCCGAGAGGGTCGGGTGACCACGGTCGATGGCCAGCGTGTACTGGGTCAGGTCGTTGGTGCCAATGCTGAAGAAGTCGACCTCGCGGGCCAACACCGGGGCCAGCAATGCCGCCGACGGCACCTCGATCATGATGCCCAGCTGCAGGTCCTTGACCGGAATCTCGCGGCGCACGCGCTCGGTCATGTCCTTGGCCTGGCGCCACTCTTCGAGGCTGCCGACCATGGGAAACATGATCCGCAACGGGCGGTTGTCGGCGGCGCGCAGCAGTGCGCGCAGCTGGCCTTCCATCACGTCGGGACGCTGCAGGGTCAGGCGAATGCCGCGGACCCCCAGGAACGGGTTCTCTTCCTTGTCGATCGGCCAGTACGGCAGCGGTTTGTCGCCGCCCACATCGAGCGTGCGCACCACCAACGGCCGACCTTGCAGGCCATCGAGCACGCGGCGGTACTCGGCTTCCTGCACCGCCTCGTCCGGGGCTTGCGAATGGGCCATGAAAATCAGCTCGGTGCGCAGCAAGCCAACGCCTTCGGCGCCCTGCTCCACGGCCTTGGCGACACCGGCGCTTTCGCCGATGTTGGCGAACACTTCCACCGCGTGCCCGTCCAGGGTCACGGCGCTTTCCATGCGTCGCTCGGCTGCCGCCTGCAGGCGCTGCTCGCGACGGTCACGGTCGGCCAGCGCCTGTTCCAGCACCTCGGGCGCCGGGGCCACGGTCAGCAGGCCGCGCTGGCCGTCGATCAACAATGCGGTGCCGGCGGCAATCTGCAACACCGCCTCGCCTGCGCCCACCACGGCAGGAATGCCGAGGGCACGCGCAACGATGGCGCTGTGCGCAGTGGCGCCACCGCGGGCGGTCAGAATCCCGGCCACGCGCGCCGGGTCCAGACGGGCGACGTCGGATGGGCCGACCTCGTCCATCACCAGAATATAGGCCTGCTTGGGTTCTTCCAGGGTAGGCACGCCGCACAGCTGCGCCAGCACGCGACGGCCGATGTCGCGCAGATCCGCTGCGCGTTCGGCCAGCAGCGCATCCTGCAGCGATTCCTGCTGCACCGCGGCCGCTTCGATCACCGTGTTCCAGGCCGCGGCAGCGCTTTCGCCCTGCTGCAGGCGGGCAGCGACTTCATCGGTCAGGGCCGGGTCGTCGAGCATTTCCTGGTGAGTGACGAAAATCTCGCGGATGGCTTGTGCCTGGGCGCGCTGGATCAACCCGTCGATGTCCTGCCTGACCTGGCCGAGGGCGGCCTGCAAGCGTTCACGCTCCAGCGCCACGGACTCGCCACGCTGGGGAAAGTCGAAATCGTGCAGCACCTGGATGTGCGCCGGGCCCATGGCGATCCCAGGGGCCGCGGCGACACCCTGGACCTGCGCGCCCGCGCCTGGCGCCTGTGGCTTGATCTTGGCCGCCTTGGTCACAGCGGGCTGCGCAGGCGCAGCCTCGGTGACGCTCGGCAGCGGTTCCACTTCCTCGCCCAGGCCCTCCTCGATGGCCGCCAACAACGCCGGCAAGGCGTCGCCGGCAATGGTCGGCTCGGCGACCAGTTCCAGGGTCTGACCGCGCTGCGCACCCAGGCTGAGCAACTTGCTCAGGCTCTTGGCAGACACCGCGAGACCGCCGGATTCGACCACCCGCAAGCGAATCTCGCCTTCGAAGCTCTTGGCCAGCTGCGCCAGAATCTTCGCCGGCCGCGCGTGCAGGCCATGTGCGTTGGCCAGCACGATGCGTGCGCTGGGCCAATCGGCAGGTAGCTCACCGCCCAGCGCTTCGAGCACGGCGCGGGTGCTGGTGGCAGCACCCAATTCGTTGCCGCGGCCTTCGATGAGCAACGCGCACAGGCGTTCGAGCAAGGCCTGGTGAGCTTCGCCCAGGCTGGCCAGGCAGAACAGCCCGGTCAGCGGCTGGCCCAGGTAGCGCAGGGGTTTGTCGGGGGTCACGAAGGCCAGGCCCGGACGCTTTACGGTCTGCTCGCTGTGCAGCCACCACAAGCCATCGCCCAGCGGCAAGGCTTCGACCTGCTGAAGCAGCGCGGCAAAACCATTGCTCACGCAGTCGGCCTGACGCAGCAGACGCGCACCACGCCAGACCAGTTCCTCGAAGTCTTCGGCCATCACGCCCAGGCTGATCATCTGCGCATCCAGCGCCAATTCCTGCGGCGCCCCTTGCAGCAGCTTCAGCAACGCGGGTGCATCGGTGGCCTGGCGCAGCGCTTCACCCAGGTCGGTTTCACCCAGCGCGCGGGTCAGCAGTTGCAGCAGGCGCAGGTGTTCGTCGGACTTGGCAGCGATGCCGATGGCCAGGTAGACCTTCTGGCCGTCACCCCAATCCACGCCTTCGGGAAATTGCAGCAGGCGCACGCCGGTGGTGAACACCAGGTCACGGGTATCGGGCGTGCCGTGGGGAATGGCGATGCC
Source organism: Pseudomonas sp. CFBP 8771 (assembly GCF_014841695.1). Classification (NCBI taxonomy): domain Bacteria; kingdom Pseudomonadati; phylum Pseudomonadota; class Gammaproteobacteria; order Pseudomonadales; family Pseudomonadaceae; genus Pseudomonas; species Pseudomonas sp. CFBP 8771. The sequence continues at coordinate 273,676 of NZ_JACYUJ010000005.1, read as the reverse complement.
TTGGCCCAGAAAGGTCGAGCCTTGAGCTTCACGCGCTTGCAGGCCGGCCAGGTAACCTTCGGCCACCAGGCCATCGGCAACCAGCTTGTCGGCGAGCAATTGCAGGGCGGCGGGTTTATCCACGGCGCTCTGGCCCATGGATATCTGCTCTATAGTGAGCTCCAGCATTGCCTCTCTCCTTTACAGCGGCGGCAGCGCGCTGAGGTATTGTTGTGAAGTGTGAGCATAGAGCATCGAGGTGCGCGCTCTGTACTTCCGATAGGTCCGGCCTGCGTTGCCGAGGGTAAGGTTGAGACCTCGACAAGAGATGTTTTACGGCAGGAAACACGCAGGCTGAAACGTTTAATCTAGAATGCAGCGCACGTTACTCGATAATCTTCGATGATTGAAGTCCAACCTGTCGGTTACGTTGCCTGAACTTAGCCTGGCGCCACCCGACAAACGATGAATGAGCGCGCTTCAATGCCTCGGCATGGGCGCGACGACACTAAGGAATCAACGGTTGAAACTCAGCGATATTGCTCGCCTGGCTGGCGTCTCGGTCACCACTGCCAGTTACGTCATCAATGGCAAGGCCGCTCAACAGCGCATCAGCAAGGCGACGGTGGCGCGCGTCGAGGCCATCGTCCAGGAACAGGGCTTCACCCCCAACCCCCAGGCAGCCGGGTTGCGCAGTCGGCACACGCGTACCCTGGGCTTCATCCTGCCGGACCTGGAAAACCCCAGCTACGCGCGCATCGCTAAGCTGCTCGAACAAGGTGCCCGCGCCCATGGTTACCAGCTGCTGATCGCCAGCTCCGACGACGATGCGGCCAGCGAGCTGCAACTGCTGCAGCTGTTTCGTGCCCGACGTTGCGACGCGCTGTTCGTTGCCAGTTGCCTGCCGGCCAGCGACGACAGCTACCGTGAATTGCAGGCCAAGGGCACACCCGTGATCGCCATCGACCGGATGATGGACCCTGCGCAGTTCTGCTCGGTGATCAGCGATGACCGCAACGCCAGCCTGCAATTGACCCAGAGCCTGCTGCTGCCCAAGCCTCGACACATCGCCTTGATCGGCGCACGGCCGGAACTGAGCATCAGCCAGGCGCGAACCGAGGGCTTCAATACTGCGCTGGCCGATTTCGATGGCACGGTGCTGGTCGAGCACAGCGAGTACTTCAGTCGCGAAGGTGGCCAGCATTCCATGCAAGCCTTGCTCGACAAGCTCGGCCACCTTCCCGACGCGCTGGTGACCACCTCCTACGTGCTGCTGCAGGGCGTGTTCGATGTGCTGCAGGAGCGGCCGCTGGATTCCCAGGCAATGCACCTGGGCACGTTCGGCGACACCCAGTTGCTGGACTTCCTGCCGCTGCCGGTCAACGCCATGGCCCAACAGCACAACATGATCGCCAGCAAGGCGCTGGAACTGGCACTGGCCGCTGTGGAACAAAAGCACTACGAGCCCGGCGTGAATGCCTTGGCCCGGACCTTCAAACAGAGAATTCACGAGGGCTGATGGTGCGCTTGATCGACACCCATACTCACCTGGATTTTCCCGACTTCGATGCCGATCGCGCGCGCGTGCTGGACACCGCCACAGCGCGTGGTGTGGAGCGGGTGGTGGTGCTGGGTGTGCATCAAGCCAACTGGCAGCGGGTATGGGACCTGGCGCTGGCGGATGAGCGGGTGTATGCGGCCTTGGGCCTGCACCCCGTGTTTCTCGAAGAGCACCGGCCCGAGCATGTGACTGCCTTGCACGAGTGGCTTGAGCGTTTGCACGGACACCCGAAGCTGTGTGCAATCGGCGAGTTCGGCCTGGATTACTACCTCAAGGACCTGGATCGCGATCGGCAGCAGGCGTTGTTCGAAGCGCAGTTGGACCTGGCTGTGGCGTTCGAGCTACCGGTGTTGCTGCACGTGCGGCACAGCCATGCGGCAGTGATCGCGACCTTGAAGCGCTTCAAGCTGCCCCGCGCAGGGGTCATTCATGCATTCGCCGGAAGCTGGGAAGAGGCACGGGAGTATTTGAAGCTGGGCTTCAAGCTAGGCCTGGGTGGCGCGCCGACCTGGCCGCAGGCGCTGCGCATGCACAAGGTACTGCCGCGTTTACCGCTGGAGGCCATCGTTCTGGAAACCGATTCGCCGGACATGGCGCCTGCGATGTATCCGGGTGTACGCAACAGCCCGGAGCATCTGCCGGCCATCGCCGAGGCACTGGCGCGCATCATGGGCACCGATGCCGCCACCCTGGCAGCGGCCAGCACCCGGAACGCCAATGCAGTGTTTGGTTGGACGGATGCGCAGTGAACCTGGACGCGGCTCGCGCCGCTGCTACAGGACATTGCGGCACGCCTTCCAAGCCGCCGTCCCGCTTCGGCGAACACCATCAACCCTGCAACATCACGCCAACACCGAACACACCGCCAAAACCGCATACCACAACACCCCTGCGCGCACGACCATCTGCCACAGGCTGTCCAACGTCTCCACTCCTACCTGCCCTACCACTGGCGCCGGAACATCACCGGCCACTCGCCCGACGCGATCGATCAGCGCCGCTGCGGTAATTTCCCAGCTGAGCACCTCGTGCAGCATCACCCGGCTGACCGCCACGAAGTTGCCCACCAGCGCAAAGCTGGCCGCAAGCAAACGTACCGGCAGCCAGTCCAGAGCATGACGCAGCCGCTGCGCCCGCAGGGCTATCGCCGGATGCCGAGACTGCTCGGCCACCAGGGTCACCAGCCGATAGACCAGCGCCGCCACCGGGCCCAAGGCGGCGTACCAGAAAATCACCGCGAAAAAGCTTTGATAGGCTTCCCACAACAGGTGCCCCTGCACCCTTTGCAGCAGGCTGCCGCCGTTGTCGGCGAGGACGCCCATGTCGCGTTCGGCCACATGCACCGCCGCCTGGGTGTCTTCACGACGCCAGGCATCGCGAAACGGCCCCAGGCCAACAGTGATGTCACCGCGGCCCAGGCTGTAGATCAGCACCAGCAAATGCACCGGCAGCGCCAGCAAGCCATACGCCACCGGCTGCAGTGCATACAGCACGAACGCCAGCAGCAGCGCTGGCAGCGCCACGCCGATGCCCAGCACCAGCCACGGCTCGCGCGCCAGCCCCGGCCGGGCTTCGAGCCGATGCAGTTCACCCAGGAAAAAACCGTCACGTTGCACGCGCTGGCGCAGCCCGGAAAACTTCTCGGCCAGCAGGACCAGCAGCAGCACCAGAAAAATCATCGTGCATCCTCTTCATTCAGCAATGCGGCACGGTAACGTACCCAGTCGAAACAGGGGCCGGGGTCGGTCTTGCGGCCCGGGGCAATGTCGCTGTGACCGCAGATGCGCTCCACGCTCAATGCCGCAAAACGCTCGAGCAACAGCCGGGTCAAGGTGACGAGCGCTGTATATTGGGCATCGGCGAAGGGTTGATCATCAGTGCCTTCCAGTTCGATGCCTACAGAAAAATCATTACAGTTTTCGCGGCCATCGAACAACGACACCCCGGCGTGCCACGCGCGATCCAGACAGGAGACGAATTGCGTCACCGCACCGTCACGCTCGATCAGAAAGTGCGCGGACACGCGCAGATGGGAGATCCCTTCGAAATAGGGATGTTCGGTGTGATCCAGGCAGTTCTGGAAAAACTCATGCACCTTGCCCGTAGCAAATTGCGCGGGAGGCAAGCTGATGTTATGGATGACCAACAGCGAGACTTCGCCGTCGGGACGCTCGTTGAAATTGGGCGAGGGGCAATGGCGAACGCCGTCGCACCATCCCGTAGGGCCGTTCAAGCGCATGAGGTCAACCGCATCTGGAGTCCTGCCGACAATCAAGGCGCTCCAGTATGAACCCTCACGCGCAGGAAGGCAGCCTGCGCGTGGCCGGGTTCATCAGTGTGCCTTGAGCTTGCGCAGGTTGGTGACCACCGAATCCAGGGCTCGATCGAACAACAAGGTGTCGTCGAGCACCCGAACGGTGCCGCGACGGAACTCGATCGCCAAGCCCATGCGGGTCTTCTCCAGCACCTTCATGCCGGTGCGGTTGACGAACACGTACTTGCCCGAGGTCTCGATGATCGCGGTCAACTTGCAGCGCAGCTTGAACTCATCGTTTTCCTGCAATTCCACCCAGCTGCCGACACGCAGCTTGTCGACCTGCAGCAGGCCTGGATCATCGTCGGCCAGGCGTACTTGAGCCTCGCTGTCGGCGGCTTCGCCCGGGGACGCCAGCACGATCTCTTCGACCACCTGCACCAGCGATTCCTCACCAGGCAGCACCCCCTCGACATTCGCCAGATCACGCTGGAACGCCTGCACATGCAGCACCTCCAGCTGACTGAAGAATTCACTGGTGGCGAACGGATCGAACGCGGTGCTGGTGAGACCGTCGCGCAGAGACTTGAGCAAGCCGGGCACCAGTTCCAGCAAACGCATGCGCATTTCCGGGTCGTCGTGAGGTTCGACGCTCCAGATCAGATCGTCGACCGTGGACAAGGCCGCCTGCCACTCGGACGAATTGGCCCCGTGTTTCAGGCACACCAGCAGCAATACGCGGCTCCAGGCGTCCTGCAGCACATTGACCACCACCTGCGGCAGCTTGCGCCCCAGCAGACGGCTGTTGAGTTCTTTCTCGACCAGATGCCGCGCCAGATCCGCACGGGCGCGGCCCTCTTCGGCATCGCGGGTACGCTGTTCGAGCAACTCGCTGCGACGACGCTCGTCATTGCTGAACGCAAGGAAGTCGACCAGCAGCTCGGAAAACAACGAGGTGTCGTCGACGAAATCGTTGAGCAGGCGCTGGACGATCTGGTCGATGCGCAGGTACAGCGCATCGCGCTGATAATCGTCGCGGCTGCCCCAGCCCATCGCCGCCGAGGCGATTTCGTTGAGCAGCCGCCGCGCCGGGTGCGCACCCCGGCTGAAAAAGCTTTTGTCCAGTACCGCGACCTTGAGCATGGGAATCTGCAGGCGTGCGATCAGGGCTTTCAGCGAGTCGGGCAGGTTGCGATCGTCGAGGATGAATTCGAACAGCATGGCAATCAGGTTGATGACGTCTTCGTCCATCACCCCGACTACCCGAAACTTGCCGCTCTTGACGCTGACGCGGGTAAGCAGTTGTTCCAGCTGCTGGCGCAGGTCGTAGTCGTTCTGCGGCGGCTGCTGGGGCACGTACTGCTGCAAGTGGGACAGCAGGCGCAGCAGATCGCTGGTCGAGATCGGCATGGCCTCGCTCGGCGGCTCCATCTTCGGCGCCATGCTGCCGCGCAGGTCGTGCAGCAAGTCCTGCAGGGCGCCAAACGCTTCCTGCACATTCTCGTCACGCTGAGCGGACTTGCTCGGCGCCTCGGCGCGTGTTTCCGGCTCGGTGGCAGCGGGGCGCGGGCGGTCGCTGGAGCGGTCGGCGGCGCGACGCGCAGGCGCGGCCTTGAGCTCGGGCAGGATGCCGGCCGCGATGAGCAGTTGATTGGCCTCGGCGTACAGCTGATCGGTATCGGTAAGAACGTATTTCTCGAACAGCTTGAGGATGATCAGCTTGACCTTGATCTCCACACCCAGGCTGCGCCCGGCCTGGAGGAAATAGTCGCACAGCATGACCGGCCCGAGCGGATTGGTGGAATCGTCCAGGCGGCGAGTCAGTAGCACATTCAAGCGGGTCGTCAGTTGGCCCAGGGCAAAACTGTCACGGCTGAGGACCTTGGCCACCATCGCATCCAGTGCCACCGTGCGTTCCAACTCGTCGTTGGGTACCAGCGCCAGCTTGTCGTAGCTCAGCGGCGGCGGCGCGCTGGCCTCGACCGTGTCGTACTGACCGACGCGCACGAAGCTTTCGTAGAATTTCTCGAGGAAACCGCGCTCGATGCTCTTGCGCTTGAGGCGCAGGTCGCGCATGGCTTCGAAGAAGGTATTCTGATCGACGTTGTTCAACGCCCGGTCGGCCATTTCGAACAGGGTATCGTCGGCGTTATCGAACAACACCTGCAGGGCCTGCTTGAGCTGCAGCGCGGCTTTGTCGCGCACCTGCAACAGGACGACAGGCAGGCGCACACTGGCAGGCTGGCTCGCGTGATCGGCGGCAGCCTTGTTCAGTGAAACCACTTTCCCATCGTTCGCCATCAAGACCCCCACCAAGAGAAATAGAGCGTCGACATCCCTGTCAACCACGTGACGTCATTTACCTGACCTCACCGACAGTGATCTCTGACTACCAAGGTGGCAAGCAGTTCAGCGAACACGGGGCTAAGTAGGAGATTGACCGTAAATATGTACGAAAGCTCACAGCAGCCGACCAAATGCACAGCTTTTTACCGTGCGTGAAGGCGCGGGCTACAGGGCTTCGCTCCAAGCACTGCAGTATCCTATAATCCTGCCACTTTGCCGATGGAGCGCGTCATGTCCAATCTTCGTCTTGCCGATCTGACCGCTGAAATCGAAGCCAACGTGCGCCGTGCGTTGTCCGAAGACGTGGGCAGCGGCGATATCACTGCGCAACTGATCCCGGCCGAGCGCTTGGCCAAGGCCAGCATCATCACCCGCGATGCCTGCACCGTTGCCGGCAGCGCCTGGGTCGATGCCGTGTTTCGCCAGCTCGACCCGCGCGTGGCGGTGCATTGGCAGGTAGTGGATGGGCAGCAGGCCCAGCCCAACCAGCCCTTGTTTCACCTCGAAGGCCCGGCACGCTCGCTGCTGACCGGTGAGCGCAGCGCGCTGAATTTTCTGCAACTGCTGTCGGCCGTGGCCACCCGCGCGCGGTATTTCGCCGAGCGTGTAGGCCATACCCAGGTCAAGCTGCTGGATACGCGCAAGACCTTGCCGGGCCTGCGCCTGGCGCAGAAGTACGCGGTGACCTGCGGTGGCTGCCACAACCACCGGATCGGCCTGTACGATGCCTTCCTGATCAAGGAAAACCACATCGCCGCCTGCGGTGGCGTGGCTCAGGCAGTAGCGGCGGCGCAGCGCATCGCGCCGGGCAAGCCGGTGGAAATCGAAGTCGAAAGCCTGGATGAGTTGCGCGAAGCCCTGGCAGCGGGTGCCGACATCGTCATGCTCGACGAGCTCAGCCTCGCCGACATGCGCGAAGCCGTGAGCATCAATGCTGGCCAGGCCAAACTCGAAGCCAGTGGCGGCATCAACGATTCGACCCTGGTCAGCATTGCCGAAACAGGGGTGGACTACATCTCGATCGGCAGCCTGACCAAGGATGTAAAAGCGGTAGACCTGTCCATGCGCCTGAGCCTGTGACAGCCCACATAGATATCGACCAGCAAAGGTATGGAGTTTTCGCAGTGACCAGCACATCCACCCAAGGCGCTTACCAGGTCTACATCATCCGCATCGACGGCACCCGCTTCGGCCCCTTCGACTCGTCCCTGGAGCCCAACAAGGCGTTGATCTACGAAGTAACGCTCAATGCCGGCGCAGGCGACCGCATCGAATTGCATGACGCCGCCGGAGAGGTACAGACCCACGTGATCTCCAACACCCATTTCCAGCCGCAGATGAGCGACGTGCCCGCCCACTACACCGTTCGCTGGCGCTGATACCCCGCGGGCCTCTGTGGGAGCGGAGCTCTGTGGCAGCGGGCTCTGTGGGAGCGGGCTCTGCCCGCGAAGAGGCCAGCAGCCCAACAACCCCCTCCCAGCCCCCCACATACCCCCTAAACAGTAAATTCCCTTGACTCACCGCCACGAATCGCCCAAAGGTGCTCAAACAAAACCCGTGTAAGGAAGCAGCCTTGAGCATCGTCGAACAGTTCCACTCAGGCCTCAAAGCCGCCCTGCCCGCCGCCAGCCTAGACGAACTCGCGTTCGCCACCGGCGCCTCGCCCACCCAACTGGACGCTCTCAAAGAGGTCTACCCGGACTGCCCGGACAGCCTGCTGCAACTGCTTGCCAAGGTGAACGGCACGCACTGGCAGAAGTACGAAAAAGGTGAAGTCTCGGTGCTCATCCTGGGCTCGGACATCGCCGAATACCCGTACTACCTGCGCTCGGTCGAGCAGATCCTCGAAGACCGCGCCGCCAACGACAAAAGCATCGCCGACATCTACGACGACTTCTTTCTGGAAAACCCGGAAATGGTCGATCGACGCATCGACGCCGACGTCAGCCTGGGCGAGCGCCTGTGCTTCTCGCACTGCATGAACAACGGCGGCACGTCAACGCTGTTCATCGACTTCAACCCGACCGGCAAAGGCACCAAAGGCCAGGTCATCCGCTTCGTCCACGACCCGGACGAATACGTGGTCATCGCCGACAGCTTCGACGACTACCTGAAGATGCTGATCGACGACAAGTTCGCGTTCATTCTCGAAGATTGATGCACCAATGACCGAGCTCATTCCACGAATAAGCTCGGTCATTGCATGGATAGTTACAACTCGTATTACCCCTCGGCCTCAGGGCCTTCCCGTACCCCCGCACACCCTTCGTATCACTTCCATTTGTCCGAAAACCCGGCCCTGCGCTACACATAGCTGGGCAGCACACATTGACGTGACAACGGACAGCAACTAAATTCAGTTGCACAGAAGGAGTGGTAATGTCCAGGCATGGAAAGCTGGTCGCCAAACTGATCTCGCAGGAAAGTGAGTTCACATGGCCTGAACTGGTGAGCCTGCTGCAGGGGTTCGGCTTTCAGCCAGTCCAGGGAAGCGGCAGCCGCGTGAAGTTCCACAATGGTAATCCCGCAGCGTTGATCAGCCTTCATCGCCCTCATCCGGGTAGTGAAATCAAGCCCTACATCCGCCGCCAGATCATCGCCCAATTGAAAAATGGAGGCTTGCTGCCATGAACCAACTGCTTCAACACCGCGGCTACTTCGGATCGATCGAAGCAAGCCCGGAAGACGACTGCCTGTATGGCAAAGCACAGTTCATTCGGGCGCTGATCAGCTATGAAGGGCAAACCGTTGCGCAATTGATTGCCGCTTTTCAGGCCGCAGTGGATGACTATCTGGACACCTGCGCGGATTTGAAGGTCACGCCGGAGATTTCCTGCAAGGGCTCCTTCAATGTGCGCATTGGCCACGAACTGCATCTGGCGGCCAGCATCGCGGCAAATCGGCAAAGCATTACGCTCAATGACCTGACCAAACAGGCACTCGCCAGTTATTTGCATTACGAGTCGACAAACCGTGCCGAATGATCAGCCTGCCAGACACTTCAAGGCTTGAGCGGCAACTCGCCGATGGCGGGACGGGCGAACAGGTAGCCTTGCTGCAGATCGATACCCAATGATTGCAAGGCCGTGCTTTCACCGACGGTTTCGACGCCCTCGGCCACCACTGTGATGTTCAGCTTGCCGGCCACCAGCACGATCCCCGCCACGATGGCTTGCCGCACAGCGTCTTGATCCAAGGCGCGAGTCAGCGCCATGTCGATTTTCAGCACGTTGGGCTGGAACGTCGCAAGCATGTTCAAACCCGAATACCCCGAACCGAAATCGTCGATTGCCGTAGTGAAGCCCTGCTTCTCGTATTCAGCGAAAATCGACTGCAGATGCGCCGGATCATCCACACGCTCACCTTCGGTGACTTCGAACATCAGCCGGTTCAGCGGAAAACCGAATTCGCGGGCAGCCTCGAGCGTTGCGCGAATGCACGTTTCGGCGCGATAGACGGCTTTGGGCAGGAAATTGATGCTCAGCAGGCAGTCGGGCAAGTCGAGCAGACCCCAACGGGTTGCCAATTCGATGGCCTTGACTCGGCAGGCCTGGTCGAAGCGGTAGCGATTGCCATCGTTCACCATACTCAGGATGCTGAACGCGGACTCGCCGTTGATGCCGCGCACCAGCGCTTCGTACGCCCAGGGCTTGCCACTGCGCACATCGAGAATCGGCTGGAACGCCATGGTGAAGTCGAAACCCAATGCATCCAGGTTTCGACAGTCGGAACAACCCACTGCCTTGAACGGCTGGGGAAAAATGATCGGGCTCATAGCGAGGCTCCGTGGGCAAAGAACGAATGATAGCGCATTGCCACTTCGACAGCTCATAGCCTCGCTAGATCCGTCTGATTGGCCGAACGGTCAGCCCAGTACGACCAACCGATCCGGTAGCTCGTTACGAGGATGAGTGACCGGCACGTGCTCACGCAACACCTCGCCACACGCCTGAATACAGCCGACGAAACCTTCCATCGTTTCACCGCGCTTGACCCGCGCAGTGAACGCTTCGACGATCGCGTTCCAGGTGTCATCCCCGACGCGACTGGAAATCCCCTCGTCCACCAGAATTTCCACGTACCGTTCTGCCTCCGAAACGAAGATCAGCATCCCCGTTCCGCCCTGAGTGTGATGCAATTTGCGCTCCAGAAACTGCCGACGCGCCATGTTCGCCGCTCGCCAATGCCGCACTCGGCGCGGTACTAACGCCGTGGTCAGGGCCGGAATGCGAAACAGCAGCCCCAGCACGATGAAGGTTGCCCATTGCGCCAGCAGCAACTGATGAGCGTTCAGCCAACCGGGGTAATAGTTGATCAGACCCGGCACCAGCAACGCGATCAACCCCGCCCACAACAACGGAATGTAGGTGTAGTCGTCTGAGTGGGGTGCAAGCACCGTGACCAGCTCGGCGTCGGTGTGCAGTTCTGCCTCGGCAATCGCCGTGGCCACGCGCTTCTGCGCGCTTTCGTCCAGTAATGTCATGCTGCGTACCCGCTCGATTTACCAGCCACCCGATGCACCCCCGCCGCCGAAGCCGCCGCCACCGCCACCAAAACCGCCACCGCCGCCGCCGAAACCACCGCCACCACGGCCTCCGCCACCCAGCAGGCCGCCTAGCACCGCACCTGTGAGTACCGAACGACCGCCGCCGCCTCGGCCACCGCGCCCGCCTCCGCCACCACCGCGAATCATCACGATCACGATGATGATCAGAATCAGGAACGCCGGCCAGGGCAGACGCTGCTGATCCCGGCCCTGGTCCTGCCCATCGCTGCGCTGCGGCTCGGCCAGGGGATCGCCCCCCAGCACCTGCAACATGGCCGCTGCGCCCGCACGAATGCCGCCAGCGAAATCGCCTTGGCGAAACGACGGCACGATCACGTTATTGATGATGATGGAGGACTGCGCATCGGTCAGTTGCCCTTCCAGGCCATAACCGACCTCGATGCGCACCTTGCGCTCGGCCTTGGCGACGATCAGCAAGGCGCCATTGTCCTTGCCTTTCTGGCCAATGCCCCAGGCACGCCCGAGCTGGTAGCCGTAATCGGCGATGTCCGTGCCCTGCAGGTCCGGCACGGTCACCACCACGACCTGCTCGGAGGTCGCCTGCTCGTGTGCCTCGAGCATCTGGCTGAGCTGGCTGCGGGTCTGCCCGTCGAGCAGGCCCGCCTGGTCCACCACTCGACCGCTGAGCGCCGGAAACTCCAGCGCTTCGGCAGTGGCGGCCCACAGCAGCATCAACAGCGGCAGGCACCGCCATGGCTTCATTGGAACTTCACGCTCGGCGCTTGCTCGGCATTGGGTGCCGTGGCCTTGAAGTTCTCGCGAACTTTCTGATCACGGTACATGGTCATCTGCCACAGCTTGCCGGGGAAGGTACGGATCTCGGTGTTGTACTTCTCGACCGAGGCAATGAAGTCACGACGCGCTACCGCGATGCGGTTTTCCGTGCCTTCGAGCTGCGATTGCAACGCCAGGAAGTTCTGGTTCGACTTCAGATCGGGATAACGCTCGACCGTCACCATCAGACGGCTCAAGGCGCCGCTGAGTTGCTGCTGGGCCTGATCGAACTGCTGCAGCTTGGCTGGATCGTCCAGCGTGTTGGCATCGACCTGGATCGACGTGGCCTTGGCGCGCGCCTCGATCACTCGGGTCAAGGTGTCCTGCTCCTGCTTGGCGTAGCCCTTCACCGTTTCCACCAGATTGGGGATCAGGTCGGCACGGCGCTGGTACTGGTTCTCCACCTGAGCCCAGGCCGATTTCACCTGTTCGTCATATTGCGGAATGTTATTGACGCCGCAGCCACTGAGCAGCGTGGTGAACATCAGCACGGTCAACAACCGTGTGCGCAGGGAAATGGTCATGGTGGGGTCAAGCTCCTTGGAAGGCAGTGGTCATGGCCACTGCAACGCGCCGACACCTGGTTCGGGTCGACGCTTGAATAGGTGAGGTTAGCAGGCCTGGCTGGGCGAAACGCCAAATCGCAGACAAAGAAAAGCCCGCCGACGGGGAGGAAAGCGGGCTTGAAGAAGGAGCAAGGTCAACATTACGCCCAAGAATGTAAATGCCGCGTGAAACGGATGTGAACGGACGGTTAGCTGCACTTTTCTCCTTTTTCACGACATCAACGACCGTCGGCGATCTTGCGTTCGATCTCGGCGGTCTTGCGTTGCAAGGTCTCGGCGTCCTGCTCTTTCTCCTTGATGGAGGTAGGCGTGATGACCTTGTCGACGCCTTCGGTGGCCGGCGTTTCATGCTCGATGTCGCGCTCGACCACGTTCACCGGCTTGCCGCTGGCATCGAGGGTCGGGGCTTTTGGCTGGATTTCATCGCGTGTGGTCATGGTAGGAAGCCTCTGATGATAGGTAGAGATTCGAGGCATTGCAGGCAAGGTAAGTTCCTGTGCAACGCTTCGGACTGCACCTTGGCCGAGGGCGCCGGTCACAGCTTCTTTGGGAGGAAAAACCATGGCCATCTCCGTCAAGAAACTCGAAGGCAATGACATCCCCGAGCAGTACCGTACACACGACATGGACCCAGTGTTTCAGGTACAGGACAGCGAAGGACAACTGCACATACGCACCAGTGACGTGGAAGCCGCTGCCCTGGCAGTGGAATTCAGCGAACAGGACAAGCAGCCCGAGTGACCGAACAAAGCGTGCAGGACGTTGCCGACCTGCACGCCTCGTTCAATGGCCCCGCCTAATCGCCCAGCAACCACACACCGGCGCTGACCAATGCCGCAATCAGCGTGCCGCCGAACAGGGCGTACTCGAGCTTGCTGCGATTCAGCGCTCGGATCACGTGTTCGATGTAGGCCTCGATATCCGCCGCCCGGCGACGCATCTCCAGGCCTTCGATGACGTCTTGCACGCGTGCATCCAACAACGGCGATACACACAGATAGACCGAAGCGTAGCTGGCCAGAATGATGAAGAAGTATTTCACGGTTGGCATCCTTGCCCAGAGTCAGGGGCGAGCTTATAGGCTGTCGGCACACAGGACGAAAACGATACAGGTCGGGGCAAACAATCGCCATTCCCGGCGCCGATTGAATAAAAGCCCAACGTCGAATCATGTACAACGTATGGACTAAAAACAACGACGCACGCACATGACTGTTTTCTACCTCAAGCTACTCATCACGCCGCTGCTCATGCTGTTCATCTCCATCGCTGCCAAACGCTGGGGTACGCACGTTGGCGGGCTGCTGTCCGGGCTTCCAGTGACCTCCGCCGTGGTGATGCTGTTTCTCAGCCTCGAACAAGGCCCGGGGTTCGTGGCAATGGCAGTGCCCGGCGCATTGGCCGGCGTGGCGGCAATTCAGGCGACCTACCTGTTCTATCTTGCGGTGACCCGCCGTGTTTCGGTAGTGCTCGGATGCCTGGCCGCCGTGGTGTTCTACGTTGCCACAGCGCTACTGACGAACCGGCTGGGGTCACCCATTGCCTCCATCGCCATTACCCTGTGCCTGGTGGTCGTGCTGATTCGGGTGACGTCGAACGATGGCAAACCCCTGGCGCGCCCGGTTGCGTTGCCCAGCTGGATCATCCCCATGCGGATGTTGACCGCTACCCTGCTGCTGCTACTGATCACCGCAGGGGCGCAGTGGTTGGGCCCCGTGGTCAGCGGCTACCTGGCGCCCATTCCGATCATTGCCTGGCCGCTGGCGGTTTTTGCGCATGTGCAGGGCGGACGCCAGGAGCTCGCGGCGATTGTCAGAGGCAACGCGATTGGCGCCGTCGGCGTGATCGGCTTCTACCTCAGCTTGCAGGAGATGGTAGTGCAACTGGGCATACTGCCCGCCGTGGCGACAGGCGTGGTGCTGGCGGTGCTGCTGACGGCCGGGGTCGCGCGACTGGCCAGCTTGCGTCGGAGTTAAGCTGAACTGTCCATATCCGATGCGTGAACGAAACATAACTTGTTGCCTTCGGGGTCCCGGCAATAAGCGCCGTAGTAATCCTCTGAATACTGCGGCCGCAAACCCGGCGCCCCCTCGTCCATACCACCGTTATCCAACGCTGCCTGCCACGCGTCCCGCACCTGCTGCTGCGACTGCGCCGCAAAGCTGACCTGCATGCCGTTGCCCCAAGTGGCCGGGAGGCCGTTGAACGGGAGCTGGATGTAGACCTGGGGCCAGGGCTTATCGGGCCGTTGCCAACCAGCGCCGGCTGGGCCCCCGTCGTTTTCTTCCGGCATGCGGATAAGGCCGAGGGCTTGGAAGATGTGGTCGTAGAAGGCGACCATTTTTGCCAGGTCGCGGGCGCCGATTTGGATGTGGCTGAACATGCTTTACCCCTAGGCCTGATCACATGTGAATAACTGCCTGGATGACAGCATTTCCTCCGATGTCGGCCAAACATCTTGCCTTGATTTTATAATCCTATCGCGCGTACATTCGCCTCGTCGCTGCAAAATCAGCGACCGGGTTTGGTCGCCCGAGTAGATAAAGGCGCTACAGCGCCCCATCACGATTGCAGGCGCTTTTTTTGCGCAGGCAGCCTCGTGTCATGGCGGCTGTGCGCAGGACACCCTCGGGTGTGCCGGATTCCTTTATCGCCGGTCGACCAACCTTCGTACAGCTGCCACCCACTCGTTTGGTCGCGAGCGTGGCGGCGTTTACTCGATAGAGGAACGCCTCATGAAAATTACTTTTGCGCTTGTAGCCCGCTCATACCTCATTAGCTGGCCGAGACCTTGTCGGCATAGCGCTGCGACAAATTTGAAGTCGTCATTGCCATCGCCAAGCGAGGGTACACGATGAATACGCATTCGAACCGACTTACCCGTGTACAAACGGATCTGCAGTGCTGGCTCGGGGCAGACGGTCCCAATGGTTCCGGTGAAGACGTGAGTGGAAGACTTTCGGCGCTTGCGGATGGGATTGCCGTGTTGCAGGAATCCGTCAGTGCGTTGAGCGAGGTGAATGGAGCACTGGAGGTGGTGCTGCAGCTGTTGTTCGACGCGGAAGCCGAGAAAATTTCGTGCAACCACCTTTACTGCTTGATGGAGCCTATTCAAGGGAAGCTTGATGGGGCGTTGGAGCGGATGGGGGGTGTGGTTTAGCAGGAGGGAGGTGTGGTCGTGCGCGGGGGTTTAAGGGTTAACGAAACTGGTCTTAGGATCTGGGCTGAGATTGGATGGTGCCGGAGATAGGAATCGAACCTACGACCTTCGCGTTACGAGTGCGCTGCTCTACCGACTGAGCTACACCGGCTTATCACATGTTGCTTCAAGAAAAATCACTAATAAGAAATTGAATGGCGAGGCACGTCAAAAATAGACCTGCCTCGCTTTCATCAAAATTATGCACCAACGCCGGTTTGAGAGCGAGTGCAACCTGCGCCGTTTGCTGCGGTCCAGGTTATCTTGTTAGCATCTGTCAAGTTCGGTGTCCATGTCACCACGCAGCCTGCAGCCGCAGCGGTACCTGTTACCACGATTGTGCCAGCGTACGCTACGCCTGCCAAATTAGGACTAGCGTTTGCAGTCGGCAATGCCGCATAGCCTGTGGCAGCGGTCAACAACGCAACAGTGTTGCATGACGCAATAGCACTATTGTTGAGCTGTAGGCATTCTGCAACGGCAGCTTTGACCGGGGCGATAATCGTATTGTTATCTGCCCAACGCGCTCTGGTAACGTAGTTTTGGTATTGAGGAATCGCGATAGCAGCGAGGATGCCAATGATCGCAACAACGATCATCAGTTCGATAAGAGTAAAACCTTTCTGAGCTTTCATGGCAGCGCCTCCAGCGGCGAGAATTTACGTGAACTTTTGTCACGCTGCATGCAACGTGCCAAAGTCATCATCTGCAGACAGGCAATGCCTGAATACGAATTTCTCGACATCGATCTGAACAAAATTCAGCACAAGCTGACAATTTTTGTCTCTTGTACAATGCAATTTGGCGTTGCGTGCCGAGTGCGTTATAAAAGAGCCTATATCGCAATTCGGTGCTGAAATGAACGACATCACCCTTACCGGCTTGGCCAAGCAACTGGTCGTAGCTGAACTGATCACCGAGAAAAGCGCGCAACAGGCTTATCAGCAAGCTCAGCGCAGCAGAATGCCATTCGTGCATTTCTTAGTTCAGAACAAGCTAATTGGCAGCAGACAAATCGCTGAAGTTGCCGCAGATCAATTTGGAGTGTCATTTGTCGACCTTAATTCCATTGATCCGCACAGCCAACCCAAAGGACTAGTCAGCGAAAAACTTATCCGCCAGCATCATGCGATTCCCTTATTCAAACGAGCGAACAAAATTTTCATTGGTATATCCGACCCAACTAATCATCAGGCGATTACTGATATACAGTTTAGCACAGGGCTAAACGCAGAAGCCATATTAGTCGAAGATGATAAGCTCACTATCGCAATAGATAAATTTTTTGACAATGGCACTACCGGATTGGAAGATCTGGCCGATGTAGATCTAAGTAGCCTTGATGTTGAAACCGTCGATGGGACTAACGACAGCCCTATCACTCAGGACGCCGATGATGCACCGGTAGTCAGGTTCGTAAACAAGATGCTCCTAGATGCAATTCGCAGTGGTTCATCAGACCTCCATTTTGAACCGTATGAAAAGGTCTATAGAGTTAGATTTCGTACAGATGGAATGTTACGCGAGATAGCTAGACCTCCTATTAACCTAGCAGGTCGGATTGCTGCACGCCTGAAGGTCATGGCAAGTCTGGATATATCTGAGCGTCGCAGACCTCAGGATGGCCGCATTAAAATGCGGATATCAAAAAACAAGGCAATAGATTTTCGTGTGAACACTTTGCCCACCTTATGGGGCGAGAAGATTGTAATGCGGATTTTGGACCCATCAAGCGCTCAGATGGGCATCGACGCTTTAGGATATGAGCCACACCAGAAAGACCTGTACATGCAAGCACTGAGACAGCCTCAGGGCATGATATTAGTTACCGGCCCAACTGGTTCGGGTAAAACCGTTTCGCTTTATACGGGATTAAATATTTTAAATACCGTAGACATAAACATTTCTACCGCTGAAGACCCCGTAGAGATCAATATGGAAGGCATCAATCAGGTCAACGTGAATAATCGGCAAGGCCTTGATTTCGCGCAAGCGCTACGTTCGTTTCTTCGCCAAGACCCTGATGTCATTATGGTCGGTGAAATTCGAGATCTAGAAACGGCCGAAATCGCGATAAAAGCGGCTCAAACTGGTCACTTAGTTTTATCTACACTTCATACAAATAGTGCGGCCGAGACTTTGACTCGATTGCAAAATATGGGTGTAGCCAGCTTTAACATTGCGACCTCCGTGAGCCTCATCATTGCGCAACGCCTAGCCAGGAAATTGTGCCAAAATTGCAAAAAAGAGGCTGATATCCCTAAAGAATCGCAAGTTGAAGAAGGATTCCCGCTTGATATGATAGGTAGTTTCAAAATATACGAGCCTGTAGGATGCGATCACTGCAATGGTGGATATAGAGGTCGCCAGGGTATCTACGAAGTCGTCAAAAACACCCCAGCTCTTCAGAAACTGATCATGGAAGCAGGGAACTCAATCGAGATTTCTGCACAGATGCGTGCAGATGGCTTCAGTGACTTGCGCTCATCAGGTTTAGTAAAGGTTATGCAAGGCGTGACAAGTCTTGCTGAAGTCAATCGCGTAACTAAGGATTAATGATGGCTTCCGTGGGCAGAAAACCAACCACTTATGTCTGGGATGGAAAAGACCGAAAAGGTTCTGCAGTTGCCGGCGAAATGAGTTCTACTGGCCCTGCCCTAGTCAAAGCACAGCTCCGAAAACAAGGTATTACACCAGGGAAAATTCGCAAAAAAACTACATCAATATTTGATAGAGATAAGAAGATAAAGCCAAAGGACATTGCCTTATTCACTAGGCAGATGGCCACCATGATGCGCGCAGGCGTACCGTTACTACAGTCTTTCGACATAATTAGTGAGGGATTTGAAAACCGTGCGATGAGGAAGCTTGTCGACGAACTTAAACAGGAAGTAGCAGCAGGCAATAGCTTCGCTTCGTCCCTAGCAAAAAAACCTCAATACTTTGACGAACTTTATTGCAACCTTGTAAACGCTGGCGAACAGGCGGGAGCCCTGGAAACCTTGCTGGATAGAGTTGCAACTTACAAAGAAAAGACCGAAGCACTCAAAGCTAAGATTAAAAAGGCAATGACATACCCAATAGCAGTGCTGGTCGTGGCACTTATAGTTTCGGCAATACTGCTCATTAAGGTCGTACCTCAATTCCAAACAGTGTTCGAGGGCTTTGGCGCAGAACTCCCCGCCTTTACACTTATGGTAATCAGCCTATCCGAGGTAGTGCAGAAGTGGTGGTTAGTCATATTGGGAGCCATTATTGGACTAGGCTTCGCCTTTAAAAGACTACATAGATCCAACCAAAAATTTCGCAATGGTATAGATCGAATACTTTTGAAAATTCCAGTTATCGGACCTTTAATCTACAAATCATCGGTAGCACGCTATGCGCGAACTCTTTCTACAACATTTGCCGCTGGCGTACCGTTAGTCGAGGCATTAGATTCTGTAGCAGGCGCGACGGGAAACATACTATTCAAAAGGGCCGTGATTAGTATCCGACAGGACGTATCAACTGGCATGCAACTTAATGTATCCATGCGCGCTACCAAAATGTTCCCCGCCTTGGCCATCCAAATGACCGCCATCGGCGAAGAATCCGGCGCTTTAGACGACATGCTCGACCGCGTAGCAACCATCTACGAAGCCGAGGTCGACAACATGGTCGACAGCCTCACCAGCCTCATGGAGCCGATGATCATGGCTGTACTGGGCGTGGTGGTCGGTGGCCTGGTTATTGCGATGTACCTTCCCATCTTCCAACTCGGCTCCGTCGTCTAACATGCTCCTACTTGAATTCCTGGCCAGCCCGCTGGCCCTTATGTTCTGCGCCCTCCTCCTGGGCCTCATCATCGGCAGCTTCCTCAACGTCCTTATCCACCGCCTGCCCATCATGCTCGACCGTGACTGGATCACGCAGTCCCGAGAAATGCTTGGCCTGCCCCCAGAGCCCAAGGGCGGCACGTACAACCTGCTGCTGCCGCACTCCGAATGCCCACACTGTGCCCACAAGATCCGCGCCTGGGAGAACATCCCGGTGGTGAGCTACCTGATGCTGCGGGGCAAGTGTGCCAGTTGTCGGGCGAAGATCAGCCTGCGCTATCCGCTGTTGGAAGTGGCCACGGGCATCTTGAGTGCCTTTGTGGTGTATCACTTCGGCTTGAGCTGGCAGGCCGGTGCGTTTTTGCTGCTGACCTGGGGCTTGCTGGCGATGAGTCTGATCGATGCCGATCACCAATTGCTGCCGGATGTGCTGGTGCTGCCGTTGCTGTGGCTGGGGTTGATCGTCAATGGCCAGGGGTTGTTTACCAATCTCTACGACGCGCTGTGGGGCGCGGTGGCGGGTTATCTGAGCCTGTGGCTGGTGTATTGGGTGTTCAAGTTGATCACCGGCAAGGAAGGCATGGGCTACGGCGATTTCAAGTTGCTGGCCATGCTCGGGGCTTGGGGTGGCTGGCAGATATTGCCGCTGACCATTCTGTTGTCGTCGCTGGTGGGAGCGGTGCTGGGGGTGTTGATGCTGCGGATGCGCAACGCGCAAACCAGTACGCCGATCCCGTTCGGGCCTTATCTGGCCATCGCGGGGTGGATTGCATTGCTGTGGGGTGATCAAATAACCACTTCATACATGCAGTTTGCCGGGTTCCGATGACAACAGCTGTGGATAAACCTTGGGTGCTGGGCCTCACCGGTGGCATCGCCAGCGGCAAGAGCGCGGCAGCGCAACGCTTTGCCGAGTTGGGCGTGCACGTGGTGGACGCCGATCAGGCTTCGCGCTGGGTGGTGGAGCCAGGGCGGCCAGCGCTGGCGGCGCTGGTGCAGCGCTATGGTGCGGCGCTGTTGCAGGCCGACGGCAGCCTCGACCGTGGGGCGTTGCGCAAGGTGATCTTCGAGGATGCGCAGGAGCGGCGCTGGGTCGAGGCTTTGCTGCATCCGTTGATCGCCGAGGAAATCGCCCAGTCGCTGGCTTCGGCGACGTCGCCCTATGCGGTGTTCGTGTCGCCGCTGATGGTCGAGTCGGGGCAGTATCGGACTACCCAGCGCTTGCTGGTGGTGGATGCGCCGGAGGCGGTGCGGGTTGCGCGGACTTTACTGCGCGATCACACCACGCCCGAGCAGGTCCAGGCGATTCTGAAAGCCCAGGCGAGCCGCGAGCAGCGGCTGGCGCTGGCGGACGATGTGCTGGTCAACGACCGCGATCTGGCCGGGCTGCACTCGGAGGTCGAGCGGCTGCATGCTTTTTATCTGACTTTGCGTGGAGGCCGAGAATGAGCCAACCCTTGATCGTTGATTGCCCAACTTGCGGGGCGCCGGTGGAATGGAAGGCAGCGAATGCGAACAGGCCGTTCTGTTCCGATCGTTGCAAATTGATTGACCTGGGCGCCTGGGCGTCCGAGGAGCACAAGATTCCGGTGAGCCCGGATGCCGAGGACGACCTGTACAGCGAGGACCTGCCACCGCGCGGGCATTGAGGCAATGGGGCACCAGGCAATAGTGCTTGCACCTGTGCCTGGTTCGCGGCCACGGACCGCTCCTACAGTGCATATCGGGTACCCGTAGGAGCGGTCATCGGCCGCGAAGAGGGCTCTGCGGATTGTCTGGCACAACGCGGTGTCTGGTCCGCGGCCACGGACCGCTCCTACAGGTTATCTACAAGGCGGTCACGCCAATTCGAACAACACCTCTTGCGCACCTTCCCACAAGGTCTTCACGCCCAGGGCGCGGAGGTTTTCCTTGCCCTGCACCACGGTAAGAAAGTGATTGCCGGCCAACTGCCCCATCTTGCTGGCGAAGCAGCAGGAGCCGTAAGCCAGCAGGATCTCCGTCTCGCTGTACGGCCCGGGATAAAACAACACGTCCCCCACCGACGGGTGGCTGGTGTGGTTCTCGAACCCGACCCGCTCGTCACCGCGCAGCAACTGGAATTCACCCAGCGGCACCCAGCACGCCTCGCCACTCCAGCGCACATGGATGATCTTCTGCCGATACGGCAGCAGCTTGAGAAACGCATCCACCGTCTGCGGCGCATCGGGATGGGTTTCGGCCAAGAATTCGTAGCCGCCGGAGGTGATCTTGATGCTGGGCATGGTGCAGCTCCTAGGAAAATCCCATCCTTACCCATCGCCGAGAGATTTTGAAGCGTCGGCTGTTATTCTTTTCGTCGCACAGGCGGGCTAAGCTAGGGTTATGGATGACTCCGACTACCTGCGTTTGCTCACCAGCCAGGCCGAACAGGCCAATGCCTTCCTCTCCAATGCGCGCAAGTGGGAGCGCGAGCGTTGGGTGTGCGAGCGCCTGTTGCAGGGCCTGAACATCGCCTACCGTGACGATGAATTCACCCCCGCCGGCCAGGAGCCGCCGGACGTGCTGTTCCGTGAAGCCAGTTTCGAAGTGTTCTTCGTGCTCGACGAAGGGCGCAGGCTCAACGATGAATGGCGCGAGGAGTTGCAGCGCCGCCGCAGCGCTTTCTCCCTCAGCCAACTGGTCCGGCGCGAGGCACGCCCCAAACGCATCCGCGCGCCCGAGCTGCTGCAGCGGCTGGCACCGACCTTGCGCAAGAAAGCCCACAACTACCGCGAACGCGGGCTGGACCTCGGTGAGCTGGACATCATTGCCTTCGCTAGCCTCAAGCGCGAAACCCTGGACTTGAACAGCCATTTTCCGCCGCCTACCGAGTTTCTTCGCCAAGGCTGGCGCTCGCTGTCGCTGGTCGGACCCACCTTTGCCCGGGTCTTGTTCGCTCATCCGGATGCGCCGGATTTCCTACGCAACAACCTGGGCCGCAGCATCGTTTTCGATGTGGGCATCAGTTTGTGAACCCACCCTTTTACCAGTCATGGCGCAGGGGCCGTGCGGATGATACAAAGCGCTCTCGCCCGCACCGCCCGTCAGGAACCCTGTAGCCTTGCCAGCGTCTGAAACGTCTACCTGTTCAGGGTCGCCTGCCCTGCCACGTGACACTCGCCCATTGATCGGCGGTCACTCGTGCGCGCCTCGGTTGCAAGTCGAGCACCTGCTCCTTGCCCTGGGGACAGCCGTAGCAGGGCTTGTCGATCCATCTGTTCGAAGGTGTGGCGCTCTGAGCTGCCTTGCGCTCGCCCACCCCTCGCAGACACCCGAATTCGTTAACCTTATGAGAGCTTTCCATGACACATCGCATCGTTATTGTCGGCGGCGGCGCCGGCGGCCTGGAACTGGCCACCAGCCTGGGCAAGACTCTGGGCAAGCGCGGTACGGCCAGCGTCACGCTGGTGGACGCCAACCTGACCCATATCTGGAAGCCACTGCTGCATGAAGTGGCCGCCGGCTCTCTGAATTCGTCCGAAGACGAGCTCAACTATGTGGCCCAGGCCAAGTGGAATCATTTCGAGTTTCAGCTTGGCCGCATGAGCGGCCTGGACCGCGCGGCCAAACAGATCCAATTGAGCGCCACCCTCGATCCGGAAACCGGCCTGGAGCTGGTACCGGCGCGCAGCATCGGCTATGACACGCTGGTGATTGCGGTAGGCAGCACCACCAACGACTTCGGCACCCAGGGGGCGGCGGAGCACTGCCTGTTTCTCGATACCCGCAAGCAGGCCGAGCGCTTCCACCAGCAACTGCTCAATCACTACCTGCGCGCCCATGCCGGGCACGACGAGAGCCGTGCGCAGATCAGCGTCGCTATCGTTGGCGCCGGTGCTACCGGGGTCGAGCTGGCGGCCGAGTTGCACAACGCGGCCAAGGAGCTGGCTGCGTATGGCCTGGGCCGCATCGCACCCGAGAACATGCGCATCACCTTGATCGAAGCCGGCCCACGGGTGCTGCCGGCGCTGCCCGAGCGCATCGGTCAGCCGGTGCACCAGACCTTGGAGAAGCTCGGTGTGACGGTCTTGACCAATGCCGCGGTGAGCGAGGTGACTGCAGAAAGCCTGCTGACCAGCAGCGGCCAGGTGATTCCGGCCAGTTTGAAGGTGTGGGCAGCCGGTATTCGTGCGCCTGGCTTCCTCAAGGAGATCGATGGTCTGGAAACCAACCGCATCAATCAGTTGGTGGTACGCCCTACCCTGCAGTCCACCCGTGACGATGACATCTTTGCCTTCGGTGACTGTGCGGCGTGCCCGCAGCCGGGCACCGACCGCAACGTGCCACCGCGCGCGCAGGCAGCCCACCAGCAGGCCTCGTTGCTGGCCAAGTCGCTGAAGCTGCGCATCGAAGGCAAGGCGCTGCCGGAGTACACCTACAAGGATTACGGCTCGCTGATTTCCCTCTCGCACTTCTCGGCGGTGGGCAACCTGATGGGCAACCTGACCGGCAGCGTCATGCTCGAAGGCTGGCTGGCGCGGATGTTCTACGTGTCGCTGTACCGGATGCACCAGGCGGCGCTGTATGGCCTGTTCCGCACCGGCATGTTGATGCTGGGCAGCCGTATCGGACGAGGCACGGAGCCGCGACTGAAGCTGCATTGACCCATCGTTGCCTGCAATCCCCGTAGCAGCGGCGCGAGCCGCGTCATTGGCGATGCGGTGTGTTTGACACTCCGCGGTGTGGCCGGACGCGGCTTGCGCCGCTGCTACAGGGGTACGCCGCGTTACCGGCTACGTGGTGTGTCTGATACAACGGGTGCTGGCGGACGCGGCTTGCGCCGCTGCTACAGGGGCGGAATGGAAGGCAAAAAAAAAGGCGCCCATGACAGGCGCCTTTTTTCATGAATATGGTCGGGGTAAGGGGATTCGAACTCCTGACATCCTGCTCCCAAAGCAGGCGCGCTACCGGACTGCGCTATACCCCGGTACAAAAAAGGCACCCCGGAAGGCGCCTTTTCTGCTGCCCACTGCTGTTAAACGGTGGGGCTTTTTAAGATTCGATCCAGCGAACCGGAATCAAAAATGGTGGGTCGTGTGGGATTCGAACCTACGACCAATTGGTTAAAAGCCAACTGCTCTACCAACTGAGCTAACGACCCAAATATGGTCGGGGTAAGGGGATTCGAACTCCTGACATCCTGCTCCCAAAGCAGGCGCGCTACCGGACTGCGCTATACCCCGATACGAAATTTGGCTCCGTGACCAGGACTCGAACCTGGGACCCAATGATTAACAGTCATTTGCTCTACCGACTGAGCTATCACGGAACTATCAATTTCAGTACATCTACAACCGCTGCAGCTTCAAGCCTGTATCACTACCGCCTTGAACTCTTCGACCCGTTCGCATCGCTGCGTTCATGTCTCTGAGGCGCGCTATTCTACAATTTTCAAAACCTCTGTCAACCCTTTAAATTGCTTTCAAGACACTGATTTGCAACTTTTTTTCAGAACCGGTGAAGCCAGTGGCTCTGCGGGATGACGTACAGCGGGGCGCACTTTACAAGCCTTGAAACGAAAATGCAACGGTAAATCAATGGGGTGGGTTAGTGAGGGCCTCTTCGCGGGCAGAGGGCTTGCCGCCCGCCCCGCTCCCACTAAAGCCTGAGTACCTGTGGGAGCGGGCTCTGCCCGCGAAAAGGCCCTCACTGCCACTCATCACTCAAGCAAACACAATCTCATCATCCACCACCGACGCCTGCACCGATGTCCCTGGCAGGAATTTGCCCGAGAGAATCAGCTGTGCCAGCGGGTTCTCGATCCAGCGCTGAATCGCACGCTTCAACGGACGCGCGCCATACACCGGGTCGTAGCCCACCGCGATCAGCTTATCCAGCGCCTCGTCGCTCAGCTCCAAGCTCAGATCGCGCTCGGCCAGACGGCTGCGCAAGCGGGCCAGCTGGATCTGCGTGATCCCGGCGATCTGGTCGCGCGCCAGCGGCTCGAAGATCACCACCTCGTCGATCCGATTGACGAACTCGGGCCGGAAATGGCTGGTGACCGCATCCATGACCGCCGCGCGCTGCGCCTCGCGGTCGCCGACCAGCTCCTGGATGCGCGCCGACCCCAGGTTCGAAGTCATGACGATCACGGTGTTGCGGAAGTCCACGGTACGTCCGTGGCTGTCGGTCAGACGGCCATCTTCCAGCACTTGCAACAGCACGTTGAACACGTCCGGGTGAGCCTTTTCGACTTCATCGAGCAGCAACACCGAGTACGGTTTGCGACGTACCGCTTCGGTCAGGTAGCCGCCCTCTTCATAGCCAACGTAGCCGGGTGGCGCACCGATCAGGCGAGCGACCGAATGCTTCTCCATGAACTCGGACATGTCGATGCGCACCATTGCCTCTTCGGTATCGAAGAGAAACTCGGCCAGCGCCTTGCACAGTTCGGTCTTGCCCACACCGGTGGGGCCGAGGAACATGAACGAGCCGCTGGGCCGGTTGGGATCGGACAATCCGGCACGCGAGCGCCGCACTGCGTTGGACACCGCCACCACGGCCTCTTCCTGGCCGATCACGCGCTGGTGCAGCAGGCTTTCCATCTTCAGCAGCTTGTCGCGCTCGCCTTCGAGCATCTTCGACACGGGAATCCCCGTCCACTTGGAAACCACCTCGGCGATTTCTTCCTCGGTCACCTTGCTGCGCAGCAACTGGTTCTCGCTTTTGCCGTGCTGGTCGACCATCTGCAGGCTGCGTTCCAGATCGGGGATGACCCCGTACTGCAACTCGGCCATACGGCTCAAATCCCCGCGCCGACGCGCGGCTTCCAGTTCTTGACGCGATTGTTCGATCTTCTGCTGAATCTGCGCCGACCCCTGCACTTCGGCCTTTTCCGAGGTCCAGATCTCTTCCAGGTCGGCGTATTCGCGCTCCAGCCGGTTGATTTCCTCGGTCAGTTTTTCCAGACGCTTGATCGCGGCCTCGTCATCTTCTTTCTTCAAGGCCTGGGACTCGACCTTGAGCTGGATCAGACGGCGCTCCAGGCGGTCGAGCACTTCGGGCTTGGAGTCGATCTCCATGCGGATGCGGCTGGCCGCCTCGTCGATCAGGTCGATGGCCTTGTCGGGCAACTGGCGGTCAGTGATATAGCGATGGCTGAGCTTGGCTGCCGCGATGATCGCGCCGTCAGTGATGGCCACCTTGTGGTGAACCTCGTAGCGCTCCTTGAGGCCACGCAGGATGGCGATGGTGTCTTCCTCGCTCGGCTCCTCGACCAGCACCTTCTGGAAGCGCCGCTCCAGGGCGGCATCCTTCTCGATGTACTGGCGGTACTCGTTGAGCGTGGTGGCACCTACGCAGTGCAGCTCGCCACGGGCCAGTGCCGGCTTGAGCATATTGCCCGCATCCATCGAGCCTTCGCCTTTGCCGGCGCCGACCATGGTGTGCAGTTCGTCGATGAACAGAATGATCTGCCCTTCCTGCTTGGACAGCTCATTGAGCAGCGATTTCAGGCGCTCCTCGAACTCGCCGCGAAACTTGGCGCCGGCGATCAGCGCGCCCATGTCCAGGCTGAGCAGGCGTTTGCCGCGCAAGCCATCGGGGACTTCGCCATTGATGATGCGCTGGGCCAGGCCTTCGGCAATGGCAGTCTTGCCCACACCGGGCTCACCGATCAGTACCGGGTTGTTCTTGGTGCGGCGCTGCAGCACCTGGATGGTCCGACGGATCTCGTCGTCACGGCCGATCACCGGGTCGAGCTTGCCTTCCTCGGCGCGCTTGGTCAGGTCGACGGTGTATTTTTCCAGGGCCTTGCGCGACTCCTCGGCGTTGGGGTCGTTGACCGCCTCGCCACCGCGCAGGTTGCTGATAGCATTTTCCAGCGCCTTCTTGCTGACGCCCTGGCCCAACAGCAGCTTGCCCAGCTTGCTGTTGTCGTCCATGGCCGCCAGCAGTACCAGTTCGCTGGAGATGAACTGATCGCCCTTCTGCTGCGCCAGCCGGTCGGCCTGGTTGAGCAGGCGCGCCAGGTCCTGGGACATGTTGACGTCGCCGGTCGGGTTCTGGATTTTCGGCAGTTGGTCGAGCTCTTTGCTCAGCGCCTTGCGCAGGCTGTTGACGTCGAAGCCCACCTGCATGAGCAACGGACGGATCGAACCGCCCTGCTGGTCGAGCTGCGCCTGCATCAGATGCGCCGGTTCGATGGCCGGATGGTCCATGCCAACGGCCAGGGATTGTGCGTCGGATAACGCGAGTTGAAGCTTGCTGGTCAAACGGTCTATACGCATGAGTCACCTTCCTGAAAAGGGGCAGGCCGGAGCGATGGACACACCTGATGAAGAAAACCTGCCGGGGATGACAGTTAGATGGGGGGTGTTGGTGAAGATTCAAGGACGGGGGTTGCAGATCTAGATAGGTTGTGTCAGTGCCGGCCTCTTCGCGGGCAGAGCCCCGCTCCCACAAATGCAGATTGATGGCCTCTCAGCGAGCCCAGTGTGGGAGCCGGGCTCTGCCCGCGAAGGGGCCATCGGCTGCGAAGCTAGGGTTCCAGCCACACCAGTGAAGCGAAGCGCCCGGTGACCGACGCGCGACGATAGGAAAAGAACCGCTCATCTTCCACGGTACACATCCCCCCGCCATACACCGCCGTCACCCCCACCGCTGCCAGGCGAATCCTCGCCAACGCATAGATATTAGCCAGGAACTTGCCAGGCGCGGCGCCCAGCACGAACGCATCTGCCGCTTGCGGATGGGTCGCCATGAACGCCTCGCGCACCTCGGCGCCGACCTCGAACCGACGCGGACCGATGGCTGGCCCCAGCCAAGCCATCAGTTGCCCGGGCGGTTGCTGGAAACCATCGACAGTGGCTTCCAGCACCCCGGCCGCCAACCCGCGCCACCCGGCGTGGGCCGCTGCCACGCGGGTACCTGCCTGGTTGCAGAACAACGCAGGCAGGCAATCGGCAGTCATGGCGGTACAGGCAATGCCGGGGGTGGTGGTCCAGCTCGCATCCGCCTCGAGCACGCGGCTCGGGTCGGCCTCGACCACACGGATCCCATGCACCTGGCTCAGCCAGGCCGGCAGGATACCGAAGTGGGCAGTCAGACGCAGGCGGTTCTGCACCACGCACTGTGGATCGTCGCCCACATGCGCGCCCAGGTTCAAACTGGCATACGGCGCCGGGCTGACGCCGCCTTCACGGGTGGTCACGCAGGCCCTCACCGACGCCGGAGCCGGCCAGTCGGGAAACAGCAGGCCCTGCGCGAACGTGGTCACCCGATGAAGGCCTCGCGATCCTGCTTGAGCAGCGACAGCAGCCAGACGAAGTCGTCGGGCAAGGGCGATTCCCAGCCCATGCGCTCACCGGTCGTCGGATGATCCAGCTCGAGGAAGCGCGCATGCAGGGCCTGGCGCGGGAAGGTTTTCAACGCATCGACCATGGTGGCGCTGGCCGCAGGGGGAATGCGGAAGCGGCCGCCGTAGGCCGGATCGCCCACCAACGGGAAGTTGATGTGCGACATGTGCACGCGGATCTGGTGGGTCCGACCGGTTTCCAGCTTGACCCGCACATGGGTGTGGGAGCGGAAACGCTCGAGCACGCGATAGTGGCTGACGGCTTGCTTGCCGCCTTCCATCACCGCCATGCGCTGGCGCTGCTGGCCGTGCCGACCGATCGGCGCGTTGATCTTGCCGCCTGCGGTAACCACGCCGATCACGATGCATTCATAGATGCGGCTGACCGAGCGGCTCTGCAGTTGGGTCACCAGCTGCGTCTGCGCCTGAATGGTCTTGGCCACCACCATCAGACCGGTGGTGTCCTTGTCCAGGCGGTGGACGATGCCGGCACGCGGCACGTTGATGATGTCCGGCACGTGGTGCAGCAGTGCGTTGAGCAGCGTGCCGTCGGCGTGGCCGGCGGCCGGATGGACCACCAGGCCGGCCGGCTTGTTGATGACAAGGATCTGGTCGTCTTCGTAGACGATGTCCAGATCGATGTCCTGGGCCACCCATTCACCTTGGGCTTCCTGTTCGGCATTGAGCTCGAGCAGGGCACCGCCATGCACGGTATCGCGCGGGCGCAGAACGCCCCCGTCCACGGTCAGGCGGCCCTCTTTTATCCAGGCGGAAAGGCGCGAGCGCGAGTGCTCAGCGAATAATTGGGCGGCGACTTGGTCGAGGCGTTGTCCGCCCAAATCGGACGGTACCTCTGCGCGAAGTTGTATGATCTCGGACATGCTCGGACTAGGCGGCGGCACAGCCTTTGGTTTCGGCTGCACGCTTGTGGTTAAATACGGCGTCTTTTGCCCCGGTGGTTCCACGGGGTGCTCATCATAACAGGACGGCCACGCCCGAGACAGCGGCCGTTTATAGGGACGCTAGCCGCCATGCAAGTGAAACACCTGCTGCTGATCGCCATCCTCGGATTCACCGCGGCCTGTTCTTCGACCAAGGAAGTGGTCGATGAAAACCTCAGCGAAGTCGAGCTGTACCAGCAGGCGCAGGCCGACCTGGACAACAATAGCTACACCAGTGCCACGGCCAAGCTCAAGGCGCTGGAGTCGCGTTATCCGTTCGGCCGCTATGCCGACCAGGCGCAGCTCGAGCTGATCTACGCCAACTACAAGAACTCCGAGCCGGAAGCGGCGAAGTCGGCTGCCGAGCGTTTCATTCGCCTGCACCCGCAGCACCCGAACGTCGACTATGCCTATTACCTCAAGGGCCTGACCTCGTTCGACCAGGACCGTGGCCTGGTGGCGCGCTTCCTGCCGCTGGACATGACCAAGCGTGACCCGGGTGCTGCCCGCGACTCCTACAACGAGTTCGCCCAGCTCACCAGCCGCTACCCCAACAGCCGCTACGCGCCCGATGCCAAGCAGCGCATGATCTACCTGCGCAACCTGCTGGCGTCCTACGAGATCCACGTGGCTGACTACTACCTGACCCGTCAGGCCTACGTCGCTGCTGCCAACCGTGGCCGCTACGTGGTGGAAAACTTCCAGGAAACGCCGTCCGTCGGCGACGGCCTGGCGGTGATGACCGAAGCCTACATGCGTCTGCACCTGGATGACCTGGCCGCGACCAGCCTCGACACCCTGAAGACCAACTACCCGGATCACCCGAGCCTGGAAGACGGCAAGTTCGTGCCCCAGCAGGACGAAGCGGACAACCGCTCGTGGATCTCCAAGGCCACCCTGGGCTGGATCGGCAACAACACCGACCCGCTGCCGCCGGGCGAAACCCGCGCCAACCAGGATGTGCAGCGTCAGTATCAGGAAGCGCGCGACGCCATTCCGAAAGAACTGCTGCCACCTGAAGACGGCGGCACCGCCGACCAGCAGCAGCCAAACGCCGAAGAAGGCAAGAGCCGTTCGTGGTTCAGCTACGCCACCTTCGGTCTGTTCGACTGAAGCTGGGTTGCATTGAAAAAAGGGGCCTGATGGCCCCTTTTTTTTCGCCGCTTGCTCCGCATCGGGCGCGCTCCTACACTGCGCCATCTCCCCTGGCAAAGCTGACCATCCCATGATTCGCCTGATTTTCTGGATCGCCGTCGTGTTCGCCGCCATTTGGCTGTGGCGCAAATTCAAGAACCCGGCGCGCGCGCCTCGCCAGGATGACAAGCCGGCATCGCTGAGCATGGTTCGATGCGCCCAGTGCGGCGTGCATCTGCCAGAAGACAGCGCGCTGCGCCGCGACAGCCATTGGTATTGCAGCAAGCCGCACCTGGAGCAAGGGCCCGGCAACGGTGCCCGCTGAAGCGCAGTTTCTCGGCGGCGCCCAGGCGCAGCGGATGCTGCGCCTGTACCACCTCTACCGCTTGACCATCGGCCTGTCGCTGGTCCTGCTGATTTCCAGCAACATGGACAACCGCCTGCTGGAAGTTGCCGATGGCGAACTGTTTCGCGCCGGCAGTTGGCTGTACCTGATCCTCAACATCCTGGTCGTGGTGCTGATGGGCAACCCGCGTCGGGTCTTGCCGGTGTTCAGCCTGGCCACTGCCGACGTGATCATGCTCGCGGGCCTGTTCTACGCCGGCGGCGGTACACCCAGCGGTATCGGCAACCTGATGATCGCCTCGGTGGCCATGGGCAATCTGCTGCTGCGCAACCGCCTGGGCCTGTTGATCGCCGCGCTGGCCACCATCGGCATCATCTACCTGACGTTCTACCTGAGCATCTCGCGCCCCACTGCCGCCAACGACTACCTGCAGGCCAGCACTCTGGGTGTGCTCTGCTTCGCCGTGTGGTTCGTGGTTCAAGGCCTCAGTCGCCTGTTGCGCACCAGTGAGAACCTGGCCGAGCAGCGCGCCAGTGACGTCACCAGCCTGGAAGCCCTGAACGCGCTGATTCTGCAGCGCATGCGCACCGGCATCCTGGTGCTGGACACCGAACTGCGGGTGCAGCTGGCCAACCAGGGCGCCTTGGGGCTTTTTGGCCGCATGACACTCAATGGTGAGCTGATCGCCGTCCACTCACCCGACCTGATCGAACGGTTGCTGCAGTGGCAGACCAACCCTGCCCTGCGCGTGAAAAGCCTCAAGTTCTCCCCTACCGGGCCGTCGATCCAGGCCAGCTTCATTGCCCTGCGTCGCGGCGGTGAACAGCAGCAGACCCTGGTGTTTCTCGAAGACCTGTCGCAGATCGCGCAGCAGGCCCAGCAACTCAAGCTGGCCGCGCTCGGCCGCCTCACGGCCAGTATCGCCCACGAGATCCGCAACCCGCTGGGCGCCATCAGCCATGCCGGGCAATTGCTGCAGGAATCCGAAGACCTGCCGGTAGCCGACCGGCGTCTGACGCAGATCATTCAGGATCAATGCAAGCGCATGAACCTGATCATCGAGAACGTGCTGCAGCTGTCGCGCCGGCGCCCCAGCGCACCGCACCCGCTGGACCTCAAGGCGTGGCTGGAAAACTTCGTCAGTGACTTTCGCACCACCGCGCGCCCGGGCCAGCAACTGCACATGCATGTCAGCGACGGCACCCTGGAAACCCGCATGGATGCCAACCAGCTGACCCAGGTATTGAACAATCTGGTGGAAAACGGCCTGCGCTACAGCGCCCAGCAACAGGGTCGCGCGCAGGTCTGGTTGAATCTTTTCGTGGAGCCGACCGACGGCCTGCCGATCCTCGAGGTGCTGGACGATGGGCCGGGCTTTGCCGCCGATCAGTTGCAGCACATGTTCGAGCCTTTCTTCACCACCGAAAGCAACGGCACCGGGCTGGGCCTGTATATTTCCCGCGAGCTGTGCGAAAGCAACCAGGCCCACCTAGACTACAGAGCACGTGAAAAAGGGGGCAGCTGCATGCGCATCACCTTCGCCCACCCGCGCAAACAGGGATGACTATGAGCGCCAGGCAAAAAATTCTGATCGTGGATGACGAGCCGGACATCCGCGAACTGTTGGAGATCACCCTCGGCCGCATGAAACTGGAAACCCGCAGCGCACGCGACGTCAACGAGGCCCGCGAATGGCTGGGTCGCGAATCGTTCGACCTGTGCCTGACCGACATGCGCCTGCCCGACGGCACCGGTCTTGAGCTGGTGCAGTTCATCCAGCAGCGCTACCCGCATGTGCCGGTGGCGATGATCACCGCGTTCGGCAGCCTGGACACCGCCATCAATGCGCTCAAGGCCGGTGCCTTCGATTTCCTCACCAAGCCGGTCGACCTGCCGCGCCTGCGCGAGCTGGTCGGCACCGCGCTGCGCATGCCGGCGCCCGCCCCGGTCGGCAAGGAACCGAGCATCGACCAGCGCCTGCTTGGCGACTCGCCACCCATGCTGGGGCTGCGCAAGCAGATCGGCCGGCTGGCACGCAGTCAGGCGCCGGTCTACATCAGCGGTGAGTCGGGCAGCGGCAAGGAGCTGGTCGCCCGGCTGATTCACGAACAGGGCCCGCGGGCGGATCGGCCGTTCATTCCGGTCAACTGCGGGGCCATCCCCGCCGAGCTGATGGAGAGCGAATTCTTCGGCCATCGCAAGGGCAGCTTCACCGGTGCCACCGAAGACAAGCCGGGGCTGTTTCAGGCAGCCAATGGCGGCACGCTGTTTCTCGACGAAGTGGCCGACCTGCCGTTGACCATGCAGGTGAAGCTGCTGCGCGCCATCCAGGAAAAGGCCGTGCGCGCCGTGGGTGGGCAGACCGAAAACGTGGTCGATGTGCGCATTCTCAGCGCGACCCACAAGGACCTCGCAGCCGAGGTGGCGGCGCAGCGTTTTCGCCAGGACCTCTACTACCGACTCAACGTGATCGAGCTTCGCGTGCCCTGCCTGCGCGAGCGCCGTGAAGACATTCCGCTGCTGGCTGCCAGCGTGCTGGCACGCCTGGCGCAGGGCAGTGGCCTGCCGCCCGCGCAGTTGACCCCAGCGGCACTGGAAACCCTCAAGGGCTACCGCTTTCCGGGCAACGTGCGCGAACTGGAAAACATGCTCGAACGGGCCTACACCCTGTGCGAAGACGATCGCATCGAAGCGAGCGACCTGCGCCTGAGCGAAACGGCAGTCAGCGTGGAGTCCGGCGAACCTAGCCTGGCCCAGGTCGACAACCTGGAAGACTACCTGGAAAGCGTCGAGCGCAAGCTCATCCTGCAAGCGCTGGAAGAAACCCGCTGGAACCGCACGGCAGCGGCGCAGCGGTTGAACATGTCGTTCCGCTCGATGCGCTACCGCCTGAAAAAGCTGGGCCTGGATTGATTCCGTGCCACCGCGTCAAACCCGGACGCGGCTTGCGCCGCTGCTACAGGGTTTGTGTGGTGCGCCTAATGAACGCGGTGGGGCCGGACGCGGCTCGCGCCGCTGCTACAGGGGGATGCGGTTTTGCGGCGCGTAGGGGGCTGGATCAATCACGGCTTCGCGACCCAGCAGCAGGTCGGCCAGCAGGCGACACGACGCTGGCGCCAGCACCAACCCATTACGGTAGTGCCCGCAGTTCAACCACAAACCCGGATGCCGCGGCAGCGCACCAATGAACGGTACCCCCTCCGGCGACCCCGGACGCAACCCAGCCCACTGTTGCACCGGCGTGGCCTCGGCCAGGGCCGGCAGCAGATCGACCGCCGAGGCCTGCAAGCTGTTCAGCGCCTCTACCGTTGGCGTCTTGTCGAAGCCCGCATGCTCCAGCGTGCTGCCGATCAATACATGCCCATCGCGGCGGGGAATGGCATAGCGCCCCTTGGCCAGTACCATGCTCGGCAAAAAATCGGCTGCGCATTTGAACAGGATCATCTGCCCCTTCACCGGCTCCACCGGCAAGTCGATGCCCAGGGTCTGCAACAACTCACCGCTCCAGGCACCCGCGGTCAGCACCACCTCGTCGGCCAGCACCTCCCCCTGCGCTGAATGCACGCCGACCACCCGCTGGCCATCGAGCAAAAAACCCTGCACTTCACACTGCTCGCGCACCGTCACGTTGGGCAGCGCCGACAAGGCCGCTTTCAAAGCCTTGATCAAGCGTGGATTGCGCACATTGGCGACATCGGCCATATGGATCGCGCGCCCGAACCCGGGCCCCAGCACCGGCACGGCCTCGTAGGTAGCTGAAATATCCACTGCCGCCAGCGGCCGACCATTGGCCCGTGCCCAGGCAAGCGCCTCGGCTTCATCGTCCAGGTCCAGCCAGTACAAACCGGTGGTGTACACCTGCGGATCGATGCCCGTATCGACGGCCAGGCGCTGCCCCAGGCGCGGATAGAAATCCTGCGACCAATGCGCCAACGCCGTAACCGCCGGCCTGTAGCGCCAGGGATACAGCGGTGAAACGATGCCACCGCCGGCCCAGGAAGACTCCTGGCCGACCGCGCTGCGGTCGATCAGGGTAATGCGACCCACATGGGCAGCAAGATTGTAGGCCGTCAGCAGGCCCATTACGCCGCCGCCGACAACCAACACATGGTCAGACATGAAACGATTCCAAAGAAGGCTCAG
The DNA here is from genome assembly GCF_014841695.1 of Pseudomonas sp. CFBP 8771. Classification (NCBI taxonomy): domain Bacteria; kingdom Pseudomonadati; phylum Pseudomonadota; class Gammaproteobacteria; order Pseudomonadales; family Pseudomonadaceae; genus Pseudomonas; species Pseudomonas sp. CFBP 8771. Next base: position 238,732 of record NZ_JACYUJ010000005.1, on the reverse strand, counting down.
CGGCCCCAGCAGGTGGCTGAGGTGTTGCCGGCAGCCATGCCGGTGTTGGTCCGCGCGCCGGTTTGATTGATGACGAAACTGCCGCACTTGTCACCGACCATCATGCTGCCGGGCTTCGGCGCGGCCGTCAGGCTGAACGTTGTGGCGTCCTTTGCCGTCACGATGTTGTACCAGGCATTGCCCGCCACGTCGGGCACGTTGGCGTAGCTGCCGGTCCGTGTGAACCCCCTCTCGAAATTCTGCGCACCTTCGGCCAGCACCTGGCCGATCTCCACCCGGTGCGTGCGCTTCACGTACTCGGTGTAGCTGGGGTAGGCGATGGCAGCAAGGATGCCGACGATGGCGACCACGATCATCAATTCGATAAGGGTGAAGCCTTTTTGCCTGCGCATACGGACACTCATTGTCGTTGTTGCCACATGATACGGCGGTTCGGGGAAACCACCTGTTGTTTAGGAGACCCGCCGCCACTGCCTGTCGTAGAGTCACCCGTGCTAGGCAGTTGGATAGCAATCATGTCATTCCCATTGGAATCGACATAAGAGATCATTGATGCGGTATTGATCAAACCTCCCGATACGATCATTCCCGCAGTTGCCTCAGTACCGTTCAGGATGTTGAAATTCGTGATCATCTTGCCATTTTCGGCGTTCACTTCCATCAGCTTACTTGACCCAGCGCTCGAACATGGGTCCGAAACGTCAAGAATAGCGGTAGTGAAAAAAATGTTACCGTCGATCAACAAGGGTGGATAAAGCACCCGCTCCCCTGTCGATGTGGTGCCGTAGGTCAGCGGCATGTACCAACCCTTGCGGGTGTTGTAGTCCACCTCATTCTGGCTGGTGTAGACCTTGGTGCCGGTGATATTGGTGATGGTCTGGCGTTGCAGTAACGACTCGGTGTAGTTCGCGGTCGAGCCATTGGCGTCGACGATGGCGTAGAAAGCCTGCGTCGTAGTTGTAGTTTTGTCCGCCACCTCGTTGAGCTTGCCTGTACCAAAGAAGATGATCTGCCGGCCCTGAGTGTAATTGCCTATGGTTGGCTGTGCGGTGATAGCTTGGGTCGCGCCACCCGAAGCCGTGAACAGTGGCGTATTAGCGAACCCGACCACGCCGTTCGTGGTACTGGTGAAATCAAATTTCCACATGCGCCCTTTCAGATCGCCACCATAGGCGTACTGAATAACGCCTTGGCTGTTGATGTCCAGCGCTACCGAGGACAGACCGTTGTCGGTTTCGCCTGTTGTAACGATCGGGGTCTGGATCTCTTTGATCAACGCGCCGGTAGCCAGATTGATCACAAACAGCGACGCGCGCCCCGTCGTACTGCCGTAACCGTTCGAGATGAATGCTGCCCAGGTACCGTCTTTCAATCGGGCCACTTCCGGCTTGCCATAGGCATAGCCCATGTTGCTGTAGCCCGTGGTGTTACTGTTGATTTCCCAAAGGGCACGAGTGGTATTGCTACCACCGGCTTCAAACAGCTGCAACGCATAATAAGCCCTGCCGCCAGCCCCCACACCGCCCAAAGCCAGCGTTTTCCAGCCGTTGTTGATTTGAGCGTCTGCGACAGTCAACTGACCGTCATTCAAGAACTTATGGCCAACACCATTGATATAGTTGGGGTTGGCTACTGCGTTCAAATTGGCCAACGTGGTAGATGGCAGATAGGCATAACGCCTTGTGCCATCGGTATTCAAAACGTTGGTCATCCCATCATTGCTGTTGACAACCAGAGCGGGGTTCATGCTCGCAGCCTTGGTCCCAAGGTACGTGGTATAGCTGAAATCGCCTGTCGTGTCGGTAGTGGTAATGGCAGTGGGCGAGGCATACACCAAGGGTGAGTTGATGATGTCGCCCAGCAATACCGAGCGCGTCTTCAGCCCGGTCTTGTTGGTGCCTTTCGTCCACTCGATCAGGTCATTGGCGGTAACTGGATTGAGGAGAGTGTTGAGACTCGATGCACCGACGGCCAGGGTAGCGATCTGGGCAGGAGAGAAATTCAGCAATGATAGTGCGATGGGCTGGCTGGTGAGTATGTTCCACGACTGAAAAATCGTAGTCCCGGCCGACTTAACCTTGTCATCCGTGCTCCATACCGCCGTTGCGCCTGGATTGCCTGAACTGTCCAGGTTATAGGCGCGTACCGTACCGCGCCAGTCGGTCGGGTCGTAGAATGTTTGATAGTACTGCGAAGACGCTGTGAGATTGACCGAGTTGACCGAACCGCCCCCGCCTGAACCAGCCTTGGAAGCAATATCGTTAAGCGCAGCGGTCAAGGCAGCGCTCAAGCCTGCAGCATCAGTGGCTTGATAGTATTTGCCCTGGCCATAACCGGTCTTTTCAGCCGCATCTTTCAGCATCTGATTGTCGGCAGCGAAGCCTACTGTGTAAGTGGACATGTTCTGCTTGGGAAAATCCGCAGCATCCCAGCTCTTGCCGGCGGTATCTGTCCCGCCGGACCGCATGTCAATATCATTGGCAAACTTGGCGATGTCATCCAGGTACAACGTGTCACCCTCACCGTCACCAGTCAGATTATCGCCATCATTGCTGCTGTCACCGTCCCAGTTTGGCAGCCTTGATCCCCCGAGTGGGTCATTGGTGGGGAAAGTGCGGTCATAAGTAGGCAGGCCGTCAGTGATCACTACCCCGTAGTTCTTTTGGCAGCGGTACTGGATAGGGCTGGTGTAGGTATTGGGCGTGCTGTTGTAGTAAGGCGTCATCCCCCTGAAATAACGCGTCACCTCGTAGTAGGCTTCCGCCAACGGTGTGTTGGCGATGGCGCCCAGGTCGCCGATGGCATTGATCAATGCGTTGTAGTTGCTGTTAGCTTGGGCTGTGGTGGTAGAACTGTTGGCGCTCAAGTCGGCAATCGCGCGGGGAATATTGCCACCCGGGCCTGGGTTGCCGGGAGCCGGCGGGTTAAAGGTGGCCAGACCGATACGCAGGTTGCGATTGGCGTTGACCAGCGCGGTCGCCGCGTCTCGTGCAACGTTGATCCGATAGTCTCCGGGCACCGCTGTGTCGGCAATGTAGTCACGGCTGGTGCTGCCGCTCGGCAGCCGGTCAATCAGGTAAGAGATGTACCGTGATGAATAGCGGGTGCTGCCGTTGCCCACCGGATCCGGGAGGCGCAGGCAATACACCGTGTTGGTACCTCGCGTGAATCCCGAATAACCGAATGAGCATCCACCCCGGTTGAAACTGCTGTAGAACAGATTTTCACTGTCCATGTCGATGTTTGTGACACTGAATCGGTCGCAGAACGTGGCGTAGTAGCAGTTATAGATCGTTGGACGACTGGTAGCCTGATTGAAGTCGGCTGTGCGGATCAGGTTATTCATACTACCGGAGTCATCCACCAGCAACATCACATTGGGCGTGACCGACCCCGAGCTGAGCAACGGAGAGTCCGCTGGTGCGAAGGCATACAGCGGAGCACTGACGTACAATCCAGCAAGTATCCCGGAACAGAACTTGATCACGCCGCGCATTCTACTGCTGCTTGGCATAGACACTCTCCAGCACCGTTCGCGAAGTACCCTGGATGCCTACCCCGGTAATGCGATACAGCTCATAGAATTTTTTGGTGGTGTTGATTGGCGAACCACTTGCAAGAATCGACGGGTTGTTGGTGGTACCTACTTTCTGAATGGCGTAATAGCCAGACCCGGACTGCACCCAAACCACACCATTGGCGGCAATATAGTTGCTGGTGCCAATGGTATTGGCGTTGGTCGGCGGGGCACAGGTAACTGCGGTATTGCAGAAAGTCAGGGTGTAGGCTTCTGGCTTCACTGTATTTTCGCCAATGCGCAGCATGGCTTCGGCTATCTGGAACGAGCCGTTGCGCAGGGTCACGCTGCCTGCCATCTTTTCCTGCAATGTCGCGTTCTGCATCGACGACACGCCGATCAAAGTCAGCAAGAGCAGAAAGACCAGGCACACTACCAACGTCATCCCACGTTGCGTGCTCGTTGCGCTGTAATGGGTGTGCATACTCATTGAGTCCTCATCACAGCAGCCGATTGCGTAAGGCAATCACGGTGTTGAAAGTCCGGGTTTGCGCGCGGGTATTGGGTGCAGCCGCCTGGTCGGCGAGCTGCAAACTGATGCGCACACTGCGGATCAAGTCGAAGTTGGTAGGCGTGGCAACGTAGCTGCTGGCATTGATGTTAGCCGCGGATGAGGCCACGCCGAAAGTCACGTCAAAAGCCAGCACGTTGCTGATCAACGGGCTTTGGCTGTTGGCTAAACTACCCGCCAACACTTGATTGTTGGCAAAGGTATAGACGACCCGACGTATCGGAATGACCTGCTGACCAGCCAGTGCGGCAGGCATGGCTGCCGGTAAGTAGGCTGTTGAAAAACTGCGGCAGTCAGTAAGAATGTTCCAGTCGGCATTGGCGCCGTTATTGCCCACGTCGGCAGTGATCAACGTGAGAATCACGCTGTTGTTAGTGCCGCGGGTAATAGTGATCGGCGAGGCGTACGCGGCGGTGAAGTCTTTGGTAAGCGTGCTGTCGAGCGGATTGGCTTGGCAGCCAAAAAACCCTGTCATGCGAATTTCCTGGGCCATCTTGCTCATCAGAAAGCGTCCATCTTCCTGAATGCCCGCCGCAGCGTTCTGGCTCTGGTAAGTATTCTTCGCCGTGAGAAATATTTGCGTGACGCCCAACACGATGACCAGGCCCAGGGTCATGGCGACCATCAGTTCGATCAGGCCGATACCTCGGGACGAGCGTCTCATTTGATCCCCTTGTCGATGGCCACGCGACTGGTCAGCGTGAAGCTCTGCAGGCCATCGCCGACGCTTTGAACGTTGGAAACGTTGGCTGCGTTAGTCGCACGCGCGTCACTCCACTGCAAGGTGATGGTAACGACGCGGTTATTTACGGCGATGCTGCTACCCGCGCTGACCCCGCCGATGGCCTTGGCATTGGCGGCGAAGTCGGCGAGATCCTGGGCTCGGACGTCGCTTGCGTTGCCCGCGGGTGCCGCATCGAGGTTGGCCAGCACGTAGTTGGCGTCGGGGTTGGCACGAATGCGGTCCATCATGTCATAGGCAATGAAACTGGCCTGGCTGGTGAGCGCCGAGCTGTCGGTGAACTTCAGGGCGTTGAGCTGCAACGCTGCTGCCCCGAGCAGGCCGATCCCCATGATCAGCAGCGAAACCAGGACCTCGATCAGGCTGACCCCTGCTTGCCCCCTGCGCATGCTCATGGACAGGTGCCCCCCAGTATCACGCGCCCGTTGAGGCACACACCGATGGCCTTGGTGTAGGTACCCTGCGTGTAGGAAAACGCGACTGCCGTGACGGGATTGGCCAGTGCGCCCAAATTGTTGTACTCGATGTTGGCAATGTTGTTGGGTTTCACTACAGCTGACGCAGACATGTCTGCAATCACGCGTAACACCGGGTTGGTCACGACGCCAGCATTGACGACTTGAATATCGAGGCGGCTGGTCCAGTCGTTCGCGACCGAGGGCGTGACACGTATGCTCGCTCCCCGGTTTATCGCCTCGAGGCGCGCATAGTTGAGGGCGCGGTACAAATCTGTCGACTCGGTGTCAGCCTTGGTGTTGTTGATCAGGCCGACAAACGACGGGATTCCTATGGTCACCAGTATGGCCAGCACTGCGATGGTCACCATCAGCTCGACCAGCGTAAACCCCTTGTAACCATGCCGCATTGGACGCCTCCCCCAAGAGCATCGACTATAAACCAGCGCTCGCGCGGTTCGGTGCGCGCACAGGATATACGGTTGTTCTAGAGGGATCAGCGCCTATTGCAGGGAAACCCAGGGAGGGTTGGCATGTACAGTAAAGGAGTTACGTTAGTGGAGCTGGTGGTGGTGCTGGCGGTGGTCGCGATACTGGCTGCGATTGCCATGCCAGCCCTGCATGAGTTTCTGCAGGAGCAGCGGCGAAAAGTGGTGGCGCAGGAACTTGCTTTCACATTGCGCATGGCCCGGTCGGAAGCGATCCTGCGGCAGACGCCTGTGGTGGTAAGGGGGTTCCACCGGGGCTGGGGTTGGGGCTGGGTCACACTGCTGGATATTCGAGGTCTGAGCACCGCCAGAGGTACGCACCTCAATACCCATATCCTCGATGGCAAGGTGCCTGTCATCGGCAATAAGTGGGTACGCCACGAGGTGCGCTTCGATAGTTTCGGCGCACCTGCCGGCGTCAAAGGGGAGTCAAATGCCGGGTCTCTGTTTTTTTGCGATCCGAAGCGCGCACGGTTACGTTGGCGCGTCGTGATCGACTGGGTCGGCAGGGTCCGAATCACTGATCTTCCAGATCCGCAGTCTGCCGACTGGTGCGGCAAACCGCGCTAACCGATCGTCTTCACCCGCAATTCCTTGGGCATCGAGAACGTGATGTTCTCCGGCCGACCGATCAACTCGTCGGCGCCGGTCGCACCCCAGGCGTGCAGTTGCTCGATGACACCGCGCACCAGCACCTCGGGCGCCGAGGCACCAGCGGTAATGCCAATGCGCTGCACGCCGTCGAACCAGCCTTGCTGCATGTCCTGCGCGCCGTCGATCAGGTACGCCGGGGTGGCCATGCGCTCGGCCAGCTCGCGCAGCCGGTTGGAGTTGGAGCTGTTCGGGCTGCCCACTACCAGTACCACGTCACACTCGTCGGCCAGGATCTTGACGGCGTCCTGGCGGTTTTGCGTGGCGTAGCAGATGTCGTCCTTGCGCGGCCCGCCAATGGCGGGGAAGCGCGCGCGCAACGCGTCGATGACCCGGCTGGTGTCATCCATCGACAAGGTCGTCTGGGTCACGAAGGCAAGGTTTTCAGGGTTGATCACGTTCAGGTTGGCAACGTCTTTCTCGTCTTCGACGAGGTAGATGGCGCCACCGTTGCTGGCATCGTACTGCCCCATGGTTCCTTCGACTTCCGGATGCCCGGCGTGGCCGATGAGAATGCACTCGCGGCCGTCGCGGCTGTAGCGAGCCACCTCGATGTGCACCTTGGTGACCAGCGGGCAGGTTGCATCGAACACCTTCAGGCCGCGCCCGGCCGCTTCCTGGCGCACGGCCTGGGAAACGCCGTGGGCACTGAAGATGACGATGACGTCGTCAGGCACCTGGTCGAGTTCGTCGACGAAGATAGCGCCGCGATTGCGCAGGTCTTCGACCACGAACTTGTTGTGCACCACTTCGTGGCGGACATAGATCGGTGCGCCGAAGACTTCCAGGGCGCGGTTGACGATCTCGATCGCTCGGTCCACACCCGCGCAGAAGCCACGGGGATTGGCGAGTTTGATTTGCATGCTTGCCTCGGTGCCCTTAAAGGGCGGTGACCGAAAGAATTTCCACCTCGAAGGTCAGGGTCTTGCCTGCCAACGGGTGGTTGAAGTCTACCGTCACTTCGTTGTCGTCGAATGCTTTCACCACGCCCGGAAGCTCGGTGTTGGCCGCGTCGTTGAAGATCACCAGCAACCCTTCGGACAGCTCCATGTTCGCGAACTGCGAGGCCGGCATGACTTGCACGTTCTGCGGATTGGGCTGGCCGAAAGCGTTTTCCGGCAGCACCTTCACGGTCCGTCGGTCGCCGGCCTTGAAGCCGAACAAGGCGGCTTCGAAACCCGGCAACAGGTTGCCATCGCCGACCTTGAAGGTCGCTGGCGACTTGTCGAACGTACTGTCGACGGTGTCGCCGTTTTCCAGGTGCAGGGCGAAGTGCAAGGTCACTTCAGTGTTTTCCCTGATGCGCTGCTCAGTCATTCACCGCTTCTCCGGTTTTCTTGCTCTTGAACATATCCAACGCCAGCATGATCGCACCGACGGTGATGGCGCTGTCGGCCAGGTTGAACGCCGGGAACCGCCAGCGATCCTGCCAATGCACCAGAATGAAGTCGACCACATGGCCGAGCACGACACGGTCGAACAGGTTGCCGACCGCGCCGCCCAGCACCAGGGCCAGCGCTATCGCCAGCCAGGTGTCGCTGCGCCCCAGGCGCTTGAGCCAGACCACCAGCACCACGCTGACCACCACGGCGATCAGGGTGAACAGCCAGCGCTGCCAGCCGCCACTGTCGGCCAGGAAGCTGAAGGCGGCGCCGGTGTTGTAGGCCAGGGTCCAGCTGAGCAGGTCGGGAATGACCACGATCTGCTCGTACATCTGCAGGGTGCCGTCGAAATAGAACTTGGTGGCCTGGTCCAGCACCATCACCAACACGCTGAGCCACAGCCACTTCAAGTGGCCGTAGCGACCGAAGGACGCCGACGAATCAGGCATAGTGGCGCACCTCGCCATCACCGCTGATGTTGTCGACGCAGCGCCCACAGATTTCCGGATGCTCGGGGTCCACGCCTACGTCGTCACGGAAGTGCCAGCAACGCGCGCACTTCACACCACTCGACTTGACCACCTTGAGCTTCAGTCCGGCGACCTCGGTGACCACCGCATCGGCCGGAGCCTGGGCGAATGGTGCCAAGGTGGCACCCGAGGTGATCAGCACGAAGCGCAGCTCGTTGCCCAGCTTGGCCAGGTCGGTGTTCAGCGCGTCTTCGCTGTACAGGGTCACTTCGGCCTGCAGGTTGCCGCCGATGGCCTTGGCGGCGCGCAGGTTTTCCATTTCCTTGTTGACTGCGGTCTTCACCGCCATCACGCGTTCCCAGTAGGCGCGATCCAGCTCGAAGCCCTCGGGCAACTCGCTCAGGCCCTGGTACCAGGTGTTGAGCATCACCGATTCGTTGCGCTCGCCCGGCAGGTACTGCCACAGCTCGTCGGCGGTGAACGCCAGGATCGGCGCGATCCAACGCACCAGCGCCTCGCTGATGTGGTACAGCGCGGTCTGGCAGGAGCGCCGGGCAACGCTGTTGGCCCCGGTGGTGTACTGGCGATCCTTGATGATGTCCAGATAGAAGCCACCCAGCTCCTGCACGCAGAAGTTGTGCACCTTGGAGTAGACGTTCCAGAAGCGGTATTCGCCGTAGTGCTCTTCCAGCTCGCGTTGCAGCAGCAGCGCCCGGTCAACGGCCCAACGGTCAAGGGCGATCATCTGATCGGCCGGCAGCAGGTCGGTGGCCGGGTTGAAGCCGCTGAGGTTGGAGAGCAGGAAGCGCGCCGTGTTGCGGATGCGACGGTAGGCGTCGGCACTGCGTTGCAGGATGGTGTCCGACACGGCCATTTCGCCCGAATAGTCGGTGGCCGAAACCCACAGCCGCATGATGTCGGCACCCAGGGTGTCGTTGACCTTCTGCGGGGCGATGACGTTGCCCAGCGACTTGGACATCTTGCGGCCGTTCTCGTCCACGGTGAAACCGTGGGTCAGCAGCTCGCGATATGGCGCATGGTTGTCGATGGCGCAGCCGGTCAGCAGCGAAGAGTGGAACCAGCCGCGGTGCTGGTCCGAACCTTCCAGGTACAGGTCGGCACGCGGGCCGCTTTCGTGGCCCATCGGGTGCGAGCCGCGCAGCACGTGCCAGTGGGTGGTGCCCGAGTCGAACCAGACGTCCAGCGTGTCGCTGATCTTGTCGTAGTTGGCGGCGTCATCGCCCAGCAGCTCGGCGGCGTCCATCTTGAACCAGGCTTCGATGCCTTCGACTTCGACGCGCTTGGCCACCTCTTCCATCAGCTCGACGGTGCGTGGGTGCAGCTCACCGGTGGCCTTGTCGAGGAAGAACGGAATCGGCACGCCCCAGTTGCGCTGGCGCGAGATGCACCAGTCGGGACGGTTGGCGATCATCGAGTGCAGGCGCGCCTGGCCCCAGGCCGGGACGAACTTGGTTTCCTCGATGGCTTTCACCGCGCGCTCGCGCAGGGTGTCGCCTTCGACAGGTGGCTTGTCCATGCCGACGAACCACTGCGCGGTGGCGCGGTAGATCAGCGGGGTCTTGTGCCGCCAGCAGTGCATGTAGCTGTGACTGACCACTTCGGTGTGCATCAACGCACCGACTTCGGTCAGCTTGTCGACGATGTTCGGGTTGGCCTTGAAGATGAACTGGCCGCCGAAGAACGGCAGCGATTCGACATACACGCCATTGCTCTGCACCGGGCCGATGATGTCGTCGTTGGTCAGGCCGTACTGCTTGCAGATGTTGAAGTCGTCCACGCCATAGGCAGGCGAGCAGTGAACCACACCGGTGCCCGCGCCCAGTTCGACGTAGTCGGCCAGGTACACCGGCGACAGGCGGTCATAGAACGGATGTCGGAAGTTGATCAGCTCGAGCTTGGCACCCACGGTAGTGGCGAGCACCGTACCTTGCAGGCTGTAGCGCGCCAGGCAGCTCTCGACCAGTTCTTCGGCGAGCACCAGCAGGCGATCACCGACGTCGACCAGGGCGTAGGTGAATTCTGGATGGACGTTGAGCGCCTGGTTGGCCGGGATGGTCCACGGGGTGGTGGTCCAGATCACGATGCTGGCCGGCTTCTCCAGGCCGGGCAGGCCGAAGGCGTCGGCCAGGGCCTGCTGGTCGGCGATCGGGAAAGCGACGTCGATGGTCGGCGACTTCTTGTCGGCGTACTCGACCTCGGCCTCGGCCAGGGCCGAGCCGCAATCGAAGCACCAGTTCACCGGCTTGAGGCCCTTAAACACGAAGCCGTTGCGGACCATTTCGGCCAGCGCACGGATCTCGCCGGCCTCGTTGGGGAAGCTCATGGTCTTGTACGGGTTGGCCCAGTCGCCCAGCACGCCCAAACGGATGAACTCGGCCTTCTGCCCTTCGATCTGCTCGCTGGCATAGGCGCGGCACAGTTCGCGGGTCTTGTCGCCGCCCAGGTTCTTGCCGTGGGTGACTTCGACCTTGTGCTCGATCGGCAGGCCATGACAGTCCCATCCCGGCACGTACGGCGCATCGAAGCCGGCCAGAGTCTTGGAACGGGTGATCATGTCCTTGAGGATCTTGTTGACCGCGTGACCGATGTGGATATTGCCGTTGGCATAGGGCGGGCCGTCGTGCAGGACGAACTTGGGACGGTCCTTGCCAATCTCGCGAAGCTTCTGGTACAGGCCAATGCTGTCCCAGCGCTGCAGAGTTTGCGGCTCGCGCTGGGGCAGGCCGGCCTTCATTGGGAAGGCGGTGTCCGGAAGGTTTAGCGTGGCTTTGTAGTCGGTCATTTCAGGCTCTTCAATTTAAGCGGTTGGCTTGGCCCAGTGGGCACGCGCGGCGGCGACATCCGCATCGATCGCCGACTTCAGCGCCTCAAGCGAGGCGAAACGCTGCTCATCACGCAGCTTGTGGTGGAACGCCACCGTTAAATGCCGGCCATAGAGGTCACCGGCAAAGTCCAGCAAATGCACTTCCAGGTGGGCACTGCCATCACCTGCAACGGTTGGCCGCACGCCTATGTTGGCGACTCCTGGCCAGGTCTTGCCGTCGATGTCGACACTGACCAGGTATACCCCGGTGAGCGGCGCGCGACGGCGCTTGAGTTGCACATTGGCAGTGGGCCAGCCCAGTTGGCGGGCCAGCTTCTGCCCGTGCAGAACCCTTCCTTCGATGCAGAAGGGCCGGCCGAGCAACTGCCCGGCACGTTCGAAGTCGGCCGCAGCCAGAGCCTTGCGGACCTGGGTGCTGCTGACGCGGACGCCGTCCATTTCGACGGTCTGCGCCGACTCGACGGTAAAGCCCTGGAGGCTGCCGGCCTGGGTCAGGAAATCGAAGTCCCCTGCCCGGTCGCAGCCGAAGCGGAAGTCGTCACCAACCTCCAGATGTTTCACGCCCAGGCCGTCGATCAGGATGGTGTCGACGAACTCCGACGCACTGAGCTGGCTCAGGCGCTTGTTGAAGGCCAGGCACAGCACCAGATCGACCTGTTCCGCAGCCAGCAGCTGCACTTTGTCGCGCAGCCGGGCCAGACGTGCCGGCGCGGTCTGCGGGCTGAAGTATTCGCGCGGCTGGGGCTCGAAGATGACCACACAACTGGGCACGCCCAACTCGCGGGCACGCTCGCGCAGCCGGGCCAGAATAGCCTGGTGGCCACGATGGACACCGTCGAAATTGCCAATGGTGGCGGCGCAGCCCCGATGCTGGGGCCGCAGATTGTGAAGGCCTCGAACCAGCTGCATAACGCGCTTCTTGCTCATAAAGTGGTCGATTATAACCATACCCACGCGTCGACGACAGGCAACAGCGTGCATGGATGTTCGCTAACGCATAAAACCGCTCGCGGCCAAGGGCAACCAGTGCGCTCGAGGATCACGCCAGCCCGCGGCGAGCGAAGTCCTTGAGGCGGAAGCCCATGGCCAACAACATTCCGAAATACACTAGCACGCCTGTCAACACCAACAGCCCCAGGCGCAGGAAGCGCTCGAGCATCTGCCCGTCGGCCCAGGCCGGCATGTACTGCAGCAGCACCAGCAAGGCAGCGGCCATGGTCAGCACGGCCACGCCCAATTTGCACAGAAAGGCGGTCCAGCCCGGCTGCGGCTGGAACAGGTCCTGCTGACGCAGCTTCCAGTACAGCAACCCGGCGTTCAGGCAGGCGCCCAGGCTGATGGCCAGCGCCAGGCCTGCGTGCTGCAGATGGCTGATGAACATCAGGTTGAAGACCTGTGTCGCCACCAGGGTGAAGATGGCGATCTTCACCGGCGTGCGAATGTTCTGCTGGGCGTAGAAGCCCGGCGCCAGCACCTTGATCAGGATGATCCCCAGCAGGCCGATGGAATAGGCGATCAGCGCGCGCTGGGTCATGGCCGCATCCAGCGCGGTGAACTTGCCATATTGGAACAAGGCCACGGTCAAGGGCTCGGCGAGCAACGCCAGGGCCACCGCGCACGGCAGGACCAGCACGAAACACAGGCGCAGCCCCCAGTCGAGGATGCGCGAGTATTCATGGCGGTCCCTGTTGGCGTAGGTCTTGGCCAGGGTCGGCAGGAGGATCGTGCCCAAGGCTACGCCCAATACCCCCGACGGCAGCTCCATCAGGCGGTCGGCGTAGTACATCCAGGACACCGAGCCGGCCACCAGGAACGAGGCGAAGACGGTATTGATGATCAGCGAAATCTGGCTCACCGATACGCCGAGGATTGCCGGCAGCATCTGCTTCATCACCCGCAGGGCACCGGTATCGCGCAGGCTCAGGCGTGGCAGCACCAGCAGGCCGAGCTTTTTCAGATGCGGCAGTTGATAGAGCAATTGCGCCAACCCACCCGCCAGCACGGCCCAGCCGAGCGCCATGACCGGCGGATCGAAATAGGGCGTGAGGAACAGGGCAAACAGGATCATCGACACGTTCAGCAGCGTGGGCGTGAAAGCTGGAACCGAGAAGCGGTTGTAGGTGTTGAGGATGGCACCGACGAAGGACGACAGCGAAATCAGCAATATATAAGGAAAGGTCACCCGCAACAGATCGCTGGTGAGCGCGAATTTCTCCGGGGTATCGGCAAAACCCGGAGCGGTTGCCCAGATCACCCACGGCGCAGCGAGGATCCCGGCCACCGTCACCAGCGCCAGTGCGAGGGTCAGCAGGCCGGCGACGTAGGCAATGAAGGTACGCGTGGCCTCCTCGCCCTGCTGGCTCTTATACTCGGCGAGAATGGGCACGAACGCTTGGGAGAAGGCGCCTTCGGCGAAGATCCGGCGCAGCAGGTTGGGCAGCTTGAAAGCGATGAAGAAGGCATCGGTGGCCATGCCGGCGCCGAAAATGCGCGCAATGATGGTGTCGCGGACGAAGCCCAACACCCGCGAAACCATGGTGATGGAGCTGACCGCGGCCAGGGATTTAAGTAGGTTCATCGAAAGTTTTTCATGCCCGTTGACGAAGAGCAGGCCCATATCCGGCCCAGGTGTGCGATACTCCGCGCCGCATCAGCAGGCAGAGCCAGAACTTCGCGAGTGTACAGGTCGCGGGCCAGAAGTGAATCACTTCGACACCCGACCAACCACTTAGCGGATCGTCTCACGTACCCTTGACAACCAACTCGTTGATGGGCATGATTCGCGGCCTTATTTGTTTGCTATTTCAAAAGTCTTTCGAGGAGCTCGACGGTGGCCAACTCACCTTCCGCCAAAAAACGTGCAAAACAGGCTGAGAAGCGTCGCAGCCACAACGCCAGCCTGCGTTCCATGGTTCGCACCTACATCAAGAATGTAGTCAAAGCCATCGACGCAAAAGACGCAGAAAAAGCACAAGCTGCTTACGTTCTGGCCGTGCCAGTTATCGACCGTATGGCCGATAAAGGCATCATCCACAAGAACAAGGCTGCTCGCCACAAGGGCCGTCTGAACGGCCACATCAAAGCACTGAACCAGGCTGCTGCTGCCTGATCAGCTGTACGATGTAGAAAAAGCCGACCCCAGGGTCGGCTTTTTTGTGCCTGTGTGAATGTGCCGGTATCGAGGCGCCGTTTTCACGGCCGATGACCGCTCCTACGGTGGGCCATGCATGTCTTCCGTAGGAGCGGTCATCGGCCGCGAAGGGTGCAACGCGGCTTACCTGACACACCGCAGTGCCTTTTTCGCGGCCGATGACCGCTCCTACGGTGGGCTATGCATGTCCTCCGTAGGAGCGGTCCGTGGCCGCGAAGGGTGCGACGCGGCTTACCTGACACACCGCGGCGCCCTTTTCGCGGCCGATGACCGCTCCTACGGTGGGCCATNCACACCGCGGCGCCCTTTTCGCGGCCGATGACCGCTCCTACGGTGGGCCATGCATGTCTTCCGTAGGAGCGGTCATCGGCCGCGAAGGGTGCAACGCGGTTATTCGGTCCAGGGGCGAATCGGGATGGCGGTCACGGCGTTTTGCGGGCTGCCTTCGATCATGCGGTCGCTGTAGACCAGATACACCAGGGCGTTGCGCTTCTTGTCGTGGAAACGGACCACCTGCATGGTCTTGAACACCAGCGAGGTGCGCTCCTTGAACACCTCCTCGCCCTCCTTCAAGTTGCCCGGCAGCTGGATCGGCCCGACCTGGCGGCAGGCGATGGACGCTTCCGCACGGTCTTCCGCCAGGCCCAGGCCACCCTTCACTCCGCCCGTCTTGGCGCGCGACAGATAACAGGTCACCCCTGGCACCTTGGGATCATCGAACGCCTCGACGACGATGCGATCGTTGGGACCAACAACCTTGAACACCGTGGACACCTGGCCGATTTCCTCGGCACTCGCCAGCATCGGCAGGCACAACATGGCAGCCGCGAGGGCTTTGAGCACTTTCATGGAAACGTTCCTGTAGGGATCAAACGAGGATCAGGTTGTCGCGGTGCACCAGCTCGGGCTCGGCCATATAGCCCAGCAAGCGCTCGATAACGTCCGACGACTGACCAATGATTTTCTGGGCTTCCAGCGCACTGTAGTTGGCCAGGCCACGTGCGATCTCGCGACCATCGGGCGCCACGCACACCACCATTTCACCCCGCCGAAAACTTCCCTGGACCACTTTCACACCTACCGGCAGCAGGCTCTTGTGGCCACCGGTCAAGGCTTGCACGGCCCCTTCGTCGAGCACCAGGGTGCCGCGGGTCTGCAAGTGTCCGGCCAGCCATTGCTTGCGCGCGGCGAGCATTTCACGCTCGGGCGACAGCAGCGTACCCAGGCGCTCGCCGGCCTTGAGCCGATCGAGCACGCGCTCGATACGGCCACCGACGATCACCGTATGCGCCCCGGAGCGAGCCGCCAGGCGTGCGGCGCGCAGCTTGGTCTGCATGCCGCCACGCCCCAGCGCGCCGCCGGTACCGCCGGCAACCGCATCCAGCGATGGGTCGTCGGCACGCGCTTCGAAGATCAATTGTGCATCGGGGTTGGTGCGCGGATCGGCATCGAACATGCCATCGCGATCGGTGAGGATCACCAGCAGGTCCGCCTCCACCAGGTTGGCCACCAGGGCCGCCAGGGTGTCGTTGTCGCCGAAGCGGATTTCGTCGGTGACCACGGTATCGTTTTCATTGATGACCGGCACCACGCCCAGCTCGACCAGGGTCCGCAGGGTACTGCGCGCATTGAGGTAGCGTTTGCGATCGGAGAGATCGTCGTGGGTCAGCAGGATCTGCGCAGTGTGCCGGCCATGCTCGGCAAAGCTAGACTCCCAGGCCTGCACCAACCCCATCTGGCCGATGGCGGCGGCAGCCTGCAGCTCGTGCATGCCACTGGGGCGCTTGACCCATCCAAGACGACTCATGCCGGCCGCTACAGCCCCCGAAGAGACCAGCACCAGCTCGACCCCGGCATTGTGCAAAGCAACCATCTGCTCGACCCAGACACTCATCGCCGCGCGATCCAGACCCTTGCCGTCCGCGGTCAGCAGCGCACTGCCGATCTTCACGACCCAACGCTGCGCACCCGTCACCTTGCTCCGCATCATCTGCCAACCTTTGCCCGGTAGAAAAACAAAAACGCCGCTCATGGTGAGCGGCGCTTAGTTTAACACTGGAGATCACTGTGGGAGCGGTCATCGGCTGCGAAGAAGACACCGTGGAGTGCCAGGCACACCGCGGTGCGCCCTTCGCGGCCGCGGGCCGCTCCTACAGAAGCGGGACCTGCACCCATACGCACTAGTCGCGGACGTAGATGATTTCCGGGCCGTCTTCGGCGTCTTCTTCTTCCCAATCGTCGTCATCGCCGATGTCGTGGACGCTCTTCACGCCGCTACGGCGCAGTGCGCGCTGATCATCCAGGGCCTGCAGCTGCGCGCGAGCCTCGTCTTCGATGCGCTGGTCGAGCTCGGCCAGCTCATCGGCATAGGCCGGGTCACGGGCCAGGCGATCGGCACGGTCTTCAAGGTAGCGCATGATGTCGCGGCTCAGGCGCTCGGTACCTTCCTTGGCGATGGCCGAGATCACGTAGACCGGACCTTCCCACTCCAGGCGGTCGACGATTTCCTTGACCCGCTCTTCGTGCTCTTCTTCCAGAATCTGGTCGCACTTGTTGAGCACCAGCCAGCGCTCGCGCTCGGCCAGCGACGGACTGAACTTGACCAGTTCGTTGACGATCACTTCGGCGGCATCGGCAGCACTGGTTTCATCCAGCGGCGCCATGTCGACCAGGTGCAACAGCACGCGCGTACGCGCCAAGTGCTTGAGGAAGCGGATACCCAGGCCGGCACCGTGCGAAGCGCCCTCGATCAGACCGGGAATGTCGGCTACCACGAAGCTCTTCCAGCGATCGACACTGACCACACCCAAATTCGGCACCAATGTGGTGAACGGGTAGTCCGCCACCTTGGGCTTGGCCGCGGAGACCGAGCGGATGAAGGTGCTCTTGCCAGCATTGGGCAGGCCCAGCAAGCCAACATCGGCCAGCACTTTCATTTCCAGCTTGAGGTCACGCTGCTCACCCGGCTTGCCCGGACTGGTCTGGCGCGGCGCGCGGTTGGTACTGGACTTGAAGCGGGTGTTGCCCAGACCGTGCCAGCCGCCGTGTGCGACGAGCAGGCGCTGACCGGCCTTGACCAGGTCACCGATCACTTCCTGCGTGGAAGCATCGATCACCGTGGTACCTACCGGTACGCGCAGCTCCATGTCTTCACCTTTCTTGCCGGTGCAATCGGTGCTACCACCGTTGGCGCCGCGCTCGGCATCGAAGTGGCGGGTATAGCGATAGTCGACCAAAGTGTTGAGGTTTTCGTCGGCGATCATGTAGATCGAGCCGCCATCGCCACCGTCGCCGCCGTTGGGGCCGCCATTCTCAATGAATTTTTCGCGGCGAAAGCTCATGCAGCCGTTGCCACCGTCACCCGCTTTCACGCGGATGGATACTTCATCTACAAACTTCATGAAAAATACGCCTCTCGCCGCAGGGACGAGCTAATGAAACTGAAACGTAAGGCTCTTGCGAAAATGAGCGCGGCAAACCCGTCAATGACTCTCGTACCGACAGCCCATGCAAACCTTTGCAAGAGACTCACTCCAAAAACGAAAAAGCCCCGTCGCAAGACAGGGCTTCTCCAGCGGCGTCGCGATTAAGCTGCGACAACGCTCACGTAACGACGACCGAAGGCGCCCTTTACTTCGAACTTGATCACGCCTGCGACTTTCGCGAACAGGGTGTGATCCTTGCCCATGCCAACGCCGTAGCCAGCGTGGAACTGGGTGCCGCGCTGACGCACGATGATGTTGCCTGGGATGATAGCCTGGCCGCCATACATCTTCACGCCAAGGCGTTTGGCTTCTGAGTCGCGACCGTTACGGGTACTACCACCAGCTTTTTTGTGTGCCATGAGTCAATTCTCCTAGTGAGGAATTAGGCTGAAATTAAGCCTGAATACCGGTGATTTTGATCTCGGTGTACCACTGGCGGTGGCCCATGCGCTTCATGTGGTGCTTACGACGACGGAACTTGATGATGCGGACTTTATCGTGACGACCTTGGGAAATCACTTCAGCCACAACGGTAGCGCCGGCAACCACTGGAGCGCCGATGTTCACGTCGTCGCCATTGGCGACCAACAGAACGCGATCAAAGGTAACGGATTCGCCGGTGGCGATTTCCAGTTTCTCGATCTTCAGGTATTCACCTGGGGCGACCTTGTATTGCTTGCCACCGGTAACGATTACTGCATACGACATGGTATTTCTCCGATAATCCTGCTCACCCAGCTCTTTATAAGTAGAGTGTCGGCTGGCATGGCTGCATGGGTTGGAACGCCCCAAATGCAATTGCGTAAGGCAGGTGCTGCCCAGGAAGTTCAGGGTGCGCGATTGTACGCAAGCGGCGAACCTCTGACAAGAGGCCGCCAGTCGCCTCATTGGCTTGGCGGACCTGGCAGAACGCCTTTCACGGGCCATACCGGGCCGTGCCGGCCCTGCACACGGGCGCGCAGGGCCATGGACGCGCCTTGACACACCCCGACCCGCGTCCTAGCATGCCGCGCAACCCTTCTGGAGCGACTCTCGCTGATGCAACCCCAAGCTTTCTACCGCGCGGTGGCGGACGATTTCAGCGCCGTCGACGGGATCATCAAGCAGCAGCTGACCTCGCGCGTGCCGTTGGTATCGACGATCAGCGACTACATCACCTCCTCTGGGGGCAAGCGCCTGCGGCCGCTGCTGGTGCTCCTCGCCGGCAAAGCATTGGGCCATCAAAGCGACGACCTGCGTCTGCTGGCAGCCACCATCGAGCTGTTGCACACCTCGACCCTGCTGCATGACGACGTGGTCGACATGTCCGGCATGCGCCGTGGTCGGTCCACCGCCAATGCCAAGTGGGGCAACGCTCCAAGCGTGCTGGTGGGCGACTTCCTCTATTCGCGCTCGTTCGAAATGATGGTCGAGCTGGGCTCGATGTCGGTCATGAAGATCCTGTCGCACGCCACGCGCATCATTGCCGAAGGCGAAGTGCTGCAGCTGTCCAAGGTACGGGACGCCAGCACCACCGAAGAAATCTACATGGAAGTGATCCGCGGCAAGACCGCGATGCTCTTCGAAGCCTCGGCACACAGCGCCGCGGCGCTCACCGGTGCCAGCCCCGAACAGTGTGAAGCGCTGCGCACGTTCGGTGATCACCTGGGCGTCGCTTTCCAGCTGGTCGACGATCTGCTCGATTATCGAGGCGACGCCGAAACCCTCGGCAAGAACGTGGGCGACGATCTGGCCGAGGGCAAGCCGACCTTGCCACTGATCTATACCATGCGTGAAGGCACCGCCGAGCAGGCAGCGCTGGTCCGCCAGGCGATCCAGAAGGGCGGGATCGAGGATCTGGAACGCATCCGCACTGCGGTCGAGGATTGTGGCGCGCTGGATTACACCGCGCAGCTGGCACGCGATTATGTGGCCAAGGCCGTTGCTCAGCTGGAGGCGCTGCCTGCCAGCCAATACCGGGATGCCCTGGTCGAGCTGAGTGAATTTGCGGTGGCGCGTACGCACTGATTCGGTGGTGGGCCATTCGCGGGCAGAGCCCGCTCCCACAAGTGTCCGATTCTACGGTGGGTTAGCGGTAGGCTCTCGCGGGCAGAGCCCGCTTTCACAAGTGTCTGATTCTACGGTGGGTGGGCGGTGGGCTCTCGAGGGCAGCGCCCGCTCCCACACGTGTCTGATTCTACGGTGAGTGAGCGGTGAGCTCTCGCGGGCAGCGCCCACTTCCACAGCAGCCCTGCTCCCAGGCAAGAACCATACTCCCCATAAAAGCGCGCCTTGCATGGCAGCTGGCGCTGATGGGCTCTTGCGGCAAAAACCCTATATACTGCGCGCCTTTATTCCCTACCCCCGAGGAATCTCGTGAGCACGCTGCCGCCCTGCCCCAAATGCAACAGCGAATACACCTACGAAGACGGCACTCAGCTGATCTGTCCCGAATGCAGCCATGAGTGGTCGGCCACGAGCGACGAGAGTACCGACGGCGATGCTTTGACGATCAAGGACTCGGTGGGCAATGCCCTGGCCGACGGCGACACCGTTACCGTGATCAAGGACCTCAAGGTCAAAGGCTCCTCGCTGGTGGTCAAGGTCGGCACCAAGGTCAAGAATATCCGCCTGTGCGATGGCGACCATGACATCGACTGCAAGATCGACGGCATTGGCGCGATGAAGCTCAAGTCCGAGTTCGTGCGCAAGGTCTGAGGCGTCGCCCGACCAGCGGTCCGGGCCGTCGCGAGGCGCCCGGCCTGACTTCCAAGGGTGCAATGCCTGCGGAAGGCAAATAGTCGCTTGCTATTACATGAATAAGAATTATTCTCATTGAATGCCCTCAAGGAGAATTGCCATGACCTATCTGATCGACGCCTGGCTCGACCGCCCACACCCCTACCTGCGCATCCTGCATCGCGAGACGGGTGAAGTCTGTGCGGTGCTTGGCGAGGATGCTCTGGATGAGCTACGCGACCAGGGTGACCTCGACCTGCATGGCCTGAGTTCGAGCGAACCTGGAGTGCTCAAGGAAGTGGTGCGCAACCTGTTTTTGTTCTGCTACGCACGGGCACTGCGGCCAATGGGGGAGTTGCACTGATACACCGCGCTGAAGCCGGACGCGGCTTGCGCCGCTGCTACAGATACCGCACTCCCCGCAGCAGCAGCGCGAGCCGCGTCAGCAGTGCATGCAGGCCCCCTGCAGCAGCGGCGCAAGCCGCGTCGTCGGTGGAGGCCAGGCACCTGTAGCAGCGGCGCGAGCCGCGTCGGCGGTGGGTGCGGTGTTTCTGGACGCACGCGGTGAGGCCGGACGCGGCTTGCGCCGCTGCTATAGGGAGTGCGTTTCCGCTGGCGGGTTACAGGACTTCGAGCAGCTCGACGTCGAACACCAGCACGCTGTGCGGCGGGATGCTGCCGACGCCCTGGGCGCCGTAGGCCAGTTCACTCGGTACGTGGACACGCCACTTGCTGCCGGCAGGCATCAGTTGCAGGGCTTCGGTCCAGCCAGCGATCACGCCGTTGACCGGGAATTCGGCCGGCTCGCCACGGTTGTAGGAGCTGTCGAACACGGTGCCATCGGTCAGGGTACCGTGGTAGTGAACGCGCACGGTGCTGTCACCGGCCGGCTTGCTGCCTTCGCCTGTGCTCAACACTTCGTACTGCAAGCCGCTGGCGGTGCTGGTGATTTCGGCACGCTTGGCATTTTCGGCCAGGTACGCCTTGCCTTCGCCGGCCGCAGCTTCGGCCTTGGCCTGCTGCTCGGCCTGCATGATGTCGCGGATCACCTTGAAGCTGGCGTTCAGCTCTTCTTCACTCACACGGCTTTCATGGCCACGGAACGCATCGGTCAGGCCAACCAGGATGGCTTCCAGGCTGACGCCAGGTGGTGGGTTGTCGCGCAGTTGGCCGCCCAGTTGACGGCCAATGCCATAGCTGACGCGGGTTTCGTCGGTCGACAATTGTACTTCGGACATAACACTGCTCCGCTGCGGGGCCGCGCCGCAATCTTCATGCGGGGATGAAGGGCGCGCCCGGATAAAAGGGCCAGCAGACTAGCACACTGCAGGCCCGCACTTCAGCAGGCCGGGCCGTATGCGCCCGTGCCACAGGTGCAATCAGTGCTTGGTCAGCTTGTCCAGGTAGCCCATGGCAAACGCCGAAATGACGAAGGTCATGTGGATGATCACGTACCACATCAGGTACTGCGGCTCGATGTTCTTGGCATCCATGAACACCCGCAGCAGATGGATGGACGAAATGGCCACGATCGAAGCGGCAACTTTCATCTTCAGCGAAGACGAGTCCATCTTGCCCAGCCAGCTGAGCTTCTCGACGCCCTCTTCGATGTCCAGTTGCGACACGAAGTTTTCGTAGCCCGAGATCATCACCATCACCAGAAGGCCGCCAACCAGCGCCATGTCGATGAGCGAGAGCAGCACCAGGATCACTTCCGATTCGGCCATGGCAAAGATGTTGGGAAGGACGTGGAAGATTTCCTGGAAGAATTTCAGGGCCAGCGCCAGCAACCCAAGGGACAGGCCAACGTAGATCGGCGCCAGCAACCAGCGCGAGGCGTACATGGTTTTTTCGATGAAGCGTTCCATTGAGGCTCACAGGGTGGTGGAAATTGGCGACGATTATAGCCACGGCCATGGCAAAGCACGACGTGCGACGGTGTGTCGCAGCCGCCTGCCGCCTGCAGAGGTCAGTTTTCCGCAAATCGACGGCGCACCCTGGCCGGGTGACGCCGCACGATGCCGCAGAGGGGCCGACCCGTGCTGGGTGGCCCCTCGGACACCTACACCGTTGGCCGGACCTCGACCAGTTCTTCCAGCGCGTGCTCTTTCTCGGCTTCCTTGAGGTCTTCCTCACTGATCATTTCCGCGATGACCCGCAGCCGCTCTACCACGCGGGCATTGATGCTGCCCTCGGGAAACGCGCCGTTCTCGTCGGGTTCACCGGCTGGCTCACCGGCCAGCAGGCTCAATGCCTCGTCCGCCTGGCGCACCGCATAGACATGGAACTTGCCGTCGCGGACCGCCTGCAGGACCTTTTCGTCGAGCATCAAGGTGGCGACGTTGGCCTGCGGAATGATCGCGCCCTGCTCGCCCGTCAGGCCGCGGGCCTCGCACAGGCGGAAGAAACCCTCGATCTTCTCGTTGACCCCGCCCACCGCCTGGACTTCGCCGAACTGGTTGATGGAACCGGTGATCGCGAAGCACTGTTTGAGCGGCATTTTCGAGAGCGCCGAGATCAAGGTGCAGGCCTCGCCCAGCGACGCGCTGTCGCCATCCACGTATCCGTAGGATTGCTCCAGGGCGATGCTGGCGGAAATGGCCAGGGGAAATTCCTGTGCATAGCGACTGCCCAGGTAGCCGGTGAGAATCATCACCCCCTTGGAGTGGATCGGCTGACCCAGGTTGACCTCGCGCTCGATGTCGACGATGCCGCTGCCGCCCGGATACACCGTGGCCGAGATGCGCGCCGGCACACCGAACGCCGAGTCGCCCACTTCCAGCACCGTCAGGCCGTTGCACTTGCCGACCGCAGCGCCGCTGGTGTCGATCAGGATGATGCCCGCCAGCATGTCGTCGAGGATGCGCGCCGAAACCCGGCCGGTGCGCGTGGCCTTGGCCTTGAGCGCGCGCTCGATGTGGCCGGCGTCGGTACGTTCTTCGTTGGCCAGGTGGCGGATGAAGTCCGCCTCGCTGACCAGCTGGAACAAGTCGCCGATACGGGCCGACAGCCGCCCCTGGTTTTCTGCCAGCCGCGCACTGTAGGTGGCTAGGCGCGCGACGGCGTCACCGGTCAACGGCGCCATGCCCTCCTCCGAGGTACGCGTCTTCAGCAGTTGGGCGAACTGCTCCAGGCTCTCGTCGACCATAGGGATGTCTTCGTCGAAGTCCACCAGGACGCGGAACATCTCCTGGAAGTCGGGATCGTGATCCTGCAGCGCGTAGTACAACTGGCGAGCACCGATGATGATGACTTTGACTTGCAGGGGAATCATCTGTGGCGTGAGCGTGACAGTGGCCAACCGACCGAACTCGCCCAGTGGCGATTCCATCTTCAGCTTGCGCGATTGCAAGGCGCGCTTGAGCGCGTCCCAGACGAAGGGCTCGCCCAGCATCTTCTCGGCTTCCAGAATCAGGAAGCCACCGTTGGCCCGGTGCAGGGCGCCGGGGCGCAACTGCTTGTAGGTGGTGTAGAGCGCGCCCTGATCGGTGCTGTATTCGATCCGGCCGAACAGGTTGTCGTAGGTCGGGTGTGGTTCGAACACCACCGGCGCGCCACCGCTCTGGTGATGGCCGACCACCAGGCTGGGGCTGTACTGCTCTTCCAGCAGCTTGCGGGCCTGGGCATCGGCCTTGCTGTCATCGACCAACTGCTCGACCACGGTCTTGAGCAAATTGACCTGAATGGCCTGCAGGTAACCGCACACCGCAGCGTTCTCGGCGTATTTTTCCGACAGCGGCGCGAGCAATGGCTGCAGGGCCAGGGTGATGGTTTCTTCGTTCAGGTGACGCAACTGGTTGCTCGACTCGCGTTTCCACTGCGGCAGGCTGGCCAGCTCCTCGTTGAGGCGCTCTTCCAGATTGGAGATATCGGTATGGAAGCGCTCGCGGTCGACTTCGGGCAACTGGGCGAACTCGGCTTCGTCCAGGGCCTTGCCGTCGAGCATCGGGGTGAAGGCGATGTTGCTGCTGTCGCGGTACAACGCGATGTCTTTTTCCAGCGAGAGTTTTTCGATCACATCCAGTGCGCGGTCGTAACGCTGATTGAAGGCGCGGTCGATGGCGCTCTTGCGCTGCTGGTAGGACGGATGCTCGAACACCGCTGGAAATGTCGCCAGCAGATTGTCGATGAGCCCCCCGATGTCGCCGATGAAGGCACCTGCACTGCCGGGCGGCAGCTCGAGGGCGCGGGGTTCGCGCGGCTCATCGAAGTTGTTCACATAGACCCAGTCGGCCGGGGTCTGCAGGCGCTTGCCCTCGGCTTTCAGGTAGCGTTTGACGAACGAGAAGCGGCCGGTGCCGGGCTCGCCCATGACGAATACGTTGTAGCCGGGGCGTGGCATGGCGACGCCGAACTGCAAGGCCTCGACGGCGCGCTCCTGGCCCAGGACGCCACGGAAGGGTTCCAGGTCGTTGGTGGTGGTGAAGTTGAACTGTTCAGCGGAAAACGGGCGGGTCAGTGCCTCGGGTGCAAGACGCAGGCTGGCAGCTACGGAATCGGGCATCGGGCATCCTTACTTCGGCGGGGCAGATGCGGTCATTCTGGGCGCTTCTGTGGCGGCGGTGCAAGCTGCAGCGGGGCTGGACGCTCAAGGCTGCAAGTTACTCATTTCGTGCGGAACTGCAACGCTTGCCTAAACTCCAAGTTACGCGGCTGGCCAAATAACCGGCCCGTCCTGGATCCCCAGGCACTTAGACCCTCGGTAAGCACATCAAAAAAGAGAACAACGCTATGAAACGGATTCTGCTGGGTACTCTGTTCGCCGCCGTCTCGATCAATGCCATGGCGCAAGCGCCCGGCGGTCCGGATTGCGGTTGGGGCAACATGTTGTTCGAAGGCCAGCGCGGCACTCCGGCGCACTTCCTGGCTTCCACCACCAACGGCACTTCGGGCAACGCCACCTTCGGCATGACCTCGGGCACCAACGGCTGCTCCACCAACGCTGCACTGACCTATGGCGGTAAATCCTGGATTGCCATGAATGGCATGATGGACGAGCTGTCCGAAGACATGGCCAAGGGCCAAGGCGAAGCACTGACCACCTATGCCGTGGTTCTGGGCGTCGCTCCCGAAGACCGTGCCTACTTCCAGTCGGTTACCCACGAGCACTTCCAGCAGATCTTCAGCAGCGCCGACAGCACCGCTGAAGACGTACACAGCAACACCATCGCGGTCCTGAAAAACGATCCACGTCTGGCCAAATACGCCACCCAGGCTTAAGCTCGACCCGCCCGCTCCTTTCGGAGCGGGCATCCCCCCTTTCCGATTTCGCCGAACTAGTTGCCGACAATGCTCAAACGCCTTGCCTTCCTGGCGCTCTGTGTGTGCGCCCCGCTGCATGCCGCTCCGCACCTCGACGCTCAGCGTCTGCAACAGTTGGCCGACGATCCGTACTGGATTTCCGTCGGCCATTACGAGCGTGGCAAGCTCGGCGGCTGGCGCAGCTATGTCGATGACCGCAAATTCTTCCTGGCCGATGATGGCGCGCACCATCCGGATGCCGAGCTGCAGGCCACGTTGAAGGCCATCTATGCACCCGCAGGCACGGGCGATCGCCATGCACAGTGCGTGTTCCCGGCGCGTACCCGCTGGTTGCGCGAGCAGCTTGGGCTCAGCGACCTGCCGACCGTGGACTGCGCCGAGTTCCGCAAGTGGTTCTCGGACGTGGCCCCCCACAGCGCCGTGCTGATATTCCCGGCGGCGTACCTGAACAGCCCCTCGTCGATGTTCGGGCATACCCTGCTGCGCATCGATCAGGCCGATGTGCAAAGCAACAACACTGCGCTGCTCAGCTATGCGATCAACTTCGGCGCCTATGTCGAAGGCGGTGACAACAGCATTCTCTACGCCTGGAAGGGCCTGGCCGGCGGCTATCCTGGCTTGTTCGCCCTGGTGCCCTACCAGGAAAAGCTTTCCGAATACCGCAGCCTGGAAAACCGCGACCTGTGGGAGTACCGGCTCAACCTCACGCCGGAAGAAACCGGGCGCATGGTCGAGCATGTGTGGGAACTCAAGCAGGTGCAGTTCGACTATTTCTTCTTCGATGAAAACTGCTCGTATCGTCTACTCGAACTGCTTCAGGTGGCCAGGCCAGGCCTGGACCTGACCTCACAATTCCCCCTGACCGCCATTCCCACCGACACGGTGAAGGCGGTGAAGGCTGCCGGGCTGGTCGAGAAGATCGACTATCGCGCATCTCGCGAGCGCGAGTTGCTCGAACGCGCCAAGCCGCTGGACAGCAGCGAGCAGCAATGGGTACAGCGGATCGCTGCCGACACGGCGCAGATCGACAGTGAAGGTTTTCAGGCGCTGGGCAGGGAGCGTCAGGCGCTGATCCAGGATGCCGCGTTTCGTCTCGAGCGCTATCGGGCCACCGGCCAGGAGCGCGATCCGGCGAGGACCCAGCGCAGTTTCCAGTTGCTGCGCGCGATCAACCGCAACCCCCCGCCCCCGCTGGACATCGCCCGGCCGGGCTTGCCCGAGGATGGCCATCAGTCACGCACCTGGAGCGCGGGTGTGGGTACCCGCGGTGATACCGCGTTCGCCGAGTACGGGCTGCGCATGGCGTATCACGACCTCAACGACAACGCCGAGGGCTTTCCGCTGGGCGCGCAGATCGAGATCCTGGGCTTGAAAGTGCGCCAGTACGAGGGCAATGACTGGCAATTGCAGCAGCTTGACCTGGCAACGATCCGTTCGCTGACGCCGCGCAACGAGCTGTTGCAACCCCTCTCCTGGCAGGTCACCGGCGGCCTGGAACGGGTGCTGGGCAAGCATGGCGACGAAAACCTGGTGTCCCATGTGAACGGCGGTGCCGGCGGTACGTGGCAGCTTGGCGAGCACCTGCTGGGCTTTGCCCTTGGCACGGCACGGGTGGAACACAACAACGACTTTGCCCAGTTCGTCACGCCGGCGGCGGGTTTCAACAGCGGTGTGCTGTGGAAGAACGACTTGGGCAATTTCAGCCTGGAGGGCAAGGGTGACTACTTCACCAATGGCGAAGTGCGCCGCAGCCTGAGTCTGAATCAGCAGTGGGAAATTTCTCGCAACCTGGGCCTGCGCCTGAGCGCTCAGCGCGAGTTCAGCCATTTGAGCTCGCCGCGCAACGAGGTCATGCTCGAGGTGAAGTGGTACCACTACTGATCGGTCACTGATCGGTCAATGAACGCAGCTGCAACGGCTGCGTTTCTTTTGGCAACAAATGACAGGTATCTGCCATTATTGACACGATGACAGAAAAAGATCAGATTCATTTTCACGCGCTACCTACCCCAAGGCATCCTCATGAGCCAGTCCCTCAAGCAGCGTCTCGAAGCCATCTTGCCAACCGCCTCATCGTCCGCGCGCATGATTGCCAGCTACATGCTGGCCAATACCACGGAATTGCCGTTCCTCACTGCTGCTTCCCTGGCCGCCACGCTGGGTGTCAGCGAATCCAGTGTCGGCCGCTTCTGCCGAGCCATTGGTTACCCGCACCTCAAGGCGCTCAAGGCGGATCTCAAAGAAGACCTGGGGCAGGGACCGTGGCTGATGGGCGACCGCCTGCGCGAATTTCGCCAACAGTCCGGCCCTTCTCGCGGCCTCGATCTGGAGGTGGCGGCACTGATGCGTGTCCATGAATACAGTCAGGGTGAAGCCTGGCAGCAGGTCGCCGAGCGTCTGGCCCGTCGGCCTCGAGTGTTCGTTGCCGGGTTCCAGACCGAACGTGGCATTGCCTGTTCGATGGTTCACCTGATGCAGTACCTGCGCGACGGCGTGCACGGGATCGATGGTGCCAGTGGGCACTATGCCGAGGTGTTGCTGAGCCCACCGCAGCAGACCGCTCTGGTGGTGTTCGAAGCACGACGCTACTCGCGCCACGCGCTGATGCTGTGTCGCAAGGCACGTGAGGCCGGCATTCCGGTCACCCTGGTAACCGACACCTTCTGCGACTGGGCCGAGCAGAACGCCGATGAGGTGTTTCGCGTGCCTACCGAGTTCAACCTGTTCTGGGAGTCCACCTCGGCCATGCTGTCGCTGGTGAATCTTCTGGTCAACGAAGTGTGCAAGCGGCTCGGACCGGACGTCGAAAAGCGCCTGGAAGCCACCGCAGCACTTCACCACGAGTTCGTGGGCTACACGTCACTGACCACGGGCGGACAACACTAGCTGACCCACCACCACCGAGGTGCAACATGAAACGGAGCATTCGTTTTGCAGGGGTACTGGCAGTTCTGCTGGCAGGCGTGAACAACGCCACTGCCCAAGACCTGAAAATCGCCACGGAAGGCGCCTATCCACCCTTCAACTATATGGATTCCAACAACAAGCCCCAGGGCTTCGACGTCGATATCGCGATGGCGCTGTGCGACAAGATGCAGGCGCGCTGCACGATCGTGGCCCAGGATTGGGACGGCATCATTCCTGCGCTGCTGGCGCGCAAGTACGATGCCGTCGTGGCGTCGATGATCGATACCGAAGAGCGACGCAAGAAAATCAGCTTCACCAATCACTACTACAAGACCCCCTTGTCGGTAGCCGTGGGCAAGCAGTCGAAGCTCGATGACGCGCAGTCCACGTTCAAGGGCCTGGTGGTGGGCGCGCAGTCCTCCTCCACCCAGTCGATTCATGCCGAAGACGTCTACGGCAAGGCTGGCGCCGAGGTAAAACTCTACCCTACCGCCGATGCGGCCAATGCCGACCTTGCGGCCGGCCGTCTGGATGTGGTGATCGGCGACAAGTTTCCCCTGCAGGAATGGCTCAAGAAATCAGGCGCGGCGTGCTGCCGCATGCTCGGTGACGTCGATGGCACCACGGCCAATGCGGCGATAGCCGTACGCCAGGACGACGACTCGTTACGCCTGCGCCTGAACAAGGCGCTGGATGAGATCGTTGCCGACGGTACCTACCAGAAGATCGCCAGCCGGTATTTCGACTTCGATATCTACAACTGATCGACCGGGCGTGGCGGCGCCTCTGATCGGGCGTCGCCGGAGATAAAAGCATGCTCGAACACCTTGCTTTGTTGTCCCTGGCCGAGGGCGGCTGGGGCCTTGCTTTGCTGGCAGGCGCCCTGATGACCCTGGCCTTGGCGCTTGCCTGTCTACCGATCGGTGTGCCGCTGGGGCTGGCCCTGGCACTCGCCGAGCGCTCGCGATATCGGCTCCTGCGCAGCTTTGCAACGCTGTTCGGCACGGTGTTCCGCGGCCTTCCAGAACTGCTGACGCTACTGATCATCTACTACGGTTGCCAGATCGCCATGCAGAAGCTGCTGAGCGCGGCTGGCCACCCCCAAGCCGTCTCGATCAACGCCTTTGCGGCAGCCATGGTCGCGTTCGGCCTGGTGTTCGCCGCATTCTCGGCCCAGGTCTGGCTGGCGGCATTCAAGACCATCGGCAAAGGCCAGTATGAAGGCGCAGCCGCGCTGGGGCTGAGCCGTCGGATAACGTTCATGCGGGTACTCTTGCCGCAGCTGACCCGGGTCGCCCTGCCTGGGCTGTCCAACAATTGGCTGTCGCTGCTCAAGGACACTTCGCTGGTATCCACCATTTCCCTGGTCGACCTGATGCGCCAGACCAACCTGGCGGTCAGTGCTACCAAGGAGCCGCTGTTCTTCTATGGCGTAGCCTGCCTGGTCTACCTCCTGTTCAGTGCGCTGAGCGGCAGAGCGCTGGCGTTTCTGGAGCGCTACTACAGCCGCCATCTGCGGAGTGTGCGCTGATGATTCTCCAGGACATTGCCTACTTCTTCGTCGACCCCGACCTGCTTCAGCGCTATGGCTGGCGCATGCTGGCGGGGCTGTGGGTGACCGCCAAGCTGGTCGCCATTGCCTTTACCCTGGGGATGCTGCTCGCCACGGTGCTGGCCCTTGGCAGACTGTCGAGCAACCCGCTGCTACGCCATGCCAGTGGTTTCTACATCTATTGCCTGCGCGGCTCGCCGTTGCTGGCGCAGTTGTTCCTGCTGTATTACGGCCTGGGTTCGTTTCGCGAGTTCTGGCAGGACGTCGGCTTGTGGTGGCTGTTTCGCGATGCCTGGTATTGCACCTTGCTGGCCTTCACCCTCAATACGGCCGCCTACCAGGCGGAAATCCTGCGCGGCAGCTTCATAGCCATCGGCCAGGGCCAGCGCGAAGCTGCTCGGGCGCTGGGGCTCAGGCCGTGGGTAACGTTCGTGAAGATCATCATGCCGCAGTCGCTGATGGTCGCCATCGGGCCATTGGGCAATGAACTGATCCTGATGATCAAGGCCAGTGCCATTGCCTCGTTGGTCACCCTGTATGACTTGATGGGGGTGACCAAATTGGGTTTCTCGCGCAGTTTCGATTTCCAGATCTACCTCTGGGCCGCGGTGCTTTACCTGCTGATCGTCGAAACGCTGCGCCGCGTACTGCGGCGCCTCGACGCTCGGCTCAGTCGCCATCTGCACGACCACTGAGGAGCGAAGCCATGCAATGTGAAACGCTGGTACTGGGTGCCGGCATCGTTGGTGTTTGCAGTGCACTGCACTTGCAGGCTCTGGGACGTGAGGTGGTACTGGTCGACCGTGCAGCGCCTGGCAGCGGCACCAGCTACGGCAATGCTGGCTTGATCGAACGCTCCAGCATCGTGCCCTATGCGTTTCCGCGTGACCTGCGGCGATTGATGCTCTACGCCCTCAATCAGCAGCCCGACGTGCGCTACGACTGGCGCTACCTGCCACAGGTTGCGCCCTGGTTGTGGAAGTACTGGCAGGCATCTTCCAAACGCAACCTGCAGCGTGCAGCCGAAGCGATGTTGCCACTGGTGCAACGCTGCGTGGAGGAACACTGCGCACTGGCTGCAGCATCCGGCCAGCAAGGATTGATTCGCGATACTGGCTGGATCGAGATCTACCGCAGCCACAAGGCCTTCGCCAGAGCCCAGGCGGATGCCGCACAGCTGCACGTTCATCATTTGCGCTACAGCTTGCTCGACGCTGGGCAATTACAGGCCGTCGAGCCCAGTCTCGGCCAGGGCGCTGCCGGTGCCGTGCACTGGCATGACCCCATGACCGTGCAGGACCCGGGCGCCCTGGCCCTGGGCTACACCGCGCTGTTCATGCAGCGCGGCGGGCGCTTCATGGATGCCGATGCATTGACGCTGCGCCAGCAGGGCAATCACTGGCAGCTCGAGACGGCGGCGGGCACGCTGCACGCGCGCGAAGTCGTGGTGGCCCTGGGACCACAGAGCAATCGGTTGCTGTCACCCTTGGGCTATCGCATTCCCCTGCAAAGCAAGCGCGGCTACCACATGCACTACCAGACCGCTGCGGGCGCAACCCTCAACCACCCCGTCTGCGACCCGCTGGGAGGGTTCGTGCTGGCGCCGATGAACCAGGGCTTGCGTCTGACGACCGGGATCGAGTTCGCTGCCGAAGATGCCCCCGCCAATGATATCCAGCTGCTGCGCTGCGAAGCGCTGGCCAGGCGCTTCTACCCACTGGGCGAACGCCTCGACGTCAAGCCCTGGCTGGGCCGCCGCCCGTGCCTGCCGGACATGCGCCCGGTGATAGGTCCGGCAGGTCGACACCCCGGGTTGTGGCTCAATTTTGGCCATGCCCACCACGGTTTGACGCTGGGTCCTGTCTGTGGCCGGCTGTTGGCGCAGATGATGGCCGGCGCGGCGACCTTTACCGATCCTGCGCCGTACAGCCCCGCTCGATTCAACTGAGCCGGCTGGAGACGGCTTATGCAACTCTGATGCGGTTTTGCGGCCCAATCTTCTACAAGCATCCGTTCTTGTAGGAGTAGGGCTTGACCGCGATCCTCGTACAGCCTCTCGGTTGGCACATCTCGGCTCCCCTACAGCAAGCTGGGCGAGTTGTACCGCCCCTCAAGGGAGGAAGACCATGAGCCGCGCATTCGTGAATGAAGACCAGGCCGCCGAACAGGCGAGCCAACCCGTGGAGCGACTGATCAGTACGCAGCCCAACTACGTGACCGCCAGTGGCCTGGCCCAGTTGCAGGCGCGAGTCGCTGAAGTGCAGATACTGCAGGCCGAGCAGATGGCAATGGGTGAGCGTGCCGACCGTCAGCGTGTGGCCGACCTGAGCCGGGACATGCGCTACTACCAGCACCGCCTGCAACATGCCCAAGTGGTGGCACCGGTCACGTCCACCGCCAAGGTGCAGATCGGCAGCTGGGTGACTTTTGCCGATGACCAGGGCGCCGAGCAGCGCGTGTGTCTGGTCGGCGAAGACCAGGCAGACGCCGGTGTTGGCTTGATCAACTGGGCGTCGCCGCTGGGTCGCGCACTACTGGGCGCGGAAGTCGGTGAAGAACGCGTATGGCGTAGGCCTGCGGGTGACCTGACCGTGGAAGTCACGGGCATCCAGACAGGCCCCTGAGTGATACGCCGGCTCTGTTGGCCAGCCGATATCCATTCACCAAGCAAAAAAATGGGGCCCTGCAAAGAGGGCCCCATTTTTCATTCACGCCAGCTTCTTGTGGCGAACCCGGTGCGGCTGGGCGGCCGCTTCACCCAGGCGTTTCTTGCGATCGGCTTCGTACTCGGTGTAGTTGCCTTCGAAGAACACGGCCTGGGAGTCGTCCTCGTAGGCCAAGATGTGCGTGGCCACGCGGTCGAGGAACCAGCGATCGTGAGAGATCACGATGGCCGCGCCGGGGAAGTCCAGCAGGGCCTCTTCGAGCGAACGCAGGGTTTCCACGTCGAGGTCGTTGGACGGTTCGTCGAGCAGCAGGACGTTACCGCCCTCCTTCAGCGTCAGCGCCAGGTGCAGGCGACCGCGTTCACCACCAGAGAGGTCCTTGACGAACTTCTGCTGGTCGCCGCCCTTGAAGTTGAAGCGGCCTACGTAGGTGCGTGACGGAATTTCGTAGTTGCCGATGCGGATATTGTCCGAACCGTCGGAGACCTGCTGGAACACGGTCTTGCTGCCGTCCAGGTCGTCGCGGCTTTGATCCACGCACGCCAGCTGCACGGTTTCGCCCACTTCGATGCTGCCCGAATCCGGCTGTTCCTTGCCCATGAGCATGCGGAACAGGGTGGATTTACCGGCACCGTTGCCGCCAATCACGCCGACGATGGCGCCTTTGGGCATGGCGAACGACAGGTTGTCGATCAGCACGCGGTCGCCGTAGCCCTTGGTGACGTTCTTGAATTCGATGACCTTGTCACCCAGGCGCGGACCGGCCGGAATGTAGATTTCGTTGGTTTCCGAACGCTTCTGGAATTCCTGCGACTGCATTTCCTCGAAGCGCTGCAGGCGGGCCTTGGATTTCGACTGGCGGGCCTTGGCGCCTTTGCGCACCCACTCCAGTTCTTCTTTCATGGCTTTTTCGTGGGCCGACTGCTGCTTGGATTCGGCCGCCAGGCGATCGGACTTGGCTTCGAGCCAGCCCGAGTAGTTGCCTTCGTACGGAATGCCGGCGCCGCGGTCGAGCTCCAGGATCC
Organism: Pseudomonas sp. CFBP 8771; assembly: GCF_014841695.1. Lineage (NCBI taxonomy): Bacteria > Pseudomonadati > Pseudomonadota > Gammaproteobacteria > Pseudomonadales > Pseudomonadaceae > Pseudomonas > Pseudomonas sp. CFBP 8771. The sequence continues at coordinate 204,845 of NZ_JACYUJ010000005.1, read as the reverse complement.
AGCCGGCGACGTTGTCGAGGAAGTAACGGTCGTGGGTGATCGCAACCACGGTGCCGGGGAAGTCGTGCAGGAAGTGCTCCAGCCAGGCGACGGAGTCGGCATCCAGGTGGTTGGTCGGTTCGTCGAGCAGCAGCATGTCGGGGGCCGAAAGCAGCAGGCGGCACAGGGCCACGCGGCGTTTCTCACCACCGGACAGGTGCTCGATCTTGGCATCCCAGGCCGGCAGGCGCAGAGCGTCGGCAGCGACCTCCAGTTGCCGTTCCAGGTTATGGCCGTCGCTGGCCTGGAGGATGGACTCGAGCTTGGCCTGTTCGGCGGCCAGCTTGTCGAAGTCGGCGTCCGGTTCGGCATAGGCGGCGTAGACCTCGTCCAGGCGGGCCTGGGCGTCCTTGATCACGCTGACCGCTTCCTCGACCACTTCGCGCACGGTCTTGGTCGGGTCGAGCTGTGGTTCCTGAGGCAGGTAGCCAACGTTGAGCTCGGGCATCGGGCGGGCTTCGCCGTCGAATTCCTTGTCGACACCAGCCATGATCTTCAGCAAGGTGGATTTGCCCGAGCCGTTCAGGCCGAGCACGCCGATCTTGGCGCCGGGGAAAAAGGACAGCGAAATGTTCTTGAGGATTTCCCGCTTCGGCGGAACGACTTTGCTCAGCCGATGCATGGTGTAGACGTATTGAGCCATGGAATGAACCTGGATAAAGAAGGTGCGAGATAGAGGATGGAAGCTTGGGCCCCCGCAAGGTGTTCAAAGCTACCGGAATGCGGGAGTCAGGGCAAACCAGGGCGCGCCCGGTGACGCGGTGTGTCAGGCGCAGCACGGTGGTTTTACGCTGCGCTAGCCGGCCTTGGGCGCTAGCGCTTATAGTGCGAGGTGTAACACGCATGATTCACGTGCCCTCTGGTGGGGCCCGCGCCTATGCCTGCCCCCGACTGTCATATCGCAGGATTTCAGTTTGACCAATTTCAATCAGCCGTCCTCCTTGCGCCCGCCTGTCCAAGGGTCAGGTACGCCGCTGCACGGTTCGTTGAAAGGCGCGCTGGCATTCGTGGTTTTGATGTTGCTGATGCTGTTGTTCTGGCAGCTGCTCGACCAGTTCCAGCGCACCCAGGCCGACCAGCGCCAGCACAGCATCGACTACAGCGCGGACCTGGCCGATCACGTCAACCTGAACATGGCGCTCAATGCGCAGATCGCGCTGAACCAGTTGCTCACGACTCAGCCCTTCCCCAGCGCGCGGGAACGGGCCGAAACGCTCACTCGCGTCCGCCGCTCGGTGCCGGAACTGCAAAGCCTGGCCTGGCTCAGCGGCGATGCCCGAGTCATCGCCGACACCCTGCCGGACGCCACTGACGCGCCGTTCATTGCCCTGCTGACAGGTCGCCTGGATGGCGACAGCCACTACTACACCAACAACACAGCCGCAGACCTGGTCTATCTGCTGATCCGCCAGCCTGGCGAAAACACCAACGGCTATTGGCTGCTGCGCATGAGCCCGACCGTCATCAGCCGCCTCATCCACCAGGTCGAGCGCGAGGAGAACCCCAGCTGGGTCCTGGAAAATCACGCGAACAAGCACATCATCGGCCGCGCCGGCCCAGCCCCGCTCACCGCCTCGGAACTGAGCGCCACCGAGCTTGCGCAGAGTGTACTGGTGACCCCGCTGAGCCATAGCGACTGGCAACTGCGCAGCCTGTTCGACGCCAGACAGGCGCGCCTGGCGCTCTTGCCGCCGCTGGTGGGCAAATGCCTGCTGGGCCTTCTGGTGTCGCTGGTGCCATTGCTCGCGCTGCTGGGCATGCGCCGCCGCCAGCGCGAGCTCAACGAAGAGCGTCGCCGCTATCAGGACATCTTCGAAGGCGCCGGAGTGGCGCTGTGCGTGCTCGACCTGTCGGGCGTCCTGGCGTTCTTCGAGCGGGTCGGGCTCAACGGGCACACCGACTCTGCACAGTGGCTGCAGGACAACCCGACCAAGCGCCTCGACCTGCTGCAGGCACTGCGCATCACCGAAGTGAACCAGGTTGCCTTGCGGGTGCTGCAGGTGGACACCGGCGAACAGGCGTGGCGCAAGCTCATCGAAGGCGGCTCGGCCACCGGCATCGGCCACCGTCTGATCGCTGCGCTGCTGGAGCGCCAACAGCAATTGGAACAGGAAATCCGCCTGGTCAACCAGCAGGGCCAGGACCAGTACCTGTGGCTGACCGTGCGCTTTCCCGAGCGCCCGGAGGACTACCGTGCGGTCATTCTCAGCATCACCGACATCACCAGCCACAGGACGGCGAGCGAATCGCTGCGCCAGAGCGAAAAGCGCCACCGCATGCTCGCCGAGAGCATCAGCGACGTGATCTTCTCGACCAACAACCGCTTGGAACTGAACTACGTCAGCCCTTCGGTGCAGAGCGTGCTGGGCTACGAGGCAGACTGGGTGCTGGAGCACGGTTGGCAGGGCATGCTGGCCAATCCCACACAGATGACGGGGATCAATGCGCTGCTGACGCAGGTCCGTCGGGCGTTGCATGTGCCGGCCGAGCTGGCCGCGCTGCGCAGCGACCTCAAGACCCAGGTCTTCATGTTCGACTGCATGCGCAACGATGGCCGCAAGATTCCCATCGAGCTGCGCCTGGTGTTGATCTGGGACACCCACGGGGCTCTGGAAGGCATGCTGGGCGTAGGGCGCGACGTCAGCCAGCAGCGCCGAGCAGAGAAGGACCTGCGCATGGCTGCCACGGTGTTCGAACATTCGACGTCGGCGATTCTCATCACCGACCCGGCGGGCTATATCGTCCAGGCCAACGAAGCCTTCAGCCGCGTCAGCGGTTATGCCGTGGCCCAGGTGCTGGACCAACTGCCCAACATGCTGACCGTGGATGACCAGCAGGAAGCCCACCTGCGCTATGTGCTCAAGCAACTGCAACTGCGCGGCACCTGGGAAGGCGAAGTCTGGCTCAAGCGGCGCAATGGCGAGCACTACCCGGCCTGGGTCGGCATCACCGCGGTGCTCGATGACGAAGGCGATCTGGCCAGCTACGTGTGCTTCTTCAGCGACATCAGCGAGCGCAAGGCCAGCGAACAGCGTATTCATCGCCTGGCCTACTACGATGCCCTGACCCACCTGCCCAACCGCACGCTGTTTCAGGACCGCCTGTACAACGCCCTGCAGCAGGCCGAACGCCAGCAGTCGTGGGTGGTGCTGATGTTCCTCGACCTTGACCGCTTCAAGCCGATCAACGATTCGCTCGGCCACGCCGCCGGCGACCGCATGCTCAAGGACATGGCCACGCGCCTGCTGGGTTGCGTCGACGACGATGACACCGTGGCGCGCATGGGCGGCGACGAATTCACCCTGCTGCTGCAACCCCGCGCGACCCGTGAGCTGGCCTTGAACCAGGCCATCCATGTGGCGGAGCAGATTCTCGGCAGCCTGGTCAAACCGTTCGTGCTCGAAGGCCGCGAGTTCTTCGTCACGGCGAGCGTGGGCATTGCCTTGAGCCCCCAGGATGGCGGCGAGCTCAGCCAATTGATGAAGAACGCCGACACCGCGATGTACCACGCCAAGGAGCGCGGCAAGAACAATTTCCAGTTCTATCAGGCCGACATGAACGCTACGGCGCTGGAACGTCTGGAGCTGGAAAGCGACTTGCGCCATGCCCTGGAGCAAGAAGAATTCGTGCTGTACTACCAGCCGCAGTTCAGCGGCGACGGCAAGCGTCTGACCGGTGCCGAGGCGCTGTTGCGCTGGAACCATCCACGGCGCGGCCTGGTGCCGCCTGGCGAGTTCATTCCGGTGCTCGAGGAGCTCGGCCTGGTGGTGGACGTGGGCGATTGGGTGCTGGCCGAGGCGTGTCGTCAGCTCAAGGCCTGGCATCTGGCCAAGGTGCGGGTGCCCAAGGTGTCGGTGAACATCTCCGCGCGGCAGTTCGCCGACGGCCAGCTGGGCAATCGGATTGCCCGAATGCTGGAACGTATCGGCCTGCCACCGGCGTGCCTGGAGCTCGAACTGACCGAGAGCATCCTGATGCGCGAGGTCAACGAGGCCATGGTGATCCTCGATATCTTGAAGAACCTCGGCCTGAGCATCGCCATCGACGATTTCGGTACTGGCTACTCGTCGCTCAACTACCTCAAGCAATTCCCCATCGACGTGCTGAAGATCGACCGCACCTTCGTCGACGGTCTGCCCTCCGGCGAACAGGATGCGCAGATCGCCCGGGCCATCATTGCCATGGCGCACAGCCTCAATCTGTCGGTGATCGCCGAAGGCGTGGAGACCCACGAGCAGCTGGAGTTTCTGCGCGAGCATGGCTGCGACGAGGTTCAGGGCTACCTGTTCGGCCGGCCGATGCAGGCTCATCGCTTCGAGTCGCAGTTCAGTAACGACGCGCTGTTCCTGTTTCAGTGACCCTCGCTTGTGGGAGCGGTCAGTGGCCGCGAAGGGCGCCCTGCGGTAGATCAGTGGAACCGCGGCGTGGCTTTCGCGGCCAATGACCGCTCCTACGGGGTGCCGGGGTGCCGGGGTGCCGGTGGACATGAGGCCCGCTTGTTCACGCAGTGACTGCCTTTCATATGCCAGATAAAAGCCTATGGGGTAGAATGCTCGCCTTTCCCAACATCCCGATCCTTGAGGACCGCCATGTTCAGCCGTAGCCAGACACTCGCCAAGTACGATGCCGATCTCTTTGCCGCCATGGAGCAAGAAGCCCTGCGTCAGGAAGAGCACATCGAGCTGATCGCCTCGGAAAACTACACCAGCCCCGCTGTCATGGAAGCCCAGGGCTCGGTGCTGACCAACAAGTACGCCGAAGGCTATCCAGGCAAGCGTTACTACGGAGGCTGCGAGTACGTCGACGTGGTCGAGCAGCTGGCCATCGATCGCGCCAAGGAACTGTTCGGCGCCGACTACGCCAACGTCCAGCCGCATGCCGGCTCTCAGGCCAACAGCGCGGTGTACCTGGCTCTGCTGCAGGCAGGCGACACCATCCTGGGCATGAGCCTGGCCCACGGCGGTCACCTGACCCACGGCGCCAGCGTTTCGTCGTCGGGCAAGTTGTACAACGCCGTTCAGTACGGTATCGATGCCCAAGGCCTGATCGACTACGACGAAGTCGAGCGCCTGGCCGTCGAGCACAAGCCGAAGATGATCGTGGCCGGTTTCTCCGCCTACTCGCAGATCCTCGACTTCCCACGCTTCCGTGAGATCGCCGACAAGGTCGGTGCCTATCTGTTCGTCGATATGGCCCACGTGGCAGGCCTGGTCGCCGCTGGCGTGTACCCGAACCCGGTGCCGTTCGCCGACGTGGTCACCACCACCACCCACAAGACCCTGCGCGGTCCACGTGGTGGTTTGATCCTGGCGCGTGCCAACGCCGAGATCGAGAAGAAGCTCAACTCGGCAGTCTTCCCGGGCGCCCAGGGTGGCCCGCTGGAGCACGTCATCGCTGCCAAGGCCGTGTGTTTCAAGGAAGCGCTGCAGCCTGAATTCAAGACCTACCAGCAACAGGTCGTGAAGAACGCCAAGGCAATGGCCAAGGTGTTCATCGACCGTGGTTTCGACGTGGTGTCCGGTGGTACCGAGAACCATCTGTTCCTGCTGTCGCTGATCAAGCAGGACATTTCCGGCAAAGACGCTGATGCCGCGCTGGGCAAGGCATTCATCACCGTCAACAAGAACTCGGTGCCGAATGACCCACGCTCGCCGTTCGTCACCTCGGGCCTGCGCTTCGGTACGCCTGCAGTGACCACTCGCGGTTTCAAGGAGGCCGAGTGCCAGGAGCTGGCCGGCTGGATCTGCGACATTCTGGCCGACCTGAACAACGACGCGGTGATCGATGCCGTGCGCGAAAAGGTCAAGGCCATCTGCGCGAAGCTGCCGGTGTATGCCGACTGATAGCTGTGCCTTGATATGAAAAAGCCCGGCTCATTGAGTCGGGCTTTTTTATGTATCAGGGCCGGCCTTATCGCGGGCAGAGCCCGCGATAAGGCCGGCACAGGCTTTAGAGGGTTTCGAATCCGGCGCGGATCTTGGCTTCGGGTAGATCATCGGCGATGAACACCATCACGCTTTCGCGTACCTCCCCCTTGGCCCATTCGGTGTCCCAGTCGAAGCCGTAGAGTTTCAGCACGCCCTGGAACACCAGGCGTCGATCTTCCCCAGCGATATTCAAAACGCCCTTGTAGCGCAGCAGTTGCTTGCCGTGCTCTTCAAGCAGTTCATTCATGAAAGTACTGAGCCGATCGATGTCCAGCGGCTTGTCGGTGCGCAGCACCAGGCTGGCAATGCGGTCGACGCTGGGACCCTGGTTGACCGGGCGCAACGCCAGGCCTGCATTGAGATTGAAGCCCCGCACATCGAGCAGTTCTGCCAGGTCGATACGCCCATGTTCGACCACTCGGATCGGTGCCCGACGGTTGATGCGGGTCAGGCGCTCGCTCAGTTCCTCCAGCACCGTCGGTGGCACCAGATCGGTCTTGCTGATCAACAGGCGATCGGCGAACCCGACCTGCGCCTGGGCGATGGTCTGGGCCAGATGAATGCCGGCATGGGCAGCGTCGACCAAGGTCAGGATGCCATCCAGGATGTAGCGCTCGCGCAGCTCTTCATCGATGAAAAAGGTCTGCGCGACGGGCGCTGGGTCGGCCAGGCCAGTGCACTCGATGACCAGTCGATCGAAGGCGATCTCGCCACTGTCCAGGCGTTCGAGCAACAGGTACAGCGCCTTGGTCAGGTCGGTGTGGATGGTGCAGCAGACGCAGCCGTTGGCCAGCGTCATGATTTGCACCGGCTCGTCGCCCAGCAGCTGGGTGTCGATGCCGGCGTCACTGAATTCGTTCTCGATCACGGCGATCTTCAAGCCATGTTCGGCCTTGAGCATGTGGCGCAGCAAGGTGGTCTTGCCGGCGCCGAGAAAGCCGCTGAGGATGGTGACGGGAATCGGGGGTGCGGCTTCGGACAAGTTTGTTGGCTCCGGAATCATTTAAATGCAAATGGCCTCTTCGCGGCCACTGGCCGCTCCTACAGGGATAATCGATCACTTGTAGGAGCGGCCAGTGGCCGCGAAAGGGCCGTCACTCACGACACATCTCTACGAGATGGCATGCCTCAACAACACTTGGGCCCACCCTTGCCGCCGTACCTGGCCTCCTGGCGTTCGCGGAAGAACGCCTGGTAATCCATCATCGGCTTGTCCGGGTGCTTGGTCTGCATGTGTTCGACATAGTTGTCGTAGTCCGGCATGCCCACCATCAGGCGTGCCGCCTGGCCCAGGTATTTTCCCAACTTGCTCAAGTCATTGAACATGGCGGCAGCCCTCGATCATCACGCATTGGGGAACGGCTGGAACGGTGCTTCCTTGTCGGTACGTTCCTTCTTGCCCCAGGCGGCGACGCCGACCTTCAAGGCGAAGAACAGGATGCTGAAGACCACCAGCAGGAACAGTACGGTCAGGGTTGCGTTGGTGTAGGCATTGAAGATTACGTGTTGCATCTGCTCGACGCTCTTGGCCGGTGCAATGACCTGGCCCTGGGCCAACGCGTCGCTGTACTTCTTGGCCAGCGCGAGGAAGCCGACTGCGGGGTTGGCGTCGAACAGCTTGATGAAGCCTGCGGTCGTGGTGCAGATCAGCAACCATACGGCGGGCAGCATGGTGACCCAGATATAGCGCTGACGCTTCATCTTGATCAGCACGACGGTGGCGAGCATCAGGGCAATACCGGCCAGCATCTGGTTGGAGATGCCGAACAGCGGCCACAGGGTATTGATACCACCCAGCGGATCGATCACGCCCTGGTACAGCAACCAGCCCCACAGGGCCACGCAACCGGCAGTGGCGATGACGTTGGCGGTCCACGACTCGGTGCGTTTGAGCGCCGGGACGAACGAGCCGAGCAGGTCTTGCAGCATGAAGCGTCCGGCACGGGTACCGGCGTCCACGGCGGTCAGGATGAACAACGCCTCGAACAGGATTGCGAAGTGGTACCAGAAAGCCATGGTGTTTTCACCCGGCAGCACCGAGTGCAGGATCTGCGCGATACCCACGGCCAGGGTCGGTGCACCGCCGGCACGCACCAGGATGGTGGTTTCGCCGATGTCATGGGCCACCGCCTGCAGCGCTTCCGGGGTAATGGCAAAGCCCCAGCTGCTGACCGCCGTTGCCACTGCGACCACATCGGTACCGACCACTGCGGCCGGGCTGTTCATGGCGAAGTACACGCCCGGTTCGATGACCGAAGCGGCAACCATGGCCATGATCGCCACGAACGATTCCATCAACATGGCACCGTAGCCGATGTAGCGGGCGTTGGTTTCGTTGTCCAGCAGCTTGGGCGTGGTGCCCGAGGAAATCAGCGCATGGAAACCGGACACCGCGCCGCAGGCGATGGTGATGAACAGGAACGGGAACAGACCGCCCTTCCATACCGGGCCGGTGCCGTCGGTGAACTGGGTCAGTGCGGGCATCTTCAGTTCAGGCATGGTCACCAGGATGCCGATGGCCAGGGCGATGATGGTACCGATCTTGAGGAAGGTGGAGAGGTAGTCGCGCGGTGCCAGGATCAGCCACACAGGCAGCACGGCAGCGACAAAGCCATAGCCCACCAACATCCAGGTGATCTGAATGCCGGTGAAGGTGAAGGCCTTGGCCCAGACCGGGTCGGCCGCCACCTGGCCCCCCAGCCAGATCGAGAGCAACAGCAGAAACACGCCGATGATGGAGATTTCACCGATGCGGCCCGGGCGGATGTAGCGCATGTACACGCCCATGAACATGGCGATCGGGATAGTGGCCATGACCGTGAAGATGCCCCACGGGCTTTCGGCAAGTGCCTTGACCACGATCAGCGCCAGCACCGCGAGGATGATGATCATGATCAGGAAGCAACCGAACAGGGCGATGGTGCCGGGGATGCGGCCCATTTCCTCGCGCACCATGTCGCCCAGCGAGCGGCCGTTGCGGCGGGTGGACAGGAACAGCACCATGAAATCCTGCACGGCGCCGGCCAGGACCACGCCTGCAATCAGCCACAGCGTGCCGGGCAGATAGCCCATCTGCGCGGCCAGCACCGGCCCGACCAGAGGGCCAGCACCGGCAATGGCTGCGAAGTGGTGGCCGAAGAGAATGTGCTTGTTGGTCGGTACGTAGTCCAGACCGTCGTTGTTGAGCACCGCGGGCGTGGCCCGGCGCGAGTCCAGCTGCATGACGTGGTTGGCGATGAACAGGCTGTAGTAGCGGTAGGCGACCAGGTAGATGGCCACCGCCGCGACGACGATCCATAACGCATTGATTGCTTCACCGCGGCGAAGTGCAACGACGCCCAGGGCACAGGCACCAATGATCGCCACGATCAGCCACGGAACGTGGCGGAACGCACTGCTATTATTCTTCATATTATTGTTTCCAGCTCAGTGGATGAGTGTCAGCCTTATCGAGTCTAGCGATTTTTTGCTCGATGGCCATCCCCACGTTGGTCTAGAGCGGTGCGGCGCGTGAGGCAGGGACGAATCGGAACACCTGCAGCCTGTGTGGGTCGCACTTAAGGTGTCCAAAGCGAGTTGACCCATGCCCAAGCCACCTGCCCAAGCCGTCCTGCCGCCACCGTTGCTGTATCTGGCGTTCATCGCGGTGGCCATGGCCCTGAGCTATGCGCTGCCCATTGCGTTGCCGGTCAACAGCTGGACCGCCGCCACGGCGGCGGCCTTGATCATCCTCGGCCAGAGCCTCTCCTTCTGGGCCATGCTGCGTTTCAAGCGCCAACACACGGCAACCAGCAATTTCGACGCCCCCCACCGATTGCTGCGCGACGGGCCGTTCGCGCTGTCGCGCAACCCGATCAATCTGGGTGACACCCTTGCCTATGTCGCGCTGTCGTTGCTGATGGGCAGCCTGTGGCCGTGGCTGTTGCTGCCGGTGTTGTTGTACCTGATGAACTGGCTGGTGATCAGGCCTGACGAAATCCAGCTGGAAGGGCTGTTTGGCGAGACTTATCGCCAGTATTGTCGACGGGTTCGCCGCTGGCTTTGAGTCACTGCGCTATAGTCCAGCAAAACTGGAGAACCCGATCATGACGCAAACCCATACCGAACGCCGGCGCTTCAAGCGCATCGCCTTCGATGCCAAGACCGAACTGCGCCAAGGCACCGAGCGCTGGCCGGTGAAGCTGCTCGATCTGTCATTGAAGGGACTGTTGATCGAAAAGCCGTCGCCCTGGCTGGGTGATGCCAGCCAACCCTTCAATGTGGATGTGAAGCTGGGGCCGCAGGAAGATGTGGTGATGGAGGTCAAGCTGGCCCATGACGATCATGGGCAGCTGGGTTTCGTGTGCACCCATATTGGCCTGGATTCGATCAGCCATCTGCGTCGCTTGATCGAACTCAACCTGGGCGACCCCGAGGAGCTGGAGCGGGAGCTGGGGGCTTTGTTGGAGGTTTGAGGACGGCGGCGAGACCTTCGCGGCCGATGACCGCGCCTACGGCGAGTATTACTACACCAAGTGAGCCGGCAGCCCCCACCGGGCGGGGTCGAAGCCCAGCAGGCTTTGCAGGCGATCGTCGGCGTGGTGATAGCGTTCTGGCGCCATGGCGGCATCCGGCACGGCCACGGCGAACATGCCGGCAGCCTTGGCGGCGGTGACGCCGAAGGGCGAATCCTCGAACACCAGACAATCCTTGGGCTCCACCCCCAGACGCCTGGCCGCGACCAGGAAAATATCCGGCGCAGGCTTGGCCGCACCCACCTCAGGGTCATCGGCAGTGACAACCGTGTCGAACAGCGCAAACCACTCCTGATGCAGGGTGGTTTTCATCGCAAAGTGCCCGCGAGACGAACTGGTACCTACGGCGATCGGAATGTTGTGCGCCTTCAAATGCCGCACCAGCGCCTCGGCACCGGCCATGGCCTGCGCGTGGGGAAAGCGCTCGGCCATCAGCGGCGCACGCGCTTCGATGAATTCAGCGGGCGTCAGCGGCAGGCCCAATGTCTCGACGATATAGGTCGACAGGTCAGTGGCACCCAGGCCGATGGTGTTCTGCTTGATACTCCAGTCGAAGACCTTGCCGTAACGCTCGGCAATCATCTGCGTGACTTCGGTGTAGATGCCTTCGGTGTTCAGCAGCAAGCCATCCATGTCGAAGATGACAGCCTTGACGGGGCCCATGCCCGGCACTGCAGTATTCATAGGGCGCGCTCCATGGTCGGTGAGAGGACCTCAGAGTACGGGGCGCGCCGGGGGTTGAGCAAGTTTGCATGGCAGTGCGGGCGCCTGCGCCAGGCGCCCGCACTGCAGTGGATCACGGTACCGACAGCGTGCGAATCATCGACAAGGTCAGATACAGCCGCGGCGCGATGCTGTCCAGTTCGATGTATTCGTCGTCGGCATGCAACCCCGCCCCAACCACGCCCATGGTTTCCAGCACTGCTGGCTTGTCGCTGCCGGACACGTAGGCATAGCCGGCATCGGTACCGAAGCGCATGGCGATCGGCTCGATGGATTTGTCGATGGCGGCATAGGCTTTCTGCGCCACGCCGGCCAGTTGTTCAGAACCACTGTTCTTGGCCAGCGGTGGGCGGCCCTTCTCCAGGCGCAGGCTGACTTGAGTGTCGTCGATCAATTGCTTGCGGATCAGACGCTGGCCTTGCGCAAGCACGCGGTCGGTTTCCTCGATGTCCGAGTAGCGCATGTCGGCTTCAGCTGTTGCAAGGGCCGGGATGATGTTGCGCTTCTCGCCTGCCTTGGCCATGGTCCAGTTCACGGTGGTGCCCTTGTCGGGATCGCCCAGGTCCTTGAGCTGGACCAACTGGTGGGCCAGTTCGGTGAGCGCGTTGCGGCCCTCTTCGGGCGCGGAGCCGGCGTGGGACGAGCGCCCTTTGACTTCCAGGACCAAGCCGTTGATACCGTTGGTGGCAGTGGTCACCGCGTCCTTGTTCGGTGGCTCGTAGGAAAAGACGTAATCGTTCTGGGCAGCCAGTTCGGCGATGATTTTCTTCGAGCCGGCCGAGCCCATTTCCTCGTCCGGGTTGAACAGCACAGTGAGCGTGCCGTAGCCGTCGAAGCCTTGGGCCTTGAGCAGTTTCAACGCGTGCAGGATCATCGCCACGCCGCCTTTGGCATCGGCCACGCCAGGGCCATAAGCGCGTGCTTCGTCGGTGCGGAACGGACGCTTGGCCGCAGTGCCGGGCAGGAAGACCGTGTCGTAGTGGACCATGAGCAGGAAGTTCTTGCTGCCGCTGCCCTTGAAGGTGCCGACGATGTTGTCGCCCACCGACGGCGTGGCCGGGTTGGTCTGGACCGTGGCACCCAGCTCCTTGAGGCGCTTGACCAGCAGCGCGCTGACCGTGGCCAGGCCTTTTTCCTGGCCGGTGCCGGTGTCTACCGAGACCAGCTCCTTGACCGTTTCCAGGTAGCTGGGTTGTTCGGCCTGGGCCTGTTTGTAGAGATCGGCGGCAGGCAGTTCGGCAGCCTGCGTCGACAGCGAAAACAGGCAGGCTGCAGCGATTGCGGTGACGCGTGAAGGTCGAACGGGCATAGGTCGGGAGCCTCGGGCGGTTGTGGTTTTTGTAGGCAGGATTGGCCTCTTCGCGGGCAGAGACCCGCTCCCACCATGGAACAGCGGGAGCGTCTACGCCGATAGGGCAAGTCCTGACACCCAACAACCTTAGCCTACTGCGGCGCGCGCGCTACTCGAACAAGGCATCCAGCGCTTGTTCCAGACGCGTCACGGCAATGACCTGCAAGCCTGGCGGCGCTTCCTTGGGCGCGTTGGCCTTGGGCACGATGGCGCGCTTGAAGCCATGCTTGGCCGCTTCCTTGAGCCGTTCCTGACCACTGGGAACCGGACGCACCTCGCCGGACAGGCCGACTTCGCCGAACACCAGCAAGTCGTGCGGCAGCGGACGGTTGCGCAGGCTGGACATGATTGCCGCGAGCAACGCCAGGTCGGAAGCGGTTTCCAGCACTTTCACGCCGCCGACCACGTTGAGGAACACGTCCTGATCATGGGTGGGGATGCCACCGTGCCGATGCAGTACTGCCAACAGCATGGCCAGGCGGTTCTGGTCCAGGCCCAGGGTGACCCGGCGCGGGTTGGACAGGTGGCTGTCGTCGACCAGCGCCTGCACTTCCACCAGCATCGGCCGGGTGCCTTCCCAGGTGGCCATGACGACACTGCCGGGGACTTCTTCCTGGGCGCGGGTGAGAAAGATCGCCGACGGGTTGGAGACTTCTTTCAAGCCCTTGTCGGTCATGCCGAACACGCCCAGCTCGTTGATCGCGCCGAAGCGGTTCTTCACGGCCCGCAACAAGCGCAGGCGGCCATCGGATTCGCCTTCGAAGTACAGCACGGTATCGACCATGTGCTCGAGCACGCGGGGGCCGGCCAGGGCGCCTTCCTTGGTCACGTGGCCAACCAGAAAGATGGCCGTGCCACTCTGTTTGGCATAACGCACCAGCAGCGCGGCGCTTTCGCGCACCTGCGACACACCGCCGGGCGCGGACTGCAGGTTTTCGGTGAAGATGGTCTGGATCGAGTCGATCACCATGACCTTGGGCTGCTCGACCTTGGCGGTGGCGATGATGGTTTCGATGCAGGTCTCGGTCATGACCTTGAGTTTGTCCTGGGGCAGGCCCAGGCGTCGCGCGCGCATGGCCACCTGTTGCTGCGATTCTTCGCCGGTGACGTACAGCGCGGGCATGCGCATGGCGATGTTGCACAGGGTCTGCAGCAGGATGGTGGATTTGCCGATGCCGGGGTCGCCGCCGATCAGCACCACCGAGCCGTCGACCAGGCCGCCGCCGAGCACGCGGTCCAGCTCGGCCGATGCAGTCGAGAAGCGCGGGATTTCTTCGATGCTGACTTCGGCCAGGGTCTTGAGTTGGGCCTGCTGCCCTGTCCAGCCGGTGCGGCCACTGGGCGGTGCGGCTGCGCCGCTTTCGATGACGGTCTCCACCAGGGTGTTCCAGGCACCGCACTCGCCGCACTGGCCTGCCCATTTGGGAAACGTGGCACCGCACTCGGTGCAGCCGTACATGCGCTTTGCCTTGGCCATGAAAATTCCTGTTCGAAAAGTGCGTTCATGATAATCGAGCGCGCTGGAATAGTGGGCAAATCAAGCCCTTGCAGCGCTGAAAAGCGTCTAGTCTGTACTTTGACAAAACTTCTAGGGCGCAGTTGGGTCCCTTGCAGCAGGCATGGAAAATGAAGCATCTCGCTGATTTCGAATGCGTTGACCAACCTCATCTGTAATAAGGAATAACCTCATGAGCGTGCTAAGTGAATTCAAGGCCTTTGCGGTCAAAGGCAATGTAGTCGACATGGCCGTTGGTATCATCATCGGTGCAGCGTTCGGCAAGATCGTTTCATCCTTCGTGGGCGATGTGATCATGCCGCCGCTCGGGTTGCTGATCGGGGGCGTGGATTTCAGCGACCTGGCCATTACCCTGCGCGCCGCGGTTGGCGATGCGCCGGCGGTGGTGCTGGCCTATGGCAAGTTCATCCAGACGGTCATCGACTTCATCATCGTGGCGTTCGCCATCTTCATGGGCGTGAAGGCCATCAATCGCCTGCGTCACCAGGAAGAAAAGAAGCCTGCAGCGCCGGCTGCGCCAACCAAGGAAGAGCTGTTGCTGGGCGAAATCCGTGACCTGCTCAAGGAGCAGAACGGCAAGGGCACCGTGGTCACCACTGCGCCGACGCCCGGGCCGCAGATCTGATACCGCAGTGCTGCCTTCGCGGCCGATGACCGCTCCTACGGGTGGAAGCTGCTGCAGGAGCGGTCATTGGCCGCGAATGGTTGATGCGGTAGGTCAAGTGGTAGGGCGGTTGCTACCAGTAGTTTTCGACCGCGACCTGGCCGGGACGGCGGCTGAGGCTGAGGTTCATGGCGCGGCCTTTGAGCAGTTGCCGGGTGTCGTCGATCATCTGCGGGTTGCCGCAGATCATCACCCGTGAATGCTCGGGGGTCAGTTCCAGCCCTGCGGCCCTTTCCAGTTCGCCGCTTTGAATCAGGTCGGTAATGCGCCCGTGCAAGGTGCCAGGCACCCTTTCCCGGGTCACGATCGGGATAAATTGCAGCTTGCCGGCGAACTCGGCCAAATAGTCGCGCTGTTCAAGCCCGGCGATCAGCTCACGATAGGCCAGCTCCTGGCCCTGTCTGGCGCTGTACACCAGCTTGATCCGCTCGAATTTTTCCCACACGGGAAAATCCTGCAGGATCGAAACGAAGGGCGCCACGCCGGTGCCGGTTGCCAGCATCCACAGGTCGCGACCGTCGACGAAGCGGTCCAGGGTAAGGAACCCGGTTGCCATCTTTTCCACCAGCAGTTCGTCCCCTGCGCGGAGCCGGCTCAATTCGCTGGTGAACTCGCCACCCGGTACGACGATGGAGAAGAACTCGAGAAACTCGTCGTGGGGCGACGACACCATCGAATAGGCGCGCCACACCACGGTGCCGTCGGCCTTGGTCACACCCAGACGAGCAAACTGACCGGCGACGAAGCGGAAACCGGCATCGCGGGTTGTGCGCAGGGTGAACAGGCTGGGGGTCAGCGGCTGGACCTCGATGAGGGTCTGGCGAGTGAATTTTTCTGCGCTGGCGGTCATGAGGCGCTCCGTTGTTCAAGTGCCGGCATTTTCCCGCAAACCGCTGAAGATAAACACCGCTGGTTTGTGTGGCGACCGGTGAGCCATCTGCTCGCGAAGTTCGTACCGCAGTGAGTCTGATGTTGCGCGGTGAGCCCTTCGCGGGTAGAACCCGCTCCCACAGGGTACAGCTGCAGGGTGAAACCCGCTTGCGCAAGGTATGGCTGCGGCGCGGCTTTCGTGGCCGATGACCGCTTCTACAGGCTCCGCGTGCGATCGGGTAGAATCGCGGCTTTATTGCCGCTTTCGTGCCCTTCGCCATGCCTGTACTGACCTCGCCCTTCGCTGAACTCGATCTGATCCGCCAGCCCGATCAACCCAACGAACCGTTGCAGGCGTTCGATGCGGCGGACGAGTATTTGCTGGCCTACATGGCCGAGCACGCGCTGCCGGCCCAGGCCCGCGTGCTGATTCTCAACGACAGCTTCGGCGCTCTGGCCATCAGTCTGCAGAGCGTCGTGCAGGTGGTCAGCAGCGGCGATTCGTTTCTGGGCGCGCTAGGGCTGGAAAAGAACCTCACGCGCAACGGCCTGCCATTCGACAGCGTCGAGCTCATCCCGGCCAGCACCGATGTGCTAGGTCCGTTCGACCGTGTGCTGGTGCGCGTACCCAAGACCCTCGCGCTGCTCGAAGAACAACTCATCCGCCTGCACGGCCACCTGAAGCCTGGCGCCGAGGTGGTGGCCGCCGGCATGGTCAAGCACCTGCCTCACGCCGCCGGCGACCTGCTGGAAAAATACATCGGCACGATGCGACCCTCACTGGCCGTCAAGAAGGCCAGGCTGCTGATCGCCACCCATGAAGACAAACCCGCACAAGCATCGCCCTACCCTACCCGCTATGCGCTGGACGAACCTGCGCTGACGCTGCTCAACCACGCCAACGTGTTCTGCCGCGAGGGCCTGGACATCGGCACTCGCGCATTCCTCCCCCACCTGCCGCGCAACCTGGGCTCGGCGCGGGTGGCCGACCTGGGCTGCGGCAACGGCGTGCTGGCCATCGCCAGCGCCCTGGCCAACCCGGAGGCGCACTACACGCTGGTCGATGAATCGTTCATGGCCGTGCAATCGGCGCGGGAGAACTGGCAAGCAGCCCTGGGTGCCCGTGAGGTCGAGGTCCGTGCCGGTGACGGACTTGCGGGCCAGGCGCCGCAGTCGCTGGACGTGGTGTTGTGCAACCCGCCGTTCCACCAGCAGCAAGTGGTGGGCGATTTCCTGGCGTTGCGGATGTTCCAGCAAGCCCGCGAGGCCCTGGTTGCCGGCGGCGACCTGTACATCGTCGGCAATCGCCACCTGGGCTATCACAGCAAACTGGCGCGGCTGTTCCGGGCCGTAGAACAGGTCGCGTCCACGCCCAAGTTCGTGGTGCTGCGCGCACGCAAGTAGACGCACTGCCCAGCCACGTAGTTGCCCTCAGGCAAAAAAAAACCCTCCGCAAGGAGGGCTGTAAAATGAGCACTGCCAGGGCAGCACTGATGGGATTCAATGGGATTTCATCCCCGCCGCCGTCATGAACAGGCGGATCAACATGGCAAACAAGCCCAGCGCGACGACGCTGCCGGCGTAGATCACCACCAGCCAGCCCAAGCGTTTCCACAAGGGCTTTTTCTCTTCGCTGTGCGTAACGATCGGTTTTTCGCTCATGCTTCTACTCCTGCCCAACCCAGGCGTTGGCCTGGGCAGCGGCGGTTGGACTAGTGGTAGCCGTCTTCGTGGGTAACCTTGCCGCGGAACACGTAGTAGCTCCAGAAGGTGTACACCAGGATGATCGGAATGATGAACAGCGTGCCCACCAAGATGAACCCCTGGCTCTGCGGCGGCGACGACGCGTCCCAGATCGAGATCGACGGCGGGATGATGTTCGGCCACAGGCTGATGCCCAGCCCGCTGTAGCCCAGGAACACCAGCAGCAGGGTCAGCAGGAACGGCGTGTAGTGCGCGTTGCGTTTCACCGAGCGCAGCAGGCCGACGACCGTGGCCAGCACCAGAATGGGCACGGGCAGGAAGTAGAACAGGTTCGGCGTGCTGAACCAGCGCGTGGCGATGTCGTCATGGGCCAGCGGCGTCCAGATGCTGACGATACCGGTCACGATCAGCAGCCCGTAGGTCAGCGGCGGCGCCAGTTTGTGCATGGCCTGCTGCAGGCTGCCTTCGGTTTTCATGATCAACCAGGTGCAACCCAGCAACGCGTAGGCAACGATCAGTGCCAACCCGCAGAACAGGCTGAACGGCGTCAACCAGTCGAAGCCACCACCGGCATAGTTGCGGTCGACCACGGCAATGCCGTCGATGTACGCACCCAGTGCCACGCCCTGGAAGAACGTGGCCGCCAGCGAGCCGCCAATGAACGCCTTGTCCCAGACATGGCGCTTGGCCGCAGTGGCCTTGAAGCGGAACTCGAACGCCACGCCACGAAAGATCAGGCCCATCAGCATCAGGATCAGCGGCAGGTACAGCGCCGACAACACCACCGAGTAGGCCAGCGGGAAGGCGCCGAACAACGCCGCACCGCCCAGGACCAGCCAGGTTTCGTTGCCGTCCCAGACCGGCGCCACGGTATTCATCATGACATCGCGGTCACCTTCGTCCTGCATGAAGGGGAACAGGATGCCGATGCCCAGATCGAAGCCGTCCATGATCACGTACATCATGATGCCGAAGATGATGATCACGGCCCAGATGAACGGAAGGTCGATACCCATGCTTAGTGCCCCTTGCTCAAGGTGTCGGTGTGGCCTTCTTCGGTGCCTTCATGGGCAGCCGAAAGAGGACGTGCAGGCGTGCGCTGGGTACCAGGGCCACCGGTGTTGATCTTGTCTTCGTGCGCCTTCGGCCCCTTGCGCACCAGGCGCATCATGTAGCCCAGGCCCACGCCGAACAGCGCGAAATACACCACGACGAACATCACCAGGGTGAAGGTCATCTGGCCGATGCTGTGGTTGGAGGATGCGTCGGCAGTGCGCATCAGGCCGTAGACCACCCACGGCTGACGGCCGATCTCGGTGGTGAACCAGCCCGCCAGTATCGCGATCAGGCCCGATGGCCCCATCCACAGGGTGAGGTAGAGGAACGGGCGGCAGGTGAACAGCGCATCTTTCTTGCGCAGCCACACGCTCCACAGACCGACGAAGATCATCAGCATGCCCAGTCCGGCCATGACGCGGAACGACCAGAAGATGATGGTCGAGTTGGGACGGTCTTCCTTGGCAAACGACTTGAGCGCGGGTACCTGCTTGTCCAGGCTGTGGGTCAGGATCAGGCTGCCCAGGTACGGAATCTCGACGGCGAAACGGGTCTTCTCCGCTTCCATGTCGGGCCAGCCGAACAGGATCAGCGGCGTTGCCTCGTCACCCTTGTTTTCCCAGTGGCCTTCGATCGCGGCGATCTTGGCCGGCTGGTGCTCGAGCGTGTTCAAGCCGTGCATGTCACCCACGAAGGCCTGCACCGGCGCCACGATCAGTGCCATCCACATGGCCATGGAGAACATCCGGCGGATGGCCGGGGTGTTGCGACCGCGCAGCAGGTGCCAGGCCGCCGAGGCGCCGACGAAGAACGCCGTGGCCACGAACGCGGCAATGGACATGTGCACCAGGCGATACGGGAACGAGGGGTTGAAGATGACTGCGAACCAGTCGACCGGGATCACCCGGCCGTCGATGATCGCATGGCCCTGGGGGGTCTGCATCCAGCTGTTGGACGCAAGAATCCAGAACGTGGAAATCAGCGTGCCGATTGCCACCATTATCGTGGAGAAGAAGTGCAGGCCACGGCCCACGCGGTTCCAGCCGAACAGCATGACACCCAGGAAGCCCGCTTCCAGGAAGAACGCAGTGAGCACTTCGTAGGTCAGCAACGGCCCGGTGACGGCACCGGCGAAGTCGGAGAAGCGGCTCCAGTTGGTGCCGAATTGGTAGGCCATCACCAGACCGGACACGACGCCCATGCCGAAGTTGACTGCGAATATCTTCGACCAGAAGTGATACAGATCGCGATAGGTGTCGTCACGGGTTTTCAGCCACATGCCTTCGAGCACGGCCAGGTAGCTGGCCAGACCGATGGTGATGGCGGGAAACAGAATGTGGAACGAGACCGTAAACGCAAACTGCATTCGGGCGAGATCGATTGCCTCTAAACCGAACATGGGGCTTCCTCTATCAGGTGAACCGGCGCAGGCGGGCGGCCCATGCCAGCGGCCCCTGCGAGGGGAGCGCGGTCTGATGACTTCGTTCTAGTGGAGTCCACGTCGCAGGGATTGTGGCCGTTTGGCCGCCATGCCGCGCCAGACGAGGCGTTGACATGGATGAAGACACCTTCAAAGAGTAGCCTTGTTTGCAGCCTTGGCCTGTGTGGTTTAGTGCCGCACGACCAGATGTCGCACCCGGTTTACTTTCCTCTGGTATGGGGTTTGGAAAGGCTATCTGTACGGCTTTGGTGGATCTGATACCTAGGCGCAAGGTAGCCGTACGGCATCATTGCACTGGGGTTCGTTGCATTGTCCGAACAGTTTCCCGCTCGGATGCAATCAAGCGACGCGATGGCAGCCTTAACCCATGCTCCGATGGCAGTCCGAAATGGTCTCGGCCCAGTGCAAGCGTTTCACCCTGCCATTGTTCGAACAGTTCAAACAGGGGCATACGGATATGTCCCCGTGCGGGATCTGCCACCAAAGCACTACCACTGCTTATACCTTTGAGCACGACAAAATGATTCAGCGTTTTTTGCCTGAGCAGGATGATCACCGGACCTTTCAGCAAGGCCAATGCCTGACGAGGCAACATCACACCTTCGGCCAGATAGCCTAAACGCTGGGCGGTGGTTTTGAGGTCAAGCAAGGAAAATCCTTGAGTGGTTCGCTCCATAGCCTGCTCATTGGTAAGCCTGGCAACCATGTCGGCGAGTACGTCCTGCTCACTCAGGGTCTCGCCGAAATACAAGTTGAGCAGAATGGTCAATGACGCAGCACCACAGGAGTAATCCAGCGTTTGGCGATCAATGTTAGCCATGCGCAATGCGACAAAGGATCTGGGAGCCTGGAATGGCGAAGCGCTCGCCATGATGGTCAACCCAAACATGAACGCCAGGCCAACCGCTAGATGACGCATCAATTGAACTGGCGCTTGAGGTTCAATGACATGGAAGCCGGCCCTGCATCGTCATTTAGCCCAAGCATGATTTGAGGAGAGACCACCCAATCGTCATGAAGCCGGTAGGACAGATTGAAGGCAAGGTCCGCCGGATCGATATCAGTACCTTTGATGATTTGTCTATCTGCCTTCAAGTTGGCGCTGTAGCTATATGAGAATCTCGCCCCTATGGACAGCTTCTCATTCAGTGCAAAACCTGCACCCAAGTAACTCCGCAACGCCCAGCCCGGCTTCACGGCATAGCCGTCTATGGTGCTCTTAAAGAAGTGCTGATAGCTGAGACCGCCAAACAAAATGGCAGGGTCTGTGCTGCGCACCCACGCAATGCCTGGCGCTACGTTCCAGTGTCCCGAGCCGTTGTTCAACGGGTCCTTCCATCTGTTGGCTGCGTCGTTGTAGCGTTTTCGGCCGGTGGGGGCGCCGATGTCGAACGTGAACGAGAGAGCTGGATGTGCGGAGGTTTCGTCCAGCCACTGATACTGGACTCCAAAGCCTATGTCCGCGAGGTCCCACGCGCCGGTGGTACTTACATACTCATTGGAAGAGACATCTTCGACGCTCGTATAAGTGAAGGGCACTGCAAGATGCCCTTCCAACCGGTCGAAAAGCCCTGCGCGAAGCGTAGGTTCGAACTGGATGACGCGTGCACTGTAGGAGGATTTCTGGAAATAGCCAACGTCAAACAGATTGTGTTGCCGGCGGCTTTGCTTGTAAACAAGCCCCATATCGAACTCATACTCACCCGGCCCGAGCAATACCGTAGACCCCACCAGGAAATCCAGCGGCGGTTGTTCGGTACGTTCGCCGTATTCGGCGGGAACATCCTCGGCTTCGGGATTCCGCTCTTCGACGAAGCTGCGAGTCAGTGCTTGTATTTCGGTCATCCTGACCTCGACCTCACCGAAGGTCGTGGATGTGAGCAAGGTCAACGTTGCGCCATTACTCATCAAGCGCCCCGAGGCTAGTTCGCCATTCTTGAATCGCACTTCATAATCATGGTCGGTTTGCAATGACGCAATGTCCGGACCCGGAATATTCAACCCCGTGCCGTAGGAAGCGCTGAAAACGCAGACGTCGCCCTCATAGCTGATCAACCTGCCTGAGAGGCTGTCGCCATTCTTCAGGTGGACAGTATCAGCCATTGCAACAGGAGCGGTAGATAACAGAATGCTGACACTCGCGGCAAAGTGCGTGAGTGAAGACGGGATAGACATTGGCGTCCTTGCGGTTATCGACAAAAGTAGGCGCAGCACGTATCAAGGCTGCGCTTATGGGTCACCAGCGGAATGTGGAGATGGGCCGTGACCATTGACTGGCGCGGAAGCCATAGTTGCGCGGCGCCTTGGTTTCGCGATCCAGAGCCTGGTAGTGATGCTCGATTTCGCGGGCATTGGCACGATTCCAGGCGTTCATACGGCTAGTTGAATCGGCCAGCCAGACATCGCCTGCAACAAGCTCCAGCGTCCCGCCATCTCGATACCACTTATATTCATGCGGGCTATAATCGAATCCTTGATATTGATAGGCTCGATAATCAGACTGACTACCGCGCTTTTTCCATGTGACCTGATGAGTTTTGATACCTTGGGTGACACTGGGTCGGGCGTATCCAGTGATGCGGGCCGCACCTTTTATTAGCGCCATTTGTCCATCGTCAAGTGTGCGCACTTCCATACCCGCGCCGCGCAGTGCTTCAACCATGGGAACCGCAGCATAACTGCCCACTGACGCCGCGACCAACATTACGCCTATCGAAAGGGCTTTCCATTGCATGGACATATTTCTGTACTCCTTTATTAAAAAATCGGGACTTATACGTCAGGCGATTCAATATCCGTCATGTAAAAGCCTATTTCAGCGATAAGTGCCACAAGTCGGGCGTCCGAACGGATTGCCTCGTTCATCTCTCGATGCAGGGTAGCTTCAATGCCCGGCGTGGTATTCATGATCACGTAATGTTCCAAATCATCGACCCCCCACAAACCATGACCCTCCGACACCGTTTGCTGTACGGCCTGCAGGCGCTCGCGGAACTCTTGCATCTGACCGTCTGAAACGTTGTGGGTCAGACGGGTTTCGATAGTTTGTGAACCCACGACTTCAACAATGGAATTGGCAAAGCCAATCATCCAACTCGGCACTTGGCATATCGCCAACTCTGCGCGACTCACCCCGCACTCACTCAATTCCCGCCCCTGCGCCCGCACTCGCTCGATTTCCCGTTCTTTGTCAGCCAGACTCACGGCAGCTGGAGAAAGCGTTACGTTATCGTGCCGAGAAGGCGGCGTTTCCGATGATAGGTTCAGTATCTGCTTGAAACTTTCCGTTGTGTCCGATGCTGGCTTTGACTCTTTAACCAACGGATTTACAACTCGAGTAAAATCGACTTTCGATACATTCATCGGTTGCCTCCTGGCAAGTAATGTCCGTTGCGAATCTTGCAGAAATTGAGCGTTAACAATGATGTGCCTGACTGCAGCGCGACGGTACTGTAGTCGACTTAACCCTACCGACGTCAAGGCGTGCCATAATCTGGAAAGTTAAAAAACATTGCGAGATAGCAGCCCGACCAAAGACTATTCGCAACAAGCTGTAAGAACATTCTGAAAAAAACCGCGTCGATACATACTTAGCGCGCAAAATCCGCTGGAGAGATAGTGAAATATTCCTTCTTCCTGCGGGTTTGCTCAGATAGCTGATGCCCATGATTATGGGTAGGCGGGCGACGGAGCCCGCACTGATCAACGCGGATACGCAGTCGCGATCGAAAGATTCTTCTGGTGTGCGTACTTGGCTTGCACCTGCAAGAACACTCCCCAAAAAACCTAAACGGCTCTTGAGGAGTGCACTGTCCTACCAAGACACCAGATGCGTTACATCACCTTGTCCAGCGTGATCGGAAACTCGCGGACACGCTTGCCGGTGGCGTGGTAGATGGCGTTGGCCACCGCAGCGGCAACCCCGACGATGCCGATTTCGCCGACGCCCTTGGAACCCAGGGCGTTGACGATGTCGTCGGGCTCGTCGACGAAGATCACTTCGATGTCGTTGATGTCCGCGTTCACAGGAATGTGGTACTCGGCCAGGCTGTGGTTCATGAATCGGCCCAGGTTATGGTCGGTCTGGGTTTCTTCCTGCAGCGCCATGCCCAGGCCCCAGACCACGCCACCGAGAATCTGGCTGCGGGCCATCTTCGGATTGACCACGCGCCCAGCGGCCACGGCGCTGACCACACGGGTCACGCGGATGGTGCCCAGGTCTTCGTCGACCTCCACTTCAACGAACACCGCCGAATGGGTGGCCGTGGCATAGCCTTCGCGCTTCTTGTCCGGCTTGGCGTCGACCTGCGCTTCGAAAGTGTCCGAGCCGTCGATGCTGGCCAGGTTTGCCAGCGACAAATGGTGGCCAGGGCAACGCAGTTCGCCGCCCTCGACGAACACCTGCGCAGGATCGGCGTCGGCAAACGCCGGCTGCACCTGGCTGGCGGCATGGATGAGCTTGGCTTTGAGCGCTTCGCAGGCCTGCTGCACGGCCGTACCCACCGAAGACACGGTGAACGAGCCGCCCTGCAGCGGCGCCGTAGGCAGCGACGAGTCGCCCAGCTTGAACTCCACGTCCTGCGCGGCGACGCCGGCCGCCGCCGCAGCGATCTGGGTCATCACCGTGTAGGTGCCGGTGCCGATGTCGGTGGTCGCGCTGCTGACCACCAGCTTGCCTTGCTTGTCGATTTTAGCCTTGGCGCTGGCCGGCATCTGCATGGCCTCCCAGACCCCACCGGCCATGCCCATGCCCACCAGTTGGTTAGCGCGGCGCATGCTACGTGGCTCGACCTTGCGCTGGCTCCAGCCGAAGCGTTCGGCACCCTGCTGATAGCAGGCCTTGAGCTCTTTGCTGGAATACGGCTTGCCTTCGTTCTGGTTGGTGTCGGAGAAGTTGACCAGGCGCAGCTGGACCGGGTCGATTTTGGCCGCCACGGCCAGCTCGTCCATCGCGCACTCCAGGCCGATCATGCCCAGGGCCGCACCCGGTGCGCGCATGTCCAGCGGCGTGAACACGTCCAACGGCACCAGGTTGTAGGTCAACTTGACGTTGTCACAGTGGTAGAGCATGCCGCTCCATTCCACGACGTGCTCCGAGAAGTCTTCGAAGCGCGAAGTCTGCCCGGTCGCAGTGTGACCGACCGCCTGCAGCTTGCCGTCGGCGCTACAGGCCAGCTGCAGTTGCTGCACGGTGCGTGGGCGGTAACCGAAGGTGAACATCTGCTGGCGGGTCAGGGTCACGCGCACCGAACGCTTGAGGTGCAGGGCCGCCATTACGGCCAAGGGCAGCTGATACTGCGGACGCAGGCCGGAACCAAAGGCACCGCCGACGAAGGCGGCCATGACGCGGATCTTTTTCTTGTCCAGGCCGAACACGTTGGACAGGTAGGTCTGACAGTTCTGCGTGCTCTGGGTCTTGTCGTGGATGACCAGGCTGCCATCGGCCTGGTAAAGCGCGGTGCTGGCGTGCGGCTCCATCGGGTTGTGGTGCTCGACCGGTGTGTCGTAGGTCGCGTCGACGGTGATCGGCGCAGCTGCGAATTGCCCGGCGAAATCGCCACGTGGCTCGGGCAGCTCGGCGGGTGCCGGCTTGGCGGCGGACAGCTGGGCGCGCAGGTCGGTCTGGTGGGATTCCTGGGCGTACTCGATGTGCACCAGCGAGCCTGCATGGCGGGCAAGCTCCAGGTTTTCAGCGACGACCAGGGCCAGTGGCTGGCCGCTGTACAACACATTGTCGTTGTACAGCGGGCGAAACGGCGAGCCATCGGCGGAGTCGTCGTCTTCGTATTTTTCGTCGTAGCTGGCCAGCTTCGGCCGGTTGCTGTGGTCGATCACGGCCACCACACCGGGCAGCGCCAGCGCCCTGGAAGCGTCGATGGAAACCACTCGACCAGTGGCGATGGTGCTGGAGACAACGCTGCCGAACAGCAGGCCGTCTTCCGGGAACTCGCCGGCATAGCGCGCTTGACCCGTTACTTTGAGCAGACCGTCGACGCGGTCCATGGGTTGGCCGAGTGTGCTCATGGCTGCATCTCCCCTTTTGCGGCATCGCTCAGGGCACGGACTATCGCGCGGCGGGCCAGCTTGATCTTGAAGGTGTTGTGTTGCAGGCCGCGAGCGTCCTGCAGCAACAGGTCGGCGGCTTTGCCGAAGGTTTCGGCAGTGGCGGGCTGGCCGATCAGCAGGCGTTCCACCGCCTCATCGCGCCATGGCTTGTGAGCCACCCCGCCCAGCGCCAGGCGGGCGTCGCGGATGGTCTCGCCGTCGAGTTCCAAAGCGGCCGCAACCGAAACCAGTGCGAAGGCATAGGACGCCCGATCGCGAATCTTCAGGTACTGGCTGTGGGCGGTGAAGCCGGCGGCAGGCAATTCCACTGCGGTGATCAGCTCGTCATCGGCCAATTGGTTGTCGCGCTCGGGGGCGTCGGCAGGCAGGCGATGAAAGTCGGCGAACTCGATGGTACGTGCGCCGTTCGGGCCTTGCACATGGACCACGGCAGCCAGGGCCGCCAGGGCCACGCACATGTCCGACGGGTGGGTGGCCACGCATTGCTCGCTGGCGCCAAGAATGGCGTGAATGCGATTCAGGCCGTCCTTGGCCGGGCAGCCGGTGCCAGGCTCGCGCTTGTTGCACGGCATCTTCGAATCATAGAAATAGTAGCAGCGCGTGCGTTGCAGCAGGTTGCCACCAGTGCTGGCCATGTTGCGCAGTTGCGGCGATGCGCCCGCCAGAATCGCCTGGCTGAGCAATGGGTAACGCTGCTCGATCAACGGGTGCCAGGCCAGGTCGGCATTGCTCACCAATGCGCCGATGCGCACGCCGCCGTCGGCGGTCTCCTCGACTTCGCGCAGCGGCAGCCCGGTGATGTCGATGAGCTGCTCGGGCTGCAGGACGTTTTCTTTCATCAGGTCGAGCAGGTTGGTGCCGCCGGCGATGAAGCGCGAGTGCGGGCCGGCCAGGCGTACGGCTTCATCGACGCCTGCAGGCTTGGCGTAGGTAAACGGATTCATGAGCGCTCACCCCCCTGCACTTCGACCACTTCTTCGATGGCCGCGCGAATGTTGCTGTAGGCACCGCAACGGCACAGGTTGCCGCTCATCAATTCCTTGATGTCGGCGCTGGATTCGGCGCGACCCTCGTTGATCAGGCCGACGGCGGAACAGATCTGCCCGGGCGTGCAGTAACCGCACTGGAAAGCGTCGTGCTTGATGAACGCCGCCTGGACCGGATGCAGTTGGTCACCCTGCGCCAGCCCTTCGATGGTGGTCAGTTCGGCGCCATCGCACATCACGGCCAGGGTCAGGCAGGCATTGACGCGTTTGCCATTGAGCAGCACGGTGCAGGCGCCGCACTGGCCGTGGTCGCAGCCTTTCTTGCTGCCGACCAGGTCGAGTTGTTCGCGCAACAGGTCCAGCAGCGTGGTCCAGGGCAGCACGTCGAGTTGACGTGATTGGCCATTGAGTTGCAGGGAAATGCTGTGGCTGGCGTACGGCTGCGCACCAGCGCTGGGAGAAAGCGTGTTCATCGGGTCGACCTCACGGTAATTCAGCTTGCTGCGCGACATTTTTCTTGTCGCGTCGTTTGCAGGTACGACTTTGAGCGGTCGCCATTCGTTCAGACGAGCTGATGAGTGTTTCCATGCGGTGCTGCTGGTATGATGCGCGGCTTTTTTTACCGCCCGGATGTGCTTTGCTATCAGGGTCGACACTACAACACTCGATAACAACGGCAACGGCGCAAAAGGCGCCACAGGGAGCAGGCATGCTGGAAAGGCTGTTTCAACTCAAGGCGCACAACACCAACGTGCGCACGGAAATACTCGCCGGGGTGACGACCTTTCTGGCGATGGCCTACATCCTGTTCGTCAACCCCAGCATCCTGGGCGAAACCGGCATGGACAAGGGCGCGGTCTTCGTCGCGACCTGCCTGGCTGCAGCCATTGGCTCGACGATCATGGGCCTGATCGCCAACTACCCGATCGCCCTGGCGCCCGGCATGGGCCTGAACGCCTTCTTCACCTACACCGTGGTCCTGCACATGGGCCACACCTGGCAAGTGGCGCTGGGTGCGGTGTTCATCTCGGCCGTGTGCTTTTTCCTGCTGTCGATCTTTCGCATCCGCGAATGGATCGTCAACAGCATTCCCCTGCCGCTGCGCTCGGCCATCGCCGCCGGCATTGGCCTGTTCCTGGCGCTGATCGCCCTGCAGGGCGCTGGCATCGTGGTCGGCAATCCGGCCACGGTGGTAGGCATGGGCGACCTGACCAAGCCTGGCGCGGTGCTGGCGATACTGGGCTTCTTCCTGATCGTCGCCCTGGAGGCGCGCAAGGTTCGCGGGGCGGTGCTGATCGGCATTCTGGTGGTGACCACCGCCTCTATTCTGCTGGGCTTCAGCCCGTTCAACGGGCTGGTGTCGATGCCGCCTTCGCTGGCACCGACGTTCATGCAACTGGACATCGCCGGGGCCCTGGACATCGGCCTGCTGAGCGTGATCTTCGCCTTCCTTTTCGTGGACCTGTTCGACAACTCCGGGACCTTGATCGGCGTCGCCAAGCGCGCCGGCCTGATGGGCAAGGACGGCCACATGCCGAAGATGGGCCGCGCGTTGATCGCCGACAGCACGGCGGCCATGGCCGGCTCGCTGCTGGGCACCTCCACCACGACCAGCTACATCGAGTCGGCCGCAGGTGTGAGTGCCGGTGGCCGCACCGGGCTGACCGCCATCGTGGTTGCGGTGCTGTTTTTGCTGGCGCTGTTCTTCGCTCCGCTGGCTGGCAGCGTACCGGCCTATGCCACGGCACCGGCGCTGTTCTTCGTGGCGGTATTGATGGCCTCGGGGCTGGCTGAAATCGACTGGGACGACATCACCGAAGCCGCACCGGTGGTGGTCACCGCTTTGGCCATGCCACTGACCTATTCGATCGCCAACGGCATCGCCTTCGGCTTCATCGCCTGGACCTTGATCAAGCTGCTGGCGGGCCGTACCCGCGACTTGAATTCGGCACTGGTGATCCTTTCCATTCTGTTCGTTGTGAAACTGGGCTGGTATCCATGAGTGCTGTTCTCGACCCCTCCTCCTACACCCAGCAGCTGGATGAAAAAGTGGCGCGCCTGCGCGCGCTGCTGGCGCCGTTCGACGCCCCGGAACCGGCTGTCTTCGATTCGCCGCGCGAGCACTACCGGCTGCGTGCGGAGTTTCGCCTGTGGCGCGAGGCTGGCCAGCGGCACTATGCGATGTTCGCTCCCGGCGAGAAGCATGTACCGATCCTGATCGACAGCTTCCCCATTGCCAGCATCCGCATCAACGAGCTGATGCCGCGTCTCAAAGCTGCCTGGCAGAACGATGCAGCGCTGAGCAACAAGCTGTTCCAGGTGGAGTTCCTGACCACCCTGGATGGCGACGCCATGGTCACCCTGTGCTACCACCGCCCGCTGGACGAGCACTGGCAGCGCGCGGCCGAGCAGTTGGCGAGCGATCTGGGCGTGAGCCTCATCGGTCGTTCCAAGGGCAAGCGTGTGGTCATCGGCCGCGACTATGCGGTCGAGGCGCTCGAAGTCGCTGGCCGTACCTTCCGCTATCGCCAGCCCGAGGGCGCGTTCACCCAGCCCAACGGCACGGTCAACCAGAAGATGCTCAACTGGGCGTACGAGGCGTTGGGCCCGCGTGACGATGATCTGCTGGAGCTGTATTGCGGCAACGGCAATTTCACCCTGCCGCTGGCCACACGGGTACGCAAGGTTCTGGCCACGGAGATCAGCAAGACGTCGGTTGCCGCCGCCCTGCACAACCTCGACGACAATGGTGTCGATAACGTGACGCTGGTGCGTCTGTCGGCCGAAGAGCTGACCGAGGCGCTGAACGAGGTGCGGCCGTTCCGCCGTTTGCACGGCATCGATCTCAAGGCCTATGACTTCGGCAGCGTATTCGTCGACCCACCACGGGCCGGCATGGATGCGGACACCTGCGAGCTGACCCGGCGCTTCGACAACATCCTGTACATCTCCTGCAATCCGGAAACCCTGGCGGCCAACATCCAGCAGCTGCATGACACCCACAAAGTGGCCAAGTGCGCGCTATTCGACCAGTTTCCGTATACCCACCATATGGAATCGGGGGTCCTGCTGGTGCGCCGTTGAGGCGCGCCCTGCGCCATCGGCGAAAACCATTTGACGTAAGTAACTAGTTCGTACAATTTATCTCCATTAAACAAACAATAACAATGGAGTCACTCGATGAGCGGCAATAACGTCCTGGCAGGCCTGATCGGCGCCGGTATCCAGCAGTCCCGTACCCCGGCCATGCACGAGCGCGAAGGCGCCGCGCAGGGCTTGGGTTATGTCTACCGATTGATCGATCTGGATGCGCTGAAGCTCGACAACGGCGCCCTCGAAGAATTGCTCACTGCCGCTCAGCGCATGAGCTTTACCGGCTTGAACATTACCTTCCCTGCCAAGCAGGCGATCATTCCCCTGCTCGATGAGCTGTCGCCGGAAGCGGCCGGGATCGGCGCGGTGAATACCGTGGTGCTCAAGGATGGCAAACGGGTGGGCCACAACACCGACTGCCTGGGTTTCGCCGAAGGTTTTCGCCGCGGCATGCAGGGTGCCAAGCGCGACCGCGTGGTGCAGATGGGCGCCGGTGGCGCCGGTGCGGCGGTGGCCCATGCGTTGCTGCTCGAGGGTGTGGGGCAACTGAGCATTTTCGATGTCGAGCCGGCACGGGCGCAGGCCTTGGCGGACAACCTCAATCAGCATTTCCCGGAGCAGCCGGCGCGGGTGGGCAGCGACCTGCTGGCGGCCTTGTCCGAGGCCGACGGCCTGGTCAATACCACGCCGATGGGCATGGCCAAGCTGCCGGGAATGCCTGTGCCCAAGGCGGCCTTGCACCCGGGGTTGTGGGTGGCCGAAATCGTCTATTTTCCCCTTGAAACCGAACTGCTGCGCGAAGCCCGCGCCTTGGGTTGCCGCACGCTGGACGGTGGCACCATGGCGGTGTTCCAGGCAGTGAAGGCCTTCGAGCTGTTCAGCGGCCGGCAAGCCGATGCCGAACGCATGATGGCGCATTTCGCCGAAATGAACGGATAAGCCAGGACCCCGATCACGACCCGTGTAGCAGCGGCGCGAGCCGCGTCGGCGGCCAGGGTGGTGTGTCAGGTGGAATGCGGCTACGGGGCCTGGATGAAGCGCAGGAGCGATTCGCAGAGCATTTCGCGGTGGTGCAGCTTCAACGTGGCTTCGTTGAAATCGACCTGGAACAACTCGCCGAAGGTGTGCTTGTTGGACACTCGGTAGAAGCAGAACGAGCTGATCAGCAAATGCACGTCCATGGCATCCAGACCCGGACGAAACACGCCCTGCTCGGTACCGCGCCGCAGCAGGTCGGCCAACGCCAGCAGCACGGTCTTGTTCAACTCGCGAATGCTCGTGGACTTCTTGACGTACTCGCCCTTGTGCATGTTTTCGTTGCACACGATACGCACGAAATCCTCGTTGCGATCATGGTGATCGAAGCTGAACTCCACCAACCGCCGGATGCCTTCCACCGGCGTCAGCTCGTCCAGATGCAGCTTGGCTTCGGTACCGCGAATATCGCCGTAGAGCTTTTCCAGCACCTCAAGGTACAGCTGCTCCTTGCTGCTGAAATAGTAATAGATCATGCGCTTGGAGGTGTGCGTACGCTCGGCGATGGCATCCACGCGCGCGCCCGCCAGGCCCTGCTCGACGAATTCGGTGATAGCGGCCTGCAGGATGTTCTCGCGGGTCTTCTCGGGGTTGTTCTTGCGGGGCTTGCGAGGAACGTCGGTCGATTGCGCGTCCGCCTCTGAGATCGTAGTCATGCTGGGCTCACGGCCGTCGTTGGTCAGGGGCCATTATGCGGCGCGCCGCGCGCCCATGGAAAGCCCGCAGCACACCTGCGCTGCGGGCAGGCCTTCACAGCTTGGCGTGACGGATGCCACCGGCGCGCGCCTTGGCCATGGCCGACAGCCGCACGGCGACGTTGGCCGCGCCATAGCCGGCATAGCCACCACGACGCTGCAGCACCTCGAAGAAGAAACGCTCCTCGAACGGCTCCGTGTACACGTGGAACAGCTCGCCACCGTTGGCGTCACGGTCGTACAGCACGTTGTAGTACGCCAGCTCGCTGAGGAATTCGTCGTCGAAATCGAACCGCGCGCCCAGATCGTCGTAATAGTTGAGCGGGATGTCCAGCAGTGCCACCCCCGCCTCCTTGGCCTTGCTCACGGCCGCGAATATGTCGTCGCAATCGAAGGCGATGTGATGCACACCCGAGCCGCGATAAGTCGACAGCGCATGGGAGATCGCCGTGTTGCGATTCTCCGAGATGTTCAGCGGCAGGCGGATCGAGCTGCACTGGCTGCGCACCGCACGGCTTTTTACCAGGCCGTAGGGGTCGGGCAGCACCACTTCGTCGTCGGCCTTGAAGTCCAGCACGGTCTTGTAGAACAGCACCCAGCTGTCGAGGGTGTCCGGCGGTATGGCCATGGCCATGTGGTCGATGGACTTGAGCATGCCGGGTGTCGCCGCGGGCGCACTGAGGCTGAAATCGGACTCGTAGATGGTCGGCCCGTCGCTGGCGTCGTCCACCAGGTAGATCAGGCTGCCATCCAGGGCCCGCACGGCGGCCAGCTGGCGCTCGTTGGGGCCGACCAGACCGCGGAAAGGCTGGGCCTTGTAGGCCACGGCGCGCTCCAGCGCCTTGGCGCTGTCCTTGACCCGCAACGCCGTGGCGCACAGTGAAGGGCCGTGGGATTCGAAGAAGTTGTGGGCGAAGGAGTACGGTTCGGCGTTGAGGATCAGGTTGATATCGCCTTGGCGCAGCAGGCTGACGTTCTTGGAACGGTGCTGACCGGCCTTGGCGAAGCCCAGTTGCTGCAGCCAGTGGCTGAGCTTGGCGCCCAGGCTTTCGTCCACGGCGAACTCGAGAAACTCGATGCCCTGGTATTCATCCGCAGCCGGGGGCGCGAAGAGAATATCCAGGTTGGGCACCGGCGTAGCCTCCTGCTCCAGCAGCTTGCGGGTCTTTTCCTCGAGGTACAGCAGCGAGCGCAAACCGTCGGCCGCGTTGGCCCGAGGCGGTGCGGCACGGAAACCGTCGTTGAAGATTTCCAGGGACAACGGCCCGCTGTAGCCGGTCTTGATGATCGGCGCGAGAAAGCCCGGCAGGTCGAACTCGCCCTGCCCGGGGAAGCAGCGGAAATGTCGGCTCCACTCCAGCACGTCCATGGCCAGAATGGGCGCATCGGCCATCTGCACGAAGAAGATCTTGTCACCGGGAATGTCGGCGATCGCTCGCGGATCGCCCTTGAGCGACAGGGTGTGAAAGCTGTCGAGCAACACGCCCAGTGCCTTGTGGTCGGCCTGGCGAACGATGTCCCAGACCTGCTGGTAGGTGTTGACGTGGCGGCCCCAGGCCAGGGCTTCGTAGCCGATGCGCAGGCCACGCTTGTCGGCGCGTTCGGCCAATTGGCGCAGGTCGTCGACGAGAATCTGCTGTTCGCCCAGGGAGTCGGCAGCGGTATTGCTGCATACCAGCACCAGGTCGGTACCCAGTTCCTGCATCAAGTCGAACTTGTGCTCGGCGCGGTCGAAGTTGCGCGCCATGCGCGAACGGTTGCCGCCTTCGAAGTCACGGAACGGCTGGAACAGGGTGATGGCGATGCCCAGGTCGGCGCACATCTGCCGAACTTCCCGGGGGCTGCCGTCGTAGTACAGCAGGTCGTTTTCGAAGATTTCCACACCATCGAAACCGGCGGCGGCAATGGCTTCGAGTTTTTCCGGCAGGGTACCGCTCAGGGACACAGTGGCGATCGAACGCTGCATGGCACGCTCCAATGGCTGTTCGAGGGCTTACGGGGAGGCCTCGAAACGAGCCTTTTTCTGCAGTTCTGCCGTGCCCTTGCAAGCAGGCAAAACCGTGATGAAAGAAGTGGTTGTATCAGCTTGCTACTCTACCCGAGCACGTACCAACCAGTTAGTTTTGCGTGCGATTATCGACCAATTACCGCATGGGTCGATTGATTCGCCGGGGCCGGGTGCCCACCATCGTTCCCGACAGTGAAGCTGGTCGACGCATATTTTGCCAATCGACCGAGCGCGGACCGTCAGCACCGCCGGTCAACATCCCATAAGAATTTCAAGAACCCAGGTAATCGCTCATGCACACCCCTATCTGCTCCTGCGCCGTGTCCGTACCCGTCCCCGGTTGCGTCGAAGACTACCAATACGCACCTGCCTGACCCCACCGAGCGCAGCCCTGACGGCGACGTCTCTGATACCGTGCACGCCGCTGTATCGGACTGCGCCGCGCTCAGTCGAAGTTCGGCGGTGGCTCCTGCCCACCGCGCCTGTACGGAAGGCCCCAACCATGACACAACCCCACAGCTCCGCCCTGCCCCGCGCCCAACAGGCGCCCGATGCCAAAGTCGGTTTCCGGGACATGGTCAAAGCCGGCGCCGCGGTCGGCAAGACTCGCTGGGGCATGCTCGCCCTGGTGTTCTTCGCGACCACCCTGAACTACATCGACCGCGCCGCGCTGGGCGTGATGCAGCCGATCCTGGCCAAGGAAATGAACTGGACGGCGATGGACTACGCCAACATCAATTTCTGGTTTCAGGTGGGCTACGCCATCGGCTTCCTGCTGCAGGGCCGGTTGATCGACAGGATCGGCGTCAAGCGCGTGTTCTTCTGCGCGGTGCTGCTCTGGAGCCTGGCCACCGGCGCCCATGGCCTGGCCACTTCGGCGGTGGGCTTCATGGTCTGCCGGTTCATTCTCGGGCTCACCGAGGCGGCCAACTACCCGGCCTGCGTGAAGACCACCCGGCTGTGGTTCCCGGCCAGGGAGCGCGCGGTGGCCACGGGCATCTTCAATGCCGGCACCAACGTGGGCGCCCTGCTGACGCCGATGATGCTGCCGCTGATCCTCAGCGTCTGGGGCTGGCAGGCGGCGTTTCTCACCATCGCCCTGCTGGGCCTGGCCTGGGCGGTGTTCTGGGGCCTGAAGTACTTCGATCCGGACCAGCACCCCCGGGTCAAGGCCAGCGAACTGGAATACATTCAGGATCAGGAAGCCCCTGAACAAGCGGGCGTGCCGTTCTGGAAGATCATGACCATGCGCGGCACCTGGGCCTTCGCCGGGGCGTTCATGATGACGGCCCCGGTGTTCTGGTTCTACCTGTACTGGCTGCCGCCGTTCCTCAATCAACAATACCAGTTGGGCATCAACGTCACCCAGATGGGCATTCCGTTGATCATCATCTACCTGAGTGCCGATGTCGGCAGCGTAGGCGGTGGCGTGCTGTCGTCGTTCCTGATCGGCCGCGGCATGCAGCCGGTGAAGGCGCGGCTGTTGTCGATGCTGGTGTTTGCCGTAGCGATCATCAGCGTGGTGTTCGCCGCTGGTGCGGCCAACCTGTGGGTGGCGGTGGCGGCGATTTCGCTGGCCATTGCCGCGCACCAGGCGTGGACGGCCAACATCTGGAGCGTGGTGATGGACTACACGCCCAAGCACATGATGAGCACGGTGTTCGGCTTCGGCGGCATGTGCGCGGCGGTGGGCGGGATGTTCATGACCCAGGTGGTGGGCTACATCCTGACGGTGACCAACAACAACTACACGGTGTTGTTCACGATCATTCCGGCAATGTATTTCATTGCCCTGGTGTGGTTGTACCTGATGGCACCGCGCAAGGTGCCGCAGGGGGGTTGAGCCAGGCGCGGATTTGCGGTGGAGCTCTTCGCGGGCAGAGCCCGCTCCCACAGGGGCCGGTGACCCCACCCTAGATCCCAGCCAATAACGCCTGGGTTTTCTCGAGGGCCATCCGCGCTCTTTCATAAGCGCTCACACCCTGTTCCAGCAGGCGCGCCGTGGGTATCTCCAGGCTCAATGGCACATCGTCAGGCAGTGCCCGCAGCAGGCCGACCAGGTCGCAATCACCGTCTCCGGGAAAACGTCGTTCCTGGCGCGCCTGGCGCAGTATCTCCGCCATGTCATCGGGACGCGGGCCCGCCACGTCGCACAGCTGGGCATAACGCAAGCGGTGCGCTGGCAGGCTGCGCAGGTCTTCGAGTCGCGAGTTGGAGCGGTCGAAATGAAAGGCATCGACCAGGATGCAGGCATTGTCGCGACCGGCCTGGTCGAGCATGACCATCGCGCTGGCCAGGTCCGGGCAGTCGGTCCACGGCATGAATTCCAGGTGCGGATGGATGCCATAGGGCCGCGCCAGGTCGCACAGCTCGGCCAGATTGTCGCTGGCTCTTTGCAGGTCTGGATCATTACCCGCCACCAGCAACTCGCTCGCGCCGAACTCGGCGCCCAAGGCCAGGTGAGCTTCGAACTCCGCCACGCGGGTAAACGGCTTGAGCCGCAAGATTTCGATGTCCAGCACCTTGATGCCGGTGTCACGCAACCGTGCGGCAGTCTGGCGTTGCAATGCCTTGTCGCGCAGCAAAGGATAATGGTGCTCTTCGGCGGTAGCCGGCTCGGTACGCAGGCCGACGTGGCTGTAGCCGGCGCGGGCAGCGACTTCGACCATCTCGGGGGGCGACAGCTCGAGCACGGTCAATGCGGCCAGGGACAGGATGCGGTGAGTCATGGGCGGCTCCTTGGGGCGTGAAAGGGACGACGGTGGCCAGGGCACGAGGATGTCAGCCAAGTAACCGGCCTAGCCCAAGGCGCGTGGCGCACAGGCGCATCCGCTACGCATCGCTTCGCCGATGGCGTCGACCAACGCCAGGGTGCGCGCGGCATCCGCTGCGCTCACCAGTGGCTCGGCGCGCCCACGCGCGACCTCGACGAAATGCTCCAGCTGCACGCGCAGCGCCTCTGCGGAATCAAAGGTTTCCTGCACCTGCAGCAACGGCTCA
Source organism: Pseudomonas sp. CFBP 8771 (assembly GCF_014841695.1). NCBI lineage: Bacteria > Pseudomonadati > Pseudomonadota > Gammaproteobacteria > Pseudomonadales > Pseudomonadaceae > Pseudomonas > Pseudomonas sp. CFBP 8771. Next base: position 168,157 of record NZ_JACYUJ010000005.1, on the reverse strand, counting down.
TGCCAACCCGCACCCGGTTCAGCGTAATGCCAGCGCCTGAGTTGCGGCACGCTCAGCGCACCCGCAGTGCCCGCCAGCAGGTAGCACGGCTGATCGGCCTGGCGGGGATAGACCGGGTTCTCGCCCGAGCCGAGCTCCCAGCTCCAGGGCGCAGCCACACCGTCGGAACCGGTCAAGGTGCCCAGCGCGCCGTTTTCGAACTGCAGCAACACGGCCAGACTGTCTTCGTTGCCGAAGCCGCGAATGCCATTGCTGCCGAAGGCCTGCACCTGGCGGACTTCGCCGCACAGGTAGCGCAGCAGATCGAGGTCATGAATCAGGTTGGTCAGCAGCATTCCTGCCCCTGGTTCGCGACGCCAGGCGATGTCGAAGTAACTGTCGGGCTTCTGCAGCTGCCACAGCGCCGTCACCGTGGTCAGGCGGCCGAGCACGCCGCTTTGCACGACGTGCCGGGCTCGGCTGATCATCGGGTTGTGCCGCCGGTGATGACCGACCAGGACCGGTACGCCGCTGGCGGCGCTGGCAGCCACCAGCGCGGCCACTTCGTCCAGATCGACCCCGACCGGTTTTTCCAACAGCACGGGCACACCGGCTGCCAAACAATCCAGTGCCGTGCGCACATGCTGAGCATTGGGGTTGGCCACGATGACGGCTGCGGGCGCTACCTGTGCCAGCATCTGCCGATGATCGGTGAAATGCGGGACCGCGCATTCAGCGGCAAAGGCCTCAGCGTGGGGGCCGGGGTCGGCAATGGCGCAGAGTTGGGTTGCGTGCATCTCTCGCAGGTGCTGGTAATGCTGCCGGCCCATAGTGCCGGCACCGATCAGAGCAATTCGCAGGGGGACGGTCACGATGAAGTCCTTTGTTTATTATTCTCTCCACTTATTTAGAACCGAGTTCCGAAATATTTCAAGTCACGGATAACGGATTGGCGAGGAATCGGTGGACCGAGACCACCCCGCAGGTTCCAGTGCTCAGCTGAACAGCTCCGACGCCAGGCTGACCTGAGACAGCTCCTGTGCCGCAGCCAACAGCCCATTCGCCAATTCGTGCATGCGTGTCTCGGACAGTCGCGCGCTGGGCCCGGCCACACTCAGTACGCCCACCACATGGCCGTCCCGCGGATGCCGTATCACCGCCGCCAGCGCCGAGGTGCCCAATGCCGAACTCTCGACGACCCAGGCATAGCCGGCCTCGCGGGCCAGGCGCAGACGCTCCAGCAGATCGGCATTGGACCGCGGCGCATTGGGCCCGAAGTCTTCACCAGCGGTAATCCCCTGCTGCTCCACCAACGCCAGTGCCTTGGCATCACTGAGCGAAGCCAGCCAGGCATGCCCTGAAGCGGTGTAGAACAAAGGCGCATCACGCCCCATTTCCGGGTCGTAGCGCAGGCCGGAACGAGCGCCCTGGGATTTGGCGATCCACGTCTGACGGTCGCCCTCGACCACGCCCAGCCGGACCAGCTCACCGGTTGCTTGGGCCAGGCGATCGAGAATCGGCTGGACGATATCGGCGCCGCTGCCGGCCAGGTATTGAAAACCCAGCGCCACCAACTTGGTCGACAAGTGATAGCGCAGGGTTTCCGCGCTCTGCCGTACATAGCCCAGTCGGGCCAACTCGGTGAGCATGCGGTGAGCCGCGCTTTTGGGCATTCCCAGCTGTTCGGCAAGGGCTTGCAAGGCTTGGCCGCGTGGTTCGTTGGCAAGGCTTTCAAGCACGCTGAACGCCCGTTCGATCTGACTGCCGGCCATGGTGAGGCTCTCGTGAAGTTGGAACGCGATGAAAAATTCCGCTGATTCTACACTTGGCGATTCGGGCGGCAACCCATAGAATGTGGAACTAGGTTCCATAAAATTACAATTCATCGGACGGGTATACCTCGGAGATTCATCCAATGCAGGGGCCTGACAGCGAAACGAAGAGCGTGGATTGCGACGTGCTGGTCATTGGCTCCGGCGCTGCTGGTCTGGCCACCGCAGTGACCGCCGCCTACCACGGGCTGCGTGTGATCGTGGTCGAAAAGGACAGCACCTTTGGCGGCGCAACCGCCTGGTCCGGCGGCTGGATGTGGGTGCCACGCAATCCGCTGGCGCGCCGCGCCGGCATTGACGAAGATCCGGCGTTGCCGCGCACCTACCTGCAACATGAGTTGGGTGAGCACTTCGATCCGGCACGCATCGATGCCTTTCTCGAGGCGGCCCCGCACATGGTGGCGTTTTTCGAGAAACACACCAGCCTGCAGTTCGCCGATGGCAATGCCATCGCCGATATCCACGGCGATAGACCGGGGGCCGGCACCGGTGGCCGTTCGGTGATCGCGGCCCCCTACGACGCACGCCAACTGGACAAGCCGTTGCTCAAGCGACTGCGCAGAACGATGCGCGAAACCTCCTTCCTGGGCATGCCGATCATGGCCGGCGCCGACCTGACCGCCTTTCTGACCCTGACCCGCTCGTGGCGCTCGCTGCTGCACGTGAGCCGGCGCGTGGCTCGACATATGCTGGACCTGGCCCGACACGGCCGCGCCATGCAGCTGTGCAACGGGGTGGCACTGGTCGCACGCCTGGCCAAGTCGGCCGATGACCTGGGCGTGCTGCTGTGGGAGTCCGCGCCTGTCCGGCGCCTGTCGAAGGAAGGCTCACGCGTCTGCGGCGCCGTGATCGAGACTGCCGAGGGCGAAGTGGTGATCAAGGCGCGCAAGGCCGTGATGCTGGCCACCGGCGGCTTCGCTCATGATATCGACCGACGCCGGGCACTGTTCCCGCGAACGCCCAGCGGCCACGAACACCTGGCTCTGCCTCCGCTGGGGGTAAACGGCGATGGCCTGCGCCTGGGCGAGACCGCCGGTGGCGAGGTGGCCACCGGATTGGCCTCGGCCGCAGCCTGGTGCCCGGTGTCCCGAGTGCCCTACCGCGACGGCAGCATCGGCCACTTCCCGCACATCATCGAGCGCGCGAAGCCGGGCATCATTGCCGTGCTGGCCAACGGCAAGCGTTTCGTCAACGAAGCCGACGGCTACTATGACTACGTGAAAGCCATGGTAGCCCATGCCCCCGGCGAGGAAGTTGCCTCATGGCTGATCTGCAGTCACACCTTCCAGCGCCGCTACGGGCTGGGCATCTCACGGCCGTTTCCGCTACCGCTCAAGCCGCACATCGACAGCGGCTATCTCAAGGTGGGCGACACGCTGGAGGCGCTGGCCGCTCTATGCGGCATCGACCCGAGCGGGCTGCGATCTACCGTAGACCACTTCAACGAGCACGCGCACCTAGGCCGAGACCCGCAGTTCGGCCGCGGCGGCAGCGCCTACAACCGCAAGCAGGGCGATGCGCTGCACCGGCCCAACCCGTGCGTGGCACCGATCGAACAGGGGCCGTTCTATGCGGTCAAGGTTGAAGCGGGCAGCTTCGGCACCTTCGCCGGGCTCAAGACCAACGCACAGGCGCAGGTGCTCGACAAGCAAGGCCTGCCGATTGCCGGGCTGTACGCCGCGGGCAGCGACATGGCCAGCATCATGGGCGGCCACTACCCGGCCGGGGGCATCAACCTGGGCCCTGCCGCCACCTTCGGCTATATCGCCGCCCGGCACATGGCCGGGGCCACCCATCACGAATGACCGCCAGCGGAACAGGAGACCGACATGCAACTCATCACCAACGCGCAGCACCTGAAGATGCCGAAACTGGGGCTTGGCACGTGGCCAATGCTCGGCGACGAATGCACCACAGCTGTGATTCAAGCCCTGGACCTGGGTTACCGACATATCGACACGGCTGCTGGCTACAACAACGAGGCCGCGGTGGGCCGTGCCTTGACCGAGTCCGGCGTGCCACGCGGGGACATTCATGTCACCAGCAAGGTCTGGTGGGACAAGCTGGCGCCCGACGCCATGCGCGAATCGTTCCAGAACACCCTGAGCGCGCTGCAAAGCGACTACATCGACCTGTTCCTGATCCACTGGCCCGGCCAGGAGGGCTGGGATGTGAAAGCGGCCATCGACACCCTGGTGTCGTTCAAGCAGGACGGCCGTGCGCTGAACATCGGCGTGGCGAACTTTCCACTGCCGCTGCTGCGCCATGTCATGGAGGATTTGAACGCCCCGTTGGCGGCGATCCAGGTTGAATACCATGTGACCCTGGGCCAGAACGCCCTGCTCGACTACGCCCGCAAACATGACATGGCGCTGACCGCCTACAGCCCGTTGGTGCGCAACCAGGTGTCGCAGATTCCCGAGCTGCAGCAGATCGCCAGCAAGCACGGTGTGCTGCCGACCCAGGTGGCACTCAAGTGGCTGCTGGATCAGGAGAACGTGGCGGCAATTCCGAAGGCGGCGAGCAAAGCCAACCAGCAGAGCAACCTGGATGCGCTGAAGGTGCAGTTGGACGATGAAGATCGTCGGATCATTGCGGCGCTGCCCAAGGATCAGCGGTTGGTCAGCCCGGATTTTGCGCCGAAGTGGGATTGAGGCAGGGCTGGATAGTGTTGTGCGCCCTTCGCGGCCACTGACCGCTCCTACAGGGGAACACAAACCGTGTAGGAGCGGCCAGTGGCTGCGAATGAAGGCACCGCAGTATCCGATCAGAAATCGAAAAACACCGTCTCCCCTTCCCCTTGGATACGCATATCGAAACGGTAGGCCAGCTTGCCGTCCACCTCGCAGCGCGTTGCAATCAGGGTTTCCCGGCGCGCGGGTTGTTCGATCAAATTCAACACCGGATCCTTGCCATTGGCCTCGGCCTCATCGCTGAAATACAGCCGCGTGTGCAGGTGAATGTTCACCCCGCGGGCGAACAGACTGATGTTGATGTGCGGCGCCATGGGTACGCCCGCGGCGTTGTTCACCACGCCCGGCTTGATCGTCTGCACGGTCCATTCGCCGGCATCGAACGTAGTGGCGGTACGGCCAAAGCTGTTGAAGGGTTGTTCCTGGTCGAAATCAATGTGGTAGTGGCCCTGATCATCGGCCTGCCACAGTTCCAGGAACGAGTCGCGCACCAGATGGCCATTGCCGTCGTAGACATTGCCCAGCAGCAGGATGTGCTCACCCGGCGCTTCGGGCTTGGCCATCTGGTTCCAGATTTCATGCTCGCGCGGCTCGATGCCGGCGGCCGCCAGGGCCAGGCCGATGTGAACGTAGGGGCCAGCCGTTTGTGACGGGGTTTCTTTAAGCAGTTCGATAGGCATGTCGATTCCCCTCAACGGTTTTCGAAGTGAGTCTTGCGCTGACCGCGCAGCACGATGTCGAAACGGTAGGCCAGGCAATCCATGGGATTGGCGTTGGCCATGTCCAGCCTGGCGATCAGGCTCTGCACCGCCTCGGGGTCGTTGATCGACTTGACGATGGGGCACATCGGGATCAACGGGTCGCCTTCGAAATACAGCTGGGTGATCAACTTGGTGGCGATCGACGGGCCGCTCACCGAGAAATGCACGTGGGCCGGGCGCCAGTCGTTCGGCCCGTTGCGCCATGGGTACGGGCCCGGCTTGATGGTACGGAAACTGTAGTAGCCCTCGCTGTCGGTCAACGTGCGGCCGACACCGCCGAAGTTGGGGTCCAGGGGCGCCAGGTAGCGGTCGTTCTTGTGCCGGTAGCGGCCACCGGCGTTGGCCTGCCACATTTCCACCAGGGTGTTGGCCACAGGCTGACCGAACTGGTCGCAGACGCGCCCGGCCAGAATGATCCGCTCACCGATCGGCAAGCCACCATGGTTGTAGTTGAGCAGCAGGTCGTTGTCGAACTCGCCGAACTTGAGGTGGGCGAAATTGGGACCGGTGCTTTCACTGGCCGACTGAGGAATGCTCACCAAGGCCTGGCGCGGCGAGCGCATGGTCGAGGTCTTGTAGTCCGGCGTCAGCGCCTTGGGGTGCCAGTTGCGATCACGGATGATGAAGCGACTGCTGTCTTGGGAAGACATGCCGTTCTCCTGTTATTCGATTTATAGAGGACCTGTTTTCAGGCTTCGTACTAGTCTCAAGGAAATGGCCGACAACGAATATTGAAAAACACGGTCACAGGCATACCCGAATGGTTATGCATGAATCGAGTGAGGATTTGCCATGTTATGGAAGAAAGGCCGACGCAGCGATAACGTCGTGGATGCCCGCGGTGATGGTGGCGGCAGTGGCGGCGGCGGGATGCGCATGGGCGGCAAGGGCCTGAGCCTGACCGCCGTGGTGCTGATCGTCGGCTTCGGCCTGCTGACCGGGCAGGACCCCATGCAGATCCTCGGTGAACTGACCGGCCAGGGTCAGCAGGCCGCGCCGGTCGACACCAGCCAGCGCAAGGCGCCACCGGCCAACGACGAGCAGGCCGAATTCGTCAGCACGGTACTGGGCGATACCGAGGACACCTGGAAGCAGATCTTCCAGCAAGGCGGCCAGACCTACAAGGAACCCAAGCTGGTGCTGTTCAGCGGCCAGGTGCAGTCGGCCTGTGGCCACGCGACGGCAGCCAGCGGACCGTTCTATTGCCCGGCCGACCAGCAGGTGTATCTGGACATGGCGTTCTTCCGCGAAATGTCCCAGCGTTTCGGCGCCGCCGGTGATTTCGCCCAGGCCTACGTGATCGCTCACGAGGTGGGTCACCACGTGCAGACCTTGCTGGGTGTGTCGGATCAGGTGCAGAAAGCGCGTCAGGGTGGCCAGCGCATGGAAGGTGCCAATGGCTTGCTGGTGCGTCAGGAACTGCAGGCCGATTGCTTCGCCGGGGTCTGGGCGTTCAATGGGCAGAAGCGCTTGAATTGGCTGGAGCCGGGTGACATCGAAGAAGCCTTGAACGCCGCCAATGCCATTGGCGACGACCGTCTGCAGCAGCAGGGCCAGGGGCGGGTAGTGCCCGATTCGTTCACCCACGGCACTTCGGCACAGCGCGTACGCTGGTTCAAGGCCGGCTTCGCCCAAGGCCAGATCGCCCAGTGCGACACGTTTGCGGCCAAGAGCCTCTGAATGGTTTGCCCACCACCACCTGCCCAGCAGGTGGTGGCGGGTTCAGATCAGTTCGCGCAGGTGTGTGCAGTCCAGCGCATGCCAGTCCGCCAGTTCCGGCCAGAGATTTTCTGGCTGATTCACCAGCACCGTGGCGGTGCCCGCCGCCCGACCTGCCAGCAGGTCCATTCGATGATCCCCCACCATGACCATCTCCGGCTGGCGTACGCCCCAGGCGTCGGCCAGGTGCAATAGCCCGGCCGGGTCGGGCTTGTGCACAGCTTCGTCGCGGCCCAGCACATCGTCGGCCTGAAAGCAGTCGGCGATGCCGATCGCCTGCAGGCTGATGTGAGCCAGTTCGCGCGCGTTGCGCGTGAGGATGCCCAGGCGATGGCCACGGTCGGCCAGTTCGCGGACCAGTTCCACCGCGCCCGGTGCTGCCGTCGACGCTACGGCCAATGCGCGCTCGTGTTCCAGCAACCAGGCATGCTTGGCATGTGATTCTTCGGCCGGCAAGGTGGCCAGGTGGTCAAGGATGTCGGCCTCCTGCGGAATCTCCAGATGACGGCGGATGGCGGCGAAGTCGTGCACGGCCACCGTCAGCGTGCCGTCCAGGTCGAACACCCAATGGCGAACCCGCGCCAGGCTCATGACCAGTCCTGCCGATGGCGGATCAGACCTTCCTGGGCCGACGAAGCCACCAACTGGCCGGCGCGGTTGTACACGCTGCCGCGGGCGAAGCCACGTGCGTTGCCCGCCCAGGGGCTGTCCAGTGCATATAACAGCCAGTCGTCGGCGACCAGGTTGCCGTGGAACCACAGCGAGTGATCGAGGCTGGCGATCTGCATGTCACGGTGCCACACCGACTTGCCGTGAGGCAGCAGCGAGGTGGTCAACAGGTTGAAGTCCGAGGCATAGGCCATGACGTACTTGTGCAAGGCCGGGGTCTGGGCGAGTGCGCCGTCGGCGCGAAACCAGATGTATTTGATCGGGTCGGTCGGCGTGGGGTTGTACGGGTCGCGCTCGGCCACCGGGCGCATCTCGATGGGTTTGCCGCACAACAGCTTGTCGCGCATGTGCGCAGGGATAAGATGGGCCACCTGCTGCATCAGCTCGAGCTCGGTGGGCAGGTTTTCCGGGCCGACCACCTCGGGCATCACACTCTGGTGGGCAAAGCCTTCTTCGTCGTACTGGAACGAGGTGGTACCGGTAAAGATCGGTTGGCCCTTCTGCACGGCGGTCACCCGGCGCGTGCTGAAACTGCCGCCGTCACGCACTCGGTCGACCATGTACACCACCGGCAGCTGGGCATCGCCGGGGCGCAGGAAGTAGCCATGCAGCGAATGCACGTGGCGATCGGGCTCCACCGTCTGGCTGGCGGCCGACAACGACTGGCCCAGCACCTGGCCACCGAACAGCTGGCGAAAGCCCAGATCCTGGCTGCGGCCGCGGAACAGGTTTTCTTCTATGGGTTCCAGGCTCAGCAGCTCAACCAGATCGTCCAACACATGGCTCATTCAAAACTCCTCGGCATAGGCAACACCCACATAGGCAGAACCAAATGGGCGCAATGATAGCGGACACTTGTACTGCGGACACCTGTGGGAGCGCTAACGGGTGTGCTGCCACTGATCCTGGGTGATGCGGTACAGCATGTGCCGCTGCAATTCATGCCCGGGCAGGTTCGGGTGGTCGAAGTCGCCCTCGTGGTCGCGCAACATGCCGATCGATTGCATCACCTTTTCCGACGACACATTGGCCACCGCCGTGAACGCCACCACCTCATCCAGCCCCAAGCGATCGAAGGCGCAAGCCAGGCAGGTCCAGGCCGCTTCACTGGCAAAACCCAACCCCCAATGTTCATAGGCCAGACGCCAGCCAATCTCGGTAGCCGGGGCAAAAGGCGCATCGAAACCTACCTGGCCCAGCCCGGCGAAGCCGATGAACTGCCCACTGTCCTTGCGCTCCAGCGCCCACAGGCCATAGCCCAATTCGGCAAAGTGACCGCGCACACGACCGATGACCGCTGCGCTCTGCAGCCGTCCCAAGGTTTCGGGAAAATAACGCATGACCCGCGGATCGGCGCACATGTCGGCAAACGCGGGCAGATCGCTGTCACGCCACTGACGCAAGATCAGTCGCGCACTTTCAAGTTGGAGGATCCCGCTCATTGCTGATTCCTTGTCGATACCCGCCCGCCCCGACCCGATTCGGCCTGGCAAGCACCTTCCCGCTCATTTCGAACGCGAGGTGGCAAGGGAGTTTTCACGGCAAGACCAACGGCGCATGCAGGCATGTCGAGCAGCCATTTCGACCGGACGCGTTTCCCTCGGCCTGGCGGGCTAGCGCCGGGTACTGCGCTCCCAGGCGGCCAGCACCGTACGCTCCGAACGCACCAGATAGGCCTCGAGCAACTGCGTGGCCTCTTGCGCACGCCCCTCTTCCAGGCAATGCAGAATGCAACCGTTCATGTCCAAGTAGGGCATGTGCAGGAAGCGCGGATCGTCGAGCAAGCCGAAGGCCAGCCGCAATTGCGCCGATATCTGCGCATAGAACGCCTCCAGGCGCGGGCTGTCGGCCAGTTCGACGACCGCCTGGTGGAACATCATGTTGGCCGTGCCCACGGCCTTCCAGTCCTTGGCCTCGCCAGCCTGCTTGCCCATGGCAACCGCTTCGCGCATGCGCACTGTGCCTGGGTGCAGCGGATAGCCTTGGGCAAGGGCCTGGCACTCGATGAAGCGGCGTACCCGGTAGATGTCGATGATCGACGCCATGTCCGGCACCGCCACGGTCACGCCGCGGTTTGGCTCGTGTTTGAGCAAGCCTTCACGGGTCAGGCCTCTGAAGGCCTCGCGCAGGGTGTTGCGCGAGATCTGCAGGGTTTCCGCCAGGGCGGCCTCGGACAGGCGCTGGCCAGGGACCAGTTCACCTTCCACCAGCATCCGGCGAATCTCCTGGGTAATGGATTCACCCAGGGAACGAGGCGCAGAAAGTGAGAGGTCGGTCATGTACGGTCCAGGGTCGGAAAAGTCGATTCGATGTTCACCCACTGCCAGATCTCAGGCAAGGCGAATGGCACTTCTGTGCATCATTAAGTAACAGCGCTCCTTGCAAGCGTTACAAACTGGTGCACATTGTGGGTTACTGTAAAACGTATTGTTGAACAATCCAAAGCATACAGATCAACACCTTCCGCTGGATTGGCAGGCTCTGGCATGTTCATTGCTCTGGCCCTGTCATCTCCCATCGCAGGAACGATGCCGTGACACAGACAGCCGCGACACAGACCGCCAAGGATTTCACCAAGGCGCGTCGCTCTTCCCTGATCGCCGCGATCTTCATGATGGCGACCTCGGCCATCGGCCCGGGCTTCATCACTCAGACCGCCACGTTCACGGCAAAAATGGGCGCGGCGTTCGCGTTCGGCATCCTGGCGTCGATTCTCATCGACTTCGTGGTCCAGTTGAACATCTGGCGCATCGTCACGCTGACGCGCATGCGCGCGGCCGACATCGCCAACAAGGCGATTCCAGGCAGCGGCTACTTGCTGGCCGTACTGGTCATCTTCGGCGGTGTGGTGTTCAACGTCGGCAACATCGCCGGTGCAGGCCTGGGCCTGAATGCACTGATGGGGCTGGATCCGAAATGGGGGGGCGCCTTGAGTGCGCTGATGGCCATCGGCATTTTCCTGTCTCGCCGTGCAGGCCTGGCCGTGGACCGAATGATTGTGGTGCTGGGCCTGGTGATGATTGGCATGACGCTGTTCGTCGCCTTCGCTTCCAACCCGCCGCTGGGTCAGGCGTTGTACCAAACCATCCTGCCGGAAACCGTGGATTTCGCCATCATCACCACCATCGTCGGTGGCACGGTGGGGGGCTACATCACCTACGCCGGCGCCCATCGCCTGCTCGATCGCGGCACCACCGGGATCGAGAATCTACAGGCGGTGAACAAGGCGGCTTTGAGCGGCATCCTGGTCACCGGACTCATGCGCTACATCCTGTTCCTCGCCATTCTTGGCGTGGTAGCCAGTGGCGTGGTCATCGACATTTCGGGTCAGGGCGCAAATCCGGCGGCGCAGGCCTTCCAGGCCACCGCAGGCGAGTTCGGCCTGCGCATCTTCGGACTGATTCTCTGGGCGGCCGCCATCACCAGTGTGATCGGTGCGGCCTATACCTCCATCTCCTTCATCACTGTTTTTTCGCCCACTATCAGCGAAAAGGCACGCAACCGTGCCACCACCGTGTTCATTGCCGTGTCGCTGCTGATCTATGTCCTGATGGGCACGGCGCCTGCCGCGCTGCTGCTCTTTGCGGGTGGTTTCAATGGCTTGATCCTGCCTATCGGTTTGAGCATCTTCATCTACGTGGGCTGGCGCCGGTCCGACCTGATGGGCGGCTACCATTACCCTCGCTGGCTGCTGGTGCTGGGCCTGCTGACGTGCCTGCTGACCTGGTACATGGCGATCAAATCGGTCGGGCCGATCTTTGCCTTCCTCAAGGTCGTATGAGCCAGAACAATTACAAGGAATCTCTGCAATGCCAAGCATCGATATCAACAGCGACCTGGGTGAAAGCTTCGGCGCCTGGAGCATGGGCGACGACGATGCCATGCTCGACATCGTCACCAGCGCCAACGTTGCCTGCGGCTTCCACGCCGGCGATCCGGCCGGCATCCTGCGCACTCTCAAGGCTGCCGCGGCCCGGCAGGTCAGCATTGGCGCCCATGTGTCCTACCCGGACAAGGTCGGCTTCGGCCGCCGCAACATGGATGTGGCCAGCGACGAGCTGACCGCCGACGTGATCTACCAGATCGGCGCCCTGCAGGGCCTGGCCCAGGCCGCCGGCACCCGCGTCAGCTACGTGAAGCCCCATGGCGCTTTGTACAACACCATCGCCCACGACCGCCGTCAGGCGCTGGCGGTGATCGCCGCGATCCGCGCCGTCGACTCGCGCCTGGTGCTGGTGGCTCTGGCCGGCTCGAGCCTGATCGAACTGGCACGTGAGCAAGGCCTGACCTGCATTGCCGAGGCCTTCGCCGACCGCGCCTACACCCCAGAGGGCACGCTGGTTTCACGGCGCGAGCCGGGCGCGGTGCTGCACGATCCGCAACTCATCGCCCAGCGCATGCTGCGCCTGGTCGAAGACGGCACCCTGGAAGCGATCGACGGCAGCATCACGCGCATCCAGGCCGACTCGATCTGCGTGCACGGCGACAGCCCGGCCGCCGTGGCCATGGCCCGTGAGCTGCGCCGGGTAATGGAGCAGGCGAACATGCGCCTGCAAGCGTTTGCCGGAGACCGACCGTGAGCGCCCTGAAGCTCGCCGCCCGGCGCGCTGTCGACGCCGCCCGCGCAGCGCGCGCGGGCTACCGTGGTGGTCTGGTTGCACCTTCTGCCGGGATCGCGCCGGGCATGACCCAGGCCAACCTGATCGCCCTGCCCCGCGACTGGGCCTATGACTTCCTGCTGTACGCGCAGCGCAATCCGAAAGCCTGCCCCATCCTCGACGTCACCGATGCGGGCAGCCCGCACACCGTACTGGCAGAAGGCGCCGACCTGCGCACCGATCTGCCGCTGTACCGGGTCTGGCGCAACGGCCAGTTGGCCGAAGAGATCAGCGACGCCCGCCCCGCCTGGGCCGAGCACGACGACATGGTGACCTTTCTCATTGGCTGCAGCTTTACCTTCGAAACCGCGCTGCAGGAAGCCGGTATCGAAGTCCGGCACATCGCCGACGGCAGCAATGTGCCGATGTACCTGAGCAACCGTGCCTGCCGCCCCGCCGGGCGACTGCGCGGTGACATGGTGGTGTCCATGCGCCCTATCCGCGCCGACCGGGTGGCCGAAGCCTGCACCATCACCGCCCGCTATCCCTCGGTGCATGGCGCGCCGGTGCACGTCGGTGATCCAGCGCTGCTGGGCATCGCCGACCTGGCCCATCCCGACTTCGGCGAAGCCGTGCGCATCGAACCGGGCGAGGTGCCGGTGTTCTGGGCCTGTGGCGTCACGCCCCAGGCGGCGGTCATGGCGTCGGGCGTGCCGTTCGCCATCACCCATTCGCCGGGCCATATGTTCATCACCGACGTGCCTGACAGCACGTACCACGTCTAGGAGATTGCCGTGCGTTTTCTACCGGTCAACCTGGACACCCTGCTGGTCGAGCTGAACGACCTGGAGCAGACCCTGGCCCTGTTCGACGCCTTGAGCGCCGAGCCGCTGTTGGGGGTTGAAGAGATCATCCCGGCCGCGCGGACGCTGCTGATCCAGTTCCGCCCCAGCGCCATCACCCGCCAGGCGCTGGTCGACCACGTCGCCCGTCAGGACCTGGGTCAACGCCGGGCCGCCGAGCAGCGCCGGGTGGAAATTCCCGTGCACTACAACGGCGAAGACCTCGACGAGGTCGCCGCGCTGCTGCAGATCAGCCGCGACGAAGTGATCCGCCGCCATACCGCAGAGGATTACAGCGTGGCGTTCTGCGGCTTCGCGCCGGGCTTCGGCTACCTGACCGGCGGCGCCGGATTCCAGGTACCGCGCCGGCAGACGCCGCGCACGCGCATTCCGGCCGGTGCCGTGGCGCTGGCCGGCGAATTCAGTGGCATCTACCCCAAGGCCAGCCCCGGTGGCTGGCAGATCATCGGCGTCACGCCCTTGCAGATGTGGGACCTGGACCGCGCCGAACCGGCTCTGTTGCGCCCCGGCTACAAGGTACGTTTCATCGATGCCGGGCCGCTGCCTGTAGGTGGCTTGCCGGTGCCCAGCCAGCCCGCTGCGGCCCTGCCACCGAGCGGCGCGTACCTGCAGATCCTCAGCCCCGGCCTGCACAGCGTGCTGCAGGACACCGGCCGCATTGGCCAGACCGGCCAGGGCGTGTCCCGCTCCGGTGCGCTGGACCTGGGCGCGTTGCGGGCCGCCAACCGCGCCGTCGGCAACCGCTCGGACATGGCCTGCGTGGAAACCGTGCTCGGCGGCCTGCGCTTCGTCTGCCACGGCCACGCCGTGATCGCCGTCACCGGCGCGCAAACCCCGGTTACCCTGACCAGCGCCAGTGGCCTGCAATGGCCTGTGGACAACTATCGACCCCTCGAACTGGTACCGGGTGACACGGTCACCCTCGGCACACCCAGCGCCGGGCTGCGCAGCTACCTGGCGATCCGCGGCGGCTTCGACGTGGCGCCGGTGCTCGGCAGCCTGTCGACCGACACCCTGGCCCAGGTCGGCCCGCCCGCCCTGGCTGCGGGAGACCGGTTGGGGTTCACCCCGCCCAAGGGCGGCACCAGCGTGTCGCTGAGCGAAGCCCCGGCGTTCGCCCTGCCCAAGACGGCCGACATCGTCACCCTGGATGTGCTGATGGGGCCACGCAGTGACTGGTTCACCACCGACGCCATCGAGCGCTTGAGCAGCCAGCTCTGGCAGGTCACCCCGCAATCCAACCGCGTCGGCATCCGCCTGGCCGGTGAAACGCCGCTTACGCGCAGCAACCCCCAGGAGCTGCCCAGCGAAGGCACCGCCGTGGGCGCGATCCAAGTGCCGGCCAGCGGCCAGCCCGTATTGTTCCTGGCCGACCACCCGCTGACCGGCGGCTACCCGGTCATCGCCGTGGTCGCCAGCTACCACCTCGACCTGGCAGGGCAGATACCGGTCAATGCACGGATCCGCTTCAACCCGGTGGCCGCCTTCGAAGACATCCAGCCCACCGCGCCAGCCCCTTCTTCCTCTGCCGATGTGGAAAGACTTCCATGAAAAAGCTCTTGATTGCCAACCGCGGCGAGATCGCCGTGCGCATTGCCCGTGCCTGCCGCGACCATGGCGTGCGATGCGTGGCGGTGTACGCCGATGCCGACATCGACGCCCTGCATGTTCGCCACGCCGATGAAGCCTACGGGCTCGATGGCCAGCGGCCCGCCGAGACCTATCTCAACATCCAGAAACTCCTGGACGTGGCCCGCCGCAGTGGCGCCGACGCCGTGCATCCCGGCTATGGCTTTCTCTCGGAACGGGCTGATTTCGCCCGCGCGGTCATCGACGCGGGGCTGATCTGGGTCGGCCCCAATCCCGAGACCATCGACATACTTGGCGACAAGGTCGAAGCGCGCAAGATCGCCCAGGCCGTGGGCGCGCCTCTGGTTGCCGGTACGCCGGGGCCGGTGGCAAGCGCTGACGAGGTGCTGGCCTTTGCCGAACAGCACGGCCTGCCCATCGCCATCAAGGCCGCATTCGGGGGTGGCGGACGCGGCATGAAGGTCGCCTGGCGCCTCGACGAGGTGGCTGAGCTGTTCGCCTCGGCGGTGCGCGAGGCAGAAGCGGCCTTCGGCCGTGGCGAATGCTACGTGGAACAGTTTCTCGACCGGCCCCGGCACATCGAAGCGCAGATACTGGCCGACAAGCATGGCCAGGTGGTGGTGGTGGGCACGCGCGACTGCTCCCTGCAGCGCCGCAACCAGAAGCTGGTGGAAGAAGCGCCCGCGCCGTTCATCACCGAACAGCAGCGCGAGCGTATTCATCAATCGGCCCGCGACATCTGCGTCAAGGCCGGTTATGTCGGCGCCGGCACGGTCGAATTCCTGCTCAGCCAGGATGGCACCCTGTCGTTCCTGGAGGTCAACACGCGCCTGCAGGTCGAACACCCGGTCACCGAAGAGACCACCGGCGTGGACCTGGTGATCGAGCAACTGCGCATCGCCGACGGCTTGCCGCTGTCGTTCGATGAAACCCCGGCGCCGCGCGGTCACAGTTTCGAATTTCGCATCAATGCCGAGGATCCGGGCAAGGGCTTTCTGCCCACTCCCGGCGAGATCGACGAGTTCATGCCGCCGTTCGGCCCAGGCGTGCGCCTGGACAGCGGTGTGACCAGCGGGTCGAGCGTGCCCAGCCACTTCGATTCGATGATGGCCAAGCTGATCGTCACCGGCGCCACCCGTGAGCAGGCGATTGCCCGCGCCCGGCGCGCCCTGGCCGAGTTCCGCATCGAGGGGATCGCCTCGGTGCTGCCGTTCCACCGCGCCGTGATGGATCACCCGGACTTCACCGGCAGCGACGGTTTTGCCGTGCACACGCGCTGGATCGAAACCGACTTCGCCGAGACCATCAGCCTTGCGCCGCGGGCCGCACCCGTGGCCGACACGGACATTCTGCGCACCTTCGTCGAGATCGATGGCAAGCGCCACGCCCTCGGCCTGCCAACCGCGCTGCTGCGCGGCATGAGCCTGAATGCGCCGGCCGAGGCCCCACCGCACGCAACGGCCGCTGCAGACGTGGATCCCCAGGCCTTGCTCACCCCGGTGGCGGGTAACCTGCACACTTGGGTAGTGGAAGACGGCGCGACGGTGTCCAGCGGCCAGGTAGTGGCAGTGGTCGAAGCGATGAAGATGGAAAGCTCGGTACTGGCCCCGTGTGCAGGCCGCGTAAGCATCGGCCAGCAGGCCGGTGACTACTTCGAGGCAGGCGCCGTGATCGGTCGTATCCAGGCCGACGACTGACCCATGGCAGCAGGCGGCACCGGGTCATGGCCCAGGTGCCGTTACCTGGAAAAAGCCCAGCCGAACGCGCTGCGCATCTGGAATAATGCCGGCCTTCGTCACCCGCACCACTCCATGGATTTTGCACAAGGCCTGCAACAATGCTTTCGATCGTCGCTTCACTCCTGCCCATTCTGCTGGCGCTGGCCGGCGGCTGGCTGCTGGCAATCTTCATCAGCCCCGCACTGCGCCAGCGGCTGGTGAAGCTGATCACCCCATTCATCTGGCTGCTGCTGTTTTCGATCGGCTACGAATTCGGCAATGTCTTGGGCGCCTTGAACTCGGCACGCGAATCGGCGCTCACCGCGCTGGTCTTCGCCCTGCTCACCACCGCCGTGCCCTGGTTGATGCTGTCGTGGGGCACCGCTGCTGCAGTGGCCCACCCAGCGTCGGCGCGTCAGGGGCTGGCGGGCATTGTCCCACCGCTCAAGGAGTGTCTGATCGCGCTGCTCGCCCTGGCGCTGGGCGTCGGCATGTATCACCTGTGGGGCGCGGCCGACGGCTCGGGTTTCGCCTGGCCTTCGACCAGCTACTTCCTCTATGTACTGATCGTGCTGGTTGGGCTGGACCTCTACGGAGTCCGGCCCGACCCGTCGTGGTACTCGCTGCGCACGCTGAAGATTCCCGCGATGGTGGTGATCGGCTCGCTGCTGGGCGGCCTGCTCGCGGCGTGGGCCACCGGCCAGCCACTGGCCATTTCCATGGCGCTGTCCAGTGGCTTTGGCTGGTTCACCTTGTCCGGCGTGCTGGTGGGCCACCATGCCGGTGAAGCCTTCGGCGCCATGGCCCTGCTGACCGATCTGTTCCGCGAGATCCTCGCCATCGGTCTGCTCTACAGCCTGGGCGCGCGGCGTCCGCTGCAATGCATCGCTGCAGGCGGTGCCACATCCCTGGACTCGACCTTGCCGATCATCAAGCAGAAGTGTCCGCCCGAATTGCTCCCGGTGGCCCTGGTCAGCGGTTTTCTGCTGACGGTGGTCGGGCCCTTGTTGATGGTGTTCTTCCTGACCGTATGAGTTATGCACACCGGCGCAGCGGTGGATAAGTTACGCACAATCGCTGTGCAACTGCCTGTGGATAATCTGCGCATAAGCGCCTGGCGTGCCGTACAGGCGGGGGTATGGGCTAAGCGGTCATTTTTTGATCAGTGATGTCGAGCGGTTTTGCACGCGCAAGCGCCAGTTACCCACATCCGCTGTGCAACCGCATGTGGATAACCTGCGCAAAACAGGCTGCAGGCCTTGCGCTGTGGGGCTTTCAGGAAGCCGATCAAATATTGATCAACATCGCCTGTGGATACAGGAGCGGAACGAGCCGTGTAGAATTCTCGTTCTTTCCCTGTCGATCCGCATACATGCACTCTTCTTCCCCTCGCGTCGCCGTGATCGGCGGCGGCCCGGCGGGCCTGATGGCCGCCGAAGTGCTGAGCCTTGCCGGCGTGGCCGTCGACGTCTACGACGGCATGCCCTCGGTGGGCCGCAAATTCCTCCTGGCAGGCGTCGGCGGCATGAACATCACCCATTCCGAGCCCTACCCGGCTTTCGTTTCGCGGTATGCGGAACGTGCGCAGGACGTTCGAGCATGGCTGGACCCATTCGATGGGTCACGGCTGCGCGAATGGATTCATGGCCTGGGTATCGACACCTTCGTCGGCACCTCCGGGCGGGTGTTCCCCGCCGACATGAAGGCCGCACCGCTGCTGCGGGCCTGGCTCAAGCGCCTGCGCGAATCCGGCGTGGTTATCCACACCCGCCACCGCTGGCTGGGCTGGAACGCCGACGGCAGCTTGCGCATCGCCAATCCACAAGGCGAGTTGGCCATACCTGCGGATGCCACGGTGTTGGCGTTGGGTGGCGCTAGCTGGGCGCGGCTGGGTTCCGACGGCGCCTGGGTGCCGTGGTTGCATGATCGCGGTGTACCGATCAAGCCGCTGCAACCCTCCAACTGCGGCTTCGAAGTGCCGGGCTGGAGCGCGCTGCTGCGGGAGAAGTTTGCCGGCGTACCGTTGAAGAACGTTGCCCTCGGGCTGGCTGGCGAGCCCTTGCGCAGGGGTGAATTCGTGCTGACCGAAACAGGGGTGGAAGGCAGTTTGGTGTATGCACTGTCAGCCGGGATTCGCGAGGCGATCAACCGCACAGGCAAAGCGACCCTGCATCTGGACCTGCTGCCGGACCGTCCTGTGGATAAGGTTCGGGCCGCGTTGCATAAGCCGCGGGGGTCTAAAAGCATGGCCCGGCACCTGCAGGGGCAACTGGGCCTGGAAGGGGTGAAGGCCGGCCTTCTGCGGGAGCTGACCGATGCGCAAGCCTTTGCCGACCTCGATGCGCTGACCTTGGCGATCAAGGCCCTGCCGCTGACGCTGGTGCGCGCGCGGCCGCTGGACGAGGCCATCAGCACGGCGGGCGGTGTGGACTTGCAAGGGTTGGATCGGCACCTGATGCTCAACGCCGTGCCAGGCACCTTCTGCGCGGGTGAAATGCTGGACTGGGAAGCGCCTACCGGCGGCTATCTGCTGACAGCCTGTTTCGCCAGCGGGCGGCGCGCGGCGGATGGCGTGCTGGAGTGGCTGGCGCGGGGGTGATGTTTACCGCAGGGGGCCTCTTCGCGGGCAGAGACCCGCTCCCACAGGGTCGGCATTCCCTTTAACCTGTGGGAGCGGGCTCTGCCCGCGAAGAGGCCCTCAGCCCCCCACACACCTCAAGGCTTGCGCTTGCGCGGCCCGGTATTGAACACCGGGACCTTGCGCACTGGCTTGACCACCGGCACCGCATCCACCGGTGAGTCACCGCTGTCGACCCACTTGCCCAGGTTCCTCTTGCTGCCACTGACCTTGGGCTTCTTCGGCTTTTTCGGTTTCTTCACCACCTGGCCGCTGGCATCGGTGTCCGGCACGCGGTGGTCGGGCACGAAGTCAGGCTCGTCGACGCGCTTCAGCGTCTGCCGGGTGAGCGTTTCGATGGCCGACAGCAACTGCACTTCGTCGGCGCAGACCAACGAGATAGCCTCACCGGTGGCCCCGGCGCGACCGGTGCGACCGATGCGGTGAATGTAGTCTTCGGCAACGATGGGCAGGTCGAAGTTGACCACCAACGGCAGGTCTTCGATGTCCAGGCCGCGCGCGGCAACATCGGTGGCCACCAGGATCTGCACCTCCGAGGCCTTGAAGCGATCCAGCGCGCGCTGGCGCGTGGCCTGGGGCTTGTCGCCGTGGATGCCATCAGCGTTGACACCCAGACCTTGCAGCTTCTCGACCAACGCGTCGACGCCGTTACGGGTCTTGGCGAACACCAGCACCTGTTTCCAGCGCTGCTTCTTCAACAGATGGCAGAACAGCTCGGCCTTGCGCTTCTTGTCCACCGGCACGATCCACTGCTGCACCGAGCTGGCCGCCACGTTGCGCGGGCTGACTTCGATGCTCAGCGGGTCGTTGAGCATCTGCCCGGCGAGCAAGCGAATGGCATCGGAAAAGGTCGCCGAGAACAGCAAGGTCTGACGCTTCTTCGGCAAGGCCGCATAGATGTCGCGCAGCTCCTCGGAAAAGCCCAGGTCGAGCATGCGATCCGCTTCATCCAGCACCAGGGTCTGCAGCTGGGAAAACTTGACCGCGTTCTGCCGATACAGATCGAGCAGACGCCCAGGCGTCGCCACCAGCAGGTCGACGCCCTTGCGCAGCTTCATCATCTGCGGATTGATGCTGACCCCGCCGTACACGGCATAAGTGCTCAACGGCAGGTGCTCGCCGTACTCGACGATATTGGCGTGGACCTGCTCGGCCAGCTCGCGCGTGGGGCACAGCACCAGCGCGCGCACCGAATTGCTTGCCACCTTGGGCCCTTCCATGGCCAGCAACTGCAGCAATGGCAGGGCGAAACCGGCGGTCTTGCCGGTGCCGGTCTGGGCCGCAGCCATCAGGTCGCGGCCGGCCAGCACTGCCGGAATGGCTTGGGTCTGCACCGGGGTCGGCGTCTGGTAGCCAAGCGTTTCAAGGGCGCGCTGCAGGGGTTCGATCAGGCCAAGGGTGGCGAATGTCATGGGTCTACCGTCAGAAGATGTTTCGCAATGGCCGGCAGTTTACCCTGTCGGCAGCGCTTTCGCCTTGCGCCATTGCGGCACCCCGATCAACACCACCGCACCGATGATCACCGCCATCGCCACGCACTCCTCGACGCCGATGTGCTCGCCGGCGAAGAGAATGCCCAGCAGCACGGCCACTGCCGGGTTGACGTATGCATAACTGGTGGCGGCTGCCGGACGCACGTGCTTGAGCAGGTACATATAGGCACTGAAGGCCACGATCGAACCGAAGAACACCAGGTAGGCCAGCGCGCCCCAGCCGGCGGCGGTCGGCCATTGCTGCAGGCGCTCGCCGGAAATCAGGCTGCCGAGCAGCAGCACCGCGCCGCCGATGAGCATTTCCGCCGCTGCTGCCATGGCGCCCTGGGGCAATGGCAGGCTGCGGCTCCATACCGAGCCAAAGGCCCAGGCGGCCGCCGCGAAAATCAGCAAGGCGGCGCCCAGCGGGCTGGCCTGCAGGTTGGAGCCCAGGTTGAGCAGACCAATGCCGATCAGCCCGAGGACGATGCCGGCCCACTCCAGACGAGTATTGCGCTGGCCGCGAAACAGGCCGAAGAACAGGGTGAACAGCGGCACGGTGGCCACGGCCAGCGCCGCCACGCCGGAGGACACCCCGGCGTGCTCGGCGACCGTGACCCCACCATTGCCGCAACTGAGCAGCAGGATGCCCACGCACCCGGCTGCGCGCCATTGCGGCCAGCTGGGGTTGGGCGCCCCGCGCAGGCGCAGGAAGCTGTACAGCAGGGTTCCGGCGATGAGAAAGCGCACCCCGGCCATCAGCAACGGTGGCCAGGACTCGACGCCGATACGGATGAACAGGTACGTCGAGCCCCAGACGAAGTACAGGGCCAGAAAAGCGCCGATGAGCAGCAGGGGGAAGCGGGACTTGGCAGGCATTTCAAAGGTCATCCATGGTGTGTTTTTATTCTTTCCTGATGGGAACGGCGCGGGCGGCACTCCCCTCTACCCGCGAAGAGGCCCTCCAGCCCTAGCCCATCCGATACTTCTGCAACACCTCGCGCATCTTCGCCATCGGCACTTTCTGCAGCGTGCAGAACAACCCATGGGACACCTCGGCCAGCCCGTGGCGTTCGCGCAGTTCCAGCGCCAGGTGCTGGGTCAGGTTGGCGGCCATCTCGGCGTCGGCCATGGCCCGGTGAGCCTGGCCGGTGTGTGGCAGTTTCGCCCACTGGGTCAAGGTGCCCAGCTTGTGATTCGGCGCGCCAGGGAACAGGCGCCGGGCCATCAACATCGAGCAGGCGAAACTCTGCACCCGTGCCCGGCGCAGCAGGCTCAGCTCGTGGTCCCAGAACTTCTGGTCGAAGGAAGCATTGTGCGCAAGCAACGGCGTGCTGCCGACGAACTCGGCCACTTCGGCCATGACCTCGGCGGCCGGTGGGGCCTTGCGTACCATGGCCGTGGTGATGCCGGTGAGGCTGGCAACGAAGCCAGGCACGGGCAGGCCG
The DNA here is from genome assembly GCF_014841695.1 of Pseudomonas sp. CFBP 8771. Lineage (NCBI taxonomy): Bacteria > Pseudomonadati > Pseudomonadota > Gammaproteobacteria > Pseudomonadales > Pseudomonadaceae > Pseudomonas > Pseudomonas sp. CFBP 8771. The sequence continues at coordinate 146,177 of NZ_JACYUJ010000005.1, read as the reverse complement.
GCGTTCATCAGGCTCTGGTAGCGCCCGACGATTTCGCCGCGCTCGAGCATGACCACGGCGATTTCCGTGGCGCGACAGCCCATGTTCGGCGAGATGCCAGTGGTTTCGAAGTCGATGACAGCAATGCGTTCCAAAGCGGTGAAACCTCAGTTCTTCAGCAGCAACGCGCCTTCGATGGGCACGTAGCGGGTGGCGGCGCGGATCAGTGAATTGGCGGTCAGGCCTGGAACTCCATAGGCCACGGCCTCGACGCCGTGCTTGCCGATGATGCGGTCGAGCAGCAGGTCGAAGTCGCCGTCGCCCGAGGCAAGCACGATTTCGTCGACGTGGTCGGCGGCGTCCATGATATCAATGGTGATGCCCACGTCCCAGTCGCCCTTGGCCGAGCCATCGCTGCGCTGGATATAGGGCTTGAGTTTGACCGTGAAGCCGAGGTTGCGCAGGATCTGCTGGAATTGCTGCTGCTTGCTGTCGCCACGGTCGATGGCGTAGGCATAGGCTTCGACGATCTGCCCACGCTGGCCGATGTCGGCCCACAGCGCGGCGTAATTGAAATGGCAGCCGTAGGCCTGGCGCACGGTGTAGTAAAGGTTCTGTACATCGGCGAACACCGCGATCTTCTTCACCGCACTTCCTCGTCGCGCTGGGCGCCTGAGCTTCTGGATAGCCAGTATGCCAGTGTTGAGGCAAGGATGGGGGTGACTGTGCCGGCCTCTTCGCGGGCATAGGGCTCGCGAAGAGGCCCTCAGCCTTTACACGAAATCATCATCCTCGGACATGAAGCCGCCGTCATCGCCGCTGTCATAACCGGCATCCGCCAAACCACCCTGTTCATTCCAGCTGTCATTGCTGACCTGTTGGGCATCGCCGCTTTCGTTCCAGCCACCGCCGTCGCTGGCCTGGGCGGGCTCTTCCTTGATCACCTCGACGACCTCCTGCGGATTGTCGTGATGAAACAGACTGCTGATGCCCTGCGCCAGCATCACACCACCGGCCACACCCGCGGCCGTCTGCAGGGCGCCGCGCATGAAACCGCCACCTGCGGCCGGCGCCTGAGCACCTGGGGCGGCGTAGTTCTGCTGTGGCGGTGGCTGGTACGCCGGCGCCTGGCGGGCCGGCTCGCGCCAGCCATTGCCCTGCGGCTGCACTGCCCGCGCAGGCTGCTGTGCATCGCGAGTGCCGCCACCGAAAATGCTCGACAGGAAACCACCACCGCCCTGCTGCGCCGGTGCTGCCGATTGGCTGCGCGCCTGTTGCAATTCGGTCTGCAGCTGCTGGTTCTGCTCGCTCAGGCGCTTGATCGCCGCTTCCTGGACCAGGATCGCCTGCGCCATGTAATAAGGCGCGGCCGGCTGGGCGGCCACATGCCCCTTGATGCGTTCGTCAGCCTGCGCATCACGCGCACTGCCATCTTTTTCGGCCTGCTGGAGGCGGGTGAACAGACCGTCGATCAAGCTTTGTTCATCAGTGTTCATGGCGACCTCGCTCGATTGCCCACAAAATGGGTACAGCCGGCGCACAGTGCGTCGGTTCTGCTTCAATGATGGGGCTGGCGCCCCGCCTTTCAATGACCGGCCGCGATTAAACTTTGTTCACCCTCCCCCGTTGCCGCCGTTCGCAGCCTGCGGGCCGGGTGTTGAAAAGCGCCACCATCGGCTAAAGTGTCGACCTGCTTTTTGACCTGTGACCCGGCCCCATGAACCCGCTGATCGTATTGCGCGACTCGTTCTATTTCTTCCGCATCAACCTGTGGGCGATTCTGCGCCTGTGCCTGCCGCTGGTGGTCTGCGAGGCCCTGGCGCGCGAACTGGTGGCGCGCGCCAGTGGCCCCGACGCCACCGTCATGTACGACGTGGCGGTGGGCTTGCTGTTCTACCCGCTGTACACCGCCGCACTGATCCTGTTTCTCGACGCCCGCACCGACGGCTACGAGCCGCAGGGTCGGCACCTGCTGGGCAAGGCCTTGCACCTGTGGCCACGCTTCGCCCTGATGGCTGCCCTCAGCACACTGCTAATCATGTTCGGCATGTGGCTGTTCGTGCTGCCGGGCCTGTACCTGATGATCAAGCTGTCGTTCTCGGAATACCTGCTGGTGCTGCGCAACATCACCCCCTTGCAGGCCATGCGCGAAAGCTTCGACATGACCAAGGGCAAGTTCTGGCCGATCCTGTTCACCCTGCTGGCGATCATGATCCCGCTGTGGCTGCTCGACGGCCTGAGCGCAATGGCCTGGACCGACACCCAGCCCACGCTGGTGCGGCTGCTGGTGGACAGCGTCAACAGCTTCCTGCAACTGCTGCCCAGCGTGGTGTTGTTTCGCCTGTTCATGTTGATGAGCAAGCCTGACTGACCACTGCGTTCAGGCGCTGGCCTGGGTGCCGGCCAGCTCGTGGTAACGCCGAGCGAAGTAGACCAGCACATCGGCTTCGTCCTGCTGGCGGATATCCAGTACTTCGCACACCAGAATGTCGTGGGTACCGACGCTGGTACTGCTGGTGATCTTGCAGTCGAAAGACAGCTTGGCACCTTCCAGTATCGGCGCACCGGTGACCCCCTGGCTCCAGCAGCCACCCTCGAAGCGCTGCGCCTGGGGCGTCTTGCCGCCAAAGGCGTTGGACAAGGCTTGCTGGCCATTGCCCAGGGTGTTGACGCACACCGTGCCGTTGCCTGTGAACGACTCGTACACCGATGCAGTGCGATTGATGCACACCAGCAGCGTCGGCGGCTGGTCGGTCACGCTGCACACCGCCGTGGCAGTGAAACCCGCGCGCCCATGGGGGCCGTCGGTGGTGATGACGTTCACGGCGGCGGCCAGGCCGGCCATGGCGTCACGAAAGGCTTGACGCTCGACGGGAAGCGAATGAGGCACGGTCATAGTGAGAGTCCTTGAAAGTAGTCCAGCACAGCATGATGGAAGGGTTGCGGGTCGCTGACGCTTGACGCGTGCCCGCCGTATTCGAGTACCACCAGCGTGGCATTGGGCAGCCGATCGGCCAGGTGCCGGGAACGCTGCCACGGCACCAGCATGTCATCCCTGTTGGCGATCAGCAGCGTGGGCGTGTGAATGCCTTGCAGCCGCGATTCGATGTCGAAGGTTTCCAGCGCGTTGATCCGCCGCAGCAGGTTGTCATGGCTGGGAAAGTGGGCCAGAGCATGGGCCTCGTCTTCGGCCAGACGCGCGCCGTTGCTGGCGATCCAGTCGGCGGGATACAGAAACAACGCCTGCGCTTGTACGTAAGCCTGCGCGCCGCAGTGGCGCAGCAGGTTCTTGCGTACCGCAAAACAACGGGCGCTGTGCGGATTGGGGCTGCTCCAGGCGTTGATCAGCACCAGGCTGCTCAACCGCTCCGGGCACATCGCTGCCAGTTCCAGCCCAACCAGTCCACCCAGGGCATGGCCCATGAAATGGCACTGTTCGATGTCGAGTTCATCGAGCAGTGCCAGCAGCTCTTCGGCCATGTGCGCGATGCAGTAGCCTTCGGGCAGTTGCGCAGGGCTGCGCCCGGTGCCGGCGTGATCGTAGGTCACGACCCGGAAATGCTCGCCGAGCAGCGCCAGATCACCGGCCCAGAACCCGGCCGAGCCGCCGAGACCGGAACTGAGCAGCAAAGTAGGCGCGCTGGGGTCCTGGCGACCTTGAATGGAGTGATACATGGAAACCTCCGGATTGAGCGTCAGCCGACGTGAGCGATGCTGGCGATTTCGATCAGCGCATCGGGCTTGACCAGACCGCACTGGATGCAATAACGCGCAGGTTTCTCGCCGGCGAAGTACTCGGCGTACACCTCGTTGACCTTGGGGTAGTCGGCCCAGTCGCGGATCATGATCATGTTGAAGGTCACGTCATCCAGGGTACCGCCGGCCGTTTCCACCACACCCTTGATGGTCTCCAGCACGTGACGGGTCTGCGCTGCCGCGTCACCGACGTGCACCACGTTGTTGTCCTTGTCGAACGGCAGGGTGCCCGAGACGTACAGCACGCCATCGGCCAGCGAACCCGGAACGAACGGCGCCAGGGGCTTGCCGGTGCCTGCAGGGATAATCGATTGCTTGGTCATCTGTGCGTCCTCAGGAGGGTTGCCCGACAGGGGCGAAGGTGGTGCAGAAGTCATCGACGCTGGAGACCCAGCCGAAGAAGGTTTCGATGTTGAACAACGCGGCTTGCTGAGCGAATGCGGGGCCCGCCTGATGGGTGGCATCGGCCAGCACCACGCCGAAGTACTCCAGATGGAAGCCGTCGCGCAGGGTCGACTCGACGCACACGTTGGTGGCAATGCCGGTGAACACCAGGTTGCGGATGCCGCGCGCGCGCAGCGTGCTGTCGAAGGTGGAGTTGAAGAAGCCGCTGTAGCGGGTCTTGGCAACCACGATGTCGCCCGGCTGGGGCTTGAGCTCGTCGACCAGGGCATAGTCCCAACCGCCCTTGGCCAGCAGCTGGCCTTGCAGTTCGGGGCGCTTGCGCATCGTTTTCAGCGCATTGGACTTGTGCCAGTTGGGCGAGCCGGGCCCGCCGGCCTCGACGTAGGACGGGTCCCAGCCGTTCTGGAAGAAAATCACCGGGATGCCAGCGGCGCGGGCTGCCGAAATGGATCGCTGAATGGCGGCGATCACCGGCCCCGTGCTCGACACATCGAAGCCGGCCAGGTCCAGGTAGCCACCCAGCGTGGCGTAGGCGTTCTGCATGTCGACCACCACCAGCGCGGTTTCGCTGGCTTTCATGCGCAGCGCTTCAGGGCGGGCGGGCAGTTCACGGGCGGGGTGCGGGTCCAGCGGCAGGGACACGCCGGAAACGTTCACGGGCGTATTCATCACACGGCCTCCAAGGTGCGCAGCACGTGGCGACGGCTGCTCATCAGCGGCTGTATCTTTTGCCCGAAGTCTTCGATGCCTTGCACGAAATCGTCGAACGTCAGCATCACGCCCTGGGTGCCCGGCACGCTGGCGACTTCGTCGAGCATGCGCGCCACATTGGCCCACGAGCCGACCAGGGTGCCCATGTTGATGTTGACCGCCGAGGTGGGGTCGGCCATCTGCCGCAGGTTGGAGCTGGCACTTTTGTCTGCCGAGCCCTTCTCGCCCAGCCAGGCAATGGCTTCCTGGTCGGCACCGGCCTTGATGTGCTCCCAGCGCGCGCGGGCCGCCTCGTCGCTGTCGGCGGCGATGATCATGAACAGCACGCAGGAGGTCACGTGGCGCCCGGTCTTCTTGTTGGCCTCGACCAGCGCCTGGGCGGTGGGGGCGAACGCGGTCGGGGTGTTGACGCCTTTGCCGAAGCAGAAGTTGTAGTCGGCGTATTGCGCCGAGAAGGCCATGCCCGCTTCGCTCTGGCCGGCGCAGATCAGCTTCATGTCGGCCTGCGGACGCGGGCTGACACGGCAGTCCTGCATGGTGAAATGTTCACCCTTGAAGTCGCTGCGCCCGGTACTCCACAGATCGCGCAGTACCTGCGCGTATTCGCCCAGGTACTGGTAGCGGGTACCGAAGAACTCGTCGCCGGGCCACAGGCCCATCTGTTCGTACTCCGGTTTCTGCCAGCCGGTGACCAGATTGACGCCGAAGCGGCCATTGGAAATCGAGTCGATGGTTGCCGCCATGCGTGCGGTGATGGCCGGCGGAATGGTCAAGGTGGCTACGGTGGCGAACAACTGGATCTTGCTGGTCACGGCGGCCAGGCCAGCCATCAGCGTGAACGACTCCATGTTGTGTTCCCAGAACTCGGTCTTGCCGCCGAAGCCGCGCAGTTTGATCATCGACAGCGCAAAGTCGAAGCCATAGTGCTCGGCCTTCTGCACGATCTGCTTGTTCAATTCGAAGGTGGGCAGGTACTGCGGCGCGTTTTCGGAAATCAGCCAGCCGTTGTTGCCAATAGGAGTGAAAACACCGATATCCATGTGGGTCCCTCTCTGAGTAATGAGCGTTACGCACCGGACAGGTTGCGCATGAAAGGGTACTTAGCAGGGATCGGGCCAGGTTTGATTAAGCTATGCTTTTCATAAACTTATGAATTAAACAGGCGTATTGGTGGACCAATTGGTCCGAAGTAGAGCACTTGGTTTGTGCGCTTTTCCGGCTGCCGGTGCAAAACGATGCACGCCGCTGCCCTGCCTGTATCGTCGGCAGACATTCGCCCGTTATCATGGCCGCCTACATCCAGCTGCAGGTTCCAGTCGCGTGAAAGAACAGCCACCCGCCAACGAGCCCCGTGCCAAGCGCGCGCGCAACGTCAAGCCCAAGCCTGCGGTCAAGGCGACCCGAGAGCCCAGCGCCGCGGCACTCAAGCGCCGGCTGCAACTGATGGAAAGCAAGCGCACCGCGATACTGGGCGCCGCACTGGATGTGTTCTCGCGCTATGGCCTGCACGGCAGCAGTCTTGATCAGGTAGCCACCCGGGCCGACGTGTCCAAGACCAATCTGCTGTACTACTTTTCCAGCAAGGACGACCTTTACCTGAGCGTGCTCAGGCAGTTGCTGGAGGTCTGGCTGAGCCCCCTGCAGTACTTCACTGCCGACAAGAACCCGGTAGAGGCCATCGGTGCCTATATAAAAGCCAAGCTCGAACTGTCCCGGGATCACGCAGCGGAATCGCGCCTGTTCTGCATGGAGATCATGCAGGGCGCCCCGCTGATGCTCAGTGAACTGCAGCAGCCCCTGCGCGAAACCGTCGACACCAAGGTCGCGGTGATCGAGCACTGGATCGCGACGGGCCAACTGGCGCCGGTCAACCCGCACCACTTCATCTTTTCGCTGTGGGCAACCACCCAGCACTACGCCGACTTCCGCACCCAGGTGGAGGCAGTGACCGGCAAGACCTTGCACGATCCGGTGTTCTTCGAAGAGGTCCTGGTGGGGTTGCGCGGGTTGATACTCGATGGCGTGCGTCCCCGAGCCAGCTGAGCGCCCCGTAATCGTGCCGGGCGCACAAACCAAGTGCTCTACTTCGGACCAACTGCTCTGAATTAAGCTTGATGAATAACTCAAGCAACTGTTAAACAAGCGTTTTTCTGATATGGCACGGATGCTGCTTTCGAGCTTCGGGCGGCCAAGGGCAGATTCCTGGCCCTGGCAGCGCCCTGCTGCCCCACGCTCATATTTCAGGAAGGCGCCTCATGCTCAAGACACTGCTGCCAGGAATGCTGCTCGCCGCTTCGGCCTACGGGACAGGGAGTGCGGCATACGCCGAGGGCCTGACCCTCAAGGGCCCGGCCAAGATCGCCATGGTCTACATCAGCCCGCGCAACGACGGTGGCTGGACCCAGGCTTTCGACGAAGCTCGCCTCAAGCTGGAAAAAAGCCTGGATCAGAAAATCCAGTACGTCGAAAGCGTCCCTGAAAACGCTGCGGCCGTCACCCCCGTGGTCGACCGGCTGATCGCGCGCGGCGCCAACATCATCATCGGCACCGCATTCGGCTACTCCGACACCTTCCTGGCGCTGGCGAAGAAATACCCCGAGGTAGCCTTCCTCAATGGTTCGGGCACCACCAACGCCGCCAACCTCGAATCCTTCTACGGCCGCACCTACGAAAGCCAATACCTGTGCGGCATGGCGGCTGGGGCGGCGTCGAAGTCAGGCAAGCTGGGCTTCGTTGCCGCCAACCCCTTCGGCCAGGTCAACTGGACCATCAACGCGTACGAACTGGGCGCTCAGCAAATCAATCCCGCCGCCACGGTCACCGTCATCTACACCGGTGCGTGGAACGACCCGGTGAAGGAGCGCGCCGCGACCATGGCGCTGATCGACAACGGCATCGACGTGATCGGCCAGCATGTCGACAGCCCTACTCCGCAGATCGTGGCGCAAGAGCGCGGTATTCATGGCACCGGTCATCATCGGGACCTGAGCGAGTTCGCGCCCAAAGCCACGGTGTGCTCGTCGATGTGGGTGTGGGATCGCTTCCTGACGCCTGAAATCAAGAAAATCATGGCGGGCAACTGGGTACCCGAGGCCAACGGCGCGTTGCTGTCGATGCAGCAGGGCGGCACCGATATCAGCCTGACCAAGGACGCCGCGATCAGCCCCGAGAATCGGGCGAAGATCGAAGCGGCCCGAGCTGAACTGCTGGCAGGCACAAAAACCCTCTACAAAGGCCCCATGGCCGACCGCGATGGCCAACAGCGGCTTGCTGCGGACCAGGTCATGAGCGATCCGGACCTGTGGAAAATGGACTGGTTCGTCAAAGGCGTGATGACCCAGAAATGAGCCAGGCCAATGCGCTTCAACTCACCGGTATCAGCAAATCGTTCGACGGTTTCAAGGCGCTCAGCGAAGCCGACTTCAGCGCACGCTGGGGCGAGGTGCATGCCCTGCTCGGCGAGAACGGCGCAGGCAAGTCGTCCCTGATGAACATTGCCGCAGGCCTGTACGCACCGGAAACCGGCAGCGTGCTGATCGACGATAACAGCGTGCGGCTGAACAGCCCGAAGGATGCCAGCAGGCACCGCATCGGCATGGTTCACCAGCACTTCAAACTGGTGCGCCCCTTCACCGTGGCGCAGAACATCCTGCTGGCCCTGCCCGAGCAACCGGGCGAAGGCAGCTATCGCAAGCGGCTTGCAGCGCTTGAGCAGACCATCGCCAGCAAGGCCGAGGAACTGGGCTTCGTCCTCGATCCGCGCCAAGTGGTAGACACCCTGTCGGTGGCCGAGCAGCAACGCGTGGAGATCCTCAAGGTGCTGCTGGCCGGGGCGCGCATCCTGATTCTCGATGAGCCGACCGCCGTGCTCACCGACCAGGAAGCAGAGCGCTTGTTGAGCACCGTGCAGTCCTTTGCCCGCCAGGGCGCCGCCGTGGTGCTGGTCACGCACAAAATGGCCGATGTGAAACGCTACGCCGACCGGGTCACGGTCATGCGCGGCGGTCGCACGATAAAAACCCTGGACCCACAGGGCGTCAGCATCGAAGAACTGGTGCGCTTGACGGTGGGCGAGTCGACGCCCCACGGCGCGGCCCTGCCGGCAACGCCTGGCGAGCCGCTGCTGCGGGTCAGGAACCTCACCAGCGTGGCGGGCACCGGCGCGCTGCGAGGCGTCGACCTGACGCTCTGTGCCGGGCAGATCTACGGCATTGCCGGCGTCGGTGGCAATGGCCAGGGCGAGTTGGCCAATGCCCTGATGGGCCTTGAACAGCCCACCGAAGGGGATATCCATCTGCAGCCCTTCGGCGACCTGCGCAACGCCAGCGCGGCACAGCGTCGGGCCCTGCGTATCGCTGCCATCCCTGCTGATCGATACGGCGCCGCGCTGGCCGGCTCGCTCTCGGTCGCGGAGAACTTCGCCATCGGCCAATTGCACGATGGGCGCTACGGCTCCTTCCTGCGCTTGCGCGGCCAACGCCTGCTGGAAGATGCCGCCCAGGCCGTGGCCGATTTCGATGTGCAGGGTGTGCGCTCGCTGCAGCAGAAAGCGGCGCTGCTGTCGGGCGGCAACGCCCAGAAGCTGGTGATCGCACGCGAGTTCAGCCGTGATCCGCGGCTGATCCTGGTGCATAGCCCCAGCCGTGGCCTGGACGTGCGCGCAAGCCAGGCGGTGCATGCACGCCTGCGCGCCGCGCGTGACGCCGGGGCCGCCGTGCTGGTGATCAGCGAAGACCTTGACGAGGTCATGGCCTTGGCCGATCGCATCGGTGTGATGAATGGCGGCCGCATCGTCGCCGAATTCGACTGCCCGGCAGACCGCCAGGCCATTGGCAAAGCGATGGTAAGCCATGACTGAACTCTCCCAACCGCTGGCCAAGGCGCCACGCCAACCCCTGCTCGGCAGACGCTACACCCTGGAGCTGCGCCAGCAGATGGGCTGGAGCGGCCAAGCCCTGGTGATCGGCCTCGCGGTGATCGTCGGCCTGGCTTTGAGCACAGCCATTCTGGTGGCAGCGGGCGTGCCGGCCGATCAACTGCTGGAAGAGTTCGTCGGGCAGACGCTGCTCGATGCCGGCAACTTCAAGGCCGTGCTGTTCCAGGCGGCGCCGATGATCCTGGTCGGCATGGCTGGCTGCCTGGCATTCCGCGCCAGGTTCTGGAACCTGGGCCTGGAAGGCCAGATGATCTGGGGTGGCATTGGCGCGGCGGCCGTCTCGATCTTCCAGATCGGCCCCGAAGCATTGCGCCTGCCGTTGATGATGGCTTCCGCCATCGTCTGCGCGATGCTCTGGACCCTGGCTCCGGTTCTGCTGAAGTTGCGCCTGAAGGTCAACGAAGTGATTTCGACCCTGATGCTCAACTACATCGCCGCCAACTTTCTGCTGCACCTGCTCTACGGCAGTTGGAAAGACCCGCGGGACAACTTCCCCTACTCACCGGCCTTCCAGCCGTTCGAACGCCTGCCGGACCTGTTCGCCGGCTACAACGTGGCGATCGTCATCGCCCTGGTCATCATGGCCATGGCCGTGTGGTTCATCAGCGTATCGCGCGCCGGACTGTACCTGCGCTTCGTCGATGCCAACCCCAAGGTCGCCAGCGCGGTCGGCGTCCCCGTACGGCGGATGATCCTCAGCACCGTGTTGCTCTCCGGCGCTCTGGCCGGGGTGGCAGGCTTCATCGTCAGCGCGGGCCAGGAAGGTCGGCTGACCCAGTCGTTCTACCAGGGCTACGGCTTCTCCGGAATCCTCATTGCGTTCCTGGCCCGCAACAACCCGTTCGCGGCCGCCGTGGTCGCGCTCCTGGTGGCGATGCTGTTCGTCGCCGGGCGCAACCTGCAGGTGTTCTACCAGGTGCCCTTTTCGATGGTGCAGCTGATCCAGGCCATCCTGGTGATCTGCGTGGCCTCGTCGGACTTCTTCATACGCCACCGTTTGCGGCGCATCCAGGCAGGAGAACAGTGATGGATCTGGTGACTTACTGGCTGGGCAGCGTTCCGGAATTTGCCGTGCCCTTCGCCCTCGCGGCGCTGGGCTTGATCATCATCGAGCGCGCAGGCGTGCTGGCCCTGGGTGCCGAAGGCATGATGCTGGTCGGCGCCCTGGCAGGCATCGGCATGCAGTTGACGCTCGGCCTGCCGGGGCTGTCGATGCTCGCCGCCATGCTTGCCGCCAGTGCGGTCTCGCTGCTGTTCGCGCTGATGGTGCTGGTGCTGCGCATCAACCAAGTGATCGCCGGCCTGGCCCTGGTGTTTTTCTGCCAGGGCCTGACCGGGTTGCTCGGCACCCTGCTGGGCTGGACTAATCGCCCGGTCAGCGGTTTGCAGGCCGTGGAGCTCTGGCCATTGAGCGAGCTCCCCGTGGTCGGCGGTCTGTTCAGGCAGAACCCGATGGTGTTCCTGACCGTGCTGATCTTTGTCGCGGTGGTCTGGTTTCTGAATCGAACGCGCACGGGGCTGAAGCTGCGGGCCGTTGGCGAGAACCCCCAGGCTGCCGATGCCGCGGGCCTGCCAGTGCTGCGCTATCGACTGGCCGCGATTCTGGCCGGCAGTGCGCTGATGGGGTTGGCCGGTGGGTTCATCGCCGTGCTCAGTACCAAGATGTGGATCGCCGACATGACCGGCGGCCGTGGCTGGATCGCCATTGCGCTGGTGATCTTCGCCCGCTGGTCGCCCTGGCGCGCCTTCGCCGGTGCCCTGCTGTTCGGCAGCATCGAGGCATTGATTCCGCAACTGGCCGCCGCCGGGGTGCAACTGCCGCAATATTTCATGCTGATGACGCCCTATGCCGTGACCCTGGCGGTCATGGTCTGGGTTGCCGCCAGCAAGCGTGCGGGCGCCAGCCAGCCCGGCGCGCTGGGTGAGCCCTATGTTCGCGAAGAGCGACGTTGACCGATTTTCACCTGTCGAGGTTTCAACATGAGCGGTACTGTTTTCATCACCGGCGCGACGTCCGGTTTCGGCCGGGCAACGGCCCGTCGTTTTGCCCGGGCGGGTTGGTCGCTGATTCTCACCGGGCGGCGCCTGGAGCGCCTGCATGCCCTGCAGGACGAACTGGGTGCGCGCGTGCCGGTGCATGTCGCCGCCATGGATGTGCGCGATGCCGCGGCCGTCGCCGCAGTGGTCACCGGCTTGCCCGAGGCTTTCCAGCGCGTGACGGCGCTGATCAACAATGCCGGCCTGGCCCTGGCACCCGTGCCGGCGCAGCAGGCCAGCCTCGACGACTGGCACACCATGATCGACACCAACGTCACCGGCCTGGTCAACGTTACCCACGCGGTCCTGCCGGCGCTGTTGGAAACCGGCGCCGGCGCCAGCATCATCAACATTGGCTCGATCGCCGGTGCATGCCCCTATCCCGGCAGTCACGTGTATGGCGCGAGCAAGGCGTTCGTCAAACAGTTTTCCTATAACCTGCGCTGCGATTTGCTCAGCACGGGCGTACGCGTCACCGACGTGGCCCCCGGCATCGCCGAAACCGAATTCACCCTGGTGCGCACCCAGGGCGACGAAAAGGCTGCAGGCCAGGTGTATCAAGGTACGACCCCACTGACGGCGGACGATATCGCCGAGCAGATTTTCCACGTCGCCACACTGCCCGCCCACATCAATATCAACCGCCTGGAAATGGTCCCCGTGCGCCAAGCCTGGGGACCCTTCGCGATTGACCGCGATTGAACAAGAAGCGTCGTACAACCGGTTTCGGTTTTCAAGACGCCATTGCGCTACACCCCTGCGCGTTGTGCAGGTTCAGCTATCGAACTGCGTGGTCTGCCCACCAATACGGCGCCCGGTCCTGGACATGCGTCCAACCAATACCGGTGCGCTCTGAATAAAACATTGATTGATGGGTAAAACATGAAAAACGCTTGGGGAGCATCACTGTGCATGTTGGGTCTGCTGGGAGCAGGCAGCGTTCATGCACAAGGACCACTGTTATGGCATGGCGAAAGTGTGTCGTATTTGTATGGCAAGAATTACAACGTCGATCCGGCCATCCAGCAAACCATTACACTGGAACATGCCAGCGCATGGACGTGGGGCGATCTGTTCGCCTTCGTCGACAACAGTTGGTACAACGGCGCCCGGTCCGGCAACGGCAATTACAGTTTGTATGGCGAGTTCAGCCCGCGCTTCAGCGCCGGCAAGCTGCTGGGCCAGGACCTGTCGTTCGGGCCGGTGAAAGACATACTGCTGGCCACCACCTACGAGTTCGGCGATGACGACGTAGACGCTTACCTGATAGGTCCGGGCTTCGATCTGGCCATTCCCGGCTTCGACTATTTCCAGTTGAACTTCTACTACCGCAAACCCGATGGCAACCGCGTCCCGTCAGGCGCCTGGCAGATCACTCCGGCCTGGTCCTACACCCTGCCGCTGGGCAACTCGAACCTGTTGATCGATGGCTTCATCGACTGGGTGGTGAACAACAAGAGCGGCCATGGCAACAACCAGTCCGACTACCACGCCAACCTGCATTTCAACCCGCAGATCAAATATGACCTTGGCAAAAGCCTGGGTTATGAGGCAAAGCATCTGTATGTCGGCGTGGAATACGATTACTGGTCCGACAAATATGGCATCAAGGATGACGGCTCTTTCACCACCGACCAAGACACCGCGAGTTTGTTGGTGAAGTACCAGTTCTAGCTCTGTCGGGGCTGCCCATGCCGAGGTGTTTATTGCGGCCACTGCTCCAGCAAGATCGCGACGAACTTCTCGGCGGCGGGCGACAGCGAGCTGCCCCGTCGCGTGACCAGGCCCAGGGTTCGGTCCACGACCGGTTCGATCAGCGGTACGCTCACCAGGGTGGGATGCTCCCCGGCCGGCATGGCCAGGCTGGGCATCACTGAAATACCCAAGCCGGCCTCCACCAAGCCCAGCGACGTGGACAGATGCTGCACCTCGTAGAACCATTTCAAGCGCCAGGGCAAGCCTGCCAGGGCGTTGTCGAGCAGCATGCGATTGCCGCTCAGCCTGCCGACCCCGATCAGTTGATGGCCCGCCAGTTCGGTCCACTTCACCGACTTGCGGCTCGCCAGCTCATGATCGCGCCGGCAAGCCAGCACGAACGGCTCCTTGACCAGGGCATGGAACTCGATGTCCGGATGCTGGCCGCTCATCATGTTGATACCGAAATCCGCCTCGCCACGCAGAACGGCCTCCAGCCCCTCGTTGGCACTGAGGTCCAGAAGCCTGATGCGAATCTGCGGGTATTGCTGGTTGTAGATACGAATGACCGAAGGCAGGAAATAGAACGCCGCCGTGGGAATGCACGCCAACGTCACCTGCCCTACCTGCCGCTCGGCCAACTCCTTGATGTTGAGAATGGAGTCTTCGAAATCGTCGAGCAGGCGCCGTGCCTTGGGCAGGAAGTCGCGCCCGACGCTGGTCAGGCTGACTCGGCGAGTGGTCCGGTCGAGCAGTGATGTGCCCAGACCTTCTTCAAGCTTCTTGATACGCCGGGTCAGTGCCGGCTGAGAAATGTGCAGCTGATCCGCCGCCTCGTGAAAACTGCCCACTTCGGCGATTTTCACGAATGATCGTATGTCGACCAGCTCATATTGCATGAATTTCGCTCTCCCCTGCCGGAACGCTCCAGCCGCTTGTTTATTTCGTTTGATGGAATAATCGCTACGATATTTGCATTGGATCTAGCAATTCAAGCTGTGTAAATCTTCACTCCAATACATCAATGACGTCCATTGATTACCAGAGTCGTGACTTATGCAACTGATTCCTTGCGTACTGATGCGTGGCGGGACCTCCAAAGGGCCAGTGTTTCTGGCGTCCGATTTACCGGTCAGATCCGAAGAGCGCGACGAGATGCTGCTGGACGCGATGGGCTCGGGGCATGAGCTCGAGATCGATGGCATTGGTGGCGGCAGCCCTCAAACCAGCAAGGTGGCCATCGTGTCGCGCTCCGATCACCCGGACGCAGACGTGGACTACCTGTTCGTCCAGGTGATGGTTTCGCAACGACGCGTGGACACCGCGCCCAACTGCGGCAACATGCTCTGCGCAGTCGGCCCGTTCGCCATCGACCAAGGCCTGGTCCAGGCGCAGTCGGGCGTGACCCAGGTACGCATTCGCAACCTCAATACCGGTACGTTCGTCTGCGCCGATGTGTGCACGCCCGACGGCAAGGTCACCTACGAAGGCGATACCGCGATCGACGGTGTACCCGGTACGGCCGCCCCGGTGGGGCTGACCTTTCTCGATGCCGCCGGCAGCAAGACCGGCAAGCTGTTTCCCACCGGTGCCACGGTGGACTGGCTGGGCGACGTGCCCGTCACCTGTATCGACATGGCCATGCCGATGATGCTCGTCGAAGCGACACAGCTGGGCAAGACCGGCAATGAAAGCCCGGCCGAACTCGACGCCGACAAGGACTTCCTGCACAAACTGGAAACCCTTCGCCTGCGCGCCGGGCAACTGATGGGGCTGGGTGACGTCACCGACAAAGTCATTCCCAAGCCTGTTCTGGTTGCCCCGGCCCAGGCCGGCGGTACGCTGCAGGTGCGCTACTTCATGCCGCACAATTGCCACACGGCACTGGCGATTACCGGTTCGATCGGCTTGGCGACCGCCTGTGTCACCGACGGCACGGTGCTGGAACGCATGCTCGGCCAGCGCCATGAGAAGCGTCTGACCACTGTGAAGCTCGAACACCCCAGTGGCGCCATCGAAGTCGGCCTGTCCTACGTCGGGCACAATGCCAGCATCGTACGGGCGTCGGTGGTCAGAACCGCGCGCAGGCTGTTCTCAGGCAGTGTCCATGTTCCCAATGCTCACCGGCTGGCCGGTTGAGGCAATACCCGCTTCACCCTGATCGACCTGCTTCTGCATCAGCGCAACTCCTCAAATAACTACAAGAGATAACTCATATGCTGGCGCTGTTAGGCTTAGCCATGGTGGTCGTGTTCACCTATCTGATCATGTCCAAACGCTTGTCGCCCATCGTTGCACTGACCGTGGTGCCGATCGTGTTCGCCGTCATTGGCGGGTTCGGCGGATCCACCGGCAAGATGATCCTCGATGGCCTGAAAGTAGTCGCGCCGTCTGCCGCGCTGCTGCTGTTCGCCATCCTATTCTTCGGCCTGATGATCGACTCCGGCCTGTTCGACCCGCTGATTCGCAAGATCCTCAAGAAGGTCAATGGCGACCCGGTGAAGATCGCCATCGGCACCGCGCTGTTGTCGCTGACCGTTGCGCTGGATGGCGACGGCACCACCACCTACATGATCACCTGCGCGGCCATGTTGCCCCTGTACAAGCGCATCGGCATGAACCCGATGGTCCTGGCCACCGTGGCGATGCTGGCGCTGGGCATCATGAGCGGCATGTCGCCCTGGGGTGGCCCTGCCACCCGAGCCATCGCCGTGCTGGGCATCGACGCGAGCGAGTATTTCATTCCGTTGCTGCCGACCATGGCCGGGGGCGCCGCCTGGGTGGTGTTCACGGCGTACCTGCTGGGCAGGGCCGAGCGCAAGCGCATCGGCAGCGTGCAGCTGCAAAGCGGCGGCGGCGAATGCTATATCGAGGCGATCCTTGGCGATCAACCGTACAAGCGGCCCAAGCTGGTCTGGATCAACCTGCTGCTGGTGATCGGCGTGATGGTGGCGCTGGTGATGGGCCTGGCTCACTCGGCGGTACTGTTTCTGATCGGCTTCGTGCTGGCACTGATGATCAACTACCCGCAACTCGACATCCAGAAAGAACGCATCCTCGCCCATTCCGGCAACGCCATGACGGTGGTGCTGCTGGTGTTTGCAGCGGGTGTATTCGCGGGCATCTTCAGCGGCACCAAGATGGTCGACGCCCTGGCACAGTCGCTGGTCGACATGATTCCGCCGTCCTGGGGTCACCTGTTTCCGCTGGTGGTTGCGGTCACCAGCATGCCGTTGACCTTCGTGCTGTCCAACGACGCCTACTATTTCGGCGTAGTGCCCATCCTGGCCAACGCTGCGGCCGCCTATGGCATCTCCCCCGTGGAAATCGCCCGAGCTTCCATCCTTGGCCAACCGGTGCACCTGATGAGCCCGCTGGTGGCGTCCACGTTATTGCTGGTCGGCATGGTCGACCGCGACATCGGCGACTTTCAGAAGGCGACCGTCAAATGGGCGGTGCTGACCTCCCTGGTAGTGACCGCCCTGGCACTGCTGACAGGTGCGATCACCTTGTTCGCGTGAACCTGATCCCCCGCTATTCATAACAAGAAGAGAGTCCATCTGATGCGTACAACCCTGATCGGCGGGTTCGCCTTGCCGTGCCTGAGCGTATTGCTCCAAGGCTCGGCCCTGGCCCAAGGTTTTATCGAAGACAGCACCTTGAAACTGCAACTTCGCAACGTGTACTTCAACGAAAACTTTCGCGATGAAAACGGCCTGAGCCCGCGCGCCGCCGCCACTGCCAAAAGCGAGCGAACCGAATGGGCGCAGGGCGTGCTGCTGGACTTCCAATCCGGCTATACCCCAGGCACCGTCGGCGTGGGCTTCGATGCCCTGGGCCTGCTGGGCGTCAAGCTCGACTCCGGTCGCGGCCGCAGCGGCACAGGGCTGCTGCCCGTGCACAGCGATGGCCGCGCCGCCGACGAGTCGACCAGCCTTGGCCTCACCGCCAAGGCCCGCGTCGCGCAAACCGTGGTCAAGCATGGCACCCTGCTGCCCAAGACCCCGGTACTGGTCTACAACGATGCACGCCTGGTGCCGCAGACCTATCAAGGCACTCAACTCGTCAGCAAGGACTTCGAGGGCTGGCTGCTCACCGCCGGCCAACTCGATCAGTTCAAGCTGCGTGACTCCACCGACAGCCGTTCGATCATCCCCGACGGCTATTCCGGCAGAGAAGGTGGCGACTTCACCTATGCCGGCGCCGACTACACGGTGAACAAGCAGCTGCGACTCAGCTACTTTCGCGGCCAGCTCGATGACTTCTACAGCCAGGACTTCTTCGGCCTGCTGCACACCCTGCCGCTGGGCACCGGCACATTGACCAGCGACCTGCGGTATTTCCTCAGCCGGGACGAAGGCAACCACTATTCCGGACAGATCGACAACGGCATGCTCAGCGGTCAGCTGAGCTTCGCGATTGCGGGCCACACCGTTGCCGCCGGCTACCAGCAGCTGCACGGCGACGGCGGCTTGCCCTACATCAACGGTGCTACCGTGTACTCGTTCAGCAACGTCGGCATCGGCAAATTCATCGAAGAAGATGAAAAGACCTGGCTCGCCAGTTACGGCTACGACTTCAAGCAGCTTGGGATACCCGGCCTGAGCTTCATGACCCGCTACATCAGCGGCTCGGACGGCAAGTCGGGCCCTGCCGGCGTGAACGAGTGGGAGCGCGACATCGAACTGGCCTACGTGGTACCGGCCGGCACCTTGAAGGGCCTGGGGGTGAAGCTGCGCAACTACGTCTATCGCTCCGACACCGCGCGCGGGCGCGATAGCAATCGGCTGTATCTGACGTATGACATTGCGGTGTGGTAGGTGGGGTTTTACTTGCGGGGTTTGATGCGCGCCGTGGGTTCGGCCACCAGGGGGTTATCCGGCCAATAATGCTTTGGATACCGCCCCTTCAAATCCTTCTTCACTTCCTCGTAGGTGTTGGCCCAGAAACTGGCCAGGTCCTGGGTCACCTGCACCGGCCGCCGCGCCGGCGACAGCAGGTGCAGTTTCACCGCCTGCCGCCCACCGGCTATGCGCGGTGTTTCGGCCAGGCCGAACAGCTCCTGCAGGCGCACCGCGAGAATTGGCGGTTGCTCGCTGTAGTCCAGGCGTACCGAAGAGCCTGACGGCACGGCGATGTGGGTTGGCGCCAGCTCGTCGAGTTTCTGTGGCAGCGGCCAGGGCAAGCTGTTGCGCAGGATGGAGGACAGGTCGAGCTGGCCGAAGTGGCTGAGGCGTGTGACCTTGCCCAGGTAGGGCAGCAGCCAGTTTTCCAGCTGCTGCAACAACGCCGCGTCGCTGACGTCAGGCCAAGGGTTCTGGGTGTCCAGCGCGCGCAGCAGCGCGACCCGCGCCTGCCATTGGCGAAGCTCGGGGGTCCAGGGCAGCAGCTCCAGGCCCTTGCGGCGCACCAGTCCGAGCAGCGCGGTGGCGCGGGCGTCGGCGCCCAACCCTGGCAGCGGTTCGCGGCTGAGGATCAGTTCACCGACCTTGCGCTGGCGTTCGGCGCGCAACACACCTTCCCGTTCGTCCCATTCCAGGTGATCGACGCGGCTGACCTGTTCGGCCAGCACCGTATCGAACAACCCGGGATCGAACTCGGCAGCCAGGTAGATGCGTTCTTCGCGCTGTCCCTGGCGGCTGCCCAGATCGGCGATGACGATCCAGGCCTGTTTCATCAAGCCGTCCACCTCGCCGAACAAGGCAGCGCGGCCGTTGGCGAGGCGATACTCGGCGCCGCCTTCGCGACGCTGCTGCGCCACGCGATCCGGGTAGGCCAGGGCCAGCAGGCAGCCCAGCCAGCGCGGGTGCGCAGGGTTCTCGACCGGCGTCGCCGGCCTGCCACGCAGGTAGCCGCGGTACTGCCGGGACAACTGCCGTATGCGTTGCACGGCGCCGTGGCTCTGGCGCTGGGCCTTCTGCTCGCCGGACAGCAACACAATGCGGCTGTGCAGGTCGGCACCGGCACCGCGCAAAATGTCGCGTTCACCTAACAATGCTGCGACATCGCAGGCCATGTCGCCGAGGCCCAAAGCGTGGCCGCGCAACAGCAGATGCGCGATGCGCGGGTGCGCCGGCAGCTGCGCCATGGCTTGGCCATGGGGGCTGAGACGGCCGTCGGGCAGGCGCGCGCCGAGGCGCAGCAACAGGTCCTGCGCCTGCGCATACGCCGCGCCGGGCGGCTGGTCCAGCCAGGTCAATTGAGCCGGCTCGACACCCCAGCGTGACAATTGCAGGGCCAGGCCGGCAAGGTCGGCCTGGAGGATTTCCGGGCTGCCGTAGGCCGCCAACTGGGCGTGCTGGTCTTCGGACCACAACCGATAACACACGCCCGGCTCCAGGCGCCCTGCTCGTCCGGCCCGCTGGGTGGCACTGGCGCGGGAGATGCGCTGGGTATCCAGGCGGGTCATGCCGCTGCCGGGGTCGAAACGCGGCACCCTCGCCAGGCCGGCGTCGATGACTACGCGCACGCCATCGATGGTCAGGCTGGTTTCGGCAATGTTGGTCGCCAGCACGACCTTGCGCTTGCCGGCGGGCGCAGGCTCGATGGCGGCGCGCTGGGCATTGAGATCAAGCTCGCCATGCAGCGGGCACAGCAGCACATTTACATCGCCAGCCAGGGCTTCGGCCAACTGCTGATGCACGCGGCGGATCTCGGCCTGCCCCGGCAGGAACACCAGCAGGCTGCCAGCCTGTTCATCGAGGGCATCGAGGCAGGTCTGCACCACTCGTGGCTCGATGAACTCACCCGGCTGCCACGGCCGCCCCCAGCGCACATCCACCGGGTACATGCGGCCCTCGCTGCGCAACACCAGGGCATCGTCGAGCAATGCCGACAGGCGCTCGCCTTCCAGGGTGGCGGACATCAGCAGGATCTTCAGCGGCGGCTCGTCGCGCAGCAGCTCCCGGCCATTGAGGCTCAAGGCCAGCGCGAGGTCGGCATCCAGACTGCGTTCGTGGTACTCGTCGAAGATCACCAGCCCCACCCCGTCCAGGGCCGGATCATCCTGCAGGCGCCGGGTAAGAATACCCTCGGTCACGACCTCGATACGGGTGTTCGGACCTACCTTGCTGTCCAGCCGAATGCGGTAGCCGACCGTCTCGCCGACCTGTTCGCCCAACTCACTGGCCAGCCGCTCCGCCGCCGCCCGCGCGGCCAGGCGCCGCGGTTCGAGCATGAGAATGGTCTGCCCGGCCAGCCAAGGCTCGTGCAGCAGCGCCAAAGGCACGCGAGTGGTCTTGCCCGCGCCGGGCGGGGCTTCGAGCACCGCTTCATGGCGCTCGGCCAGGGCTTGGCGCAGGGCAGGCAGGACGGCGTCGATGGGTAGCGAGATCATGAAGGCTCCAGGTCGGGAGCGAAGTATAACGCCGCTCCGAGGTGCGGGCGCCGAGCACGTATGGATAGCACGCCAAGGTCAGCGAACTGACCCTCAGGTAGCAAGGTCCATCTACTCGGCTTGACCATTTGCTTGTATCGTTGCGGCCTATTTTGCGGAGATTGCCATGCGTATTCCTTCACGTTTGATCGGCGGCGCCGTTGTCGCTGCCCTGGTGACCCAACTGACCGCCTGCGGCACCCTGTTCTGGCCGGATCGGCGCGGGCAGATCGAAGGGCGTATCGACCCTGTGGTGGCCGCGCTGGACGCCATCGGCATCCTCTTCTATGTGCTGCCTGGGCTGATTGCCTTCGGTGTGGACTTCGCCACCGGCGCGATCTACCTCAACGACGGCAAGACCGCGCAGGTAGCGCCGGAAAAGCTGCAGCATGCGATTGATCGCGACGGCAAGGTCGATAACCTGAAGCTGCAGGCCATCCTGGAAACCGAGCTGGGCCGCAGTTTGCCGCTCGACGATCCGCGCCTGATCCAGCACACCGGCAGCGTCGAACAGCTGGCCATGTATGGCTTGAAGCCGGTCATCTAGGGATTTGTAATGGCAACCAGCAAGGAACACGCACGCCTGCTCCGACTGGCGACAAGGGCGTCACTGGCGGTCGCCAGCATTCTCATCGTGGCCAAGGCCGTTGCCTGGTGGCTCAGTGGTTCGGTGAGTCTGCTGGCGGGGCTCACCGATTCGGTGCTGGATGGCGCGGCGTCGTTTCTCAACCTGCTGGCGGTGCACTATGCGCTGCGTCCGGCCGATGACGATCATCGGTATGGACACGGCAAGGCCGAGGCTCTGGCGGGGATGGCCCAGGCGTTGTTCATCGGTTCTAGCGCGGTGTTGATCGGGTACCAGGCATGGAAACAGCTGCAGGACCCGCAGCCGCTGGGCGCGGCCGGGGTGGGCATCGCGGTGATGATTCTTTCGCTGGCGCTGACCGTGGCGCTGCTGGCCCTGCAATACAAGGTCGTTCGCGAAACCGGTTCGACCGCCGTGCGGGCGGACTCGCTGCACTACCGTTCCGACTTGCTGCTCAATGGCAGCATTTTAGTAGCGCTGGTCCTGGCCAGCTACGGTTGGCCGCAGCTGGATGCTTTCTTTGGCCTGGGCATTGCGCTGTACATCTTGTGGAGCGCGGTGCAGATCGCTCGCGAAAGCACGGCGATTCTGATGGACAAGGAGTTGCCAGTGGATGTCAGTGAACAGATGCTGGCGCTGGCGTGCGATGTGCCGGGCGTGCTTGGCGCCCATGACCTGCGCACGCGCATGTCGGGCAATCATTGGTTCGTGCAGTTGCATCTCGAGTTGCCGGGGCAGCTGTCGCTGGCCGAGGCCCATGGCATCTGCGAGAGCGTGGAAGTTGCCATTGAAAGCCGGTATCCACGTGCCGAAGTGCTGGTTCACGCAGACCCCATTTGAGAGAAGCGCGGTCAGCCTGCAAAACCGCAGTGTCCCCGGACGCGGCTCGCGCCGCTGCTACAGGGGATCTCGGCACCACGTAAACGCATGCCCGTGCCGACAAAACGCGATGCCTGTAGCAGCGGCGCAAGCCGCGTCGGCAGCGAATGCAGTGTCTCAGGCAAAACGCGATACCTGTAGCAGCGGCGCAAGCCGCGTCGGCGGCCGATGCGGTATGTCAGCCAAAACGCAGTCCCCGTAGCAGCGGCGCAAGCCGCGTCGGCGGCCGATGCGGTATGTCAGCCAAAACGCAGTCCCCGTAGCAGCGGCGCGAGCCGCGTCGGCGGTGGATGCGATGTGTCAGCCAGAACGCGGTGCCCCATTGCAGCGCTGCAAGGCCGATCAATTCACCGTGTACCCACGTGACGCGAAGCAATTGGCCAGGCTCTGCCGGTACACGCTGACCACTTCCGGCGACGGCGCATAGGTAGCACTGGCTGGGTCGAAGCGGCTCTGTTCGACAGCCCAGCGCTTGCACTCGTATTGATCCTGAGCGATCTGCTGCGGACTCTGGCCCTGGGCCGGATAGGCTGCGACGTCATAGTTGGTCAAGGTCGGCGCTGGTTGCGGGGTGCTGGCATTCACTGGGGGATTAACCACCACGTATTCCTGGGTATTGTCGGCCCATTGATAGTAGGTACCGGCCGCGACGAAGAACACCGAACTACCGATCCACATGCGCTGGGCGTAGTCGGGCAAGACGCGCACCCGAACGCCGCGCGGCGGCTCGATCACCACGTATTGCGGACCCTGCGGCCGATACCAGTACCCACCGGAGTAGTAATAATCCTGCCCCCGATACGGCACGCGATAATTCTGGCCGGGGAAGCGATCAATCACCTGCCCCGGACGGTACTGCGGGCCGGGGCCCCAGCCGCCACCGTGCTCGCCGGGCCAGCGGTCTCGACCGCCCTCCCAGCGCCGATCGTTGTCGCGACGCAGGTCCGGATAACTGCCGCGCAGCGGCGCCTGGGTCTGGCGCACCGCGTCAGGCTTGCCGATGATCGGCGGTCGATTGTTCTGCTGGCCGCCCTCGGGCCGACCCTGTTCCGGCCGATCGCCCTGCCAGTGGTTCTGGTTCTGGTTTTGATTCTGCCACTGGTTCTGGCTGCCGCCACCGGGTCGTCCCTGCCACTGGCCCTGATTGCCCTGATTGCCTTGCGGCGATCGCCCCTGCCACTGACCCTGATTGCCACCCGGCGGCGGACGGTACTGCCCACCGCCTTGCGGCTGCCCAGGCCCGGCATTGCCCCCTCCCTGCCCACGCTGGCCACCATTGGAACTGCCGCGCAATTGGTCTTGCGGGCCTTCCGCATACGCAGGCGCGCCCACAGCCAGGCAGAGCACAGCGACACCGGCCATACGCCATAGGGGCAAGTTCATGCTGTTCCTCGTAGAAAAAGGGGGTGACCCAGTATCAGACTGACAAACCCGAACGCGGTTCTGTGAAGATCCCGTCAGGTGCCTGCAAAGGATATCGGCACGTACCGCGCGTTCATGACCGCACTCCAGGCACCGGTCACACACATTTCGCAGACGAAAAAAGAGGAGACCCGCAGGCCTCCTCTCGCGAAACTGTGTCCTTGCTCGACGCTTGTGACGTCGGCTCACCTCACGCTGCCTTCTGGGCCGCATGCAGCCCGGGGGCCAGCGCGACCCCGGTGGGGGCGGTGGCCGCAATTCGCTTGATTCAGCGCATCGCAGTGGACATGTGTCCGGGCAGTGATTCTGTGGATAACAATAGCGCCACGGGCGCAGCAGCCGATTGCGAACATTGCTGATTTACACAGCACTTGCGCAATTTTTGCCTTCGGATAGATAATTTGCCGCAACGCAAAACACGAAGGCAGATTTGATGAGCAAGCTTGATCGCTATGACCTGAGCATTCTGGCGGAACTGCAGCGTGACGCGCGCATTTCCAACCAGGAACTGGCCGAACGCATCGGTCTCTCGCCGTCGCCCTGCTCACGGCGCGTCAAGCAGCTCGAAGACGACGGCTACATTTCCCGTCAGGTCGCCCTGCTGGACCGCAAGAAGCTGGGGTTGAGCCTGACCGCCTACGTGCTGATCGGCATGGACCGGCACACGCCGGAACGCTTCGAAACCTTCGAAGCGGCGATTCGCGGACTGCCTCAGGTCCTCGAATGCAGCCTGGTGACCGGGATGGATGCCGACTATCAGCTCAAGGTGGTGGTGCCGGACATGGACCACTACCAGAAGCTGCTGCTGGGCCACCTGACGCGGATCGAGGGCGTCACCAGCGTGCGTTCCAGCTTCGTTCTCAACCAGGTCATGGCCAGCACTGAACTGCCGTTGACCCATCTACGCTGAGCTTCAGGCCTGAGCCAGACTTGAAGCCCCTTCGCGGGTAGAACCCGCTCCCACAGGGGTGCAGGCCGGCTACAGCCCTGAAACACCTTCGCGGGTAGAACCCTTCTCACAGAGGGACAGGCTGGCTAAAGACTGGCCGGCACCTCGCGCCACTCGCCCTGCCCCAGGCCCTCGAGGCTCCAGTCGCCGATGCGCACCCGCACCAGGCGCAGGGTCGGCAGGCCCACCGCCGCCGTCATGCGCCGCACCTGACGGTTGCGCCCCTCCTTGATCACCAGCTCCAGCCAATGCGTCGGCACGCTCTTGCGAAAGCGCACCGGCGGATCGCGCGGCCACAGGTCCGGCTCGTCCAGCAGCCGCGCTTGCGCCGGCAGCGTCATGCCATCGTTGAGCTCGACCCCGGTGCGCAGACGCTGCAACTGGTCTTCGTCGGGTACGCCTTCCACCTGCACCCAATAGGTCTTGGCCAGCTTGTGCTTCGGGTCGGCAATGCGCGCCTGCAACTGGCCGTCGTTGGTCAGCAACAGCAGCCCCTCGCTGTCACGGTCCAGGCGACCGGCCGGATAGACCCCGGCAATGTCGATGAAATCCTTCAGCGTCGCCCGCCCTTCACCGTCGCTGAACTGGGTCAGCACATCGAACGGTTTGTTGAACAGCAGCAGCCGCGGCTGGGCCGGCGGGGCTTTGGCCACACGGCGGCCGCTGGCGGGTGGACGTTTGTTGGAGCGAGGAGGAAGAGGCATGACGAAGCGGCTTTCGGGCTGGCAAGGGCGCTCATGCTAGAGGCCCTTGCCAGCCACGGCAAACCTGTCAACGGAACGGCGGCTCGTCGAAGCTGCGCAGCTTGCGCGAGTGCAGCGAGTTGAGCTGGTTGCGCAGCAGGTTCAAGGCCGTGATGCCGATGTTGAGATGCTGGCTGACCGCGCGGTTGTAGAACGCGTTGGCCGAGCCCGGCAATTTGATCTCACTGTGCAAAGGCTTGTCCGACACGCACAGCAGAGTGCCGTACGGCACCCGCAGGCGGTAACCCTGGGCGGCAATGGTGCCGCTTTCCATGTCCACCGCCACGGCGCGCGACAGATTGATCAGCGGTCGCTCCTGGGCCCAGCGCAGCTCCCAGTTGCGGTCATCGTAGGTCAGCACGGTGCCGGTACGCAGGCGCTTCTTCAAGTCGTCGCCACGCTCGCCGGTGACCTGTGCCGCCGCTTCCTGCAACGCCAGCTGCACTTCGGCCAGGGCCGGAATGGGAATGTTCGGTGGCAGGACCCGATCGAGAATACCGTCCTGGCGCATGTAGGCGTGGGCCAGCACATAGTCGCCGATGGTCTGCGACTGTCGCAGGCCACCGCAGTGGCCGATCATCAGCCAGCAATGCGGGCGCAGCACGGCCAGGTGGTCGGTGATGTTCTTGGCGTTCGAAGGGCCGACGCCGATGTTCACCAGGGTCACGCCGTCGCCGTCCTCGGCAATCAGGTGATACGCCGGCATCTGATAGCGGTGCCACACCACGCTGGCAACCAGCGCCTGGGCCTCGCCGTTGTCCATGCTCTTTTCGATGATCACATTGCCGGGCATCACCAGGCGCACGAAGCGCGGGTCGTTGCGCAGTTGTTCCAGGCCGTGGGTGACGAACTGGTCGACGTAGCGATGGTAGTTGGTCAGCAGGATCCACGGCTGCACGTGCTTCCAGTCGCTGCCGGTGTAGTGGATCAGGCGACGCAGGGAGAAATCCACCCGCGCGGCGTCGAACAGCGCCAACGGCAGCGGATCGGCAGTGGCCCAGTCGTACAGGCCGTCGGCGATGCCGTCGGTGGCGGCAGACAGGTCGGTGCTGGGGAACACCCGCGCCAGAGCGGCCGCGGTCACACCGCTGCCGGCCAGCTCGTCGCCCTGGTCGACGACATAGGGATAAGGGATGTTCTGCTCGCTGACGCCGACTTCGATGGTAACCGCGAAGTCGCGCATCAGCGGCCGCAATTGGTCCAGCAGATAACCGCGGAAGGCGGCCGGCTGGGTCACGGTCACCGAGTACACGCCAGGCAGGTTGACCTTGGCGTAGGCTCGGGTGATGGCAGGCAGTTCGCCGCCGTAGGCGTAGGTCAGGCGCAGTTCAGGGTAGCGAAACAGATCGCGCTCGGCCGCATCCGGCTCGCTGCGATCCTTGAGGTAGCGCTTGAGCGCCTGGCTCAAGGCGCGAGTGGCCCGTTCGTGCAGTTCTGCCAACCGATCCACGGCTTGTTCGGCAGTTTCCACAACTACGAAGTCTGGAGCATTACTCATGGGGCATGTCCTGGCTGATCTGGCAGGCTTGCATCTTGCCTGCAATGCCGACGAAAGGCACCCCCGGTGCGACGGCCTTGGTTACGCCGGGGCAGCGCCGGGGGGCGCATCTGCAATCGGTGGCGACACAGGCTTGGGATGGCTGAGGATGCAGCCGTGCAAAACCGCCTGAAGCTCTTCGAAGCGCACCGGGCGCGCCAGGCAGATCGATACCCCGGCAGCCAGGGACGCCTCGCGCCGGGCCTGGCCGGGTTCGGTGATCGCCAGCACCGGCAATCGCTCGCACCCCGGCACGCTGCGCAGTTCGCGGGTGGTGTGCAGAGCGCTCTCTGCGGGCGGGCTGTGCTCGATGAGCACGGCATCGAAACGCTCGCGAGCCAGCAGGGCCAGCGCACCGGCGCCGTCCTCGGCGGTGCGCACGCGGTAGCCGAGCTTGAGCAGCATGGCCCGCACCACCAACTGGTCGACGCTGTTGGCGTCCACCAGCAATACGGTGCATTCATGGGCGGCGCGCTGCGCGCCAAGGGCACCGGCGCAGGTGCTCAAGGCACGGCCCGGATGCGCTTCGACAACCCCCAGGCGCACGCTCAGTTCGAAACAGCTGCCGCGTCCGGGCTCGGACTGATGATGAAGCTGCCCGCCTACCAGTTCGGCCAGCTGCCGACAGATCGCCAGGCCTATACCCAATCCGCCGTACTCGCGGGTCACCGAGCCGTCGAGCTGGTAGAAGCGTTGGTAGAGGGTCTCTTCGTCGCGATGGCTGAAACCGATGCCGCTGTCGCTGACCGTGAAGGTTATCTGCAGGTGATCACTTGCTGGCTCGCCGCCACCGACGCGCACATTGACACTGCCTTCGCGGGTGAACTTGATGCCGTTGTCGATCAGGCAGCCCAGGCACAGGGCAAGCTTCTGCGAATCGCCCTGCAGGCGGTCGGGCAGACCGGCTACGCGCTCCACGGTGAACGCCAGCCCCTTGCTTTGGGCCTGGCGGCTGAATTGCATCTGCATGCTGTCGAGCAAGGCCTGCAGGCTGAACGGTTCGTTGCGCGGATAGAGCCGCCCGGCCTGCAGCTCGGTGAGGATCAGGATGTCGTCGACCATGCGCATCATGTGCCGCGCCGAACCTGCCGCGGTGTGCTGGTACTGCGCCAGCTCCGGCCCCATGGGCACGGTCTGCATCAGTTCCAGGGAGCCGATCACGCCATTCATCGGGGTGCGCAGCTCATGGGTGACGGTGGCGAGAAATTCGTCCTTGAGCCGGTTGCTGGCCGCCAGTTCCTGGTTCGCCTGCTCAAGCTTCAGCCCGGCTTCCTTCAAGGTCTGCGCCTGCTGGTCGCGCAGCACATTGATCCGGTCGGCCAGGGCCAGCGACAGCAGGCCGACCTCCAGCGCCGAACCGATCTGGCTGGCGTACATGGTGATGAACACATTGGGCAGATAGCCCAGCACCATCAGGGTATTGACGATGCCGCCCAGCAGGAACGCGCTCCAGGCAATGATGAAGTAACGCGCCAGCCGCATGCCACGCAGCCAGGCGAGGATGCCAGCGGAGAAGATCACCACGGTGAAACACAGCGCCAGCAACGTGGCCAGGCGCAATGCCAAGGCGTAGCTGGTCGACAGCGACAGCACCATGACCACGGCGCCGTAGACCATCAGGCCGAGCAGTAGTCGATCCATCCAGCGGCTGTGCCGCGCCGTCTGCAGGAAGCTGCGCGAGAACTGGCAACCGAAGAAGCCGGCCGCGCCAATGAAGAACGGCGTGGCCGCGTTGGCCCACCATGGGTTGTCGGGCCAGAAATACTCGACCCCGGCACCGTTCACTGACACCTGATACAGGCCGAACGACGCGATATAGACGATGTAGTACAGGTAGCTGCGATCACGCACGCTGAGGAAGATGAACAGGTTGTACACCAGCATGCCCAGCAGCACGCCGTAGATCAGCCCGAGCACGTACAGCCTTGAAGGTTGTGCCTCGAGGTACGCGTTGGCCGACCACAGGCTGACCGGCGCCTGCACCGAGCCCTGGCTGTGCAGGCGCAGATACACGGTCTTCGCTTCACCTGGCTGGAACGGCAGTTCGAACAAGTAGTTGTTCTGTTTGATCTGGCGGCTGGCATACGGCAAGGCATCGCCGGTTCGCTGCACCGAGTGGTACTGGCCGGCGGCATCGGGCAAGAACAGTTCCAGATGGTCCATGGGCGGATAGGCCAGCTCCAGCAACCAGCTGTGCGATGATCCGTCGGCGCGCGGTACATAGCGCAGATCGATGCGCAGCCAGTACACGGACTGCGAGTAACCGGCATTGAGCACGTCGCTGTGATGCTGACGAAAGGCAGGGGCCAGGTCGGTGGTGATCTGCTCGATGGTGGCGTCGCCCGACACATCTTCGTAGACCTGCATCGTGCGGCCCAGGGCGAGGCTGCGGGTGGTCTCGTCGAAGTCGACCGCACCTGCCAGCATGGGCAGCCAGGCCATTATCAAGATAAGCAAATAGCGCATGGTGCCTTCGGGATGTGTTGCAGCGTAGTGTCAATATGATACATACCCCCCCTGCAAAGCGCGAACGCCGGTCGCCAACGCAGACCGTCAGACACGCGCACCGCCGCTTGCGGCCCTGCTACAACGGCGTGCGCCGTGATAAGCTCGCGCACCATGAATATCTATAGTTCCCGCCCCGTTGTCCTCTGTCTCTCCGGCCACGACCCCAGTGGCGGCGCCGGCCTGCAGGCAGATATCGAAGCCTTGCTCGCGCAGGGCTGCCACGCCGCGCCGACGATCACGGCGCTGACCGTGCAGAACACGGTCAATGTCAGCGATTTCCGCGTGCTCGACCGCGAGTGGATCCTGGCCCAGGCCAATGCCGTGCTCAGCGACTCGCCGGTGGCGGCGGTCAAGCTGGGCATGCTCGGTTCGGTAGACATGGTCGCAACCGTGGTCGAGCTGTTGTCCGCCCACCCCCATCTGCCGATGGTCTGTGACCCGGTATTGCGTGCCGGTGGTGGCGGCAGCCTGGGCAAGGACGAGGTCGGCTACGCGATGCGCGAACAGCTGCTGCCGCTGGCGACCATCGCGACGCCGAACCTGCCCGAAGCGCGAATTCTCGCCGACCTGCCCGACGGCAGCGCCGATGAATGCGCACACAAGCTGCTGCCGTTCTGCAAGCACCTGTTGATCACCGGCGGCCATGGCGACGAGCACGAAGTGCACAACCGCCTGTACAGCCGCGACGGCAGTCGTCGCACGTTCACCTGCCAGCGCCTGCCTGGCAGCTACCATGGCTCCGGCTGCACTCTGGCCAGCGCCCTGGCCGGCCGCCTGGCGTTGGGCGAAGGGCTGGAAAGCGCGGTGCAGTCGGCGCTCGACTACACCTGGCGCACCTTGCGCGACGCCGAGCAGTTGGGCCACGGGCAATTCGTGCCGCGCCGCCTGCCCCTGGATTTCTGCTCTTGAGCCGAACCCCCGCCCCCTGCCTCAGGACCGAGCGATGAACCTACGTGGCGTCTATGCCATCACCGACAGCCAGCTGTTGGCCGGCAAGTTCCTCAAGTACGTCGAGGCTGCACTGGACGGCGGCATTACCCTGCTGCAATACCGTGACAAGAGCAACGACGACGCCCGGCGCCTGCGCGAGGCCGAGAAATTGCGCCAGCTGTGCGAGCGCTACAAGGCGCACCTGATTATCAACGACGACGCCGAACTGGCCGCGCGGCTCAACGTCGGCGTGCACCTGGGGCAGACCGATGGCCCGCTGACGCCTGCACGCGCCTTGCTTGGACGCAGGGCGATCATCGGCAGCACGTGCCACAACCGTCTCGACCTGGCCCACCAGGCCGCCCGCGAAGGGGCCAGCTACGTGGCCTTCGGACGCTTCTTCGCCTCCCAGACCAAGCCCGACGCATCGCCTGCCAGCCTGGAACTGTTGGCGCAGGCGCGTGCCGAATTGAAATTGCCGATTGCCGTCATTGGCGGCATCACCCTGGACAACGCCGCCCCGCTGGTGGCCCAGGGTGCCAACCTGTTGGCCGTGGTGCATGCGCTGTTCGGCGCCGACACGGCCCAGGAAGTCACCCGTCGCGCCCGTGCGCTGAACGCGTTGTTCGAAACTGCCTGATGCAAGAGAGCTTATCTATGTCCCGTTCCGAAACCCTGTTCGCCAACGCCCAGAAGCACATCCCCGGTGGCGTCAACTCGCCCGTGCGCGCCTTCAAGAGCGTGGGCGGCACGCCGCTGTTCTTCAAGCATGCTGCTGGCGCCTATGTCACCGACGAAGACGACAAGCGCTACGTCGACTACGTGGGTTCATGGGGTCCGATGATTCTCGGCCACAGCCATCCGGACGTGCTCGATGCAGTGCGCAGGCAGCTTGAACATGGTCTGTCGTACGGCGCCCCCACCGAAATGGAAACGCAGATGGCAGACCTGGTCTGCGCGATCGTGCCGTCCATGGAAATGGTGCGCATGGTCAGCTCGGGGACCGAGGCAACCATGAGCGCCATTCGCCTGGCCCGTGGTTTCACCGGGCGCGACAGCATCATCAAGTTCGAGGGTTGCTACCACGGTCATTCCGACAGCCTGCTGGTCAAGGCCGGTTCCGGCGCCCTGACCCTTGGCGTGCCCAGCTCGCCTGGCGTGCCGGCGGCGTTCGCCAAACACACCCTGACCCTGCCGTTCAACGACATTGCCGCAGTAGAGCAGATGCTCGCCGAAGTCGCCGATGAAGTCGCGTGCATCATCGTCGAACCGGTGGCGGGCAACATGAACTGCGTACCGCCAGCGCCCGGTTTTCTGGAAGGCCTGCGTCGCCTGTGCGACCAGTACGGTGTGGTGCTGATCTTCGACGAAGTCATGACCGGTTTCCGCGTGGCCCTCGGTGGTGCCCAGGCCTACTATAGCGTGACGCCGGACCTGAGCACCTTCGGCAAGATCATCGGTGGTGGCATGCCCGTCGGTTGTTTCGGCGGCAAGCGCGAGATCATGTCGCACATTGCGCCGCTGGGTCCGGTCTATCAGGCCGGCACGTTGTCGGGCAACCCGCTGGCCATGGCCGCAGGCCTGACCACCCTGAAGCTGATCAGCCGCCCCGGTTTCCATGACGAGCTGAGCGACTACACCGCACGCCTGCTCGACGGCCTGCAGCAGCGTGCCGATGCCGCGGGCATCCCGTTCGTCACCACTCAGGCCGGGGGCATGTTCGGCCTGTACTTCAGCGGCGCCGATGACATCGTCACCTTCGAAGACGTCATGACCAGCGACGCCGATCGCTTCAAGCGCTTCTTCCACCTGATGCTCGACGGCGGCGTGTACCTGGCGCCAAGTGCATTCGAGGCAGGCTTCACGTCCATCGCCCACGGCGATGCCGAGCTGGCGATCACCCTGGATGCTGCCGAAAAAGCGTTCGCTGCGCTGAAATAACCACCTTCACTCCCGTAGGAGCGGTCAGCGGCCGCGAAAAGGACGCTGCGGTATGCCTGGCCGACCGCAGCGCATCGTTCGCGGCCACGGACCGCTCCTACGCAGAAGGTTGCATCTAAATCCGTAGGAGCGGTCAGCGGCCGCGAAGAAGGCAACACGGTGCGCCTGACACAGCGTGCTGGATTGTCTACGGCCACGGACCGCTGCCGCGGCTGGCACCCCGTGAAACAGTGCCATCTGGGCGATATCGCAGAAAAACGAGTAAAGACTTTGTAACAGCCCCCCCGCTTATTTCATAATGCAGCACCCGCCACGTTTCGACGTCGGGTCCGCCCGCATTTCGCAGAGGTAAGTCGATCCCCATGAACCGCACCGGCCGCGCCCTTGCATTGGGCTGCCTGTTGCTTCTTCAGCCGCTAATGGCTACCGCAGGCGGCAATTCGTTGTTGATTCCGGCGGTGGGTCGCTGCACCCTCAATACCTCTGCCCAGGCATTGCCCGCGGCGCTGACTGCGTGTCAGCAGGCTGCAAAGGACGGCGACGCCCAGGCGCAATTCGAACTCGGTCAGTTCTATTACGACGGTACTCGAACCGAACGCGACTTGAACCAGGCCCTCAGCTACTTCGAACTAGCCTCCCTGCAAGGCCATGCCGAGGCCCAGTATCACCTGGGCACCATGTTCTTCAAGGGCGAAGGCGTGGCGGCCAACAACATCCAGGCCTATATCGTGCTGAAGATGGCAGCGGTCAATGGCGCCGAGGATGCACTGGACGTCGCCGACGAGGTGTCCGGGCAGATGCGCCGCGAAGACCTCGAAGTGGCCACCCAGGTGCTGGGGCAGATTTTCCGCAAGTATCTGCTCGAATTGCAGACGGCCGATGACCGCCGCTCGCCTTTCGCCCCGCTGCCCTGAGCCTGGCAGCGGCCCGACTGATGACTACTTGTCGGGCATCGGCATCGGGAATGGCATGACATTGCCGGTCATGCGTGCCTCGCTGATCTTCGGCGTGCCCAGACGCTCGACCTCATCGATCCGCACGATCGAGTGCATGGGCACGAAGCTGCGCGTCACGCCTTCGAACTGAGCCTTGAGCTTTTCTTCGCTGGGGTCGACGACCACGGTGGTGCGCTCGCCAAAGACGAATTCCTCGACCTCCAGAAACCCCCACAGATCACTCTGGTAGATCTGCTTGGCGTACATCTCGAATACCTGGCCCTGGTTGAGGAAAATCACTTTGTAGATTGGAGCTTCGCGTTTGGTCATCGTCGGCAGATATAAGGTCGTGAGCTTGAAAGAGGGCGAAAACTATAGCATAGCCGCCCGACAGGCAATGCTAGGAACCACCGACCACGGGCACTATAATGCGCGGTTCTTTGAACCACTTGATGATCACCCCATGGCCAAGAAGCTTTATATCGAAACCCACGGTTGCCAGATGAACGAGTACGACAGCTCGCGCATGGTCGACCTGCTGGGTGAACATCAAGCCCTGGAAGTCACGGCACGCGCAGAAGACGCCGACGTGATCCTGCTCAATACCTGCTCGATCCGCGAGCGCGCCCAGGACCGCGTCTATTCGCAACTGGGCCGCTGGCGCGAACTGAAGCTGGCCAAGCCGGACATGGTCATTGCGGTCGGCGGCTGCGTGGCCAGCCAGGAAGGCGCAGCCATCCGCGATCGCGCGCCCTACGTCGACGTGGTGTTCGGCCCGCAGACCCTGCATCGCCTGCCCGAGATGATCGACGCGGCGCGCATCACCCGCTTGCCGCAGGTGGACATCTCCTTCCCCGAGATCGAGAAGTTCGACCACCTGCCCGAACCGCGCATCGACGGCCCGACCGCCTACGTCTCGGTGATGGAAGGCTGCAGCAAATACTGCACGTTCTGCGTGGTGCCCTACACCCGCGGCGAAGAAGTCAGCCGACCGTTC
The DNA here is from genome assembly GCF_014841695.1 of Pseudomonas sp. CFBP 8771. NCBI lineage: Bacteria > Pseudomonadati > Pseudomonadota > Gammaproteobacteria > Pseudomonadales > Pseudomonadaceae > Pseudomonas > Pseudomonas sp. CFBP 8771. The sequence goes on along the minus strand of NZ_JACYUJ010000005.1, from coordinate 111,856 downwards.
GACGATGTCCTGGCCGAGGTCATGCACCTGGCCGACAACGGCGTGCGCGAAGTCACCCTGCTGGGGCAGAACGTCAACGGCTACCGCGGCCAGACCGACGACGGTCGCCTGGCCGACCTGGCCGAGCTGATCCGGGTGGTGGCACAGATCGACGGGATCGAGCGCATCCGCTACACCACCTCGCACCCACTGGAGTTTTCCGACAGCCTGATCCTGGCCCATGCCGAAGTGCCGCAGTTGGTGAAGCACCTGCACCTGCCGGTGCAATCGGGCTCGGACCGCGTGCTGGCGGCCATGAAACGCGGCCACACGGTGCTGGAATACAAATCCAAGCTGCGCAAGCTCAAGGCGGCGGTACCGGACATCTGCATCAGCTCGGACTTCATCATCGGTTTCCCCGGCGAAACCGAGAAAGACTTCGAGCAGACCCTGAAACTGGTTACCGATGTGGGCATGGATTTCTCGTACTCCTTCATCTATAGCCAGCGGCCTGGTACGCCGGCGGCGGATCTGGCCGACGACACGCCCGAGACGGTGAAGAAACAGCGCCTGGATGCGCTGCAGCATCGGCTGAACCAGCAGGGCTTCGAGATCAGTCGTCAGATGGTGGGCACTACCCAGCGCATTCTGGTCACCGATTATTCGCGCAAGGATCCCGGCCAGTTGCAGGGGCGTACCGAGAACAACCGTATCGTCAACTTCACCTGCTCGGATGCACGGCTGATCGGCCAGTTCGTCGACATCCACATTGCCGAGGCCCGCCCCCACTCGCTGCGCGGCGAACTGCTGGCCTGACAGATCCACACCGCGGCGCGACGTTCGCGGCCGATGACCGCTCCTACAGGGTGACCGCGATCCTTGTAGGAGCGGTCAGTGGCCGCGAAAGCCGCACCGCGGTGTGTCAGGTTCAACGCACCGAACCCTTCGCGGCCGGTGACCGCTCCTACAGGGTGACCGCGATCCTTGTGGGAGCGGTCCGTGGCCGCGAAAGGGGCACCGCGGTATGTCAGGTTCACCGCGCCGAACCCTTCGCGGCCGATGACCGCTCCTACAGGGTGACCGCGATCCTTGTAGGAGCGGTCCGTGGCCGCGAAAGGGGCACCGCGGTATGTCAGGTTCACCGCGCCGAACCCTTCGCGGCCGATGACCGCTCCTACAGGGTGACCGCGATCCTTGTAGGAGCGGTCAGTGGCCGCGAAAGCCGCACCGCCGACAGCCAGCCAGGCGCTGGCCAAGGCCATTCGCCGCCCACCCCTTTCGCCCCGCCCCTGACAGGGGTTATCCTTGGACTCATTTCAATTGCCGTCGGGCGGCCGAATACGACCTTGAACGCACCTATCGAACCACATCGCTTCCTGCTCGAGCCTTTCGAGGCTCGCCGCTTCGCCAACCTGTGCGGGCAATTCGACGAGCATCTGCGCTTGATCGAACAGCGCCTGGAAATCGAAATCCGCAACCGTGGCAATCAGTTCGAACTGATCGGCGACGCCCGACACACGCGCTCAGCAGAAAACCTGCTGCGCCGCCTGTACCGGGAAACCAAGGCCACCGAGCTGTCCCCCGATACGGTCCACCTGTTCCTGCAGGAGTCGGCGGTCCAGGAACTCGACGATCCAGCGTCCGGAGAAGTCCCGGTCGCGCTGCGTACTCGCAAGGGCATGATCAAGCCGCGCGGCTTGAACCAGCAGCGCTACGTCAAGGAAATCCTGAGCAACGACATCAACTTCGGGATCGGCCCGGCAGGTACTGGCAAGACGTACCTGGCCGTGGCCGCCGCCGTCGATGCCCTCGAGCGCGAGCAGGTCCGACGCATTCTTCTGGTGCGCCCTGCCGTGGAAGCGGGCGAAAAGCTCGGCTTCCTGCCCGGTGACCTGGCGCAGAAGATCGACCCCTACCTGCGCCCGCTCTACGATGCGCTCTACGAAATGCTCGGCTTCGAACACGTCGCCAAGCTGATCGAGAAACAGGTCATCGAGATCGCACCGCTGGCCTACATGCGCGGACGCACCTTGAACAACAGCTTCATCATCCTCGATGAAAGCCAGAATACCACCGTGGAACAGATGAAAATGTTCCTGACCCGGATCGGTTTCGGCTCCACGGCGGTGATCACCGGTGACATCACCCAGGTCGACCTGCCCAAGGGCACCAAGTCGGGCCTGAGCCAGGTCATCGAAGTGCTCAAGGACGTACCGGGCATCAGCTTCACCCACTTCAAGCCCAAGGACGTCGTCCGTCACCCGCTGGTGCAGCGCATTGTCGAGGCCTACGAGCGCTTCGACGCCCAGCCCGCCACCGTCAACGAGGCCGGGGACAAACGCCGCGATGCTTGAGCTTGACCTGCAACGGGCCAGCACCGCGCCTGGCCCGAGCGACGCCGAGTTCCGCCGCTGGTGCGAGCTGGCGTTGCGCCAACGCAGCGCCGATTCGGAAATGACCATTCGCTTGGTCGATGAAACCGAAGGCCGCGAGCTGAATCTGACCTATCGTCACAAAGATTACGCAACCAACGTGCTTTCATTCCCTGCGGACGTGCCGGACGAGATGCTCGACATCCCGTTGCTGGGCGACCTGGTCATCTGTGTGCCGGTGGTGGAACGCGAAGCCGCCGAACAGGGCAAGGCCCTGGACGCCCACTGGGCGCATCTGGTGATGCACGGCTGCCTGCACCTGCTGGGCTACGACCACATCGACGACGATGAGGCCGAGGAAATGGAAGCACTGGAACGAGAGTTGCTTGCACAATTGGGTCATCCGGACCCCTATGCCGCCGACGAACACGTCGACGACACCCCCACCAAAGCAATTGGCAAGGATCACGAGTAAAGGGCTATGAGCGAAGATCGATCGAGCAACGGGCAGAAGTCATGGTTGGGTAAACTGACCCAGGCTTTTGCCCATGAGCCCAAGAACCGCCAGGAACTGCTGGAACTGCTGCGCGAAGCGCACCAGAACAAGCTCCTGGACAGCGAAGCATTGACCATCGTGGAAGGCGCCATCCAGGTCGCCGACCTGCAAGTGCGCGACATCATGGTGCCGCGCTCGCAGCTGATCAGCATCAAGTCCACCCAGACGCTGCAGGAATTCCTGCCCGCGGTCATCGACGCTGCGCACTCGCGCTACCCGGTGGTCGGCGAGAATCACGACGACGTGATCGGCGTGCTGCTGGCCAAGGACTTGCTGCCGCTGATCCTGCAGAACGACCACGCGAACTTCAATATCAAGGACCTGCTGCGTCCGGCCACCTTCGTGCCCGAGTCCAAGCGCCTGAACGTGCTGCTGCGCGAGTTCCGCGCCAACCACAATCACATGGCCATCGTCATCGACGAATACGGCGGTGTGGCGGGCCTGGTGACCATCGAGGACGTGCTGGAACAGATCGTCGGCGACATCGAGGACGAGCACGACGTCGAGGAAGACAGCTACATCAAGCCGCTGCCCAGCGGTGACTTCCTGATCAAGGCGCTGACGCCGATCGAGAACTTCAACGAGTTCTTCGAAAGCCAGTTCTCGGACGACGAATTCGACACCGTCGGCGGCCTGGTGATGAGTGCCTTCGGCCATCTGCCCAAGCGCAACGAGACGACCGAGATCGGTGCCTATCGCTTTCGCATCCTCAATGCCGACAGCCGCCGCATCCATTTGCTGCGCCTCACGCCAATCGCTCGCTGAGGCCTCTGCCCAGACTCCTCGTTAAGGAAAATAATGCGCTGGATCACCCGCCCCGGCTGGCCCGGTAACCTGCTGGCCATGGCGGCCGGCGGGTTGACCCCGCTGTTCCTGGCCCCATTCGATATCTGGCCGCTGGCCCTGCTTTCGCTGGCCCTGTTCTACCTCGGCCTGCGCGAGTTGAAACCACGCCAGGCGCTGGGCCGTGGCTGGTGCTACGGTTTCGGCCTGTTCGGCGCCGGCACCAGTTGGATCTACGTCAGCATCCACACCTACGGCGGTGCGTCGGTGGTGCTGGCGGCGCTGCTGATGCTCGGCTTCGTCGCCGCCGTGGCACTGTTCTTCGCCCTGCCCGCCTGGGCCTGGGCGCGTTGGTTCCGGCGCACCGATGCGCCGCTGGCCGACACGCTTGCCTTCGCTGCGCTGTGGCTGGGCCAGGAAGCGTTCCGCGGTTGGTTTCTGACCGGTTTTCCCTGGCTCTACAGTGGCTACAGCCAGCTGCACGGCCCGCTCGCCGGCCTTGCACCCATGGGCGGCATGTGGCTGGTGTCCTTTGCCCTGGCCCTGAGCGCAGCGCTGGTGTGCAACCTGTCGCGCCTTCGCGAGCGCAAGCCGTTGCTGGCCGCAGGTGTGATCCTGCTGCTGGCGCCCTGGCTGTTGGGCCTGGCATTCAAGGGGCACGGGTGGACGGCACCCGCGGGCGAGCCACTCACGGTGGCCGCAGTGCAGGGCAACATTGCCCAGAGCATCAAATGGAACCCCGAAGCGGTCGACCATCAACTGCAGCTGTACCGCGACAAGACGTTCGTCTCCAAGCCGGCGGATATCATCGTCTGGCCGGAAACGGCGGTGCCGGTGCTCATGGACTCGGCCCAGGGCTATCTGGCCGTGATGGGCCGGTTTGCCAGCGACCGTCATTCGGCGTTGATCACCGGCGTCCCCATTCGCCAGGTCGAGGACGGGCAGCGCCGGTTCTATAACGGCATCACCGTGGTGGGTGAAGGCGAAGGCCTGTATCGCAAGCAGAAGCTGGTACCCTTCGGTGAATACGTGCCCTTGCAGGATCTGCTGCGCGGCCTGATCGCGTTTTTCGACCTGCCCATGTCCGACTTCGCCCGCGGCCCGGCCGACCAGCCGTTGCTGCAGGCCAAGGGGTATCGGATCGCGCCGTTCATCTGCTACGAAGTGGTGTATCCGGAATTGGCGGCGAGTATGGCTGCGCGCAGCGACCTGCTGCTGACGATCAGCAACGACACCTGGTTCGGCACCTCGATAGGCCCGCTGCAACACCTGCAGATGGCGCAGATGCGCGCGCTGGAGGCCGGGCGCTGGATGATTCGCGCTACCAACAACGGGGTCACGGCGCTGATCGATCCGTTCGGCAACATCACCACTCAGGTGCCGCAGTTTGAAGAGGCGGTGCTGTATGGGGAGGTGACGCCCATGCAGGGCTTGACGCCTTATCTATTGCTGCGCTCGTGGCCGATGACAGTAGTGTGCGTATTGCTGCTGGGTTGGGCGTTGCTGCGTAGAAGGGCTGCTGGCAGGGTTTGATGGCGTTTGTGCTGGCCTCTTCGCGGGCAGAGGGCTCGCGAAGAGGCCCTCAAGATCACCGATAAAACATCTTGTACCCTACCAACCCCACCGCCTCATTGAGCAGCTGGCCGTTCTGCCAGATGGCTTTGCTCTCAGGCAGCCAGCCTCCCAGCGGCCTTGCATTGTCGGTGCCCAGGAACCCCACCGGTGCCGGCACCACCTCCAACCCGTTCTGCTCGAAGCTCCAGCGCGAGCGCTGCATGTGCCAGGCCTGGGTCACCACCACCACACGCTTGATGCCATGCTCGGCGAGCAGTTCGGCGCTGAACCGGGCGTTCTCCCAGGTCGTGCGGCTGCGCTCTTCCATCCAGCGCGCGGAAGTGCCGAAATCGTCGCGCAACGACTGCGCCATGATCCACGCTTCGCTGGGCGGCGAGCCGAAGTGCAAGCCGCCGGACGTCAGCACCGGCAACCCGGATGCCTTGGCCAGCCGCGCCGCATAGCGAACCCGCTCGAGCGCGACGCCGGTAGGCTGGTCGATGCCATCCCAGGCCGGGTCGCCGCGCTCGCGACCGGCGCCGAGAATGACGATGGCGTCGGCACGCTGCGCCAGGCTGCTCCACGCTTGCACAGGCAGTGCCGGCTGGTCTTCCAGCCAGCCAGCCGCACCCTGCACCACCACCGGCAGGCTCATCAACCACAGCCCGCCCAGCCCGACCACGAAACAGGCCCCGGCCAGGCGCGGCCAACGACGGCGCAGCCACCAGCCCGCCAACAATAGGACGAGAAAGATACCGGGGGGCAATAACAGCTGTTTGAGCACAAAGCGGGAAAACATCGGGCATCTCCAGAAGATGCCCGAAGCCTAAGGGTTGCCACGATGACGAACAACTGCCGTTACGACTTTCCCGAATACCCGTGACCGTGCTTGCCGATTGGCGAACGGCGCCGATCGTGCTCGTGCAGCCAGTACACTTTCGCCGACGGCTTCAGCGCAGGCGCGACCGGGGCCGGAGCCTGGGGCTCGACGCAGGCACGTTCGCCACAAGCGTGCAGGTAGGCATCGATCAGTTCGTATTCGGCCCGGCTCAAACCGCGCAACTCCAGTTCCGCAGGTTTTTCATCGCGCAGGCGCACCGCAGTGCGGGCCACATCCAGGGCTAGCCCCAAGCGGTCGATGAGTCGCTCGTAGACATCGGGCTGCGTGGCTTTGATAGGCGGCTCCAGCATTCGCTCACCTCACTTGAGAAAAAACGTTCTTTGCTTCATCAGCTTAGCGCTGGCTGGAAAATCAGCCGGTTGCAGCGACCAACGGAATGCGTCAAGTGCCTGCCACGTCCAGGCAGCTGCAATCAAGGTTTCCCTCGATAGAGGGGGGTCATGTATGCTACGGCGTTTAATATCATCGTACCTTGCCAACAGGCTCAGCCTATTTAGCAGCTGCCGGATAAGGTCACCCATTTCTCAGCGCAAAGTAGCCATGCACGAACTCTATCAGCCCCGCGAAATCGAAGCCGCCGCCCAGTCTTTCTGGGATGCGAAGAAGTCTTTTGAAGTGAGTGAACAGCCAGGCAAGGACACGTACTACTGCCTGTCGATGTTCCCCTACCCCAGCGGCAAACTGCACATGGGGCACGTGCGCAACTACACCATCGGCGACGTGATCGCGCGCTACCAGCGCATGCAGGGCAAGAACGTCCTGCAGCCGATGGGCTGGGATGCGTTCGGCATGCCGGCGGAAAACGCGGCCATGAAGAACAACGTCGCGCCGGCCAAGTGGACCTACGAAAACATCGCCTACATGAAGACCCAGCTCAAGAGCCTGGGCCTGGCCATCGACTGGTCGCGCGAAGTCACCACCTGCAAGCCCGACTACTATCGCTGGGAGCAGTGGCTGTTCACCCGCCTGTTCGAAAAAGGCGTGATCTACCGCAAGAACGGCACCGTGAACTGGGACCCGGTCGACCAGACGGTACTGGCCAACGAGCAGGTCATCGACGGTCGTGGCTGGCGTTCGGGCGCGCTGATCGAGAAGCGCGAAATACCGATGTACTACTTCAAGATCACTGCATACGCCGATGAGCTGCTGGAAAGCCTCGACGAACTGCCGGGCTGGCCGGAACAGGTCAAGACCATGCAGCGCAACTGGATCGGCAAGTCCAAGGGCATGGAAGTCCAGTTCCCTTACCACCAGGCCTCCATTGGCGAAGCCGGCACGCTGAAGGTCTTCACCACCCGTCCCGACACGCTGATGGGCGCCACCTACGTGGCCGTCGCTGCGGAGCACCCCCTGGCCGCCCTGGCAGCACGCTCCGATTCTGCGCTGCAGGCGTTCATTGACGAGTGCAAGAGCGGCAGCGTGGCCGAGGCCGACGTGGCCACCCAGGAAAAACGCGGGATGCCGACGGCGCTGTTCGTCGAGCACCCGCTCAGCGGCGAGAAGCTGCCGGTCTGGGTCGCCAACTACGTACTGATGCACTACGGAGACGGCGCGGTCATGGCCGTGCCGGCCCACGACGAGCGCGACTTCGAGTTCGCCTTGAAGTACGACCTGCCGATCAAGCCGGTGGTGCGCACCAGCGCAGGCGACCTGACGCCTGCGCCGTGGCTGGCTGCCTACAACGAGCACGGTCCGCTGATCAACTCTGGCGACTTCGACGGGCTCGATTTCGAAGGCGCTTTCGATGCCATCGAAGTGGCCTTGATCAAGAAGGACCTGGGCAAGTCGCGTACCCAGTTCCGCCTGCGCGACTGGGGCATCAGCCGCCAGCGCTACTGGGGCTGCCCGATTCCGATCGTGCACTGCGACGCCTGCGGCGACGTGCCGGTCCCGGAAGATCAACTGCCGGTCGTGTTGCCCGAAGACGTCGTCCCCGATGGCGCCGGTTCGCCGTTGGCGCGCATGCCCCAGTTCTACGAGTGCAGCTGTCCGAAATGCGGCGCGCCGGCCAAGCGCGAAACCGACACCATGGACACCTTCGTGGAATCGTCCTGGTACTTTGCCCGCTATGCATCGCCGCACTATGAAGGCGGCATGGTCGACCCGGCAGCGGCCAACCATTGGCTGCCCGTGGACCAGTACATCGGCGGTATCGAGCACGCGATCCTGCACCTGCTGTACGCACGCTTCTTCCACAAGCTGATGCGCGACGAAGGCCTGGTCAGCTCCAACGAGCCGTTCAAGAACCTGCTCACCCAGGGCATGGTCATCGCCGAAACCTACTACCGTCTCGAAGCCAACGGCAGCAAGACCTGGTTCAACCCGGCCGACGTCGAACTTGTACGCGATGCCAAGGCCAAGATCATCTCGGCTAAGCTCATCAGCGACGGCCTGCCGGTGGAAATCGGCGGCACCGAGAAGATGGCCAAGTCGAAGAACAACGGCGTCGACCCGCAATCGATGATCGACCAGTACGGCGCCGACACCTGCCGCCTGTTCATGATGTTCGCCTCGCCACCCGACATGAGCCTGGAATGGTCCGACTCCGGCGTGGAAGGCTCGCACCGCTTCCTCAAGCGCGTCTGGCGTCTGGCCCAGGCCCATGTTGGCCAGGGTTCGCACGCGCCCCTCGACGTCGCCGCGCTCGATGACGAGCAGAAGGCCATTCGCCGCGCCATTCACCTGGCGATCAAGCAGGCCAGCCAGGACGTGGGCCAGAACCACAAGTTCAACACGGCCATCGCCCAGGTGATGACCCTGATGAACGTGCTGGAAAAAGCCCCGCAGGCCACCGACCAGGACCGTGCCTTGCTGCACGAGGGGCTGGAAGCCGTGACCTTGCTGCTGGCGCCGATCACTCCGCACATCAGCCATGAGCTGTGGCAGCAACTGGGCCACACCGACGCCGTGATCGACGCCAACTGGCCGACGCTGGACGAATCGGCGCTGGTGCAGGACAGCCTGCAGCTGGTCATCCAGGTCAACGGCAAGCTGCGTGGGCAGATCGACATGCCTGCCAGCGCCAGCCGCGAAGAGATCGAAGCCGCCGCACGGGTCAATGAGAACGTGCTGCGTTTCACCGACGGCCTGACCATCCGCAAGGTCATCGTCGTACCGGGTAAACTGGTCAACATCGTCGCCAGCTGATCGACCGGCGCCCGCTTCCTCGGGCGCCCGTCAAGCATGCCACAGCCAACAAGGTTTCAAGGGAGCAACAAGATGATCAAACGCAATCTGCTGGTTATGGGCCTGGCTGTCCTGCTGAGCGCCTGTGGTTTCCAGCTCCGGGGTACCGGCACCAACCAGCTGGCCATCAAGGAACTCAACCTCACTGCCCGCGACGCCTACGGCCAGACCGTGGTGCAACTGCGCAAGGCGCTGCAGGGCAGCGGCGTCAACGTGGCCAGCGGCGCTCCATACACCCTGGACCTGGTGGACGAGCGTGGCGACCAGCGCACGGCCAGCTACAGCGGTTCGGCGCGCTCGTCCGAGTACGAGTTGAGCAACACGCTGCAGTACGAGATCCGCGGGCAGAACAACCTGACGCTGCTCAACGACAAGCTCGAAGTGCAGAAGGTTTACGTTCACGACGGCAACAACCTGACCGGCTCCGATCAGGAGGCGAGCCAGGTGCGCCGTGAAATGCGCAACGAACTGGTGCAGCGCATGATGCTGCGTCTGCAGCAGATCACCCCTGCACAGCTGGAAAAGCTCCAGGTGGACGCCAACGCCCGTGCCAAGGCTGAAGCCGACGCTGCTGCCGAAGCTCAGCGCGTGATGGATTCGACGCCACAGCAGTCGCCGATCCAGATTCCCAACCAGTAAGGCAGACAAGGGCGCTCAGGCGCCCTTTTCGCTGTCATTGCCCCCGTGAAGATTTGAATCCTGTCGATGCGTCCATGAAGATCAGCCCCGCCCAACTCGGCAAGCACCTGCAAGGGCCGCTCGCGCCCGTCTACGTGGTGAGTGGCGACGATCCGCTGCTCTGTCAGGAGGCGGCCGACGCCATTCGCGCGGCGGCGCGCCAGCAGGGCTTCGACGAGCGCCAGGTGTTCAGCGCCGACAACAATTTCGACTGGGGCACGCTGCTGCAGGCCGGCGCCAGCCTGTCGCTGTTTGCCGAGCGGCGCCTGCTGGAACTGCGCCTGCCGTCGGGCAAGCCGGGCGACAAGGGCGCTGCGGCGCTGATCGAGTATTGCTCGCGGCCCGCCGAAGATACCGTGCTGTTGATCAGCCTGCCCAAACTGGACGGCAGTGCGCAGAAAACCAAGTGGGGCAAGGCGCTGGTCGATGGCGCGCAGACCCAGTTCGTGCAGATCTGGCCGGTCGATGCGCAGCAGTTGCCGCAGTGGATCCGCCAGCGCCTGGCCCAGGCTGGGCTGGCTGCGCAACCGGATGCGGTCGAGCTGATCGCCGCTCGGGTGGAAGGCAACCTGTTGGCGGCGGCGCAGGAAATCGAGAAACTCAAGCTGCTCGCCGAGGGCAATCAGATTACCTTGGAGACGGTGCAATCGGCGGTTGCCGACAGCGCCCGATTCGACGTGTTCGGCCTTATCGACGCGATCCTCAACGGCCAGGCCGAACACGCCTTGCGCATGCTCGAAGGGCTGCGTGGCGAGGGTGTCGAGCCACCGGTCATTCTCTGGGCGCTGGCCCGTGAGCTGCGCTTGCTGGCCAGCCTGTCGCAGCAGTACAGCCAGGGCGTACCGTTGGACAAGGCCTTCAGCCAGGCCCGTCCGCCAGTGTGGGACAAGCGCAAGCCATTGATGAGCAAGGCCCTGCAGCGGCATTCGGCGCTGCGCTGGGCACAGCTGCTGCAGGATGCCCAGCGCATCGACGCGCAGATCAAGGGCCAGGCGCCTGGGTCGGTATGGATAGGCCTGTCGCGGTTGTCGTTGCTGATGGCCGGCCAACGGCTGAGCCTGCCCGCAGAATAGCAGCGTCCTCTTCGCGGGCAGAGCCCGCTCCCACAGGTGACCTGCGGTGTGGCCGCGAAAGCGGCGTGCGGTATGGCTGGTCAACCGCGCCGAACCCTTCGCGGCCGATGACCGCTCCTACAGGGTGACCGTGATCCCCGTAGGAGCGGTCCGTGGCCGCGAAAGCTGCGCTGCGGTCTGTCAGGGTGATCGCTGACAAGGCTAAACCCATGCTACTGATTCGGCTGGCATGTTAAGGTTTGCCTCTGCCCCGAAAGCCCTGGACTTGTGAATGTCTTCTCGTCGTACCTCAGGCTGGCCCATGCGCCAGTTCGCCGTGACTACCTGCCTGGCCTTGCTGGTTGCCTGCGCGGAAAAACCCACCGTCGCCGATACCCTGCCCGCCCCCATCGTCCAGCCTGCGTTGCCGGTACCCATGGCGCCCGCGCCGAGCAGCGTCGACACCCCGGTGCTGCCCACCCAGACATTCGCCGAATGGCAGCAGGGCTTTCGTCAGCAAGCCCTGCGCAGCGGCGTCGACGCGCAGCTGTTCGACCGCGCCTTCGAGGGCGTCACACCGGACATGAGCGTGATCAAGGCCGATCGCAGCCAGCCCGAATTCAGCCGCCCGGTATGGGAATACCTCGACGGGGCGATCTCCCCGACCCGCCTGCGCCGTGGTCAGGCCCTGCTCGAGCAGTACGCCGACGTGCTCTCGAGCATCGAACAGCGCTACGGCGTCGAACGCCAGGTACTGGTTGCCGTATGGGGCATGGAAAGCAGCTTCGGCCAGATCCAGGGTGACAAATCGGTGATCCGCTCATTGGCGACCCTGGCCTACGAAGGCCGTCGCCCCGAATTCGCCCAGAGCCAGCTGCTGGCGGCGTTGCAGATCCTGCAGAACGGCGACATCCAGCCCGATCGCATGCTGGGTTCGTGGGCCGGTGCCATGGGCCAGACCCAGTTCATTCCCACCACCTACAATTCCCATGCCGTGGACTTCGACGGCGATGGCCGGCGCGACATCTGGAACAGCGCCGCCGATGCCCTCGCCTCCACCGCCCACTACCTGCAGAGTTCGGGCTGGCAGAGTGGCCAGACGTGGGGGCTGGAAGTGCGCCTGCCCGAGGGCTTCGACTACGCCCTGGCCGACGGCAACAGCCGCAGGCCGGTCAGCGAATGGCAGCGCCTGGGCGTTGCGGCGATGCCAGGCGGTACAGTCCCGGCGGGCAGCGAAAATGCCGCAGCAGCGCTGCTTCTGCCGGCGGGCTACCGGGGCCCGGCCTTCCTGGTCTTCGACAATTTCCGCGCGATCCTCAAGTACAACAATTCCTCGTCCTACGCGTTGGGCGTAAGCCTCCTGGCGCAGCGCCTGCAGGGGTCGGGCTACATCCAAGGCACTTGGCCCAAGGATGACATGCCACTTACGCGCACCGAACGCATCGAGCTGCAGAGCCTGTTGAGCGCACGCAACCACGATGCTGGCGCTGCGGACGGCATCATCGGTGCCAATACCCGCAAGGCCATCCGCAGTGCCCAGCAAGCCATGGGCTGGCCAGCCGACGGGTACCCGACCCACAAGCTGCTCGAGGCGCTGCGTACGCAACAGTGAGCGCGCTGACCTGCACGGGTGGCCCAGGCCTCGCCTAGGCCACCACATCCTGCTCCAGCCAGACCTGCTGCGCAGTGGCATCCAGCCTGACCTGCACGCCCAACGGCAAGGTCAGGTTCGGGTCGCAGTGGCCACTGCGCCAGCCAGCCAGGACCGGGATACCCTCGGCCTGGAACGTCTCGAGCAGCAACGGAGTCATCTGCTCGACAGCGATTCCGGCGAAGTCGCCAACGATCACGCCCTGCACGCCCTTCAGTTTGCCTGCCAGACGCAGGTGAGTCAGAAAGCGATCCACGCGGTACAAGGGCTCGTTGACGTCTTCAATGAACAGCACGATGCCATCACCGGGAAGCTCGTACGGCGTGCCGAGCGTGGCACTGATCATGGCCAGGTTACCGCCCATCAAGCAACCCTGGGCCTGCCCCGGCACTACCGTGGTCAACGGCCACTCGGGCGGATGACGCAGCAGGTCACCTGCGCCGATCTCGCCACGCAGCGCCTGCCACAGCGAAGATTCGGTAGGCGCCCGCTTCTGCGTCAGCAGATCGGCCTTGAACAGTGGCCCATGGAAGGTGACGAACCCGGCGTGGCGAGCGATGGCCAGATGCAGCGCGGTGATATCGCTGTAGCCAACCAATGGCTTGGGGTGTCGCGCCAGCAGCGCAAAGTCGATCTTGTCCAGCAGGCGGGGGGTGCCATAGCCACCGCGCAGGCAAAGAACGGCGTCTACCTCGGGGTCGGCGAAAGCGTCGTGAAGGTCTTGCACACGGGCTTCATCGCTGCCGGCCAGGTAACCCTGGGCCAGCGCGACACCGGGGTAGATGCGCAGCGTATAGCCACGCGCGCGGACCCAGGCACAAGCTGCCTCTACGTCCAGCTCGATGGGACCGGCGGGCGCGATCAAGGCGATCGTGCCGTGGTCGGGCAGGCGTGGGGGTAATCGCATGGTCGAAATTCTCAATCCAGGCAGGAACGAGCGGCGCGCCCTGCCCTCAGGCTATGCAGCGCGTGGACGCGCTTCACGGGCAGATGGCTCGCCACTCGCCCCGCGCCTACATGATCTGGTCGATCAGAGCTTGATCTTGGCTTCGTGCGCCTGCTGATCGGCGTGGTACGAGGAACGCACCAACGGCCCGGAGGCGACGTTCTTGAAGCCCATCTTGTGGCCCTCTTCGGCGAACCAGGCAAAGATGTCCGGATGCACGAAGCGCTGTACCGGCAGGTGACTGCGCGAAGGCTGGAGGTACTGGCCCAGGGTCAGCATGTCGATGTTGTGCTCGCGCATGCGCTGCATCACCTCGATCACTTCCTCGTCGGTCTCGCCCAGACCCAGCATCAGGCCCGACTTGGTCGGCACGTGAGGCACCAGCTCCTTGAACTTCTGCAGCAGGGTCAGCGACCACTGGTAGTCAGAACCAGGGCGCGCGGCCTTGTACAGGCGCGGCACGGTTTCCAGGTTGTGGTTGAACACATCCGGCGGCTCCTGCGCGGTGATGGCCAGGGCCACGTCCATACGCCCACGGTAGTCGGGGACCAGGGTTTCCAGCTGCACGCCCGGCGACAGCTTGCGGATTTCCCGCAGGCAGTCGGCGAAGTGCTGGGCACCACCGTCGCGCAGGTCGTCACGGTCCACCGAGGTGATCACCACGTACTTGAGGCGCAGGTCGGCGATGGCCACGGCCAGGTTCATCGGCTCGTCGGCATCCAGTGCCTTGGGGCGACCGTGGCCGACGTCGCAGAACGGGCATCGGCGGGTGCAGATGTCACCCATGATCATGAAAGTCGCGGTACCACCGGAGAAGCATTCACCCAGGTTGGGGCAGGAGGCTTCTTCGCAGACACTGTGCAGCTTGTGCTTGCGCAGTAATTGCTTGATCCGGTCGACCTCGGGAGACACCGGGATGCGTACCCGGATCCAGTCGGGCTTCTTCGGCAGCTCTTCGGTGGGGATGATCTTTACCGGGATGCGCGCGACCTTTTCGGCACCGCGCAGCTTGACGCCCGCCTCGACCCTGGGCCGTGGCGCATTGGCCTTGGGCGCACCCTCGGCGAGGTTCTGCAGGGGGATCAGCGTTTGCACAGCTTCTGTCGCGGTAGTCATATCAGTCGATTCCGCCCGTAAGGGTCGTCTGCTCAACATAGTCGAGGTGCTTGACCAGCTGCGCTCGCAGCCTTGCACTGACCTCGGCAAATTCAAGGGGTGCGACATGATCGCACATCTGCGTCATCGGCAGGCCGGCATATCCACATGGATTTATCCGCCGGAACGGCGCAAGGTCCATGTCGACGTTCAACGCCAGCCCATGGAACGAACAACCGCGGCGGATACGCAAGCCCAGCGAAGCGATCTTCGCGCCGTCCACGTAGACTCCGGGTGCATCCGCACGGGCGGCAGCCTGCACGCCGTAGGAGGCCAGCAGATCGATCAGGGTGTGCTCCATGCGGGTGACCAGCTCTCGCACCCCGTAGCCCAGCCGGCGCACGTCCAGCAACAGGTACACGACCAACTGCCCGGGGCCGTGGTAGGTCACCTGGCCGCCGCGGTCGACCTGCACCACCGGGATCTCGCCGGGCACCAGCAGATGCTCGGCCTTGCCGGCCTGGCCCTGGGTGAACACGGCCGGGTGCTGGACCAGCCAGACCTCATCGGCAGTCTCTGCACCGCGCTGGTCGGTGAACCGCTGCATCGCGTGCCATACCGGCTCGTAAGGCAACGGGCCGAGTTCGCGAAACCCCAGGCATTGCGGCATCACAGCACCATTTTGACGATGCCGGTGGCGCGCAGCTCACTGTTGATGTTGTAGAGCTGCTCCTGGCCGGTGGCCAGGATATGCAGCTGCAACGTGGTGTAGTTACCGTTGCTGCTCTGGCGCTCGGCATTCTTGTCGTGATTGACGGCTGCGTGCTTTTCGACGATCTGCACCACCGTGTCGCGAAAGCCCACACCGGTATCGCCGATGATCTTGATCGGGTAGTCGGCGCAGGGAAATTCGATTTTCGGCTCTTTTACTTCGGTATCGGTCATGGCGATGACGGCCTCGGGTAAACCGTGAAAACGACAACGCCCTCGCCTGTTGCAAAGGCGAGGGCGCGCGGTCGCGATATCAGTTGAACAAGCCGTAGAAGAATAGACGAACGCTATCCCATACGCGGCGGAAAATACCACCTTCCTGTACATCGTCCAGCGCGATCAGGTCGGTGGTCTGAACGATCTTGTCACCGTTCTTCACTTCGACCTTGCCGATCACGTCGCCCTTGGCGATAGGCGCGGTCAGCTGTGGATTCATGGTCATGCTCGCAGCCAGGTTCTTCAACTGGCCCTTGGGCAGGGTCATGGTCAGGTCTTCGGCCAGGCCGGCCTTGATTTCGCGGATGTCGCCCTTCCATACCGGTGCCTTGGCCAGCTCGGTGCCCTTCTGGTAGAAGGTCTGGGTTTCATAGAAGCGGAAGCCGTAGGTCAGCAGCTTCTGGGTTTCGGCAGCGCGGGCCTGCTCGCTGTTGGTGCCGAAGACCACGGCGATCAGGCGCATGCCGTCACGTACGGCCGAGGACACCATGCAGTAGCCGGCTTCTTCGGTGTGGCCGGTCTTCAGGCCGTCGACGGTCTTGTCGCGCCACAGCAGCAGGTTGCGGTTGGGCTGCTTGATGTTGTTCCAGAAGAACTCCTTCTGCGAGTAGATCGCATAGTGAGCCGGGTCTTCGTGAATGATGGCACGGGCCAGTACCGCCATGTCGTGGGCCGTGGAGTAATGCTCGGGGTTCGGCAGGCCGGTCGGGTTCATGAAGTGGCTGTTGGTCATGCCCAGCTTGCCAGCCGTGGTGTTCATCATGTCGGCGAAGGCGTCTTCGCTGCCGGCGATGTGCTCGGCGAGCGCCACCGAAGCGTCGTTGCCCGACTGGATGATGATGCCGTGCAGCAGGTCGCTGACCGATACCTGGGTACCGACCTTGATGAACATCCGCGAACCGCCCGTGCGCCAGGCGTTTTCGCTGACGGTGACCGGGTCGTTCTCGCCGATCTGGCCGCGACGAATTTCCAGGGTCGCGATGTACGCGGTCATCAGTTTGGTCAGGCTGGCTGGCGGCAGACGCTGGTCGCCGTTGTTTTCAACCAGCACGTTACCGCTGGAAGCTTCCATCAGCACGTAGGATTTGGCAGCCAGTTGCGGCGGCGCTGGCATCATCTGATCTGCCGCCCAAGCGGCAGGGGCGATGATCAGCGGTACAAGCAGGCACAGGCGTTTGGCAAGTGTGGTGATGTTCATCCGTCTCTCGAAATTGCTGATGGGCACATGCCCTTGCGGGCAGTCTTGTTGTGGGCGGCGGCCCGGTGTCGCACGCCCGTTGCCGGGCGCTCATTGCAGCGCCGCCCGCAGGCGGCGCGGTTCAATCCAGTGTCACCAACTTGGGCACGCCAAGATTGGCCATGCGCACGTTGTCCTGAATCTGCTGGGCTTCACCCTGGGAATTGATCGGTCCCAGGCGTACCCGATAGAACGTCTGCTGGTTGACGGCGATCTGGCTGGTGAAGGCCGGCGCGCTGACCATCGAGCTCAGCTTGGAACGCAGCAGTTCCGCAGCGTCGGGGTTGGCGAACGCTCCCACCTGGAGATACAGGCCAGACGCTTGTGCAGAACCGTTTTTTTTTGCGTCCATCTGCACCGGCAGCGTGGCGACCGCGTGCTGCTGCGGCGGCGGCGTGTATTGCTCGACCGTACCAGCCGACGGCGTGATGTTGGGCCGGGCCTGCGCCACCACCGGGCCCTGGTTGAGCACCAGTGGCGCCGGACGGCCGCGCTGCGCCCACCATTCCTGCGGGTCGATACCTTCGACACGTACCCGCGCCGTACCCGTCTCGGCGTAGCCCAGCTTTTTCGCCGCGGCATAGGACAGGTCGATGATGCGGTCGGAGTAGAACGGCCCGCGATCATTGACCCGCAGCACCACGCTGCGGCTGTTGTCCAGGTTGGTCACGCGTACATAGCTGGGCAGCGGCAGGGTCTTGTGCGCCGCGCTCATGCCATACAGGTCGTAGACCTCACCGTTGGCGGTGTTCTGGCCATGGAACTTGGTGCCGTACCATGACGCCGTGCCGGTCGCCTGATACTGACGCGACTCGGCGATCGGAAAGTAGGTCTTGCCCAGTACCGTGTAGGGGTTGGCCTTGTACGGTCCGGTGTGCAGGGTGGGCACGGCGTCGGGAATCTTCGACACGTCGACGTCCCACCACGGCGCGCCGTCCTTGTGTGCCCGGTTGATGTTCAGGCCAGGCATGGCTTTGACGGTCGGGCCGGACTGCTTCACGGTACGCGACGGCGGCGGCGTCGATGAGCAGCTGGCGAGCAGCAGGCCCAAGGCCGCGCAGGCCGCGATGGCGGAGGATGTATGTATCGGCATTGCCCGCATTACTTGACGCCCCGTGCTTGAACCAGCGATTCCGACAGTTGGTGCACAGCCATGGCGTACATCACACTGCGGTTATAGCGAGTGATTGCATAGAAATTCTTCAGGCCCAGCCAATATTCCGGGCCCTCGGCGCCCTGCAGGCGAAAGGCGGTCACCGGCAGGTCATCGCGTAGCGCATCATGACTCGACCAGCCCAGCGCCCGCAACTGCGCGACATTCTTGACCGGGTCGATGCCCGGGCTCAAGCCGTCGTCGACCTGCGGGCCGGAAACGCCGGCACGGCTGACCACCGGTTGACCGGCCACCCAGCCATGCTCCTTGAAATAGCTGGCAACACTGCCGATGGCGTCATCGGGGTTGGTCCAGATGTTGATGTGACCGTCGCCGTCGAAATCCACCGCGTAGGCGCGGAAGCTGCTGGGCATGAACTGCGGCAGGCCCATGGCGCCGGCGTACGAACCCTTGAGGGTCAGTGGGTCGAGCTGTTCGTCGCGGGCCAGCAGGAAGAACTCCCGCAGCTCCTTGCGGAAGAATGCCGCGCGTGGCGGGTAATCGAAGCTCAAGGTGGACAACGCGTCGATCACCCGAAAATTGCCGGTGTTGCGACCAAAGAAGGTTTCGACACCGATGATCGCGACGATGACCTGCGCCGGTACGCCGTATTCGCGTTCCGCACGGGCCAGCACCGCTTCGTGCTGGCGCCAGAAATCCACGCCGCGGGCGATGCGCGCATCGGTGATGAACATCGGCCGATACTCGCTCCACGGCTTGACCCGTTCGGCGGGACGCGAGATCGCGTCCAGAATCGACTGCTTGCGCTCGACTTCCCTGAACACTTCGTTCAACTGCTCGCTGGCGAAGCCATAGTCGCGGGTCATTTCACCAATGAACTGGGTCACCTGGGGCGAGCCACCGTAGTCGCCGGCGCTGGCATGCTGTGCCGACCCCAACAGGCCCATCAGGCCGATCCAGGGAACGTTCCGAGCTGCCCAGCTACGCATTACTTGCATGCAATTGCTCACCTTATTCAAACCTGTGCGATCCACTTGCGATGGGTGTGGATCGACATCAAAACGCCAAACGCTGACAGCAGGGTCACCAGCGAAGTTCCGCCGTAGCTAATGAAAGGCAACGGCACCCCCACCACCGGCAGCAGGCCACTGACCATACCGATATTGACGAAAACGTAAACAAAAAAAGTCATGGTCAAGCTGCCGGCGAGCAACTTTCCGTACAGGGTCTGGGCCTGCGCGGTGATCACCAGCCCACGGCCGATCAGCAGCAGATAGATCAACAGCAGCGCGCAGATACCGACCAGGCCGAACTCCTCGCCGAGCACCGCGATGATGAAGTCGGTGTGGCTTTCGGGGAGGAAGTCCAGGTGCGACTGGGTGCCCAGCAGCCAGCCCTTGCCGAACACGCCACCCGAACCGATCGCCGCCTTGGACTGGATGATGTTCCAGCCGGTACCCAGCGGATCGCTCTCCGGGTCGAGAAAGGTCAGGATCCGCTGCTTCTGGTAGTCGTGCATGATGAAGAACCACATGCCGACCGCCACCGGCACCGCCGCCGCCAGCACGCTGGCAATCCAGCGCCAGCGCAGCCCGGCCATGAACAGCACGAAGGAGCCGGAAGCCAGGATCAGCAGTGACGTGCCAAGGTCTGGCTGGCGCACGATCAGCGCAAAGGGAATGCCGATCAGGGCCAGGCTCACCACCACGTGCTTGAGGGTCGGCGGCAGGGTCCGCTTGGCCAGGTACCAGGCGATGGTCGCCGGCATGATGATCTTCATGAACTCCGAGGGCTGGAAGCGGATGACCCCGGGGATGTTGATCCAGCGCGTGGCGCCCATGGCGTTGTGGCCCATGACGTCCACTACCACCAGCAGTATCACCCCGGTCACGTAGGCCAGGGGCACCCAGCGCGCCATGAAACGCGGTTCGAGCTGGGCGATGACGAACATCGACACCAGGCCCAGGCCGAAGGACGTGGCCTGCTTGATCAGCAGGTCCCAGTTCTTGCCGCTGGCCGAATAGAGGACGAACAGGCTGCCCGCCGCCAGGGTCAGCAGCAGGATCAGCAACGGGCCGTCGATGTGAATGCGCTGCAAAAATGTTGCGCGGCGGCGCATCACATCCTCACTGGAGAGGATGCGGTCGAAATTACTCTTCAAGGGCGGTGATCTCCGCGCCCGTGGCGCTGGCGTATTCGGGTTTCAACTGGCCGTCGGGGCCGAGCAGCCAGGCGTCCATGATCTGGCGCACCACCGGCGCCGCCACGCCCGAGCCGGACTCGCCGTTCTCGACCATGACCGAGACCACGATGCGCGGGTTGTCCGCGGGCGCGAAGCCGACGAACAAGGCATGGTCGCGATGGCGCTCCTGGACCTTGCTGCGGTCGTACTTCTCGCCTTGGCGAATGGCGACGACCTGGGCCGTACCGGACTTGCCGGCGATTCGGTACTTGGCACCGATGGCAGCCTTGCGCGCGGTACCGCGGGCACCCTGCATGACCTGCTCCATGCCGTGGGTGACCTTGGCCCAGTCGGACGGATTGCGCAGCACGATGTCGGGCACCGGATTCTCGTCCACCGGCGGCACGCCTTCGATGGTGCGCGCCAGCCGCGGGCGGTTCCACTTGCCCTTGTTGGCGACCAGGGCGGTGGCCTGGGCCAGTTGCAGCGGCGTGGCCTGCATGTAGCCCTGTCCAATGCCCAGAATGAGCGTTTCGCCGGGGAACCAGGCTTGCCGGCGGGTCTTGCGTTTCCATTCGCGCGAGGGCATCAGGCCCGGCGACTCTTCGAACATGTCCAGCGAGACCTTCTGGCCGATGCCGAACTGGCCCATGTAGTTGTCCAGCTTGTCGATGCCCAGCTTGTGCGCCAGGTCGTAGAAATAGGTGTCGTTGGAACGCATGATGGCGGTGTCCAGGTCTACCCAGCCATCGCCTGTGCGGTTCCAGTTGCGGTATTTATGGTCGTAGTTGGGCAGTTGATAGAAGCCTGGGTCGAAGACCCGCGACCCGGCGTTGATCACGCCTGAGTCCAGCCCGGCGATCGCCACCGCAGGCTTGATCGTCGAACCGGGCGGATACAGGCCGCGCAACACACGGTTGAACAGCGGTCGATCGATGGAGTCGCGCAGGTCGGCATAGGCCTGGAAACCGATGCCGGTGACGAACAGGTTGGGATCGAAGCTGGGCTGGCTGACCATTGCCAGCACCTCCCCGGTGCGCGGGTCCATCGCCACGATCGCGCCGCGACGGCCGCCCAGCGCCTCTTCGGCGGCTTCCTGCAACTTGATGTCCAGGCTCAGGACAATGTCCTTGCCCGGCTTCGGATCGGTCCGCTTGAGCACCCGCAGCACGCGACCGCGAGCGTTGGTCTCGACTTCCTCGTAGCCCACCGTGCCGTGCAGTTCAGGCTCGTAGAAGCGCTCGATGCCGGTCTTGCCGATATGGTGCGTGCCGCTGTAGTCCACCGGATCCAGGGTCTTGAGTTCCTTCTCGTTGATGCGTCCGACATAGCCCACCGAGTGCGCGAAATGCGCCCCCTGCGGGTAGTGCCGTACCAACTGCGCGACCACCTCCACACCCGGCAGGCGAAACTGGTTCACCGCGACCCGGGCGATCTGCTCTTCGTTGAGCTCGAACAGGATCGGTACTGGTTCGAACGGCCGGCGACCCTGTTTCATGCGACGTTCGAACAGTTGCCGGTCTTCGTCGCTGAGCTCCAGCACTTCGACGATGGTATCGAGTACCTGACGCCAGTCACCGGAGCGTTCGCGGGTCATGCTCAGGCTGAAGCTGGGGCGGTTGTCGGCCACGACCACGCCGTTGCGGTCGAAGATCAGCCCACGGGTGGGGGGTATCGGCTGCACATGCACCCGATTGTTCTCCGAAAGCGTGGAGTGATATTCGTACTGGATCACCTGCAGGAAATACAGGCGCGCGATCAGCACGCAGATGAGAACCAGGATGGCCGCTGCACCGACCACGACGCGGCTGCGCACGGTGCGCGCGTCTTTCTCGTGGTCCTTGAGGCGAATCGGCTGGGACATCGGCTGGTTTACGGCCTATTTGTGATAAGGGTGCCCGGACAGCACGGTCCAGGCGCGATACAGCTGTTCACCGATAAGTATCCGTACCAGCGGGTGAGGCAAGGTCAGCGGCGACAGCGACCAGCGCTGCTCGGCACGGGCGCAGACTTCCGGCGCCAGCCCCTCGGGGCCACCGACCATGAAGTTCACCGTGCGCGAGTCCAGGCGCCAGCGATCCAGTTCCACCGCCAACTGCTCGGTGCTCCAGGGCTTGCCGTGCACTTCCAGGGTAACGATGCGCTCCCCCGGACCGACCTTGGCCAGCATCGCTTCGCCTTCCTGACGGATAAAGCGGGCCACGTCAGCGTTCTTGCCGCGGGTATTGAGCGGAATTTCGACCAGGTCCAGTGCCAGCTCGGCGGGCAGACGCTTGGCATATTCATGCCAGCCTTCTTCCACCCACTTGGGCATGCGCGAACCCACCGCGATCAG
Organism: Pseudomonas sp. CFBP 8771; assembly: GCF_014841695.1. Taxonomy (NCBI): domain Bacteria; kingdom Pseudomonadati; phylum Pseudomonadota; class Gammaproteobacteria; order Pseudomonadales; family Pseudomonadaceae; genus Pseudomonas; species Pseudomonas sp. CFBP 8771. The sequence continues at coordinate 89,248 of NZ_JACYUJ010000005.1, read as the reverse complement.
ACGCAGACGCATGGCCCAGGCTTATTCGTTGCCAGGGGTGTGGTGCGCGGCGCTGGCGGCACGGCTCTGCTCGGCACCCTGCCACAGGCGTTCCAGGTCGTAGAACTGGCGCGCGGCCGCGGTCATCATGTGCACCACGACGGTGTCCAGGTCCAGCAGCACCCAGTCGCTGTCGCCCGCGCCTTCTTCGCCCAGTGGCTTGACGCCCTTGGCCTTGACCAGCTCGCGCACCTTTTCGCGCATGGCGCTGATCTGGCGGTTGGAGGTACCGGTGGCGATCACCATGAAGTCGGTGATGCTGTTCTTGTCACGCACGTCGATGACCAGGATGTCCTGAGCCTTGACGTCTTCGAGGGCGAGCTGGGTCAGCTCGACGATTTCTTCAGCGGGGATTGCTTGCTTATTGCTCATAAAAAAACTCGTTCAGTTCAATTGGACGCACGGTACAGCCCGTGCGCCTCGATGTAGGCCAATACTGCGTCGGGCACCAGGAAACGTACCGACTTGCCGCTGGCCAGCAGTTGACGGATCTGGGTGGCCGACACCGCGAGCGGTGCCTGCCAGACGAAAGTAATCTGCCCGCAGGCCCCCTTGAGGGCTTGCGGGTCGCTGATGGAACGCGCCGCCACCAGGTTGCGCAGGGCATCCGGCAGCTCGGTGTCCGCATCAGGTCGCTGCAACACGACGATGTGGCAGTGTTGCAGCAGTTCTTCCCAGCGGTACCAGGAGGGCAAGCCACAAAAGGCATCCCACCCCAGCAGCAGGAGCAACTGGTCCTGCGGGTCGAGCTCGGCACGCATCGACACCAGCGTGTCGAGGGTGTACGACGGTTTGTCGCGCGCCAGTTCACGGTCATCCACGGTCAGGGGCGCCAGCCCCTCTACTGCGGCCCGCACCATGGCCAGGCGCTGCTCGGCCGATACCTGCGGCTGGTCGCGATGCGGCGGCCGGGCGCTGGGCACCAATCGCAGATCGTCCAGGCCCAGGGCCTCGACCACTTCCACGGCGCCGCGCAGATGACCGATATGCACCGGGTCGAAGGTACCGCCCAGCACGCCGATTCGACGTGCAGTGCGCGATTGTACAGCGTAGGGACCGGGCCGGTTCGGTGCGGTCAACTCAGACCGGCTCCTGGCCGCGCAACTGGCCATCGCCGATCACCACGTATTTCTCGCAGGTCAGGCCTTCGAGGCCCACCGGGCCGCGGGCGTGGATCTTGTCGGTGGAAATGCCGATCTCGGCACCCAGGCCATATTCGAAACCATCGGCGAAACAGGTCGGCGCGTTGACCATCACGGACGCGGAGTCGACTTCGGCAACGAATCGACGGGCATGGCCCTGCTGCTCGGTGACGATCGCATCGGTGTGATGGGAGCCATGCTGGTTGATGTGTTCGATGGCCTCGTCCAGGCCGTCGACCACCCGAATGGACAGGATGGCGGCCAGGTACTCGGTGTTCCAGTCTTCTTCGCTGGCCGGTACGGCTTCGATCAGGTCGCGGGTGCGCGGGCAACCGCGCAGCTCGACGCCTTTCTCGCGGAACTGCGCCGCCATCGGCGGCAGGAAACTCGCCGCCACCGACTGGTCGACCAGCAGCGTTTCCATGGCGCCGCAGATGCCGTAGCGATAGGTCTTGGCGTTGAAAGCGATGCGTTGCGCCTTGGCCAGGTCGGCGCCAGCGTCGACGAACACGTGGCAGATGCCGTCCAGATGCTTGATCACCGGCACCTTGGCATCACGACTGACCCGCTCGATCAGCCCTCGCCCGCCCCTTGGCACGATGATATCGACGTACTCGGGCATGCTGATCAGCGCGCCGACCGCGGCGCGGTCGGTGGTGTCCACGACCTGTACCACGGCGGCGGGCAGACCGGCTTCGGCGAGGCCGCGCTGAATGCAGGTGGCGATGGCACGATTGGAGTGGATGGCCTCGGAGCCGCCACGCAAAATGGTGGCGTTACCCGACTTCAGGCACAGGCTGGCCGCGTCTATGGTCACGTTGGGCCGCGACTCGTAGATGATGCCGACCACGCCCAGCGGCACGCGCATCTTGCCGACCTGGATGCCCGAGGGCCGGTAGCTCATGTCGCGGATCGCCCCGACCGGATCCGGCAGGCTGGCCACCTGGCGCAGGCCGACGATCATGCCGTCGATGCGCGCAGGGGTCAGCGCCAGGCGCTCGAGCATGGCCGCGTCCAGGCCATTGGCGCGACCGGCTGCCAAATCCTGCTCGTTGGCGGCAACCAGTTCGGCACGGGCGCTGTCCAAGGCACTGGCCGCCGCCTGCAGGGCGCGATTCTTCTGCGCGGTGCTGGCACGGCCAATGACCCGCGAGGCTTCACGGGCAGCGCGACCCAGGCGGGTCATGTAGTCAAGAACGGACTCGGTCATGGTCTCTGTGGTCTTGGCAAAGAGGAAAGCGGCTGATTATAGCTGTCACGTACGCCCACTAACAGCGGTGACGGGCGGATGGTCGAAAACACCTCTTTAAACATATGTCCGCGGGCCTCACCGATGTGCAATTGCTATCATCCACCGCGACACCGAATGGACCCCGTTATGTTCAACCCGTTGCCCGATGCCTTTTTCGACACCGACGCGCAATCCCTCGCCCGTGCATTGCTGGGCAAGGTGATCCGCCACCGTCAGGGTCCGTACTGGTTGTCGGCGCGCATCATCGAAACCGAGGCGTATTACGTCACGGATCGCGGCAGCCATGCATCGCTGGGTTATACCCACAAACGCCGCGCGCTGTTCCTCGAAGGCGGGCACATCTATATGTACTACGCCCGTGGCGGCGACTCGCTGAACTTCAGCGCGCAAGGTCCGGGCAACGCGGTGCTGATCAAGTCCGCCTACCCCTGGCTCGACGCGCACACCGGCGACGATGCCTTCGCCCGGATGCAGCTCAACAACCCCGACGCCAGCGGCCTGCCGCGCCCGGCCCAGCGCCTGTGCGCCGGGCAGACCCTGCTGTGCAAGGCCCTGGGGCTGAAGGTACCGGTGTGGGACGCCCAGCGCTTCGACACTGAACAGCTATTCGTCGACGACGTCGGCGCCGATGTCCCGCACATCCTGCAGACCACCCGCCTGGGTATTCCCCTGGGTCGCGACGAACACCTGCCGTACCGCTTCGTGGATGCCGGCTACGCCCGTTTCTGCACACGCAACCCCCTGCGTCGCGGCCAGCAAGAAGGCCGCGACTACTTTTCGATCTTTCAAGGAACCTGACTCATGGGCGAATGGCTGGACAGTCTGACAGGCTGGCTGACGCTGCATCCACAGTGGCTGGGGGTGGCAATCTTCGCCATCGCCTGCATCGAATGCCTGGCGATCGCCGGCATCGTCGTACCCGGCACCGTGGTGTTGTTCGCTGTGGCCGTACTGGCCGGCAACGGTGCGTTGTCGCTCAGTGAGACACTGATGCTGGGCTATGCCGGCGGCCTTCTCGGCGACGCCATCTCGTACGCTCTGGGTCGACGGTTTCAACAGAGCATCCGTGGCCTGCCGCTGCTGCGCACGCACCCGCAATGGCTGGAAACCGCAGAAGGCTACTTCCATCGCTATGGCGTGGCGAGCCTTCTGATCGGGCGCTTCATCGGCCCGTTGCGGCCGATGCTGCCCATGGTCGCCGGCATGCTGGAAATGCCGTTGCCGCGCTTCATCCTGGTCAGCCTGGTGGCGGCCGCCGGTTGGTCGGTGGCCTATCTGCTGCCGGGCTGGGCGACGGGCGCCGCTTTCCGCCTGCCGCTGCCCGAGGACTTCTGGCCACAGGCCGGTATCGTTGCAGCCTGCATCGCCCTGCTGATGGGCCTGAGCCTGCATGCCACCTGGCGCGATCGCAGACGCGGCACGCTGCTCATCGCCCTCGCCTCGCTGATCATGCTGATTGCCCTGTTCTTCGGCTTCCCGCACCTGAGCGCGCTGGACAACGGCCTCAAGGCGCTGGTCCAGGAGCATCGCAGTGAGGCGGCGGAAACCTTTGTGGTGCTGGTCACGCGCATCGGTGATTTCCGTACCCAGTTCATGGTGGCCGGACTGCTCACCGCGCTGCTGCTGATCACCCGGCAATGGCGTCAGGCGCTGTTCGCCTGCGCGACCATGTTGATCACGGCGCTGCTCAACGGCTCGTTGAAACACTTGGTCGCCCGGCAGCGGCCCGACGTGCTGCTCGAACCGCTGACCACGTTCAGCATGCCCAGCGGGCATAGCTCGGCGGCCTTTGCCTTCTTTCTGAGCCTGGCCATACTCGCCGGGCGTCGGCAGACACCGCGCATGCGCCTGGTGTGGGTCATCCTGGCAAGCATTCCGGCGCTGTCGATTGCGTTGTCGCGGGTGTACCTGGGCGCGCATTGGCCGACCGACATCATTGCCGGCAGCATGCTGGCCTGCTTCGTCTGCGCTTCGTGCCTGGCGGCCGTGGAATATCGCCAGCCGCTGCCGGCGATGCCGTTGCGTGTCTGGTGGCTGGTGGTACCGGCGTGCGCGTTGCTGCTGGGCTTTTTTGCGGTGCACGGGCTGCCGTCGGCACTCGAAGGGTATCGCTACATGTAACCAGGCGCACCCGGCGCGCTGGGCCTGTTCGTCCCAGGCCTGTCCGTCTCAGACCAGGGCGTCGCCCTGCAGGCTGTCGAGCAGGGCCTGGATCGCCACCAGGCGCAGGCCTGGGTCGCTTTCGGCGAGCAGCTGTTCTTTCTCCTGCTCGGTGAACGGCAGCAGATAGGCCAACTGGTTGCCCAGCGATTGCTGGCCCTGAGCGCCGGCGGTCATGCCCAGCGCCGCCACCATCGGGTGCTCGGCCAAAGCCAGCAACAGTGCCTGCAGGTCGGCATGGGTATCGGCCAGCGGTTGGTCCGCCTGCTCTTCCAGCCAGTGCACGTCTGCCGTCAGCAATTGATCGCGTTGCACATGGGTGGCCTCGACACGGAAACGCCGAGCGCCCTGCACGCGGATACCCAACAGACCGTTGTCTTGCTGCTGGAAATCGGTGATCAGCGCTTCGCAGCCGACTGCGGCGTGTTCGCTGGGTGCCTGGCCCACTTCGCGCCCTGCCATGATGCCAACCACGCCAAAGCCGGCGCCCTGCTTCATGCAGCGCCCGATCATGTCCAGGTAGCGCGCTTCGAATAGCTGCAGATCCAGCACGCAACCGGGGAACAGCACGGTATTGAGGGGAAAGAGTGGCAATGTCATGGCTTGTGTCCTCACGCGAATACGCTGATGGCCAGGGGCAGAAAAACGGCGGTACCGACACCCATCAGACTCATGGCCAGCGCCGCGAAGGCGCCGGTTTCTTCACTTTCCTGCAACGCCAGCGATGTGCCCACGGCATGCGCGTTGAGGCCCAATGCCATGCCGCGCGCCGCCGGGTGGTCGATGCCCAGCAAAGACAGCAGGCCGGGGCCGAAGATTCCGCCGATGACGCCGGTGATCAGCACGAACACGGCCGCCAGCGCCGCGACGCCGCCGATCTGCTCCGCCACCAGCATGGCGATCGGCGAGGTGACCGACTTGGGCGCCATGGTCATCAGAATCATGTGGTCGGCGCCCAAACCCCAACCCAGCAGCAGGCACAGCACGGTCGCGAACAGGCCGCCCAGGCCCAGGGTAATCAGGGTCGGCCACAGCAGTTGGCGAATGCGCCGCAGGTTGAGAAACAGCGGCACCGCCAGGGCCACGGTCGCCGGGCCGAGCAGGATGCCGAGAATCTCGGTGCTCTTGCGGTATTCGGCGTAGCTGATCCCGCAGCCTACCAGCACCGCAACCAGCAGCAACATGGACAGCAGCACCGGTTGCAGAAAGATCCAGCGGGTTTTTTCGTAGCCGGCCAGCACCAACTGGTAGGCGCCCAGGGTGATGCCGATGCCGAACAGCGGATGGTGGATGACCGCCTGCAGGGTGCCTTGCCAGTCCAGCATCATGGTTGCACCGGGTGATCATGCCGACGCCTGCGAATCAATCGCTGCATCAACCAGCCGACGAACACGGTAGAGACCGTGACGGAAATCACCAGCGAGCCGACGATGGCCCAGAAGTCATCGGCGATCTGCTGGGCATAGACCATCACGCCCACCGCAGGTGGCACCAGCAGCAGCGGCAGGTAGCGCAGCAGGCTGTTGGCCGCCAGGCCCAGGGGCTCGCCGACCTCGCCACGTACCATGAGGTAGATGAGCAGCAGCACCAGGCCGATGATCGGACCGGGCAACACGGGCAGCAACAGATGATTGAGGGCAGTGCCCAGCAGCTGGAACAGGACCAGCCAGGTCAAACCGCGTAGCAACATTGCAGGTCTCCTTCGCAAGCCAGGCATTATAAGCCCCCAAGGCATGCCCCAGGGTGATGCAAGATGGCGCACCCCCATGATCGGACCCGGTAACGGTACACCCATCCGACAGTCATCCGGCTCTGGCCTTAAAAGCGCCCTGCATCTGTTGTGCACCCTGGCATCTGCGGCATACTCGGCGCCTCAATCGCCCGGACCCCGTCATGCGCCCTCTCGCCCCCCTCGCCCTTTCGTTGTTGATCGCCGCTTGCGGAGATGGCGAGCCACTGTCGCCGCCCGACGCGCGACTGCCCGATGGCGGTCGCTACCGCGGAGAGGTGGTCAATGGGCTGTTGCAGGGTCAGGGCCGTGTCGACTATCCCAATGGCAGCGGCTACGCCGGGCAGTTCAAGGACGGCCAGTGGCAGGGTCAGGGCCAGTGGCATGGGCGCAACGGCGAGGTCTACACCGGCGGTTTCGATCATGGCCTGTTCCATGGCCAAGGCACCCTGATCGCTCGCGGCACCACCTACACCGGCGGCTTCGTCAAGGGTCGGCGCCAGGGCGAAGGGACCTTCAAGGAAGCCGGCGTGGCGTACCGCGGCGGGTTCAAGGAAGACCAGTATTCGGGCGCCGGGCACATCGAACTCGACGACGGCAGCCAGTACCAGGGCTGGTTCGCCCACGGCAAGCCCAATGGCGAAGGCACCCGCAGCGATGCCGCAGGCAACCAGTTCAGCGGCACCTTCGTCAATGGCCTGCTCGAAGGGCACGGCACGTTCAGCAATGCCGACGGCGATCAGTACATCGGCAACTTCCACCTCAACCAGCTGCATGGTCGCGGCCGCTACGAAAACGCCGCAGGCGATGTGTGGATCGGCACGTTCAAGGAAGGCGTACTCAGCGGCAAGGGCGAGATGTTCGCCAGCGACGGCAGCCACTACAAGGGCGAGTTCGCCGATTGGCGCTTCAGTGGCAAGGGCTGGCTGGCGCTGGCCGACGGCAGCATCTACAGCGGCACCTTCGAGAACGACACCTACCAGGGCCAGGGCAGCCTGACCCTGAAGGACGGCAGCAGCCAGGTCGGCTATTGGCTCAATGGCCAGCGTATCCGTGATGCGCAAGGTCATCTGTTGCCCGATCCGCTGGAACTGGGGCTGCTCAATCAGGGGCAACTGCTGGAACAAGCGCTCGCGGCAATCCCGCAGTCCACTGCAGCGATCGAGCTTTACAGCCTGGCGCTGGCCGGCGACGGCAAGCAAAGCGTGTTCATGCGCGAAGCCGATTACGTCTCCGGCATGCTGGCCAGTCGTTTTGGCGCGGTCGGACAGATCACCCTGGCCAACCACCGCGATCATCTGGCCGATCGGCTGATGGCCAGCCGCGAGACCCTCAGCCGCAGCGTGCAGACGCTGGCCGCGCGCAGCGGCCCGGAAGACCTGGTGTTCATCTACCTGACCAGTCACGGCACCAGCGAACATGAACTGGTGCTCGATCAGCCACGCCTGCAGTTGGGCGACCTGCCGGCCGATGAACTCGCCGCAGTGCTGGCGCCGCTCAAGGGCCGCGACAAGGTGGTGGTCATCTCGGCTTGCTATTCGGGCGGATTCATCCCCGCGCTCAGGGACGAGAAAACCCTGGTCATGACCGCTTCGCGGGCCGACCGGGTGTCTTTCGGCTGCTCCGAAGAAGCCGACTTCACCTATTTCGGCGACGCCTTGTTCGCCCAGGCCTTCAACCAGACGGACGACCTGCAGCAGGCTTTCGAACTTGCCAGCCGGCACGTTGCCGAACGGGAGATCGCCGATAATTACGAAGCCTCGCAGCCACAGATATGGGCGCCCAAAGGGGTCCTCGCGCATTGGCAGCGATTGCGCCAACAACAGGCCAAGCGGGCGCTGCTCGACGCCGCCACGCCTGACAACAAGCAATAGGGCATCTGCTTCACGCTGCCTGTATCAAGGGAGACATTGCATGTACTTGACGCCGCAGCACATCCTTCTGGCCGGCGCCACCGGCCTGACCGGCGAGCATTTGCTCGACCGCCTGCTCGCCGAGCCGACCGTGCAACGGGTCCTGGCCCCCACCCGGCGCCCTCTGGCCGAGCACGCGCACCTGGACAACCCGGTGGGGCCACTGCTGGCCTTGCTGGCGGATCTGCAGGGCCCGGTGGACATCGCCTTCTCGTGCCTGGGCACGACCATCAAGCAGGCCGGTTCGCGGGAGGCGTTTCGCGAAGTCGACCACCAGCTCATCGTCGCCTATGCCCAGCGCGCCCGCGAACTGGGGGCACGCCACTTCCTGCTGATCAGCGCCATCGATGCCGACCCGCAATCCTCGGTGTTCTACAACCGCGTCAAGGGTGAGACCGAGCAGGCGCTGCGTGCCCAGGGCTGGCCGCAACTGACCATCGCCCGGCCGTCGGTGCTGATCGGCGACCGCGTCGAAGCACGCCTGGCCGAGCGCATTGCCGGGCCTTTGTCGAAGCTGATTCCGGGCAAGCACCACGGCATCGAAGCGCTGCAACTGGCGCGCGCCCTGTGGCGCCTGGCGCTCGAAGAGCAGGACGGCGTGCGCGTGGTGGAGTCCGACGAGCTGCGGCGCCTGGGCAAATAGCCCGCAGCCGGTGCGTCAGTCGTCGCTGCCGTGGTGGTGCTCGCCCCAGCGCGGCAGCATGTCCTGAGGAATATCCAGCAGGTTGAGCACCCGCGCGACGACGAAGTCGATCAGGTCGTCGATGGTCTGCGGCTGGTGATAGAAGCCCGGCGCTGCCGGCAGGATCACCGCGCCCATCTGCGACAGCTTGAGCATGTTCTCCAGATGAATGGTCGAGAACGGTGCCTCGCGCGGCACCAGGATCAACTGCCGACGCTCCTTGAGCGTTACATCGGCAGCGCGCTCGATGAGGTTGTTGCAGGCGCCGCTGGCGATGGCCGACAGGGTGCCGGTCGAGCACGGCACCACCACCATGGCGCTGGGCGCGCCGGAGCCCGATGCCACCGGCGACATCCAGTCTTCCTTGCCATACACGCGGATCTGTCCGGCGGACGCCCCGGTGTACTCGTTGAGAAAGGCCTGCATGGCCTGGGGCTTGGCCGGCAAGCTGACGTCGGTTTCCGTGGCCAGCACCAGTTGCGCGGCCTTGGAGATGAGGAAATGCACCTCGCGGTCTTCGCGCACCAGGCAGTCGAGCAGGCGCAAGCCGTACTGCGCGCCCGACGCGCCGGTCATGGCCAGGGTGATCCGCTGCGGGCCGCTCACTTGAGGGCCTCCGCCAGTTTCAGATGCAGGCCGCCGAAACCGCCGTTGCTCATGATCACCACATGGGTACCCGGCCGTGCCTGGCCCTTGACCCGCTCGATGATGGCTTCCAGCGAGTCGGCGACGATGGCCGGAACCTGGCACTGCGCAGCCGTGGCGGCCAAATCCCAGCCCAGGTTGGGCGGCGCATACCAAATGACCTGATCGGCATCGCGGACACTTTCCGGCAGGCCGTCGCGGTGCGCGCCCAGCTTCATGGAGTTGGAGCGCGGCTCGATCACGGCGATCAACGCTGCGTCGCCAATGCGCTTGCGCAGGCCGTCCAAGGTAGTGGCGATGGCCGTGGGGTGGTGGGCGAAGTCGTCGTAGAGAGTAACGCCCTGCACTTCGGCCACCCACTCCATGCGCCGCTTGACGCTCTTGAACGCGCACAACGCCTCGATACCCAGCGGCGCGACCACGCCCACGTGGCGGGCGGCAGCCAGCGTCGCCAAGGCGTTGGCCACGTTGTGCTGGCCGGTCAGTGGCCACTCCACCGTGCCCTGCACGACACCTTCGAAGGAAACCTCGAAGCGCGATCCATCCGCACTCAGCAGGTTTGCCTGCCACTGGCCGTTCTCGCCGGTGGTCTGCACCGGTGTCCAGCAACCCATCTCGATCACGCGGCCCAGTGCCAGCTCGGTGGTGGGGTGGATCACCAGGCCCTCGCTGGGCACGGTTCGAATCAGGTGGTGGAACTGGCGCTCGATGGCGGCCAGGTCGGGGAAGATATCGGCATGATCGAATTCCAGGTTGTTGAGAATCGCCGTGCGCGGACGGTAGTGGACGAACTTGGAACGCTTGTCGAAGAACGCACTGTCGTACTCGTCTGCCTCGACCACGAAGAACGACGTCTGCCCCAGGCGCGCCGAAACCGCGAAATTCTGCGGCACACCGCCGATCAGGAAGCCGGGCGCCATGCCCGCATGCTCCAGCACCCAGGCCAGCATGCTGCTGGTGGTGGTCTTGCCGTGGGTACCGGCCACGGCCAGCACCCAGCGTCCCTGCAGCACGTGGTCGGCCAGCCACTGCGGCCCCGATACATAGGGCAAGCCCTTGTTGAGGACATGCTCGACCGCCGGGTTGCCGCGCGACAGGGCATTGCCGATCACCACCAGGTCGGGCGCAGGTTCCAGCTGGGCGGCGTCGTAACCCTGGGTCAGCTCGATGCCCTGAGCCTGCAGCTGGGTACTCATGGGCGGATAGACATTGGCGTCCGAACCGGTGACACGGTGCCCCAGTTCCTTGGCGAGCACTGCCAGGGAGCCCATGAAGGTGCCGCAGATACCGAGAATGTGAATGTGCATGATTGGCCTCGTAAAACGTCGAGGCAGGGTAGCGTAGGGTAGGAAAAATCGCATCCTTTGATTGGTGATCCTTGCTCTTCGGCCTGCTGTTTACAGGTGTTTCAAGGCGCCGTGCTCGCCTTTGTTCTACGCTTACCGGGCGCCACGGCGCGTCCTCCACAGAACCACAACAGCAGGAGACACCCCATGCGTTACGCACACCCGGGCACCGAAGGCGCCAAGGTCGAATTCAAGACCAAATACGGCAACTATATCGGCGGTGAATTCGTCGCGCCGGTGGACGGCAACTACTTCACCACCACCTCGCCGGTGAACGGCCAGCCCATCGCCGAATTCCCCCGCTCCAACGCCAAGGATATCGACAAGGCGCTGGACGCCGCCCATGCCGCCGCCGATGCCTGGGGCGCGACCTCGGTGCAGGCCCGCTCGCTGGTCCTGCTGAAGATCGCCGACCGTATCGAACAAAACCTGGAAACCCTGGCCATCACCGAAACCTGGGACAACGGCAAGGCCATCCGTGAAACCCTGAACGCCGACATCCCGCTGGCGGCCGATCATTTCCGCTACTTCGCCGGCTGTCTGCGTGCCCAGGAAGGCAGCGCTGCCGAGATCGACGGCAACACCGTGGCCTACCATATCCACGAACCGCTGGGCGTGGTCGGGCAGATCATCCCGTGGAACTTCCCGATCCTGATGGCGGCCTGGAAGCTCGCCCCGGCCCTGGCCGCCGGCAACTGCGTGGTGCTCAAACCAGCCGAGCAGACCCCCTTGGGCATCACCGTGCTGATGGAGCTGATCGGTGACCTGCTGCCGCCGGGCGTACTCAACGTGGTCCAGGGATTCGGCAAGGAGGCGGGCGAGGCCCTGGCCACCAGCAAGCGCATTGCCAAGATCGCCTTCACCGGTTCGACGCCGGTGGGCTCGCACATCATGAAGTGCGCCGCCGAGAACATCATTCCCTCGACCGTGGAACTGGGCGGCAAATCGCCGAACATCTTTTTCGAAGACATCATGCAGGCCGAGCAGACCTTCATCGAAAAGGCCGCCGAAGGGTTGGTGCTGGCCTTTTTCAACCAGGGCGAAGTGTGCACCTGCCCTTCCCGCGCGCTGGTGCAGGAATCCATCTACCCGGCCTTCATGAAAGAAGTCATGAAGAAAGTCGAGCAGATCAAGCGCGGCGACCCGCTGGACACCGACACCATGGTCGGCGCCCAGGCGTCGGAGCAACAGTTCGACAAGATTCTGTCCTACCTGGAAATCGCCAAGAGCGAAGGCGCCGAGCTGCTGACCGGTGGCCAGGTGCAGAAACTCGAAGGTGCCCTGTCGACCGGCTATTACATCCAGCCGACCCTGCTCAAGGGCACCAACAAGATGCGTGTCTTCCAGGAAGAAATCTTCGGCCCAGTGGTCAGCATCACCACCTTCAAGGACGAAGCCGAAGCGCTGGCCATCGCCAATGACACCGAATTCGGCCTGGGCGCCGGCGTCTGGACCCGCGACATCAACCGTGCCTGGCGCATGGGCCGCGGCATCAAGGCCGGGCGTGTCTGGACCAACTGCTACCACCTGTACCCGGCGCACGCCGCGTTCGGTGGCTACAAGAAATCCGGTGTGGGCCGCGAGACGCACAAGATGATGCTCGACCACTACCAGCAAACCAAGAACCTGCTGGTCAGCTACGACATCAACCCACTAGGCTTTTTCTGATCCAAACGGCGGCGCAGGGACGCTCCGGCGTCCGTCGCCTGCCGCTGCGAACACGGGATGTTGCGTACGCCCGGCGAGCGACCGTTCGTCGGTTTGCCCGGCGTGACGAGCCTGCCCAACAAACCTGCCTCACCCATCGGTATACTGCGCGGATTCTTCACGACCGGATCCGCACAGGTACCTCCCATGGAATTCAGCTTCATCGACCTCATCCTGCACCTGGATGTGTACCTCAACATGCTGGTAACCCAGTACGGCACCTGGGTCTACGCGATCCTGTTCCTGGTGATCTTCTGCGAAACCGGCCTGGTGGTAATGCCTTTCCTGCCTGGCGACTCGCTGCTGTTCATCGCCGGCGCGGTAGCGGCAGGTGGCGGCATGGATCCGTTCCTGCTCGCTGGCCTGTTGATGACCGCCGCCATCCTTGGCGACAGCACCAACTACATCGTCGGGCGTACCGTGGGCGACAAGCTGTTCAGCAACCCGGACTCGAAGATCTTCCGCCGCGATTACCTGGACCAGACTCACGCCTTCTATGCCCGCCACGGCGGCAAGACGGTAACCCTGGCGCGGTTCCTGCCGATCCTGCGCACCTTCGCCCCGTTCGTGGCTGGCGTTGGCAAGATGCACTACCCGCGCTTCCTGGGCTTCAGTGTGCTGGGCACGGTGTTGTGGGTCGGTGGTCTGGTGACCCTGGGTTACTTCTTCGGCAACATGCCGTTCATCAAGCAGAACCTGACCCTGCTGATCGTCGCGATCATTCTGATTTCGCTGCTGCCGATGATCGTCGGCTTGCTGCGCAGCCGCACGGCCCGCACCGCACCGACGCGCTGAGCCCATGTGGTCGTACAAGGCCTGGCGGCGACAGCGGACCCTGAACCGCCACCGTATCGATGAATCGCTGTGGCGGGCGGTGCGTGCCGAGCTGCCGATCCTCGACGGCCTCGATGCGCAGCAGGACCTCCGTTTGCGCGAGGCCTGCGTGCTGTTCCTGCAGGCCAAGACCTTGACCTGCCTGCCTGGTGTCGAACTCGACGACCGGGCGCGCCTGCACCTGGCGGCACAGGCGCAATTGCCCCTGCTGCAGCTGGGCGATCTGGACTGGTACCAGGGTTTCCACGAGATCGTCCTGTACGCCGACGATTTCGTCAGCCCGCAGCGCTACCGCGACCCCAGCGGCGTGGAGCATCAATGGGACGGCGAGCACAGTGGCGAGGCCTGGCAGCAGGGGCCGGTGATTCTCGCCTGGTCCGGTGTGGCAGCCAGCGGCGGCTGGGACGGCTACAACCTGGTCATCCACGAACTAGCGCACAAGCTCGACATGCTCAATGGCGACGCCAATGGGCTGCCGCCACTGCATGGCGACATGCGCGTGAGCGACTGGGCCCGCACCATGCAGGACGCCTACGACGACCTCGATCACCAGCTCGATGCCAATCCTGATGCGCAAACCGCCATCGACCCCTATGCCGCGGAAAATCCGGCGGAATTCTTCGCCGTCACCAGCGAGTATTTCTTCACCGCGCCGGATTTGCTGCACCAGGCCTACCCACAGGTCTACGAGCAGTTGCGCCTGTTCTACCGGCAGGATCCGCTCGAACGGCTTTCGGCCCTGCCTCCAGTCCCCGTAACGGCCTGACCGCGAGCGGGCAATCACCTCCTCTGTAGCAGCAGCGCAAGCCGCGTCGGCGGTCACCGCCTGATGTCACGCGGCCCACGGCGCATATGGCATGCGCCCCTGCAATGTGCCTATAATCGCGCCCACATTTTCGGCCTGCATGGCCTTCAGACTGGCCCAAACCACGGGGGCAACGCCCAATGAGCTACAGCAAGATTCCGGCTGGCAAAGACCTGCCGAACGACATCTACGTCGCCATCGAGATTCCGGCCAACCACGCGCCGATCAAATACGAAATCGACAAGGACAGCGACACGCTGTTCGTCGACCGTTTCATGGCCACGCCGATGTTCTACCCGGCCAACTACGGCTTCATCCCCAACACCCTGGCCGACGACGGCGACCCCCTCGACGTGCTGGTCGTCACGCCTTACCCGGTCACGCCTGGTGCGGTCATCCGCGCCCGTCCGGTCGGCATCCTGCACATGACCGACGACGGCGGCGGCGACGCCAAAGTCATCGCCGTACCGCACGACAAGCTGTCGCAGCTGTATGTCGACGTCAAGGAATACACCGATCTGCCGCCGCTGCTGCTGGAACAGATCAAGCACTTCTTCGAGAACTACAAGGATCTCGAAAAAGGCAAATGGGTGAAGATCGAAGGCTGGGGCAACGCAGACGCCGCCCGCGCCGAAATCACCAAGTCGGTCGCCGCGTTCAAGGGCTGAGCCGTCGCTGTACGAAAAACCCCGGCCATGGCCGGGGTTTTTCATGGGCGCTGCAAAGGTATCGGGCGAAAAGAGATTTGCACAGGCGAGCGGCCCTGCGTATTCTTTGGCCCTCACCAGCCCAGGCTGGTCATCAGTTGCAGGCGGTTGCGGCTTACCAAAAGTAAGGCAAGATCGTCGACGAGAAGCCGGCCATAAGCCGGCTTTTTAATGCCCCGAGAAAAGCCCGCAGCGCCTGTTTCGCGGCCACGGACCGCTCCTACCGAACAGCAGCGGAAACACGCTCCCTGTGAAAGCGGTCATCGGCCGCGAAGACCCCACCGCGGCCGCCCCGACCCTGCCCTCATCACCCCTCGCAGAACCGAATCCGGTTACCGAAGGGGTCATGCACTTCCAACAGCCGCCCCCAGCCCTGCTCGACGATCTGCGGACGGCCGTAGCCATAACGCTTGGCCAGCAGCTCATCACGCAACGCTTCGACACCGTGCATCGGCACGAACACGGTCGAGCCCGGTGAGCAATCGCCGTGGTGTTCGGAAAGATGCAGCTGCAGATTCCCCCGCTCGACACCCAGGTACAGCGGCAAGTCGGCCTCGAAGCGATGCTCGAACTCGACCGTGAAACCCAGGAAGTCCAGATAGAACTCGCGGGCCTTGGCTTCATCGAAGATCCGCAGGATGGGGATGGCCTTGTCGAAACCGATCACCGCTGAGGCAGTCGGCGCCAGGGTGGCCGAAGCGGTGTTCCAGTCCTTGTGCCCCAACTGCCGGGCAACCATTTCCAGGGCGGTGGAATGCGATACGTCGTGACCCTGCGCCTGCAGTGCGACGCGCAGCGTCTTGGCCATCTGCTTGGCGTGCTCGATTGAAAACATGACAACTCCCGAGTCGATGCATGCTGGTGCTCGCGTTGCCAGGCCTCGACCATCAAGAGAGGTGTGAAGGCGTGAGGGTGCAACAATGCTTTCACCTTTCCTTGCGGAGCGAGCGGCGGGCAGCATGGGCCGCCGTCGATGTTAGCGCAAAGCGTCGAAGGGGTCACCACGAGACACTCTCGCCGCTGGAAAATCCCGTTTTTCAGACACGATTAAAAAGCCGGCATGGCCATCGAAAATATCGTGACTGAGGCATGTGCAACCGACGCTGAAAAACCCGTGTGCAGGAATTTTCAGGCCCGCCGACTGGCATTCATGGGGATATCGTTGTGAGTGATTGGCGAGGGTTGCGATGACAGACTCATGCGTGCGAACGGTGCGTGCCCGAGTGTAAGAATCCTTTCAAACCAAGCCTGTTCCGCCTCGATTGACCATGCCCTGGCGCGCTGCTAACTCTTAGGACAGCGACACCGACCGTCAGTTTTCCTTCGAGGCGCTATCCATGAATACAGCCACGACCGCCCTACCCCCGGCCTTGCCGCCAGAGGCTTCGAGCACCCGCTCGATCGCCGCTGCGCTGTCGCACCAGAGCATTCACAACCTGGAGCGCTATTACGATCACTGGGCTCGCCACTATGACGCCGACGTCGAGGCCGAGGCCTATTGCGGGCCGACGATGGTCGTCGACCTGCTCGATGCCGTGGCTCTGCGAGGCAACATCGGTCACGACAGTCGCGTGCTCGATGCCTGCTGCGGCACCGGCCTGGTCGGACGCACCTTGCAGGAGCGCGGCTATCGGCAGATCAGCGGCTGCGACCTGTCCCGGCCCATGCTCGACCAGGCTCAGGCTTCCCGGGCCTACCAGCATCTGCACAGCCAGATAGACCTGACCCAGCCGTTGCCACCCGCCCTGCTTCGGCAATTCGACGCGGTGGTCTGCTGCGGCGCCTTCATTCCCGGGCACCTGCCTGCCTCCGCGCTGCGTGGCCTGGTCGCCATGACCCGGCCTGGCGGCGTGGTGGTGCTGAGTGTTCGCGAGACTTACTTCGACACCGCCGGCTTCGAGCCGTTGTTGCAGAGCCTGGGGCGCGAGCAGGGACTCGTCGTGCTCGAAGCCCGGATGTCGGCCCGCTACCTGCAAAATGCGCGAGCCCACTACCTGGCCTTGTACGTCGCATGAACGGGGTCTACGACATGCCGGTTCTTCCTGTCATCTCCCTGGCGCAACTGGCGGCAGGTGAGCCTGGGGCAATTGCGCAACTGAGCGCAGCGTGCGCCGACGACGGCTTCTTCTATCTGGTGGATCACGGGCTTCCGGCCGCGCTGATCGAGCGCTACCTGAGTGCCGCCGAGGCGTTCTTCGCGCTGCCGGAATCGCTCAAGCAGCGCTTCGGCCATGATCACCAGCCCGGCTACCCGCACACCGCGCGGGGTTACGTCGGGGCCTATGGCGAAACGCTGCATCCCGATGCAGGCCCGGACAACAAGCAGCACCTGGACTGGGGCATCGACCGGCCCGGTGGCGCGCCGTTCAGCGGGCCGAGCCTGCTGCCCGACGACGACCTCGCGCCTGGTCTGAACGCCTGCGCCTACGCCCTGCAGGACAACGTCATGGAACAGGTGTTTCCCCAGCTGCGCCGAGCCATCACCAGCGCCTTGCAGCTGCCAGCGCAGGCGTTCGATGCGCACTTCCGTCAGCCAACCCTGATCCAGCGCGCTTCATATTATCCAGCCGGGGCGGGAACGGCCGGCAAACATACCGACAACGGCTTTCTCACCCTGCTGATCCAGCAACCCCTGCCGCAGCCTTCACTGCGCATCTACAGCCGTGGCCAGTGGCTCGACGTGCCGTGCCTGGAGGGCGCGGTACTGGTCAATCTGGGCGACATGCTGCAGCGCTGGACCAACGAGCGCCTGGTCAGCACCGCGCATCAGGTCCTGCATCGTCAGCCGAGCCCACGGGTGTCACTGGCGTTTTTCATCTACCCGGATATCGACGCGATCATCGCACCCATCGGCGGCGGGCCAAGCTTCTCCACGGCCGAGGTGATGCTGGAGAACTTCGATTCGATCTGGGTACGCAAGCAGGGCGCTGGAAGGGCCCGCCAACTGGCTTGAACACACAAGGATTGGTTCGATGACCCCCTCTATCGGTTTTATCGGCGCAGGCAACATGGGCCGCCCATTCGTTCGCGCATTGCTCGACAACGGCTTCACAGTGACCGTCCACGACCATGACCCCGGTTGCGAGCGCTGGGTACGCAGCCAAGGTGCGCACTGGGCAGCGACCCCCGCCGCTGCGGCCGAAGGCGCCGCCGTGCTGATCACCTGCCTGCCGCTGCCCAGGCACGTACGCGAAACAATGCTCGGTCACAGCGGCGCCCTGGCTGCTCTGGGCAGTGGCGCGGTATGGATTGACACCTCGACCACCGACTACCACAACACGCTGGATATCGCCCGACTGGCCGGGCAGCGCGGGGTCATGAGCCTGGAAGCACCGGTCAGCAACCTCTCGCACATGGGCGTGGACTTCAACAACGTCTGCTTCTATGTCGGCGGCGAGCAAGCGGCGTGCGACATCGCGCGCCCGGTGCTGGACGCGATGGGCCAACACACGCTTCACGTCGGCGCCATTGGTCACGGCCAGTCGGTCAAGCTACTGACCAACCTGTTGTTCTACGGCGCCACGCTGGCGTGGGGCGAGCTGTTGCTGGTGGCACAGAACCAGGGCCTGGACCTGCGCTGGCTGTGGAACGTGGCGAAGGACTCGCGAGCCGATTGCTTCGTCGTCGACCAGGTCACACCGATGCTCCTCGACGGCAGCTATGACCACTCCTGCACCCTGGAGATCACCGTCAAGGACATGGCCCTGACCGTGGCCCTGGCCGACGAACTCGATGTCGAGCTGCGGCTGGGTCGCTGGATCGAGACGCGCTATCGCCAGGCCGGCAAACGTTATCCGGCCCATGCCAACCACCTCAAGGTGGTGGCGCTGATGGAAACAGAAAACCAGCGCCGCCTGCTGATCGACGGTTTCACCGCGCCCTCCCCCTATGGCGCCGACCGCACCTATCGCCATCCCGGCACCTTTGTCATCGACGCGCGCGGGCGGCGCAAGCCCAGCTTGCCGGAACGCTTTCGCTACCCGCTCAGCCATCCCGCCTGCGGTCGCTACGCCCAGTGCCTGCTGGAGGTCATGGCCTGGATCAACCACAACCTTCGGCAGGAGGCATTGCAACTGGGGCGCGCCATGGGCCTGGAGCCGTCGCTGCTCGAGCAGGTGGTCAGCCGCAGTTGCGGCGCCAGCTGGGTGGATGATCACCGCGACCACTACAGGCCGAACCTTGCGCTGCTGCGTGACCTCCCCGAACTGATGGGCTCGCTGCACCTGCCCATGCTGCATCAGCTGAACCTCGCCACCGTCGTCGACCCCGTGAGGCATGCATCATGAAGATCACCCGCCTGCGTATCTACCAGGTCGACCTGCCGCTGGACAAACCCTACGCGCTGTCCGGCGGGCGCCTGCACTACAGCGCGCTGGACAGCACCATCGTGGTGATCGAAACCGACCAGGGGCTGTTCGGAATCGGCGAAAGCTGCCCGTGGGGCGCCTCGTACCTGCCGGCGTTCGCCCTCGGCGTGCGTGCCGGGCTGGCCGAACTGGCACCTCACCTGCTGGGCTGCAACCCGCTCAACCTGAATGCGATCAACCAGGTCATGGACCAGGCACTGCCTGGCCACCCCTACGTCAAGACAGCGATCGACATGGCCTGCTGGGACATTCTCGGGCGCCACAGCAACCTGCCGGTACACGCCCTGCTGGGGGGGCGCCTGAACGCCGAGCTGACCCTGCAGAGCAGCATCCCCACCGCCACGCCCCGGCAAATGGTCGCCGACATGCACCTGGCGCATGCCGAAGGCTATCGGACCCATTCATGCAAGGTCGGATCGGGCGTGGTGGCGGATCTGGCGCGAATCCAGAGCCTGCTCGCCGAGCGCATGAACGGCGATCAGCTGACCTTCGACGCCAATCGTGCCTGGCTGCCGGCACAGGCGGTGGCCGTGATGAACGCCGTCAGGGAGTGCGATGTGCATTTCGAGCAGCCCTGCGAAACCCTGGAACAGTGCCAGCATGTCCGCAGCCTGACGCGGCAGCCGCTGATCCTGGACGAGTGTATTCACGGCGCTGGCGACCTGTACCGCGCCAGCGCCGCGAATACGGCCCAGGCCATCGGCCTGAAGATCGCCCGTGTCGGCGGGCTGACCAAGGCTCGGCAGCTGCGCGACTACTGCATCCAGCAGGGTATCCAGATGAACATCGAAGACGTCGGCGGCAGCCAGATCGCCGACACCGCGGCCATGCACCTGGCCCTGGCCACCCCCAATCAATACCTGCGCGCCAGCTGGAATGCCTGCCGCCATCACAGCATCGTCACGGCCCTGGGCGGCGTGCACGTGAGCCGCGGCATCGCCCGCCTGGACGACACGCCGGGGCTTGGGCTGACCCTGTGCCCAAACACACTGGGCGAGGCAGTGGCCATTCATGAATGACTCACTGCCAAGGCCCGCAACCATGCCCCTGGACAGCGGTGACTTCCACCCCGATGCAGGACGCTCGCACAACCTGCCGGGGGCTTTCTACTTCGACCCGGATCACTACGGGCAGGAACTGCAGCATATTTTCTACCGCACCTGGCAGTACGCCTGTCATGTCTCCAGGCTGGCCGTGGAGGGTGCCTATCTGGTGTGCGAGATCGGCGAGCAAAGCGTGCTGGTGCTGCACGGCCAGGACGGCCAGCTCAGGGCGTTCCACAACGTTTGCCAGCACCGTGCGCATCGCCTGCTCGAAGGCTGCGGACAGCTGCGTGGCGCGATCACCTGCCCCTACCATGCATGGCGCTACGATCACGCCGGCAGATTGCAGAGCGCGAGGCACAGTTGTGACGTGGCAGGCTTCGAACCCGCCCGCGCGCACCTCGCCGGCGTGCGCCTGGAAGTGATGTGTGGCCTGGTCTTCGTCAATCTGGACGCGCACGCCCCACCCCTGGCCAGCCAGCTCGCCGGGCTCGAAGCGCAACTGCGCAGTTTCGCGCCCGCGCCCGAGTCGCTGCACCACAGCTACAGCCATACCTATGCGCTGCGGGCGAACTGGAAGGTCTCGGTGGAAAACTATTCGGAGTGCTATCACTGTCCCGGCTGCCACCCCAGTCTGTCGCACCAGACCCTGGATCTGAGCAGCTACCGGATCGACATCCACCCGGGCTTCCATGCCCACCTGAGCAACGATCAGGGTGCACGGCAAGGCTACGCAACCAACCCTGACGCACCTCGCAGCGGCGAATTCGGTGCCTGGTACGTCTGGCCGAACCTGTGCATCGAGGTCTATCCGGGCGGCTACATGAACCTGTTGCACCACGTGCCAACGGGCGCGCAGCGCTGTGAGCAGCGTGTGCAGTGGTTCACCCAGAGCCCACACCCCGACCCTCTGGAACAGGCAGTGATCGATTTCGTGGCGGTGGTGCGTGAAGAGGACCTGCCCTTGTGCGAAAGTGTCCAGAAAGGTCTGCATAGCTACGGCTACAGCGGTGGCCGGTTGGTGGTGGACACGGCTCGCAGCGGTTTCAGCGAACATGCCGTGCATGATATTCAGAAGCGGGTGCTGGAAGCACTCGCCGGCCATGGAGCACGCGATGGATAGCCCTTCTTCCGACATCTCCCGACCGCCAACCTGGCGGCGCCTGGGCAGCCGGCCCACGGTCTTGTGGCTGACGGGCCTGCCGGCTGCCGGCAAGACCACCATCGCCAAGGCTACCCAGGTGGCACTTGCCGCCCTCGGCTATCACTGCCTGGTGCTCGATGGCGACGAACTGCGCCGCGGGCTCTGCCGGGACCTGGGCCTGAGCGACGACGACCGGCTGGAACACGTGCGCCGCACCGCCGAGGTCGCACGCCTGCTGTGTGCCGACGGCAGCCTGGTGCTGGTTGCGCTGATTTCACCGCGTATTGCGCACCGGGCCCTGGCGCGGCAGATCGTCGGCGACGAAGCCTTCGTCGAGGTGTTCGTCGATACACCGCTGGCGCTCGCAGAGGCACGCGATCCCAAGGGGCTGTATCGGCAGGCGCGCGCCGGCGCGCTGAACGGTTTCACCGGGATCGATGCCACCTACGAAGCGCCGTCGGCGCCCCACCTCAGGCTAGCCACCGCCAGCATGAGTTGCGCATGCTCGGTGCAGGCCCTGCTCGACTGCCTGCAGCAACGCGCCGCCATAGACTGAAGATCAGGCCAATACGGGCCGAGGATCGAGCAACAGCTCCTGCAGCCATTGCACCAGCAGTCGGGCTGCCGGCGACAGCGGGTTGGCATGCCACTTGTAGACTCCCAACGCATCGCCCATGGACCACTGCTTGTCGAACAGGCGCACCAGCCTGCCGTCGGCCAGCATCTGGCGCGTGGTCATTCCCCAGCCCAGGGCCACACCGTGACCTTCCAGGGCTGCCTGCATCATGACCGGGAAACTGTTGAAGCCCATGCCTTGGCTGCCAACGCGAAACGATGCACCGACGCTTTCCAGCCATTGATCCCAGATCACGAAGTCCTGCGCACGGGGTTCGTAATGCAACAGTCGGCACTTGGGCAGATTGTCCAGGCTCAGCCACGGGGCGATGCTCTTGAAGTAGTCGGGGCTGCAGACCGGGAACACTTCATCGGGCGCGCTGAACAGCAGCACGTGATCGGCACTGGCCCGGCCCATGGTCTGCACCGCCACGTCGAAACGCTCGCGCTCCTCGCCTATGGCCGCCAGCGTGGAATGCAGCTTGAGCTCGATGTGCGGATGTTTCTGATGAAAGCCGGCCAGCGCCGGCATGAACAGGTAGAACGCTTCCACCAACTGCGACGACAGCACCACGGTGCCGGTCGACGACTGCTGCTGACGCAGCTTTTCGGTTTGCCGAGCGATATCGAACAAGGCGGCTGCAACCGTCTGGCGAAAGCTTTCGCCCGCCTCGGTGAGAAAAACCCCGCGGCTTTTTCGATCGAACAACTGCACGCCCAGGTTCTCTTCGAGGGAGCGAATCTGTCGGCTGATCGCCGTTTGGGTGAGGTGCAGTTCCTCTGCTGCGCGAGAAAAACTCTGCAGCCGGGCAGCAGCTTCGAAGGGAATCAGACTTGATAAAGGCGGCAGTTTGCGCCGGAGGTTTTCCATAACCTGAAGTTGCCCTGTCCTGCGAAATGGTCGTTTCAAACGATGTCATCTTTTGACGCATCATGCAAAGACTGACCGCCGGGGGTTCACCGCATGGAACAGCGACCGCACCTCCACGACACACGCTCGAGCGTGGCACTGATCATCGCGTCGGTGTTCCTGGTGTCTGCTTCCGATGCGCTGATCAAGCTGGGCAGCGCCGACTTCACGGTATGGCAGCTGTACGTGGTGCGTTCTTCGATCGCCATTGTCCTGCTGCTGCTGTGGCTGGGCGCTTCGCGAAGTGCCAGCGTGTGGCGCAACCTGGCCTGCGATCGCTGGATACTCATGCGCAGCACCGCCTTGACCCTGATGTGGATCGCCTTCTACGCGGCGCTGCCGCACATGAGCCTGAGCCTGGCCGCTCTGGCGCTCTACACCGCGCCGCTGTTCATTGCGCTGCTGTCGGCGCTGGTGCTGCGCGAAAAGGTGAGCCCCAGCCGCTGGCTGGCCATCGCCCTGGGTTTCGTCGGTGTGCTGATCATTCTGCGCCCGACGGCTGCGGACTTTTCCAGCATGACCCTGCTGCCGGTGCTGGCCGCCCTGCTCTATGCCGTGGCCGCCGTACTGACCCGCGCCCGCTGCGGCGATCACTCGGCGCTGGCACTGGCGCTCAACCTGAACCTGTGCCTGTGCCTGGTCGGCGCGACGATGCTGCTGGGCCACCAACTGTTCAGTTCGCCCCATCCGCCACTGCCCAGCGACTTTTTGGCTCTGCACTGGGTGGTTCTGGGGCCTGTGCAGTGGTTATTGATGGGCGTGCTCGCGGTCCTCATGGTGCTGATGAGCGCCGGCGTGGCGAGGGCCTATCAGATCGGTCCGAGCGCGGTGGTGGGCGCCTTCGATTACAGTTATCTGCTGTTCGCGATGTTCTGGGGTTTTGTCCTTTTCAAGGAAGTCCCCGATGCAGGCATGGCCCTGGGCATGGGCCTGATTGCCGCATCCGGGGTCTGGGTACTGCGCAGTTGACCAAGGAGCTGGACATGTTGATGCGACCGCTGCGAGTGATCATCTGGGCCGTGTCCAGAAGCCGCTCTACCGCACTCGAACGCTGCGTGATGGAACACCCCGCCGTGCACGTGCTGCACGAGCGGCTGAGTGAACCCTTCCTGATGCAGCACTGGCCCCACAAGTACCGCAGCGTGCTCGACACTCGCCGCAAGACCGGCAACCGGGAGCCTGTCCCGACCTACGGCCAGACCCTGGAGGCACTCGCCCACGGCCCGCTGCCTGCGGGCAAGTCGGTGTTGCTGAGCAAGGAAATCGCCTGGTTCTGCGACTTCGCCCAGATCGACGACGGCTGGCTGCAGCAGTTCAAGCACGTCTTCCTGGTGCGCGAGCCACTGGCGGTCATGCGCTCGCTGTATCGCGTCGGCACGCAGGGCGAAAATACCTGGTTCGATCCCGACGAGTCAGGGTTCGAGGAGCTGCTGGCGCTGTATTGGCGCGTGCAGCGGGCGTGCCCGGCCCAGAGTCTGCTGGCCCTGGAAAGCGATCACGACTTGATGCAAGACGGCCCGGGCGGCTTGAGCACCCTGTGCGACTTCATGGGCATACCCTTCAACGCGGCCATGCTGCAATGGCAAGCGCGAGAAGTGCCCGCCTGGCAGTTTTTCAAGGGCTGGCACGAAGAGGCACAGCGCTCGACCGGTTTCGCCGCAGTGCACCATCCCGACCAGCCCTACCCTGCGGTGGTCGACGAATGCGCAGTCGGTGCGCAACCCACCTGGCGCTTCTTCGCCCTGCTGGCTGGTCGACATCGGCCGGGCAGTCCAGCGGGCCTGCTGCGCAGCCTGCATCGCGCGCCGTCGGCGCAGCTGGATATCGTCCTGTTGCACCGTGGCGAGGAAGATCTCAGCCATCTGCTCTGGAGCATTGCCCAGTTCCCCGAAGTGAACTGCCACGCCCTCGACACGTTGGCACTCATGTTCACGGACGCAGGGAAACTGCCCGAGCTGCATGACCTGGTCGGCCAGCCATTGCTGCTCGCCTGCAGCGAAGCAGACGCTGCCGGTCAGCAGCAGTTGCTCGACCGGCTGGCGGCCCAGGCGTGCGTGATCGGCCTGCTGACCGAAACCGGCTTCCATCTGCTCGATGCCCAGGGCCGGACCGGGCCTTCGCCATTGCCCGCGCCCCAAGCCTGCACGCTGCACCTGCAGCGCTTGCGCGAGCGCAGCCTCGATGACTGGGCCACGTTCAACCATTACAACCAAGGCACAGAAGCCGTTGCCGATTGGCTGGCCACGTTCAGCGCCGTCGTGGCTGCCGACCCGGATCACATTGCCGTCAGCGATGGACGCGACAGCCTGACCCTGCAGCAGTTGCACGACCGCGCCCAGCAGTTGGCCAGGGTTCTGCAAGCCCGCCTGGCGCCCGATGCATGGGCGGTGCTGTTCAAGCGCAAGAACATTCACACCGCCGTTGCCATGACAGCCTGCGCCCTGGCCGGCCGCCCGTATCTCGAGGTACCTGCCTGGTACAGCGCTGACCATTGCCAGCAGTTGCTGGAGCGCCTGGGCGAGTGCCTGGTGCTGTGCGACACCGACAGCGCACGGCAACTACCGGCGGCACAACCCCATGTGCTGGAAAGCCAGTTTGCCCGCCAGGCGCCTGCGGATTGCCCGCAGTGGGCGCGCACGCGTTCGTCGATCGCCTACGGTCTGTTGACCTCGGGCACCAGCGGCCCGGCCAAGGTGGCACTGATGCCAGCGCCGGCCATGCTCGACTCCCTGAGCCTGTGGCAGAGCTACCTGCAACCGGGGCAACGCGTAGGCCTGAATGCCTGGCTCACCGGCTACCTGTATTACCCGCTGCTCAGCCGATGCACCACGGTGGTCATCGCCGATGAGGTGGTGCTGGATCCGCTGCGCCTGATGGACTTCATCGCCGACAACCACTTGCAGCAGATCATGATCACCCCCTCGTTGTTGCAGGGGCTGGTCCGCGAAGAGATTCGCTTCGTGGCCTGCTGTACCGGGCTGCGGGTACTCTGGAGCAGCGGCGAGCACCTGTCGGCGGCCCTGCGCTCAAGGGTGCAGGCGCTGCTGCCCGACTGTTGCCTGGTCGACCTGTACGGTTCCAACGAAGCCGGCGACGTTGCGCTCAAGCACGAAGACGGCACCTTGCAGTTGATCAAGGGCGTGGAGGCACGCGTGCTCGACCGGCAAGGCCAGACCGTGCCCCGCGGCGCCGCGGGCCACCTGCACCTGCGCACGCCGGGGCTGTTGCGCGGCTACCTCGGCCAGCCCAGCGGCGTGCCGCTACCCAACGGCGGGCTGTTCGACACCGGGGACCGTGTGGTCTGGCTGGGTAACGGCCGCCTGCGGTTGCTCGGGCGCGACAGTGCCCACCTCAAGATACGTGGCTACAAGGTGCATCCGGAACACGTCGAACAAGTCTTGAACGGCCACCCACTGGTAGTCCAGAGCCACATCGGCAGCCGGCACGAAGGCGCCGCTCGCCAGTTGCTGGCCTACGTCGTCCCCGCCAGCCCGGAACATCTGCCCACGGCCACCGCCCTGCGCGCCTGGGCCAGCCTGCACCTGCCGTTCTTTGCCGTGCCCAGCGCCTACTACGCCGTGGCCAGTCTGGGTGCGGGTCACAATCAGAAGCGCGAGGCGCTGAGTGAGGCGCACTTGAGCCAGGCCGTGCCACTGCCCGAGGATCAGGTTTCGCTGACCGCCACCCAGGCCCAGGTTTCCACGGTGTGGCAGGCCGTGTTGGGCAACGATATCCCCGCATTGCACCCGGACGATGATTTCTTCGACCGCGGCGGTAGCCTGCAACTAAGCGAACTGCTGCTCGAACTCAACCACAGCTTCGACGTGCAGCTTTCCCTGGCCGCGCTGCTCGAAGACACCCGCCTGCAAGGCATGGCACTGGCCATCGACCGCACTCGGGCCGGGCTGCCCGCCGCAGCGACCCTGCGCGAAGTCGCCGTGGAGGCGGCGCGCTACGCCTTAATTCCCGGACCGCAGCGCGGGGAAGACATTCTTCAAACCTATCGGACCAAACCGGGCAAGCGCATCCTGCTGACCGGCGCCACGGGTTTTTTCGGCGCCTTCCTGCTCGCCGCCCTGGCCCGCCAGCCCGAGGTCGAGCAGGTCATTTGCCTGGTGCGCGCCCAGAACCTGAGTGACGCGCGTCGGCGCTGCCTGGGCAACCTGCAGCGTCATGGCCTGGTTCCGCCCGGCGTGCCCCTGGACTGGCTCGGCAAGCTGCAGATGGCATGCGCCGACCTGGCGGCCGAGCATTTGGGCCTATCGCCCGTCGCCTACCAGAGCCTCACGCAGACCGCGGATTGCGTGGTGCATGCCGGGGCCGAGGTCAATTGGGTCAAGCCTTACGCCAACCTGGTGCGGTGCAATGTCGAAGGCACCGCCCAAGTCGTCCAATTGGCCCTCAACGGTTCGATGCCGCTGCTCATGGTCTCGACCCTGGCCGCAGGCGGCAGCGCGCGGACCGGGTACGAGGAAAGCAAGCATGTGGCCGAAGCCTTGGCACTGAACGCTGCACGCGAACATGGCCTGCCGGTCATCATCGCCCGCTGTGGCGATCTGGCCGCGCCGCTCGAGGTCGAGCACAGTACGATCAATGACAACGACTACGTGTGCCTGCTGCTGGGCGCCTGCCTGTTGCTGGGGTGCTGGCCGGCCGACCTGGAAGGGGGCGTCAATCTGACGCCGGTAGACGTTGCCGCACAGATCATGGCAAGCCTGGCAGTCCAGGCGCCCGCCGGCAAACTGGGTCGGGCCTCGAACCTGTGCCACCCACACGGCGCGCTGTCCTGGCGAACCCTTTGCGGCTGGGTAGCCGACAACCTCGCACCGGGCAGTTTCGCACCGCTGCCTCTGGCACGCTGGCGGCTGCGCCTGGACAACGACCCGCGTCAACACCCGATCATTGCCAAGACCCGCCTGATTCTGCCGATGATTCTCGACGACCTGGCCGCCGCACCGCCGCACAACGATTTCGAGTTTCCCGCCACTTCTCCGATTCGCCTCAGCGCGCAATGGGCCGCCCGGCTGACTCGGCAATTGCTGCAGACCCTCGGGCAGGCCAGTCGATGAATGGGCGAATGGTCACCGCCTGGGCGGCCGCGCAACGCCAGCGTGAACTGATGACGCTCAGCTACCGCAGCCCGCCGCTGCGTCCAATGGACGTGGAGATTCAGGTCACCCATTGCGGTCTGTGCAGCAGCGATCTGCACCTGATAGATGGCCACTGGGGCGATGCCAGTGTCTACCCCCAGGTGTGCGGGCATGAAGTGATCGGCCGCGTCAGCGCCGTGGGTGAAAACGTAGCCGGGGTGCGCGTGGGCCAACGCGTCGGCGTCGGCTGGTACCGCAGCGCCTGCCTAGCCTGTGAATTCTGCCTGCGTGGCGAGGAGCAGCACTGCCCCTGCCTGATCGCTACCTGCACTCACGGAGAGCACGGCGGGCTGGCCGACTACCTGTACTGCGACAGCCGTTTCGTGTTCCCCATCCCCGACGAGCTGAGCAGCGAACACGCCGCGCCCCTGCTGTGCGCCGGCGTCACAGTGCACACGGCGCTCAAGCGCGCCACCTGGCCCGGCATGGCCGTCGGCATCGTCGGCATCGGTGGCTTGGGCCATCTTGCCATCCAGTTCGCGGCCAAGCGCGGCTGCCGCGTCACAGCGCTCTCGAGCAGTCCGCACAAGCAGCGCGATGCCCTGACCCTGGGCGCCAACCGTTTCGTCGACCTGAGTAAATCGGTGGACTGCAAGCAAGTGCGCAATGCTTTCGACTACATTCTGGTGACCAGCGCGGTCGCCTGCGACTGGTCGGCCATCGTCGACATGCTCCGGCCCTTTGGCGTGCTGTGTTTCGCCGGCATGCCACCGCCGGTGACATTCGATGTCGCGGCCATGATGTACAAGACGTTGAGCATCACCACCGCCAACGTCGGTGGGCGTCAGGATATCCAAGACACCCTGGCTTTCGTGGCGGCGCGCCAAGTGCGGCCCTGGGTGCAGTCGTGGCCGCTGGAAGATGTCAACCACGCCATACGGCAATTGCGCAAAGGACGAGTCCACTATCGAGCGGTGATGCAGGTCGGCGAGGAGCCGGTCCAGGGGCTTTAGGCGCGGCTTGGGGGCGGCACTCCATTTGCCCCGCAGCCGCCCGTCTGCTAACGTCGCCCGGTTTCAATCCTTCTCGCCGAGACCGCTGCCATGGCCCGCAAAAAAGCATCCCTGGATTTCGAACAATCCCTGGCCGACCTGCAGACGCTGGTCGAACGCCTGGAGAACGGCGAGCTGTCGCTGGAAGACTCGCTGAGCGCTTTCGAGAACGGCATCCGCCTTACCCGTGACTGCCAGAGCGCGCTGGCCCAGGCCGAGCAGA
The DNA here is from genome assembly GCF_014841695.1 of Pseudomonas sp. CFBP 8771. Taxonomy (NCBI): domain Bacteria; kingdom Pseudomonadati; phylum Pseudomonadota; class Gammaproteobacteria; order Pseudomonadales; family Pseudomonadaceae; genus Pseudomonas; species Pseudomonas sp. CFBP 8771. The sequence goes on along the minus strand of NZ_JACYUJ010000005.1, from coordinate 59,843 downwards.
AAGTGCAGGTCCTGCTGGAAAAGGACGGCGAGCTCACCGAAGAGCCCTTCGATACGGAACAGCCTGAATGATCGCCGCCTACCAGGCTCTCTGCCAACAGCGCGTGGACGGCGCCCTGCAAGACCTGTTCGTGCCGCCCTCGGCCGAGCTGACCCGGTTGTACCAGGCCATGCGCTACAGCGTCATGAACGGCGGCAAGCGGGTTCGTCCGCTGCTCGCCTACGCCGCCTGCGAGGCATTGGGCGCCGATGCCACCCAAGCCAATGGCGCCGCCTGTGCGGTGGAGCTGATCCACGCCTACTCGCTGGTGCACGACGACCTTCCGGCCATGGACGACGACGACCTGCGCCGTGGCCAGCCCACCACGCACAAGGCGTTCGACGAAGCCTGCGCGATCCTGGCCGGTGATGGCCTGCAAAGCCTGGCCTTCACCGCGCTGCTCGACCCAGCCCTGAGCCCGCAAAGCGATGCCATACGACTGAGCATGGTCCAGGTGCTGGCCCAGGCTGCTGGCCCGGCGGGAATGGTCGGTGGCCAGGCCATCGACCTGGGCTCGGTGGGCCTGCAGTTGAACCAGCAGGCGCTCGAATTCATGCACAGGCACAAGACCGGCGCCCTGATCGAGGCGAGCGTACGCCTCGGCGCGCTGGCCAGCGCGCGGGCGCAGCCGTCGCAGCTCGAGTGCCTGCAGACTTACGCGCAGGCGGTTGGGTTGGCTTTCCAGGTGCAGGACGACATCCTCGACGTCGAAAGCGATACCGCCACCCTGGGCAAGCGCCAGGGTGCCGATATCGCCTTGAACAAACCGACCTACCCGGCGCTGCTCGGGCTCGATGCGGCCAAGGCCTATGCGCTGGATCTGCGCGATCAGGCGTTGCATGCATTGCGTCCGTTCGACGCCGCTGCCGAGCCGTTGCGCGAACTGGCGCGCTACATTGTGGCGCGACGCAACTGACGAGCGCGTGCGCACCCGACGCCGCATCAGGTAAACTGATCCATTCCTAGAACTCATAACGATTCGCCTGATGCCCACGACGTTTCAAGAGATCCCCCGCGAACGCCCGGCGACGCCTCTGCTCGACCGTGCTGACACTCCTGCCGGCCTGCGCCGTCTGGGCGAAGCCGAGCTCGAAACACTGGCAGACGAACTGCGCCAGGAGCTGCTCTATACGGTCGGCCAGACCGGCGGGCATTTCGGTGCCGGCCTGGGCGTCATAGAGCTGACCATCGCCCTGCACTACGTTTTCGACACGCCCGACGATCGCCTGGTGTGGGACGTCGGCCACCAGGCCTACCCTCACAAGATCCTCACCGGCCGCCGCGAGCGCATGGCCAGCCTGCGCCAGAAGGACGGCATCGCCGCCTTTCCGCGGCGCAGCGAAAGCGAATACGACACCTTCGGCGTCGGCCACTCCAGCACGTCCATCAGTGCCGCATTGGGCATGGCCATCGGCGCGCGCCTGCAGAACAGCGGGCGCAAGGCCATTGCCGTGATCGGCGATGGCGCGCTGACCGCAGGCATGGCCTTCGAAGCGCTGAACCACGCGCCTGAAGTCAATGCCGACATGCTGGTGATCCTCAACGACAACGACATGTCGATTTCGCGCAACGTCGGTGGGTTGTCCAATTACCTGGCCAAGATTCTCTCCAGCCGTACCTACACCAGCATGCGCGAGGGCAGCAAGAAGGTGCTATCGCGCCTGCCCGGTGCCTGGGAAATCGCTCGCCGCACCGAGGAATACGCCAAGGGCATGCTGGTTCCCGGCACCCTGTTCGAAGAACTGGGCTGGAACTACATCGGGCCGATCGACGGCCATGACCTGCCAACCCTGGTGGCCACCCTGCGCAACATGCGCGACCTCAAGGGGCCGCAGTTCCTGCACGTAGTCACCAAGAAGGGCAAGGGCTTCGCCCCGGCCGAAGTCGACCCGATCGGCTACCACGCCATCACCAAGCTCGACCCGCTCGACGCTCCGGTCGTGGCTCCAACCAAGGCCAGCGGGCCGAAGTACTCGGGCGTGTTCGGGCAGTGGCTGTGCGACATGGCGGAAGCCGACCAACGCCTGGTCGGTATCACCCCGGCCATGAAGGAAGGCTCGGACCTGGTCGCTTTCAGCGAACGCTTCCCCGAGCGTTACTTCGACGTCGCCATTGCCGAACAGCATGCGGTGACCCTGGCGGCCGGCATGGCCTGCGAAGGCGCCAAGCCGGTGGTGGCTATTTATTCGACATTCCTGCAGCGCGGCTACGATCAGCTGATCCACGACGTGGCGGTGCAGAACCTCGACGTCCTGTTCGCCATCGACCGGGCAGGCCTGGTCGGCGAAGACGGTCCGACCCATGCCGGCAGCTACGACCTGTCGTACCTGCGCTGTATCCCCGGCATGCTGGTGATGACGCCCAGCGACGAAAACGAGCTGCGCCTGATGCTCAGCACCGGCCACCACTACTCAGGGCCGGCGGCCGTACGCTATCCACGCGGCAATGGCCCGGGCGCAGTGATCGGCGACGGCCTGGACAGCATCGAGATCGGCAAGGGCGTGGTGCGTCGCAAGGGTCGTGGCATCGCCATTCTGGTGTTCGGTGTGCAGCTGACCGAGGCGCTGACAGTCGCGCAAAAGCTCGACGCCACCGTTGCCGACATGCGCTTCGTCAAGCCGCTCGACGAGCAACTGGTCCGTGAGCTGGCCGACAGCCACGATCTGCTGGTCACGCTCGAAGAGAATGCCATCATGGGTGGCGCAGGTTCAGCGGTCAGTGAATTCCTGGCCCGCGAAGGCGTGCTCAAGCCCGTGTTGCACCTCGGCTTGCCGGATGCCTATGTTGAACACGCGAAGCCTGCGCAGATGCTGGCCGAATGTGGCCTGGATGCGGTGGGTATCGAAGCGGCCATTACCCTGCGCCAGCGCCTGCTGCAACGCTGACGTCACTTCGCTGCAGGGCTCACACCGTCAGCCCTGCAGCGCGCTACACCCCTTCACTACCCTTGCGGATCGTGCCGACCACTTCCCCCTGATGCTCGCTGCCCATCATATGGCCAAGCTTGCCGGCCTTGGTGGCCAGGTAGTATTTGTTGTGTGGGTTGTGCCCGGTGTGCAGCGGTACCCGCTCGGCCACGCTGATGCCCATGTCGGTCAACGCCTTGACCTTGCGCGGATTGTTGGTCATCAAGCGCAAGGCCTTGACCCCCAAGTGCTCGAGCATCGGTTCGCACATGCCGTAGTCGCGCTGGTCGGCAGCGAAGCCCAGGCGCTCGTTGGCCTCGACCGTATCGGCACCGCCGTCCTGCAATTCATAGGCACGGATCTTGTTCAGCAAGCCAATACCCCGGCCTTCCTGGCGCAGGTACAGCAAGACACCGCGCCCTTCCCGGGCAATGGCCTGCAATGCGGCTTCGAGTTGCGAGCCGCAGTCGCAGCGCTGGCTGAACAGCGCGTCCCCAGTCAGACATTCCGAATGCAGGCGCCCCAGTACGGGCGCGCCGTCAGCCACATCGCCCAGGCTGAGCACGACATGCTCGCGGCCCGTGGCCTCATCGAGAAAACCATGCATGGTGAACAAAGCGAAAGGCGTGGGAAGCTGAGAAGCAGCGACAAAAACGACGGGCACCGGGTGCTCCTGATTCTTGATGAACTTGACAAGGGCAGTATTGTAACAGCAGCTCTGCGCACCTGCTCAGTGGATGATCGTCGCGCCTGTGCCGCGGCTCGATCAAGGGGCTGGCAACGCGGGGTCGAACGGATAGGGTTGGCCCCAGCGCTGGTAGATCCCGCGCAGCTGCCCGGTCTTGACCAACTGTTCCATGCGCTGATCGTAGACGGCAAGCAATGCCCGGCCACGCGCACTGTCGCTGAAGCCCAGGTACAGCGGCAACTCGGCCACGTGCACGCGCTTGAAACGCTCGGGCTCGGCGGCCTGGCGCAGGATCACTTCGATTTCGGTCAGGGCGTCGACGTAATAGTCGGCACGATCGTGTTCGAGCATGGACAGGATGCCGGTGCGGCGCTGGACCTCATTGTAGGTTCGCACGTTAGGCAGGTATTTCTGGAATTGGTAGCCGCGTACCCAGGCCAGTCGATAGCCGCCCAGGCTGGCGAAATCGACCTGAGGCTTGTCGGCCAGGCTCAAGGCGAAGATATGATCGGTGTCGTAATGCCAGCGCGGGTACAGAGCATGTGCCTCGTTCTGGTAAGAACCGACCCAGGCATCGGCCTGACCCTGCTGTACCAGCCCGACCGACCGGATGTAGGGCTCGCTGCGTGTGACCACGGCGATGCCTGCCGGCTGGAAGACCTCGCGCAGCACGTCCCAGGCCAGGCCACTGCCGTCAGCGTTGGTGTAGTCTTCCCAGGCTTCGCTGACCAGATCGATGCGCGCAGGCGGCAGCGATACCTCTGCACTGGCTGCCCAGCACACCAACAGCATCGCCGCTCCCAGCAACCCTCGCCACCCAGCCATCCGTTGCGCCCTCAAAGCCGGCCTGCACGCCGATTCACACGAAGCTCCAGCCCCACACCAGCAGCTGCATGGCCAACCAGGCAAAGACCCCAGCCAGCACATCATCGAACATGATACCCACACCGCCATGCACGTGGCGATCTATCCAGCGAATCGGCCATGGCTTGAGAATGTCGAAGAAGCGGAACACCAGAAACCCCACCAGCAGCCAGACCCAACCTTCAGGTACCAGCCACAGGGTGATCCACATGCCGACCATCTCGTCCCAGACGATGCCTTCGTGATCGTGCACGCGCAGGTCGTCGGCGACCTTGCCGCACAGCCAGATGCCGAACAGCATGCTTACGCCCAGCATCAGCCAGTAGCCCCAGTCGGGCAACATCTGCCACAACGGAATGAACGGCACGGCGACCATGGATCCCCAGGTGCCCGGCGCCTTGGGCAAGGTTCCGGAGCCAAAACCGAAGGCCAGGAAATGCCATGGATTACGCCACACCGAAGGGGGCACGAACTCCGCTGGAACCTGGTTGGGATGGTCTGTCACGGTGTCTCCGCAAAATGTTGGTAGCCCCGAATGGTCGGGGTGATGTCCTGGCCGTGACGGTCGACCAGCGTGACGCCTTCGCCAACACTCGCTTGGCCGATGACGAAAAACACCGCGCCCTGAGCGCGCAGGGTGGTTTCTTCTTCAGGAGGCAGGGTGAAGGCCAGTACATAGTCGTCCCCCCCGCTCAGCGCCGCTGACCAGGCCTGTTCCAGGCCGAGCAGCGACTGCAGGGCATTGGACACCGGCAGTCGCTCGCGTTCCACCCGCAAGGCGACTTTCGACGCCCTGGCAATGTGGCCGCAGTCGGCCAACAGGCCGTCGGAGATATCCAGCGCCGCGCTGGCCCTGCCCCGCAAGGCCTGGCCCAGCGCGAATTGCGGCAGCGGTGACCAGTAGTGAGCCAGCAAGGGCCCGGCCACCGCAGGCTCGGCATGTCGCTGGCCAAGCACCAGCGGCAGCGCGCCCGCAGCGTCGCCCAGCCTGCCGCCGACACACAGCAGATCACCCGGCCGGGCACCGCTACGCGTCAGCGCCAAGCCATGGGGCAGACGGCCGAACACAGTCAGGGTCAGGCTCAACGGGCCGCGCGTGGTATCACCCCCGACCAAGCGCAGGCCGCAGCGCTCGGCCATGGCATCCAGACCGGTTGCGAACCCTTGCAGCCACTGCGCCGAAAAGCTGGGCAGGGTCAGGGCCAGGGTGAATCCCAGAGGGCTGGCCCCCATGGCAGCCAGGTCGCTGGCCGCGACGGCCAGGGCGCGCTGGCCCAGCAGGAGGGGGTCGGCACTCTGGGGAAAATGCACGCCGGCAACCAGGGTGTCGGTGGAAACCGCCATCTGCTCGCCCGGCGCCAGCGCCAGCAGGGCACAATCGTCGCCGATGCCCAAGGCCACACCATCGCCGGCCCGCGCACAGGACGCGGCGGCGAAATAGTGTCGGATCAGCTCGAATTCGCCCATGGGCTGCATGTCCGCGATCAGCGCTTGTGCGCTGCCACTTCCGGGCCACGCAAGCTCGGCGCCAGCTTGTCGAGCACGCCGTTGACGAACTTGTGGCCGTCGGTGGAACCGAACACCTTGGCCAGCTCGATGCCTTCGTTGATCACCACACGGTAAGGCACGTCGACCCGCTTGAGCAGTTCCCAGGTGGACAAGCGCAGCACGGCCAACTCGACCGGATCGAGCTCGTCGATGGTGATGTCCAGGCACGGCGCCAAAGCGCTGTCGATTTCATCGCGGCTGGCCGGCACACCGTGCAGGATTTCGCGGAAATAGGCGCCGTCGACGTCACCGAAATCGTTGTCGACGCGGAACTGCGCTTCGATCTCGTTCAGCGAATGCTTGGCCATGTGCCATTGGTACAGAGCCTGGGTCGCCAATTGACGCGCCTCGCGGCGCTTGGCGCTGCGTGAAGGCTTGCCAGCATCCGCAGGCTTGGGGTCGCGTGGATTGAAGCGATCGCTTTCGTCGTTGATCACTTGGCCTCCAACTGCGCCAGCAGGCTGACCATTTCCAGGGCAGAAAGCGCAGCTTCCGCACCCTTGTTGCCAGCCTTGGTGCCGGAGCGCTCGATGGCTTGCTCGATGGTGTCCACGGTCAGTACGCCGAAGGCGACCGGCACACCGAACTCCATCGACACCTGGGACAGACCCTTGGTGCATTCGCCGGCAACGTATTCGAAGTGCGGCGTGCCGCCTCGAATCACCGCGCCCAGCGCGATGATCGCGGCGTATTCGCTTTGCTGCGCAACCTTCTGCGCGACCAGCGGGATCTCGAACGCACCCGGGGCGCGAATCAGGGTGATGTCGCTTTCGCTGACGCCGTGGCGAACCAGGGCATCGACGGCGCCGCTCACCAGGCTTTCGACGACGAAGCTGTTGAAGCGGCCAACCACCAGGGCGTAGCGGCCTTTGGGGGCGATGAAGTTACCTTCGATGGTCTTCAGGGTCATTCGGGTCTGTCTCATCTTAAAGAGCCAGGCCGCCTGCAGGCGGCCTCTGCGGATAATGGATCACGAACATCGAGACTGCAGGTCACGGGCAGGCCGATGCATCGGCACCGCCGCCACCCTTGCAGCCTGTCTTTATTCGGAGGGCACGTATTCTACAACTTCCAGATCGAATCCGGATATCGCATTGAACTTCATTGGCGAGCTGAGCAGGCGCATCTTGCGCACGCCCAGGTCGCGCAGGATCTGCGAACCGGCGCCGACGATACTGTAGGTGGTCGGGGTTTTCACCGCGGCCTGCCCGGCACTTTCACGCAGGTGCGCCAGCAGTACGTCGCCGTCCTGCTGGTGGCCGAGCAACAGCACCACACCGCTGCCGGCCTCGGCAACCGCGCTCATCGCCGCGCGCAGGCTCCAGCGGCCCGGTTGCTTGACCATCAACAGGTCGCGCAGCGGGTCCATGTTATGCACCCGCACCAGGGTCGGCTGGTCCGCCACCACTGTGCCCAGGGTCAGCGCCATGTGCACGTCGCCTTCCACCGAATCACGATAGGTCACCAGGTTGAACTGGCCCAGTTCGCTGTCCAGCGGCTGCTCGGCAATCCGCTGAACGGTACGTTCATGGATCATCCGATAGTGGATCAGATCGGCAATGGTGCCGATCTTTATGTCATGCTGGGCCGCGAACACTTCCAGTTCGGCACGGCGCGACATGGTGCCGTCGTCGTTCATCACCTCGCAGATCACCCCGCTGGGCTCGAAGCCGGCCATGCGTGCCAGGTCGCACGCAGCCTCGGTGTGGCCCGCGCGGGCCAGCGTGCCGCCCGCCTGGGCCATCAACGGGAAGATGTGCCCAGGGCTGACGATGTCCTCGGCGCGCGCATCGGCCGCAGCCGCGGCCTGCACCGTGCGGGCGCGGTCGGCGGCGGAGATGCCGGTGGTCACGCCGGTGGCCGCTTCGATGGACACGGTGAACTTGGTACCGAAGCCCGACCCGTTGCGCGGCGCCATCAGCGGCAGCTTGAGCGTCTCGCAGCGCTCGCGGGTCATCGGCATGCAGATCAGGCCACGCGCGTGGCGGGCCATGAAGTTGATGTGCTCGGCCTTGCAGCATTCGGCGGCCATGATCAGGTCGCCTTCGTTTTCGCGGTCTTCGTCATCCATCAGGATGACCATCTTGCCCTGGCGGATATCTTCCACCAGCTCTTCGATCGTGTTGAGCGCCACGCGGCACCCCCTTGTGTTCAGAACAGCGCGCTGTTCAGGATTTCAGGTAGCCGTTGGCCGCCAGGAAGCTTTCGCTGATGGCACCCTGGCTCGGCTCGCTGGCCTTGTCGCCCAGCAGCAGACGCTCCAGGTAGCGCGCCAGCAGATCGACCTCGAGGTTGACCAGGCGACCTGGACGGTAGTCGTCCATGATGGTTTCGCTCAGCGTGTGCGGAATGATCGTCAATGCGAACTCGGCGCCATCCACGGCGTTCACCGTCAGGCTGGTGCCGTCGACGGTGATCGAACCCTTGTGGGCGATGTACTTGGCCAACTCTTTCGGCGCGCGGATACGGAATTCCACGGCGCGGGCGTTTTCCTGGCGTGAAACCACCTCGCCGACGCCATCGACATGGCCGCTGACCAGGTGCCCACCCAGACGCGTGGTGGGGGTCAGGGCCTTTTCCAGGTTGACCCGGCTGCCGTTCTTGAGCTGGTGGAAAGCGGTGCAGTCCAGGGTTTCGGGGCTGACGTCGGCGACGAAGCCGTTGCCCGGCAGTTCGACGGCCGTGAGGCAGACGCCATTGATGGCAATGCTGTCGCCGAGTTTGACATCGCCCAGGTCGAGCTTGCCGGTGTCAACGTGTACGCGCACGTCACCGCCCTTGGGGGTCAACGCACGGATGCTGCCGATGGATTCGATGATGCCGGTGAACATGAGTCCTCCTCGAGAACAAGGCTGGCGCGAGGCGCAAGCCGGAAATTATACGCGCTTTGCCGGGGCCGTAGCGGGCTGTGGCGCAAGGGTCGGGACGGCGATCACGCGCCAGTCGTCGCCCACCGCCGTCATGTCGATGATCTGCAACTGCGGCGATTCGCTCATGTGCGTCAGTGGCCAGTCGAGCAACGGCCGCGCCGTGGAGCCCATGAACTTGGCGGCAATGAATATCTGATACTCGTCCACCAGGCCTTGGCGGGCGAAGGCCCCTGCCAGGCTCGCTCCAGCTTCCACCAGGACTTCGTTGAGGCCTCGGCGCGCCAACTCGCCGCACAGAGCCGGCAGATCGACTCGTCCATCCCTGCCCGGCAGGCTCAGCAGTTCGTGACCGGCCTGAACGTATTCGGGGTGATCCGTTGCGTCTGCGCAGGTCACGACCAGCGCCGGCCCGGCCAGGAAGAACGGCGCATCCAGCGGCACCCGCAGGCGGCCGTCGATCAGAATGCGCAATGGCACGCGGCGCATTGCCAGCTCGGTAGCCTCGGCATCCAGCCCCAACTCGCTGGCGCGCACGGTCATCCGCGCACCGTCGGCAATCACGCTGTCGGCGCCGGTCAGTACGGCGCTGGATTGCGCCCGCAGGCGCTGCACTGCCGAACGCGCGGCAGGCCCGGTGATCCACTGGCTCTCGCCGCTGGCCATGGCCGTGCGCCCGTCCAGGCTCATGGCCAGTTTTACCCGAACGTAGGGCTGGCAGTGTTCCATGCGTTTGAGAAATCCGGGGTTCAGCGCCCGGGCCTCGGCGGCAAGCAGCGGGCACGTAACGGCGATGCCCGCTTGTCGCAGGCGCTCCAGGCCCTGCCCGGCCACCTGCGGATTGGGGTCCTGCATGGCCACCACCACCCGCGCCACGCCGGCTTCGACCAACGCCTCGGCGCATGGCGGCGTACGCCCGTAGTGGCTGCACGGCTCGAGCGTTACATAGGCCGTGGCGCCCCGCGCGCGGGTGCCGGCCTGGCGCAGTGCATGCACCTCGGCATGGGGGCCGCCGGCCTGCATGTGCCAGCCTTCGCCGACCGTTTCACCGTCACGCACGATCACGCAACCCACACGCGGGTTGGGATGAGTGGAATACACGCCTTTGCGCGCCAACTCCAACGCGCGGGCCATGTGCCGGGTATCGCTGGCCGTCGGGTCGGGCATGCTCATCATTCCTTCGCCGGCTCGCGCGCCAGGCGGTCGATTTCCTCGCGAAACTCGTCCAGGTCCTGGAAGCGCCGGTACACCGAAGCAAAACGGATGTAGGCCACTTCATCGAGCTTTTGCAGCTCGGTCATGACCCACTCGCCGACGACCAGCGACTTGACCTCGCGTTCGCCCGTGGCGCGCAACTGATGCTTGATATGCACCAGCGCCGCCTCGAGGCGCTCGACACTGACAGGGCGTTTTTCCAGCGCTCGCTGCATGCCCGCGCGCAGTTTTTCTTCGTCGAAAGGCTGGCGGCTGCCGTCTTGCTTAATCAGTCGCGGGAGCACCAGTTCGGCGGTTTCGAAGGTGGTGAAACGCTCACCGCAAGCCAGGCACTCACGGCGCCGGCGTACTTGCTCGCCCTCGGCGACCAGTCGTGAGTCGATGACCTTGGTGTCGTTGGCACCGCAGAAGGGACAGTGCATGGTGGCAGGCAACAAAAAAAGGGAGGGCCATGGTAGCGCATCCCACTGGCAAGACAAGCCCGGGGCTTTGCGGTATACAGACGGCTCTACTTTCGTTGGGTTTCGAAATGCCGTCCAAGTCGCTCGTTCTGCTCGCTCTCTTCAGCCTGCTCGCCGCCTGCAGCAGTGATGCGCCCAAGCCTGTGGCCAGCGCTACCCCGCCGCCGACGGCAGCGCCCGTCATCAAGGCGCCCGTGGAACTGGGGCCGTTGCCGGCCTACCAGCGCCAGCTCAGCGGCAACCTGCTCGGCGTACCCGCCGGCGCCGAAGTCGAGATGGCCCTGCTGGTGATCGATTCCCGGGCGCGCCCGCAGAAACTGCTGGCCAGCGCCAAGCAGCGGGGCACCGGCCAACCCCTGCCCTTCCAGCTGCGCTTTGCCGCCGAAGCCTTCCCGGCCGGTTCGCGGGTCGAGCTGCGCGCCCGCGCCAGTCAGTCGGGGCAGTTGATCCTGCACCTGCCTGCCGTGCAGATCAACCAGCCCGCCACTCAGCTGCTGGGCAACCTGGAAATGATCAAGGCCCCCTGAAACGCTCGGGCAACGCCCACCATCCGGCCAAACGAGCGGCGGTGGTGGGCCCGATTCGAATCCCTTATAGTCCACCGAACCGCAGATCCGCGAGATTCACATGAGTCAAGAAACCCCCTATATCTTCGACGTGACCACAGCCGATTTCGATCAGGCCGTCATCCAGAACTCCTACATCAAACCCGTGCTGGTGGATTTCTGGGCCGAGTGGTGCGCCCCCTGCAAAGTGCTGATGCCTTTGCTGCAACAGATTGCCGAGGGCTACGCAGGCGAGCTGATTCTGGCCAAGGTCGACTGCGACGCCGAACCCGACATCGTCGGCCGCTTCGGCATTCGCAGCCTGCCCACCGTGGTGTTGTTCAAGGATGGTCAGCCGGTGGATGGCTTCGCTGGCGCACAACCTGAGTCGGCCATCCGCGCCCTGCTCGAACCGCATGTGCAGATGCCACCGCCGGCGGCGGTCGATCCACTGGAACTGGCACAGGCCCTGTTCAGCGAGAGCCGCTTCGGCGAAGCCGAGCAGACCTTGAAGGGGCTGCTGGCCGAAGACAATGCCAACCCTGGCGCGCTGATCCTGTTCGCCCGCTGCCTGGCCGAGCGCGGCGAGTTGGACGAAGCGCAACAGGTACTCGATGCCGTCAGTGGTGACGAGCACAAGGCTGCGTTGGCCGGGGCCAAGGCGCAACTGACCTTCCTGCGTCAGGCGGCGGCCCTGCCCGATGCAGCCGACCTCAAGGCACGTCTGGCCCGCGACGCTGGCGACGACGAAGCAGCGTACCAACTGTGCATCCAGCAGCTGTCACGGCAGCATTACGAAGCAGCACTGGACGGACTGCTACAGCTGTTCATGCGCAATCGCAGTTACAGCGAAGGGCTGCCGCACAAGACATTGCTGCAGGTGTTCGAGCTGCTCGGCAACGACCACCCGCTGGTGACCAGCTACCGCCGCAAGCTGTTCGCCGCGCTGTACTGACGGACTGCCGGGCACGCGGTGCTTTCGGCTAGCCGCCAACCCAGCAATAGACCGGCGCATCCGCGCCGGCTTCTACTCTCACCTGCGGGCAATGGCGCAAGCGCACCAGCATTCGCTTGCCAGCCGCCACGTCACCGACCAGCCCCTGCACCTGATCCAGCAATGCCGGACCGTCGATACGACCTGCCTGCTCCAGCAGATGGAGAACGCTGCGCCAGGCGCCATCGTCCTGGGCCTTGGCCTTGCCTGGCGCGGGCGCCGCTGCCGACGTCAGCACGGCCTCGGACGCTGTCGCGAATGGGCCAGCGAGGTGCGCCCAGTCCTCAGCGTCCATGTCTATGGCCAGGTCCACCGGCAGGTTGCCTACGGTGCCTTTGATTCTGATCATGCGGATGCCCTTCCATAACGAGGCCTCGTTGTAGCAGCGCCTCGCGGGTGAAGCAATCCCGGCTTCGACTTCAAGCCCTCTGTACGCATTGCCTGAACCGAACATGAATCTTTACAGACACATGGCAACCCAATGTAAATTTGTTATAACATTGCGTTTCCATATCGCTCACGAGATTCCCCAATGCGCCGTCTCATGCTTGCCCTGCCCTTCGCTCTGCTGCCCTTCGTCGCCCATGCCCACGAGGAGGGTCACGAGCATGAGCATGAGCACGGCAGCCTCGGCGCCCACGAACACGGCGTGGCACGATTGGACGCCGCCCTGGATGGCCAATCCCTCGAACTGGAACTGCAAAGCCCGGCCATGAACCTGGTGGGCTTCGAGCATGCCGCCAGCAGCGATGCCGACAAGGCCAAGGTCGCCGCGGCACGCAAGACCCTCGAGCAACCCCTGGCCCTGTTCGGCCTGCCCGCCGCAGCCAACTGCAAAGTCGCCGAGCAGAAGCTGGAAAGCCCGTTGTTCGGCGACAAGCCTGCCCACGAGCACGACGCCGCAGAAACCAAGCAAGGTGAAGAGCATCACCACGAGCACAGCGAGATTCATGCGCACTACCACTTCACCTGCGCGTCGCCACAGGCCCTGGAACACCTGGACCTGGCGCGCTTGTTCAGCACCTTCCCCGCCACCCAGAAAATTCAGGTACAACTGATCGGCCCGTCCGGCCAGCAGGGTACGGACCTCACCCCCAAGCAAAGCAGCCTGAAATTCTGACCCATGAGCGATGCATTGATCGAGCTGGCCGAACTGGGCTTTGCCTGGCCTGGCCAAGCGATGTTGCTGGACATTCCCGCGTTCCGTCTGGAGCGTGGGGAAACCCTGTTCCTGAAGGGCCCCAGCGGCAGTGGCAAGACCACCCTGCTGGGCCTGCTCGGCGGCGTGCACACGCCGCAGCGTGGCAGCGTTCACTTGCTCGGGCAGAACCTGAGCGAGTTGAGCTTTGCCGCCCGTGATCGGTTTCGCGTCGAACACACGGGCTACATCTTCCAGCAATTCAACCTGCTGCCGTTCCTGTCGGTGCGTGAGAACGTGGAGCTGCCCTGCCGCTTCTCCCGCCGCCGCACCGCTCGCGCCGTGCAGCGCCATGGCAGTGTTGCCCAGGCGGCCACGCAACTGCTGGCACACCTTGGCCTGACCGATCCGGCGCTGCTCCAACGCCGTGCCGACACCCTCTCCATCGGTCAGCAGCAACGCGTGGCGGCTGCGCGCGCGCTGATCGGCCAGCCCGAACTGGTGATCGCCGACGAGCCGACCTCGGCGTTGGACAGCGACGCCCGTGAAGCCTTTATCCAACTGCTGTTCGCCGAATGTCGCGCCGCCGGCTCGAGCCTGCTGTTCGTCAGTCACGATCAAAGCCTGGCGCCTCTGTTCGACCGCCACCTGTCCCTGGCCGAACTCAATCACGCAGCACGCCCTGCCTCACCCGAGGTGTCTTGATGTACCTGCTTCGTCTTGCCCTGGCCAGCCTGGCCAACCGCCGCTTCACCGCGTTCCTGACCGCCTTCGCCATTGCCCTGTCGGTGTGCCTGCTGCTGGCCGTGGAACGTGTGCGCCACGAAGCCCGTGCCAGCTTCGCCAGCACGGTCAGCGGTACCGACCTGATCGTCGGCGCCCGCTCCGGCTCGGTCAACCTGCTGCTTTACTCGGTGTTCCGCATCGGCAACGCCACCAACAACATCCGCTGGGACAGTTTCGAGCATTACGCGAACAACCCGCAGGTCAAGTGGGCCATCCCCATCTCGCTGGGTGACTCGCACCGCGGCTACCGGGTCATGGGCACCAACCAGAGCTATTTCGAACACTATCAGTACGGCCGCCGGCAGTCGCTGCAGGTGGTGCAGGGCCGTGCCTTCCAGACCGACCCGTTCGAGGTGGTGCTTGGCGCGCAGGTCGCCGATGCCCTGCATTACAAGCTGGGCGACAAACTGGTGCTGGCCCACGGCGTGGCGGCAATCAGCCTGGTCAAGCACGACGACAAGCCGTTCACCGTCGTCGGCATCCTCGCCCGCACCGGTACGCCGGTCGATCGCACGCTGCACATCAGCCTGGGCGGCATGGAAGCGATCCATGTCGACTGGAAGAATGGCGTCCCGGCGCGCGGCGCCGGACGCATAAGCGCCGACCAGGCGCGCAACATGGACCTCACACCCAGCGCCATCACCGCGTTCATGGTCGGCCTGAACAGCAAGATCGCCACCTTCGCCCTGCAACGCGACATCAACGACTTTCGCGGCGAACCGTTGATGGCGATCCTGCCCGGCGTGGCCCTGCAGGAGCTGTGGAGCCTGATGGGTACCGCAGAACAAGCGTTGTTCGTGATCTCCGTATTCGTCGTGCTGACCGGCCTGATCGGCATGCTCACGGCCATCGTCACCAGCCTCAACGAACGCCGCCGCGAGATGGCCATCCTGCGCTCGGTCGGCGCTCGTCCCTGGCACATCGCCGGCCTGCTGATTCTCGAAGCCTTCGCCCTGGCACTGGTCGGAATCCTCGCGGGCATGGCATTGTTGTACCTGGGCATTGCCTGCGCGCAGGGCTACGTGCAGTCCAACTACGGCCTGTATCTGCCGCTGAGCCTGCCCAGCGCCTATGAGTGGTCGCTGCTGGGGATCATCCTCGCAGCCGCAGTGGTCATGGGCGCGATCCCGGCCTGGCGCGCCTACCGGCAATCTCTGGCCGACGGCCTGTCGATCCACCTGTGAGGATTTCGCCTATGTTGCGCGCGGTAATGGCCATGTTGCTGCTGACCAGCATGTCGCTGTCCGCAGCCGAGCTCAAGGAAGTCAGCTGGGAGGCGCTTATCCCGCCGGATGCGCCCAAGCTGACCCCGCAGATGACGCCAATGCACGATCTGGCGAACATCGGCACGACCTTGGCCGAAGCAGCGCCTGCCGTCCACCAGCAGGCGCCCGATGCACCCGTGGTCCAGGCACTGGACGGCCAGCAGCTGCGCATCCCCGGCTACATCGTGCCGCTGGAGGTCAACGAGGCCGGTCGGACCACCGAGTTTCTCCTGGTGCCCTATTTCGGCGCCTGCATCCATGTACCGCCGCCGCCGTCCAACCAGATCGTGCACGTGACCAGCGCCGTCGGGGTCAAGGTCGAGGAGCTCTACCAGCCCTACTGGATCGAGGGACCCATGCAGGTCAAGGCCAGCACCAGCGACCTGGCCCAGGCCGGCTACCAGATGGCTGCGGCGAAGATCTATGCCTACGAACTTCCCGACTGAGCCAATGACTTTTCATTGAGCCAGATCAAAAAACCGCAGCGACGCACTGACTACCATTGGGCGAATGTCCTTCGCATTCCCCAATGGAGCCCCCATGAACAAGTCCTTGCTCGGCGCCTCACTGATTGCCCTGGCGCTGGCAACCTCACAGGCCCAGGCCCACCAGGCCGGCGACATGATCATTCGCGCCGGCGCCGCCACCACCGCGCCCAATGAAGACAGCGGCCAGCTCAAGCTGGACGGTGCCAAGGTCGCAGGCACCAAGGCTACCCTCGACAGCGACACGCAGCTGGGCCTGGCCTTCGCCTACATGCTCACCGACCACGTCGGCATCGAGCTGCTGGCGGCCACTCCATTCCAGCACACCGTAGGCGTGCGCGGAATCAGCGCCGCCACCGGTATCGGCGGGCTCGACGGCAAGCTGGCAGACGTCAAGCAACTGCCTCCCACCCTGTCATTGCAGTACTACCCATTGGCGCCAACGTCGCGCTTCCAGCCGTACGCCGGCGTCGGCATCAACTACACCCTGTTCTACGACGAAGATTTGAGTGGTGCGCGCAAGCAGCAGGGCTTCAACAACCTGAAGATCCAGGATTCGGTCGGCATCGCCGGGCAATTGGGGTTTGACTACATGTTGGGCGAGCACATGATGCTCAACGCATCGGTCTGGTACGTCGACATCGACACCAAGGCCAGCGTCGACGGCCCCACGGCGCTGGGCGTCGGCCGCACCAAAGTCGACCTGGAAGTCGATCCGTGGGTGTACATGGTGGGTGTGGGCTACAAGTTCTAGGCAACGATCCTGCCGCCAGCCCTGCCCCATCGGTGCGGCAACGGGCTGGCGGCAGTGGGCGGTTACAGTGCCAGGAGGCGCCGCAACCCTTCTTCCAGCGGCGTCACCGGGCCCAGTTCGAAGCGTTCCAGCAGCAAGGCGTTGTCGGCGCGCGAGTGACGGATATCGCCCGCACGCGCCGGGCCGCGGCTCACCGCCGGCAAACCGCCCAGCACTGCGCCCAGCCCCGCCAGCAGCTGATTGAGCGACGTCGCCTGGTTCAGCCCTACGTTCACCGGCCCCGGTTGCACGGTGGCCTGCTGCAACCCCTGCATCAGCAAGGTCACCAGGTCACCGACATAGAAGAAGTCACGGGTCTGTTCGCCATCGCCGAACAGGCTGATCGGCTGCCCACGCTGGGCGCGCTCGCTGAAAATACTGATGACGCCCGAATACGGCGAGGACGGATCCTGCCTCGGCCCGTAGATATTGAAGAAGCGAAACACCACCGGCTCCAGCCCATGCTCGCGGCGGTAGAAGTCCAGATAGTACTCACTGGCCAGCTTGTCCGATGCATAGGGCGTCAAAGGTGCCTTGGGTGTGTTCTCGCCGACCGCCTCACCTTCGCCATTGTTGCCATACACCGCGGCACTGGAAGCGAACAGCACACGCTTGACCCCCGCCAGACGCATCGCTTCGCACAGGTTCAAGGTGCCGATGAAGTTGCTCTGGTGAGTCTTCACTGGATCGTCCACGGAAGCCTGCACCGAAGCGACCGCGGCCAGGTGCACCACCGCTTTGCAGCCGCCTACCACCTTTGCCAACAGGCGTGCGTCGGCGACATCGCCTTCGATCAGCTCCAGCCTGGGGTTTTCCATCGGCAGGTTGCTGCGCTTGCCTGTGGACAAGTCGTCGAGCACCCGCACCGAGTGACCTTCGGCCAGCAACGCATCGACCAGATGGGAGCCAATGAAACCGGCACCGCCGGTGATCAGAATGGGTGTATCAGCCATGTCGGTAGTATCTGTCCAGAAGGCTCGGCAGCCCCGAACGCCAGGCGCGCGGCTTGATACCGAAGGTGTGCAGGATTTTCTTGCAGGCCAGCACGGCGTGCTGCGGTTCTTCCCCGGCATCGGGCCGCGCGGCGTGGGCCTGCGCGGTGGGCGCATCGATCGCCAGTGCGTGCATCGTCCTGGCTTCGCTGATGATCGCCTGGCCAAGGGCCAAGGCAGTGGTCGCCTCGTTGCCGGCATAGTGGTAGGTGCCCCACAGCGGCGCTTCGCAGTCCAGCTGCTTGAGTACCGAGAGGATCACCCGCGCGGCATCATCCACCGGGGTCGGATTGCCGCGCCGGTCATCGGCCAGCGGCAGCGGTTGCGGCAGCTCGGCGCGCTGCAGGTAGCGCCCCAGCACGCCATCGGCGCTGTCGTCCAGCAGCCAGCCGAACCGCAACAGCACGTGCCGCGGGCAGGCCGCGCGCACGCTCTGCTCGATGCGCCACAGCGCCTGACCGCGCAGGCCAAGGGGCACCGGCTCATCCTTTTCGCTGTAGGCAGTGGCCCGCGAGCCATCGAACACACGATAGCTGGAAGGCTGCAACAGCACGATCTGGTGCTGCTGGCAGCGTTCGGCCATGCGCTCTACCGCGATTTCTTGTTGGTCCAGGCGCGCCTGGCTCACTGCATCGGCCTGAAACCAGTCGAAGTAGTACGCCAGATTGATCAGCGCATCGGGGCGGGTTTCATCGAGCAGGTCGGTGAGGCTCGCCCCGTCCCAACCGTTTTCCGGCGGCCGCGGGGCCAGGAAGCCGATGCCCTCTTCCGCTCCGAGGCGAATCAGCGCTTGTCCTAGGGCATTCCCACCGCCCAACAGCATAAGGCGCATTCGCATAGAGTCAGCAGGTCCGTTCAAATTGGCAGTTCAGATTAACCGCAGGCGCGTGGTCGACGACAAAACCTTCGCCCGCACTCGAATCGAACAGCCATTTTGCGTTTTTCTGACGCTGACGTCACGTGCTATCAAAAACAGGGTTTCGTGACAGCGCTGCAGGCTCAGCCCGGCACGGCCTGCGCAGGCAATCGATGCCCCAGTAAACGACGCCCCAACTTCTGCCCGTTGACCTCGATCAGGTGATAGGTGATGAAGGAAACCCCGATCACGGCCAGCAATACCAGGCCCACGAGCAGATTGTTCAGCCACGGGTAACCGCTGTCCAGATAACGGAAATCTCCGAACACCGGCGCCAGCGGCAAGCCGGTCTTCTTCTCCAACACCATGAACAGCAGGATCAACACACTCAAAATGATCACATGGGTCAGGTAGATCGAGTAAGAAAGTCGCCCCAGCAGCTCGAACACACGCGTCTTCAGCACGTTGGAAACGACCCCGGCATCGAACGCATACAAGGTCACCGTCAGGCAGAACAGAGCGCTGGCCAGCATGGCCTTGTTCGGCTCGTCACTGCTGAGCACCCAGACAATAGATCCGCCCGCCACGACTTCGAGCAGCGAAGCCATTGCGAACCCCGGCTGCACGCGTCGGCGCAGTGCCTCGAAGGCCTTGTAGCACAGCGCCCCGGCGAAGAAGCACGCCAGCCCCTTGTAGGCCAGCGCCGTGAACGGCCCCGCACCGCTGTACAACAACGCCGCAGCACCCATGACGATGCCTGCCCAGGCCAGCACCCGACGACGCGCCGACGTGCACAGCACCACCGCGGCGAAAATCAAATACATGTAGTACTCGATGCTGATGCTCCAGGACGGATAGTTGAACGACATGTTCTCCGTCCACGGCGTCCACGCCTGGATCAACAGCAAGTTGGGCACGATCTGCGAAGGCGCATACATACCGGTGAACGGCTCCTTGTTGAAGTCGACCCCCTGCTGCACGGCGCCCCACTTCACGAATTCGAAGACGATGAACACGCCCAGCAAACAGACATGCAAGGGCGCCAGACGAAAGGTGCGCAGAATGAAGAACCGCCGCAGTTCCAGATCGTGCCGCGCGCCGTAGGCATGGGTGATCACGAAGCCGCTGAGCACAAAGAAGAAATCCACGAACAAATCGGCACTGCGAAAGAACGCCAGCTCCGTCACACTGCCGACCACGTGCAGGTGATACAGCACAACGGCCAACGCGCAGATACCGCGAAGACTGTCGAGCGCGTGAAAGCGTTGACCTGAAGCCATGACGTGATTCCGTTCGAAGGGTGTATCGGCTGCAGGCAGTGCGCTCCAGGTAACGAAGCGTGGGCAATAGGGCCGCGAAGTTGGAAAAATCTTAGTGAAGCGGCGGGGCCAGGGCAAGGTAATACGCGATGCATATATTTATATTTTGCCGCTGCGAAAACAGCTGAAAAACTGGCGTCAAAGCCGCTTTATGAGGCCTGCTCGAAGCAGCACCCTCGCCTGCTTTTTGGCGAGCGGCAAAAAGCCCCGGTGCCGGTTGGCAGCGGGGCTTTTTCATTTCATACGGGCGGTGCAGATATACCCTAGAACGGAATATCATCATCAAAGCTGTCAAAGTCCGGAGCCGGCTGCTGTGCTGGCTGCTGCTGCGCAGGCGGAGCCGAACGCTGCTGCGGCGCGGACTGCTGCGGGCGCGGCGCCTGCTGACGTGGGGCCGGTGCCGACTGCTGGTAGTTGTTGCCACCGCCGCCCTGCTGGTCGTTGTTCTGCGGACGGCCGCCCAACAGCTGCATGGTGCCCTGCATGTCGACGATGATCTCGGTGGTGTAGCGCTTGATACCGTCCTTTTCCCACTCGCGGGTCTGCAGCTTGCCTTCGATGTACACCTGCGAGCCCTTGCGCAGGTACTCACCGGCGATCTCCGCAACCTTGCCAAACATCGACACACGGTGCCACTCGGTACGCTCGACCTTCTGGCCGCTCTGCTTGTCGGTCCACTGCTCGCTGGTGGCCAGGCTCAGGTTGGTGACCGCATTGCCGTTGGGCAGGAAACGGACCTCAGGATCCTGACCGCAAGTACCCACCAGAATGACTTTGTTAACCCCACGGGCCATAACGTTCTCCTAGGCTTCGCACGCTGTCGGCGCTGGGTTGACCAGGCGCTCGAGGGCGGTGCGATCCAAAATTTCTTTGTCCAATTTGATATAGATGGCGGCCTCTTCTGCCACCACCACCGCATCTGTTACACCGGGCACGGCTTTCAACCGCTCGGCCAATCCCGTCTCGCGCATCGCTTGGGGCGAAAGCGGCAAGCGCAGACTGGTCACGTAGGGTGGTTCGCGCATAGTAACAGCTATGGCCAGCCACAGGGCGCACAGCGCCGCGCATCCGATGAAGACCACACCCAGGCCACCCTGCTGAAACAACCAACCACCAAGGATGCCACCCATGGCCGACCCCAGGAACTGGCTGGTGGAATACACCCCCATGGCCGTGCCCTTGCCGCCGGCCGGCGAAACCTTGCTGATCAACGAGGGCAGCGACGCCTCCAGCAGGTTGAACGCCGTGAAGAACACCACCGTGCCAATGACCAGCGCCCTCAGGCTGTCGCCGAACGCCCAGAAGAACACCTCCACCAGCATCAAGGTCGCCACCGCGCCCAGCAGAACACGCTTCATCTTGCGCTTCTTTTCGCCGTAGATGATGAACGGAATCATTGCGAAAAAAGATACGACCAGGGCGGTCAGGTACACCCACCAATGCTGCTCCTTGGGCAACCCGGCGCGCTCCACCAATGCCAGTGGCAAGGCGACGAAGCTTGCCATCAGGATCGAGTGAAGCACGAAAATGCCGAGGTCCAGGCGCAGCAGATCGGGGTGCTTGAGGGTGGCCAGCATCTCGCTGCGGGTCACGCCCGACTCACGATGAAGGGTATGTGCCGTCGCCTTGGGCACCACGAAGGCCACCAGCGCGATGCCAACCAACGCCAGCCCGCCGGTCGCCAGGAACAGGCCATGCAGGCCGAAGGCGCGGGTCAGCAGTGGCCCGACCACCATCGCCACCGCGAACGACACGCCAATGCTCATGCCGATCATGGCCATCGCCTTGGTGCGGTTCTGTTCGCGGGTCAGGTCCGATAGCAGGGCCATGACCGCTGCCGATATCGCCCCGGCGCCCTGCAGAACGCGTCCAGCGATCACACCCCAGATGGAGTCGGACTGGGCCGCGACCACGCTGCCGATGGCGAAGATCACCAGGCCGCCGTAGATGACCGGACGACGGCCGATCCGGTCGGAGATGACCCCGAAAGGGATCTGCAGAAATGCCTGGGTCAGGCCATAGGCGCCAATCGCCAGACCGATCAGGGCCGGGGTGGCGCCCGCCAGGTCCATGCCATAGGTCGCCAGCACTGGCAGGACCATGAACATGCCCAGCATGCGGAAAGCGAACACCAGGGCCAACCCGCTGGCTGCGCGGGTTTCACCGCTGCTCATGCGTTCGCTGTGGGGATCGTGCATGGATAAACCTCGTGTGAACCGGTGACGATTCTACCAGTCCCACCCAGTAACGGCACAGACGGCGACGCTATGACGCGCCTTCTTCATCTTTGCGCGCACTCACCGTGCCGTGCCATTGACAAGCCCCGTATACTCACCTGTTTACGCCCGCCGCGCGAGGCCGCCTTGGACAAGATTCTGGTACGTGGGGCTCGAACCCACAATTTGAAAAACATCGACCTGACCCTGCCCCGTGACAAACTGATCGTGATCACCGGGCTGTCGGGTTCAGGCAAATCCTCCCTGGCTTTCGACACCCTCTACGCCGAAGGCCAACGCCGCTACGTCGAATCGCTGTCGGCCTATGCCCGGCAATTCCTGTCGATGATGGAAAAGCCCGACGTCGACACCATCGAAGGTCTGTCGCCGGCCATTTCCATCGAGCAGAAGTCGACATCGCACAACCCGCGCTCCACCGTCGGCACCATTACCGAGATCTACGACTACCTGCGTCTGCTGTACGCCCGCGTGGGCACGCCGCGCTGCCCGGATCACGACATTCCGCTGGAGGCCCAGACCGTCAGCCAGATGGTCGACCTCGTCCTGGCGCAGCCCGAAGGCGCCCGCCTCATGCTGCTGGCCCCGGTCATCCGCGAACGCAAAGGCGAGCACCTGGCCATTTTCGAAGAGCTGCGCGCGCAGGGTTTCGTCCGTGCGCGCATCAACGGCAAGCTCTACGAAATGGACGAGCTGCCCAAGCTCGACAAGCAGAAGAAGCACACCATCGAAGTGGTGGTGGACCGCTTCAAGGTCCGTGCCGACCTGCAACAGCGTCTGGCCGAATCGTTCGAGACGGCGTTGAAGCTGGCCGATGGCATCGCCCTGGTGGCGTCGATGGACGACGAACCGTTCGAAGAGATCATCTTCTCCGCACGCTTTGCCTGCCCGATCTGCGGCCACGCAATCAGCGAACTGGAACCCAAGCTGTTCTCCTTCAACAACCCGGCCGGCGCCTGCCCGACCTGCGATGGCCTGGGCGTGAAGCAGTTTTTCGACAACAAGCGCTTGGTGAATGGCGAATTGACCCTGGCCGAGGGCGCGATCCGCGGCTGGGACCGGCGCAACGTCTACTATTTCCAGATGCTCGGTTCGCTCGCCAGCCATTATCAGTTCAGCCTGGACGTGCCGTTCAACGAGCTGCCGGCCGACCAGCAGAAAGTCATCCTGACCGGCAGCGGCACGCACAACGTCGACTTCCGCTACCTGAATGACCGGGGCGATATCGTCAAACGTTCGCACCCTTTCGAAGGCATCGTGCCCAACCTCGAACGCCGCTACCGCGAAACCGAGTCGGCCAGCGTCCGTGAAGAACTCGCCAAGTTCCTTAGCACCCAGCCCTGCCCGGACTGCCGCGGCACGCGTCTGCGCCGCGAGGCTCGGCATGTATGGGTAGGCGAGAAAACCCTGCCTGCCGTTACCGGCCTGCCGATCGGCGACGCCACCGAGTACTTCGGCACGCTCGCCCTGACCGGACGCAAGGGCGAAATTGCCGACAAGATCCTCAAGGAAATCCGCGAGCGCCTGCAGTTTCTGGTCAACGTCGGCCTGGACTACCTGACCCTGGACCGCAGTGCCGACACGCTGTCCGGCGGCGAAGCCCAGCGCATCCGTCTGGCCAGCCAGATCGGTGCGGGCCTGGTCGGCGTGATGTACATTCTCGACGAGCCCTCCATCGGCCTGCATCAGCGGGACAACGATCGGTTGCTGGGAACCCTCAAGCACTTGCGCGACATCGGCAATACCGTGATCGTCGTCGAGCATGACGAAGATGCCATTCGCCTCGCCGACTACGTGGTGGACATCGGCCCCGGCGCCGGCGTGCATGGCGGCCATATCGTCGCCCAGGGGACCGCGCAGGAGGTCATGGACCATCCCGACTCGCTGACCGGCAAGTACCTGTCCGGCCGCGTGAAGATCGCCGTGCCAGCCAAGCGTACGCCGCGCAACAAAAAGCTGGCCCTGACGCTCAAGGGCGCCCGCGGCAACAATCTGCGCAATGTCGATCTGGAGATCCCGATCGGCTTGCTGACCTGCGTCACCGGCGTTTCCGGCTCGGGCAAGTCGACCCTGATCAACAACACCCTGTTCCCGCTCAGCGCCACCGCTCTCAATGGTGCAACCACGCTGGAAGCCTCGGCGCATGACAGCATCAATGGCTTGCAGCACCTGGACAAAGTGGTCGACATCGACCAGAGCCCGATCGGACGCACGCCGCGCTCGAACCCTGCCACCTACACCGGATTGTTCACACCGATCCGCGAACTGTTCGCTGGGGTGCCGGAATCGCGCTCACGCGGTTATGGCCCGGGCCGCTTCTCGTTTAACGTCAAGGGCGGTCGCTGCGAGGCCTGCCAGGGTGACGGCCTGATCAAGGTTGAGATGCACTTCCTGCCCGACATCTATGTGCCCTGCGATGTCTGCAAGAGCAAGCGCTACAACCGCGAAACCCTGGAGATCAAGTACAAGGGCAAGAACATCCACGAGACCCTCGAGATGACCATCGAGGAGGCGCGCGAGTTCTTCGATGCGGTACCGGCACTGGCGCGCAAGCTGCAGACCCTCATGGATGTCGGCCTGTCCTACATCAAGCTGGGGCAGTCGGCGACCACCTTGTCCGGCGGTGAAGCACAGCGGGTCAAACTGTCCCGCGAGCTGTCCAAGCGCGACACCGGCAAGACCCTCTACATCCTCGACGAACCCACCACTGGCCTGCACTTCGCCGATATCCAGCAGCTGCTCGACGTGCTGCATCGCCTGCGCGACCACGGCAACACCGTGGTGGTGATCGAGCACAACCTCGATGTCATCAAGACTGCAGACTGGCTGGTCGACCTGGGCCCGGAGGGCGGCTCCAAAGGCGGCCAGATCATCGCCGTCGGCACACCGGAGCAGGTTGCGGACATGAAGCAGTCCTACACCGGTCACTACCTCAAACCGTTGCTCGAACGCGACAAAGCCTGAAACCAAAAAGCCCCGCACAAGCGGGGCTTTTTTCAGTCCAAACACAACACCAACCCTGTAGCAGCGGCGCAAGCCGCGTCAACATTCACAGCAGCAACCGTGAATCACCCGCGCCCCTGTAGCAGCGGCGCAAGCCGCGTCATCGGCCAGCACCATAACCCTGCAGAATCACCGTGCATCCTGCCTGGCCTTGAACCACTGCTACGATGAGATCAGAACTGCGACTGCAGGTAATTCTCCAAGCCAATGGACTTGATCAAACCCTGCTGCTTCTCCAGCCAGTACGTATGATCTTCCTCGGTATCCGCTAGCTGCACCCGCAGTATGTCGCGAGTCACGAAGTCGCTGTGTCGTTCGCACAACTCGATACCCTTGCACAAGGCCGCACGCACCTTGTATTCCAGACGCAGATCGGCAGCGATCATGCTCGGGACATCCGTACCGACTTCAAGGTCGTCCGGACGCATGCGCGGCGTGCCTTCGAGCATCAGGATGCGACGCATCAAGGCGTCGGCATGACCTGCTTCTTCTTCCATCTCATGATTGATGCGCTCGAAGAGCTTGGCGAAGCCCCAGTCCTCGTACATCCGCGAGTGGATGAAATACTGATCACGGGCAGCCAGCTCGCCTGTGAGCAAAGTATTGAGGTAATCGATTACGTCCGGGTGGCCTTGCATCGCCGTATATCTCCTAGCAGAAAGGCATAGTTTGAACCAAGGTCGCGGATACGTCACGGCCCGCGGTGCAGAAATACGCTAAAAAGCAGAGAAAATGTGACGAAATAAAGCGAAAAACCGCCCAGATGAGGGCGGTTCTTCTTATCACTTAGGTTCAGCCCAGTTGCATGCCCAATGCCTTGGCGATCCCACTACCGTAGGCTTCGTCCGCACGGTAGAAGTGCTGCAACTGGCGCTCCACCACATCCGCGCTGACACCCATCATCGCGCCAGCAATGTTGTCGATGAGCAGAGTCTGCTGCTCGGCATTCATCAAACGAAAAAGAGCGCCGGCCTGGCTGTAGTAATCGGCGTCCACGCGATGATCGAAGCGATCAGCATCACCGTGCAAGGCCAAGGCCGGCTCGCGATACTGAGGCGCCTGCTTGGGTGCATCGGTGTAGCTGTTGGGCTCGTAGTTAGGAGCAGCACCGCCATTGCTGCCAAAGGCCATCGAACCGTCGCGCTGGTACGAGTGAACCGGGCTGCGGGGTGCGTTCACCGGCAACTGCTGATGATTGGTCCCGACGCGATAGCGGTGTGCATCGGCATAGGCGAACACACGGCCTTGCAGCATGCGGTCGGGCGACAGCCCTACGCCGGGCACCATGTTGCTCGGGCCAAACGTCGCTTGCTCTACTTCGGCAAAATAGTTCAGCGGATTACGATTCAGCTCCAACATACCTACTTCGATCAACGGAAACTCCTTCTGCGACCAAGTCTTGGTCACGTCGAACGGGTTTTCGTGGTGACGGTTCGCCTGATCCTCACTCATGATCTGCATGCATACACGCCACTTGGGGAAATCCCCACGCTCGATTGCATCGAACAGATCGCGCTGTGCGTAATCCGGGTCGGTGCCGGCGATACGCGCCGCGTCGGCTGGAGCAAGGTTCTTGATGCCCTGAGCCGTCTTGTAGTGCCACTTGACCCAGTGACGCTCACCCTTGGCATTGATCAAGCTATAGGTGTGGCTACCGAAGCCGTGCATGTGACGATAGCCGTCCGGAATGCCGCGGTCCGAGAACAGAATGGTCACCTGGTGCAACGCTTCGGGCGAATGGGACCAGAAGTCCCACATCATCTGCGCGCTCTTGAGGTTGCTTTGAGGCAAACGCTTCTGGGTGTGGATGAAATCGGGAAACTTCATCGGGTCGCGAATGAAGAACACAGGCGTGTTGTTGCCAACGATGTCCCAGTTGCCTTCCTCAGTGTAGAACTTGAGGGCGAAACCTCGCGGATCGCGCTCGGTATCGGCTGAGCCGCGCTCGCCACCCACAGTGGAAAATCGCAGGAAGGTTTCGGTCTGCTTGCCTACGGTACTGAACAGCTTGGCACTGGAGTATTCCGAGATGTCACGGGTTACCGTAAAGGTGCCGTATGCGCCTGAGCCCTTTGCATGAACACGACGCTCGGGAATATTCTCGCGGTTGAAATGCGCAAGCTTCTCGATCAGATGGAAATCGTCCAGCAGCAAGGGACCACGCGGCCCCGCAGAACGGGAATTCTGATTGTCGGCGACCGGCGCGCCGCTAGCGGTGGTGAGGATCTTGCTCTGGCTCATGGACGATGTTCCTTGGTAAGGCTTGCTGTGTAGGCGCCGACTTCAGCGGCTTGAAGCAAGTATCCAAAAAACACCCTCATTCGACTAATGGGCAAATCTTCTTTGCCTGATAGATTTTGCCTAATCAGCAGGCATAAAAAAACCGGACCTAAGCCCGGTTTTTCAAGAACAGACTGTTCGTCTTATTCAGCAGCTTCAACCGAGCCACCAACAGGACGATCAACCAGCTCGACGTACGCCATAGGTGCGTTATCGCCAGTACGGAAGCCGCACTTGAGGATACGCAGGTAACCGCCCTGACGGGTGGCATAGCGCTTGCCCAGATCGTTGAACAGCTTACCAACCATTTCTTTCGAACGAGTACGGTCGAAAGCAAGACGGCGGTTTGCAACGCTGTCTACCTTGGCCAGGGTGATCAGCGGCTCGGCAACGCGGCGCAGTTCCTTGGCTTTTGGCAGGGTAGTCTTGATCAGCTCGTGCTCGAACAGCGACACCGCCATGTTCTGAAACATGGCCTTGCGGTGCGAGCTGGTACGGCTCAGGTGACGTCCACTTTTACGATGACGCATGGTTCATTCCTTACCAAACACAACGTTCGGTGATTACGACGATCAGGCAGTCGCCTTGTCGTCCTTCTTAAGACTTGCAGGCGGCCAGTTGTCGAGGCGCATGCCGAGGGACAGACCGCGGGAGGCCAGAACGTCCTTGATTTCGGTCAAGGATTTCTTGCCCAGGTTCGGAGTCTTCAACAGTTCTACTTCGGTACGCTGAATCAGGTCGCCGATGTAGTAAATGTTTTCCGCCTTAAGGCAGTTAGCCGAACGTACAGTCAGTTCCAGATCGTCAACCGGGCGAAGCAGGATCGGATCGATCTCGTCTTCCTGCTCGATTACCACAGGCTCACTGTCACCTTTGAGATCGACGAACGCAGCCAACTGCTGTTGCAGAATGGTTGCAGCGCGACGGATGGCCTCTTCAGGATCCAGGGTACCGTTGGTTTCCAGATCAATAACCAGCTTGTCCAGGTTAGTGCGCTGCTCGACACGGGCGTTTTCCACCACGTATGCGATACGGCGTACCGGGCTGAACGAAGAGTCGAGCTGCAAGCGACCAATGCTGCGGCTTTCGTCTTCATCGCTTTGACGCGAGTCGGCCGGTTCATAACCACGACCACGAGCTACGACGAGCTTCATGTTCAGGGCGCCGTTAGACGCCAGGTTAGCGATTACGTGATCGGGATTAACGATCTCGACATCATGATCCAGCTGAATATCGGCAGCGGTAACCACCCCCGAACCCTTTTTCGACAAGGTCAGCGTAACTTCGTCACGACCGTGCAGCTTGATAGCCAGGCCTTTCAGGTTCAACAGGATTTCAATGACGTCTTCCTGTACACCTTCGATGGCGCTGTACTCATGGAGTACACCGTCAATCTCGGCCTCGACTACTGCGCAGCCGGGCATTGAGGACAACAGGATGCGTCGCAGCGCGTTGCCCAGGGTATGGCCGAAACCACGCTCGAGAGGCTCGAGGGTGATTTTGGCGCGGGTTGGACTGACGACCTGCACATCAATATGGCGGGGCGTCAGGAACTCATTTACCGAAATCTGCATGGATGCACCTATTTTCTAGCCCTTACTTGGAGTAGAGCTCGACAATCAGGCTTTCGTTGATGTCGGCGGACAGATCACTGCGAGCAGGAACGTTCTTGAAAACGCCCGACTTCTTCTCAGTGTCTACTTCTACCCATTCTACGCGGCCACGTTGGGCACACAGATCGAGAGCTTGGACAATGCGAAGCTGGTTTTTAGCTTTCTCGCGAATCGCGACCACGTCACCAGCACGAACCTGGTAGGACGGAACGTTAACGGTCTTGCCGTTTACGCTGACCGACTTGTGCGATACCAACTGACGGGATTCGGCACGAGTCGAGCCGAAGCCCATACGGTATACGACGTTGTCCAGACGGCATTCGAGCAGTTGCAGCAGGTTCTCGCCGGTTGCGCCTTTCTTGCCGGCAGCTTCCTTGTAGTAACCGCTGAACTGACGCTCGAGAACGCCATAGATACGACGGACTTTCTGCTTTTCACGCAGCTGGGTGCCGTAGTCGGACTGGCGGCCACGGCGCTGACCGTGGATACCTGGGGCTGCTTCGATATTGCACTTCGATTCCAGGGCGCGAACGCCGCTTTTCAGGAACAGGTCAGTGCCTTCACGACGAGCCAGTTTGCATTTTGGACCAATGTAACGAGCCATTATCTATCGTCTCCTGAATTACACGCGGCGCTTCTTCGGCGGACGGCACCCGTTATGCGGGATTGGCGTCACGTCGGTGATGCTGGCGATCTTATAGCCACAGCCGTTCAATGCACGGACAGCGGACTCACGACCTGGACCTGGACCCTTGACGTTGACGTCGAGGTTCTTCAGGCCATATTCCAGCGCAGCTTGACCAGCACGCTCTGCAGCCACCTGGGCAGCGAACGGGGTGGACTTGCGTGAACCGCGGAAACCCGAACCGCCGGAGGTGGCCCAGGACAGGGCGTTACCTTGACGATCGGTAATGGTCACGATGGTGTTGTTGAAAGACGCGTGGATGTGGGCGATGCCATCAACCACTGTCTTTTTGACTTTCTTACGAGGACGAGCAGCAGGTTTTGCCATGACTAGATTCCTGTCGATTCGCTGGTGCGATTACTTGCGGATCGGCTTACGCGGACCTTTACGGGTACGCGCGTTGGTCTTGGTACGCTGACCGCGTACTGGCAGACCACGACGATGACGAAGACCGCGATAGCAGCCCAGATCCATCAAGCGCTTGATTTTCATGTTGATTTCGCGGCGCAGATCACCTTCGGTGGTGAACTTCGCCACTTCGCCACGCAGCTGTTCAATCTGCTCGTCGCTCAGATCCTTGATCCGTGCGGCTGGGTTGACCCCAGTGTCTGCACAGATTTTCTGTGCAGTAGTGCGACCAACACCATAGATGTAGGTCAGCGAGATAACAGTGTGCTTGTTATCTGGAATGTTAACGCCTGCAATACGGGCCATTCAGTGGGACTCCAATTGACAGCTACCTACGCCCCGGAAGCCAAGAAATAGGGCGCGAGATAATATCGCTGTAATAACAAATAATCAACCCGGCAGCGCACTAGCTGCCGGGCTTGTAGCACATCACAGTCAGCCTTGGCGCTGTTTGTGACGCGGCTCTGCGCTGCAAATGACTCGAACGACGCCTTCGCGACGAATGATTTTGCAGTTACGGCACAGCTTTTTCACCGATGCACGAACTTTCATTGCCAACTCCTCGAACCTTAAGGGACTGTCAGCGCAGCAGACCGCTGCCACCGTAGCCTTTCAGGTTGGCTTTCTTCATCAGGGATTCGTACTGGTGCGAAACGAGGTGCGATTGTACTTGGGACATAAAGTCCATCACAACCACTACCACAATCAGCAACGAGGTCCCGCCAAGGTAGAACGGAACGTTTGCAGCCACCACCAGGAACTGTGGAAGCAAGCAGACGCACATCATGTACAGGGCACCGAACATGGTCAAACGGGTCAGAACGCCATCAATGTAGCGCGCCGACTGCTCGCCTGGACGAATACCCGGAATAAAGGCACCGGACTTCTTCAGGTTTTCCGCCACGTCTTTCGGATTGAACATCAACGCCGTATAGAAGAAGCAGAAGAAAATGATCCCTGCACTAAACAGCAGAATGTTCAACGGCTGACCAGGAGCGATCGACTGCGAGACGTCCTGCAACCAGCCCATACCTTCGGACTGACCGAACCAGGAGCCCAGCGAAGCCGGGAACAGCAAGATGCTGCTCGCGAAAATGGCAGGAATCACACCGGCCATGTTCACTTTCAGCGGCAAGTGGCTCGTCTGCGCAGCGAAAACCTTGCGGCCTTGCTGACGCTTGGCATAGTGAACGGCTATTCGCCGCTGACCACGCTCGATGAACACCACGAAACCGATAATCGCTACCGCCAGCAGACCGATCGCAACCAGCGCGAAGATGTTGATATCGCCCTGACGCGCAGACTCGAAAGACTGCCCGATCGCTCTCGGAAGACCAGCAACGATACCCGCGAAGATCAACATCGAGATACCGTTACCCACACCACGCTCAGTGATCTGCTCACCCAGCCACATCATGAACATCGCGCCCGCCACGAAAGTGGAGACCGCCACGAAGTAGAAGCTGAAGCTTGCAGTGAACGCCACACCCTGATTGGCCAAGCCGATCGACATGCCGATCGCCTGCACCAAGGCCAGGATGACGGTGCCATAGCGGGTGTACTGGCTGATCTTGCGACGGCCAGCTTCCCCTTCCTTCTTCAACTGCTCCAGTTGCGGGCTCACGGCGGTCATCAGCTGCATGATGATCGATGCCGAAATGTACGGCATGATCCCCAGTGCAAAGATGCTCATCCGTTCCAGCGCGCCACCGGAAAACATGTTGAACAAGCTAAGAATGGTCCCCTCATTCTGTCGAAACAGGTCTGCGAGTCGGTCCGGGTTGATACCTGGAACCGGGATGTGTGCGCCAATTCTGTAGACGATGATCGCCAGGAACAGAAAACGCAGACGAGCCCAGAGTTCAGACATACCGCCCTTGCCTAGCGCTGAGAGAGCACCTTGCTTAGCCATTTATTCCTCGAACTTGCCGCCAGCTGCTTCGATAGCCGCACGCGCACCTTTGGTGGCGGCGATTCCCTTGATGGTCACAGCGCGAGTCACTTCGCCCGACAGCATGATTTTCACACGCTGTACGTTCTGGTTGATCACGTTGGCATCCTTCAGGGATTGCACGGAGACGATGTCGCCTTCCACTCGGGCCAGCTCGGACAGACGCACTTCTGCGCGGTCCATGGCTTTCAGGGAAACGAAACCGAACTTCGGCAAGCGACGGTGCAGCGGCTGTTGACCGCCTTCGAAGCCTGGAGCGATGGTGCCACCGGAGCGGGAGGTCTGACCTTTGTGGCCACGGCCACCGGTCTTGCCCAAACCACTACCGATACCACGACCCGGGCGATGCTTTTCGCGACGCGAACCGGGAGCTGGACTCAGATCATTGAGTTTCATCGATTAACCCTCTACGCGAAGCATGTAGTAGGCCTTGTTGATCATCCCGCGATTCTCGGGAGTATCCTGGACTTCTACAGTGTGACCGATGCGACGCAGACCCAGACCCTTAACGCACAATTTGTGGTTAGGGATACGGCCGGTCATGCTTTTGATCAGCGTAACTTTTACAGTAGCCATGATCAGATGATCTCCTCAACGTTCAGACCGCGCTTGGCGGCGATGGACGACGGGGACTGCATGGCTTTCAGACCCTTGAACGTAGCGTGAACCACGTTGACGGGGTTGGTCGAGCCGTAGCATTTGGCCAGAACGTTCTGGACACCAGCCACTTCGAGAACGGCACGCATTGCGCCGCCAGCGATGATACCGGTACCTTCCGAAGCAGGCTGCATGTACACCTTCGAAGCGCCGTGAGCGGACTTCATGGCGTACTGCAAGGTGGTCCCGTTCAGGTCCACTTGAATCATGTTGCGACGAGCTGCTTCCATAGCTTTCTGGATGGCAGCAGGCACTTCACGAGACTTGCCACGGCCGAAGCCAACACGGCCTTTGCCATCACCTACCACGGTCAACGCGGTGAAGGTGAAGATACGGCCGCCTTTGACGGTCTTGGCAACGCGGTTAACTTGAACCAGCTTCTCGATGTAGCCTTCGTCGCGCTTTTGGTCGTTATTTGACATAACTTAGAACTCCAGCCCAGCTTCACGAGCGCCATCGGCCAGCGCTTTGACGCGACCGTGGTACTTGAAGCCAGAGCGGTCGAAAGCCACCTGCGAGACGCCAGCGGCCTTAGCACGCGAAGCGACCAGCTGGCCAACCTTAGTGGCCGCGTCAATGTTGCCAGTGGCACCATCACGCAATTCTTTGTCCAAAGTCGAGGCACTTGCCAAGACCTTGCTGCCGTCGGCCGAGATGACCTGGGCATAGATGTGCTGCGAAGAGCGGAACACGCAGAGACGCACGACTTCGAGTTCGTGCATTTTCAGGCGTGCCTTGCGAGCGCGACGCAGTCGAGTAACTTTTTTGTCGGTCATTTGCTATGCCCTACTTCTTCTTGGCTTCTTTACGGCGGACGACTTCGTCTGCGTAACGTACACCTTTGCCTTTGTAAGGCTCTGGCGGACGGAAATCGCGGATTTCAGCGGCCACTTGACCCACCAGCTGCTTGTCGATGCCCTTGATCAGGATATCGGTCTGGCTAGGAGTCTCAGCGGTGATGCCTTGCGGCAACTCGTAATCCACCGGATGAGAGAAGCCCAGCGACAGGTTCAGCACTGTGCCTTTTGCTTGTGCTTTATAGCCAACACCGACCAGCTGGAGCTTGCGCTCGAAGCCTTGGCTTACGCCCTGGACCATGTTGTTGACCAAAGCGCGAGTGGTACCGGCCATTGCACGGGTCTGCTGATCGCCGTTCTTGGCAGCGAAACGCAGTTCGCCAGCCTCTTCAACGACTTCAACCGACGAGTGAACGTTCAGTTCCAGAGTGCCCTTGGCACCCTTCACCGAAAGCTGTTGGCCGGCGAATTTTACTTCGACACCAGCTGGCAGCTTAACGGGGTTCTTAGCGACGCGAGACATGCTTATCCCCCCTTAGAACACTGTGCAGAGTACTTCGCCGCCGACACCGGCAGCGCGCGCAGCACGATCCGTCATCACACCTTTATTGGTGGAGACGATGGATACGCCGAGACCGCCACGAACTTTTGGCAGGTCATCAACGGATTTGTACTGACGCAGGCCTGGACGACTTACGCGCTTGACTTCCTCGATGACCGGACGGCCTTCGAAGTATTTCAGCTCGATGGAAAGCGACGGTTTTGCTTCGCTGCTTACCTGAAAACCCGCGATGTAACCTTCGTCCTTCAGAACTTTGGCCACAGCTACCTTCAACGTGGAAGATGGCATGCTTACGACGGGCTTTTCAGCCATCTGGGCATTACGGATTCGAGTTAGCATGTCCGCTAACGGGTCCTGCATACTCATGGGCTAGACGCTCCTGATACAAAAATAATTAGCCTTGCGGCTACAACGTCGCCGAGCGTTTGATCCGGTCCAAAAACCCGGGCTCAGGCGAGCCGGCAATTCTAGACGTACGGCAGAAATGAATCAAGCCCCATGAGGGGCTTGATTCAGTCGCCGTGACACCGGCGGTCGGTTGATTGCTCAATCGAGCGCAGGCATCTCGTCGGTCCGACTTACCAGCTGGCCTTGACCAGACCTGGTACGTCACCGCGCATGGCGGCCTGGCGCAGCATGTTACGGCCGAGGCCGAACTTGCGGTACACGCCATGTGGACGACCAGTCAGGCGGCAGCGGTTACGCATGCGAGCAGCGCTCGCATCACGTGGCTGCTTCTGCAGGGCTACGGAAGCATTCCAGCGCTCTTCTTCACTTGCGTTCAGATTGACAATGATTGCTTTGAGCTCAGCACGCTTCTTGGCGTATTTAGCTACCGTCAGCTGACGCTTCAGCTCACGGTTCTTCATGCTCTTCTTGGCCATTTTCCTACTCCAATCAGTTGCGGAACGGGAAGTTGAAGGCACGCAGCAAGGCGCGACCTTCTTCATCCGAACGAGCAGTGGTGGTCAGGGTAATGTCCAGACCGCGCAGAGCATCGATCTTGTCGTAATCGATTTCCGGGAAAATGATCTGCTCTTTCACGCCCATGCTGTAGTTGCCACGACCGTCGAAGGACTTGGCATTCAGGCCGCGGAAGTCGCGTACCCGAGGCAGGGAGATCGCCAGCAGGCGGTCCAGGAATTCGTACATCTTGTCGCGACGCAAGGTCACCTTGACACCGATCGGCCAACCCTCACGGACTTTGAAGCCCGCGATGGATTTGCGTGCGAAGGTCACAACGGCTTTCTGGCCGCAGATCTTCTCGATGTCGGCTACAGCGTGCTCGATGACTTTCTTGTCGCCGATCGCTTCGCCCAGACCCATGTTCAGGGTGATCTTGGTAACGCGCGGAACTTCCATCACGTTCGCAAGCTTGAGTTCTTCCTTAAGCTTGGGAGCGATTTCCTTCCGGTAAATCTCTTTCAGTCGTGCCATGGTCTTCTACCTAGCAGTGTTCAAGCATCAACCGCTTTTTGGGTCGACTTGAAGACACGAATTTTTTTGCCTTCTTCTACTTTGAAACCAACGCGGTCAGCCTTGTTGGTTTCGCCATTGAAGATGGCGACGTTGGAAGCGTGCAGAGGCGCTTCTTTCTCGACGATACCGCCTTGTACGCCCGACATCGGGTTAGGCTTGGTATGACGCTTCACCAGGTTGACCCCACCAACGACCAGACGGTCGTCAGCGAGAACCTTGAGCACCTTACCGCGCTTGCCTTTGTCTTTGCCGGCGATCACGATGATCTCGTCGTCACGACGAATCTTTTGCATGTCGGATCTCCTTACAGCACTTCTGGGGCGAGCGAGACGATCTTCATGAACTTCTCGGAACGAAGCTCACGGGTCACTGGCCCAAAGATACGGGTGCCGATTGGCTCTTGCTTGTTGTTCAACAGAACAGCAGCGTTGCCATCGAAGCGGATGATGGAGCCGTCAGCACGACGAACGCCGTGACGAGTGCGGACTACAACAGCAGTCATCACTTGACCTTTCTTCACCTTGCCACGAGGAATTGCTTCCTTCACGGTCACCTTGATGATGTCGCCGATGCCAGCGTACCGGCGGTGCGAGCCGCCCAGTACCTTGATGCACATGACGCGACGAGCGCCGCTGTTATCGGCCACATCGAGCATGGATTGAGTCTGAATCATAGAATTTCTCCGACCCCTAGCCCTTAGACTTCAACAGCGCGTTCGAGAACGTCAACCAGTGCCCAGGACTTGGTCTTGGCCAGCGGACGGGTTTCACGAATAGTGACCTTGTCGCCGATCTTGCACTGATTGGTTTCGTCGTGAGCGTGCAGCTTAGTCGAACGCTTAACGTATTTACCGTAGATCGGGTGCTTTACGCGACGCTCGATCAATACGGTGATGGTTTTGTCCATCTTGTCGCTGACCACACGGCCAGTCAGCGTACGGACGGTTTTTTCGGCTTCAGCCATGATCACTTACCTGCCTGCTGGTTGAGCACAGTTTTCACGCGAGCGATGTCGCGCTTCACTTGCGAGAGCAGGTGAGACTGCCCCAACTGGCCAGTTGCTTTCTGCATGCGCAGATTGAACTGGTCGCGCAGCAAGCCGAGCAGTTGCTCGTTCAGTTGCTGTGCTGATTTTTCACGAAGTTCATTCGCTTTCATCACATCACCGTCCGCTTAACAAAGGAGGTGGCGAGAGGCAGCTTTGCAGCCGCCAAGGCGAAAGCCTCACGCGCCAGCTCTTCGGAAACACCCTCGATTTCATACAGGACTTTGCCTGGCTGAATCTGGGCAACCCAATATTCCACGTTACCCTTACCTTTACCCATACGAACTTCGAGGGGCTTTTTGGAGATAGGCTTGTCCGGGAATACACGGATCCAGATCTTGCCGCCACGTTTAACGTGACGGGTCAGGGCACGACGCGCTGACTCGATCTGACGAGCGGTGAGACGACCACGAGCTACAGACTTCAGCGCATACTCGCCGAAGCTGACTTTGCTACCGCGCTGAGCCAGACCACGGTTGTGGCCAGTCATCTGCTTGCGGAACTTCGTACGCTTAGGTTGCAACATTTGGCGTACCCCTTACTTAGCAGCTTTTTTACGAGGCGCAGGTGCTTGTGGTTTCAGTTCTTCTTGGCGACCACCAATTACTTCGCCTTTGAAAATCCAAACCTTCACACCGATCACACCGTAAGTGGTGTGAGCTTCGTAGTTGGCATAGTCGATGTCGGCACGCAGGGTGTGCAAGGGCACACGACCTTCGCGATACCATTCAGTACGTGCGATTTCAGCACCGCCGAGACGACCGCTCACTTGGATCTTGATGCCTTTGGCACCAATGCGCATGGCGTTCTGTACGGCGCGCTTCATGGCGCGACGGAACATCACACGACGCTCCAGCTGCTGAGCTACGCTCTGCGCAACCAGCATACCGTCGAGCTCCGGCTTGCGGATCTCTTCGATATTGATGTGCACAGGCACACCCATTTGCTTGGTCAGGTCCTGGCGCAGTTTCTCAACATCTTCACCTTTCTTCCCGATAACGATACCAGGACGAGCGGTGTGGATGGTGATACGTGCAGTTTGGGCCGGACGATGGATATCGATACGGCTTACGGACGCGCTTTTTAGTTTGTCTTGGAGATACTCACGCACCTTCAGATCTGCGAACAAGTAGTCCGCATAAGTCCGACCGTCTGCGTACCAGACGGAGGTGTGCTCCTTGACGATTCCCAGGCGAATGCCAATGGGATGTACTTTCTGACCCATCTGATCGACTCCGTTACTTGTCAGCAACCTTGACAGTGATATGGCAAGACCGCTTGACGATGCGATCAGCCCGGCCTTTGGCACGAGGCATGATGCGCTTCAGCGAACGCCCTTCGTTGACGAAAACGGTGCTGACCTTCAGGTCATCAACGTCTGCGCCTTCGTTGTGCTCGGCGTTGGCTACGGCCGACTCCAGCACTTTCTTCATGATTTCCGCGGCTTTTTTACTGCTAAAAGCCAGCAGGTTGAGCGCTTCGCCCACCTTCTTCCCGCGGATCTGGTCGGCGACCAAGCGGGCTTTCTGGGCGGAGATTCGAGCGCCCGACAACTTAGCGGCTACTTCCATTTCCTTACCCCTTAACGCTTGGCTTTCTTGTCAGCCACGTGCCCACGATATGTGCGGGTACCGGCGAACTCGCCCAGTTTGTGGCCGACCATGTCTTCGTTCACGAGAACGGGGACGTGTTGGCGACCGTTGTGTACTGCGATGGTCAGACCGACCATTTGTGGCAGGATCATCGAACGACGCGACCAGGTCTTAACTGGTTTGCGATCGTTCTTTTCCGCCGCCACTTCGATCTTCTTCAGTAGGTGAAGATCAATAAAAGGACCTTTTTTCAGAGAACGTGGCACTGTCGTATCCCTCTATTTACTTGCGACGACGGACGATCATTTTGTCGGTACGCTTATTACCACGAGTCTTCGCGCCCTTAGTCGGGAAGCCCCATGGCGATACCGGATGACGACCACCGGAGGTACGACCTTCACCACCACCATGTGGGTGGTCAACCGGGTTCATGGCAACACCACGAACGGTTGGGCGAACGCCACGCCAGCGTTTGGCACCGGCTTTACCCAGCGAACGCAGGCTGTGCTCGGAGTTCGAGACTTCGCCCAGCGTTGCGCGGCACTCGGACAGCACTTTGCGCATTTCGCCCGAACGCAGGCGCAGGGTCACGTAGACACCTTCACGAGCGATCAGCTGAGCCGAAGCACCAGCGGAGCGAGCGATCTGAGCACCTTTGCCAGGCTTCAATTCGATGCCGTGGATGGTGCTACCGACCGGGATGTTGCGCAGCTGCAGCGAGTTGCCTGGCTTGATCGGTGCCAGAGCACCTGCAATCAGCTGGTCGCCAGCGCTCACGCCTTTCGGTGCGAGGATGTAGCGACGCTCGCCGTCTGCGTACAGAACCAGAGCAATGTGAGCAGTACGGTTAGGATCGTATTCAATGCGCTCGACGGTGGCAGTGATGCCATCCTTGTCGTTGCGACGGAAGTCGATCATGCGGTAATGCTGCTTGTGACCACCACCGATGTGACGGGTGGTAATGCGGCCATTGTTGTTACGACCACCAGTCTTCGATTTTTTCTCGAGCAGCGGTGCGTGAGGAGCGCCTTTATGCAGCTCCTGGTTGACCACCTTGACCACGAAACGGCGGCCAGGG
Source organism: Pseudomonas sp. CFBP 8771 (assembly GCF_014841695.1). NCBI lineage: Bacteria > Pseudomonadati > Pseudomonadota > Gammaproteobacteria > Pseudomonadales > Pseudomonadaceae > Pseudomonas > Pseudomonas sp. CFBP 8771. The sequence continues at coordinate 20,699 of NZ_JACYUJ010000005.1, read as the reverse complement.
GAAGTCGGTTTGCATTTAACGATTGCCATGATGCACCCCTTCCTTACTCAGCACTGCTGCTGAAATCGAGATCTTGGCCTGGCTGAAGGGAGATAACTGCCTTCTTCCAGTCATTACGCTTGCCCAGACCGCGAGCAGTGCGCTTGCTTTTACCCAGTACGTTCAGGGTAGTAACACGCTCTACTTTCACGCTGAACAGGCTTTCGACGGCCTTCTTGATTTCCAGCTTGGTTGCGTCGGTAGCAACCTTGAAAACGAACTGACCTTTCTTGTCTGCCAGAACCGTAGCCTTCTCGGAAACGTGCGGGCCAAGCAGAACTTTAAATACGCGTTCCTGGTTCATCCCAGCAGCTCCTCGAATTTCTTCACGGCCGACACGGTGATCAACACCTTGTCGTATGCGATCAGACTAACTGGGTCGGAACCTTGGACGTCACGTACATCGACGTGCGGCAGGTTGCGAGCAGCCAGGTACAGGTTCTCGTCGACGGAGTCCGATACGATCAGAACGTCGGTAAGGCCCATGCCATTCAGCTTGCCCAGCAGGTCTTTGGTTTTCGGTGCTTCGACAGCGAAGTCCTGAACCACGACCAGACGGTCGGTACGCACCAGCTCAGCAAGGATGGAGCGCAGTGCTGCGCGATACATCTTCTTGTTCAGCTTCTGGGTGTGATCCTGAGGACGAGCTGCGAAAGTGGTACCACCGCCACGCCAGATAGGGCTACGGATAGTACCGGCACGAGCACGGCCGGTACCCTTCTGACGCCAAGGGCGCTTACCGCCACCACGAACGTCGGAACGGGTCTTTTGCTGCTTACTGCCCTGACGACCGCCAGCCATGTAGGCCACGACTGCCTGGTGCACCAGCGTCTCGTTGAACTCGCCGCCGAAGGTCAGTTCGGAAACTTCGATCGCCTGAGCGTCATTTACATTTAATTGCATTTTCGCTTCCCCTTAACCGCGAGCCTTGGCTGCCGGACGCACAACCAGGTTGCCGCCGGTTGCGCCAGGAACAGCACCCTTGACGAGCAGCAGATTGCGTTCAGCGTCGACGCGCACAACTTCCAGGGACTGCACGGTCACGCGCTCAGCGCCCATATGACCGGACATTTTTTTGCCCTTGAATACACGGCCAGGAGTCTGGCACTGGCCGATGGAGCCAGGGACGCGGTGGGAAACGGAGTTACCGTGCGTGTTGTCTTGACCGCGGAAGTTCCAACGCTTGATGGTACCGGCAAAGCCTTTACCTTTGGACTGACCGGTAACATCTACCAGTTGGCCCGCTGCGAAGAGTTCAGCATTGATCAAGTCGCCAGCCTGGTAGTCGCCTTCTGCAAGGCGGAATTCCCAGACGCCACGACCGGCAGCAACGTTCGCCTTGGCGAAGTGACCTGCTTGAGCAGCAGTCACACGCGAAGCACGACGCTCGCCGACAGTGACTTGCACTGCACGATAGCCATCAGTTTCTTCAGTTTTAAACTGGGTGACGCGATTCGGCTCGATCTCAATGACCGTGACCGGAATGGAGACACCTTCTTCGGTGAAAATACGGGTCATACCGCATTTACGACCGACTACACCAATAGTCATGTTGTAAACCTCATGAGTGTACGGGGCTTTCACCCGCTATGGCCGCCCATTTCAGAGCGTTACACGACTAAGACCCAAGTCTTAGCCGAGGCTGATCTGCACTTCCACACCTGCCGCAAGATCAAGCTTCATCAGCGCGTCAACGGTTTTGTCCGTTGGCTGGACGATGTCCAGAACACGCTTATGAGTGCGGATCTCGTACTGGTCGCGCGCGTCTTTGTTGACGTGCGGGGAAACCAGAACGGTGAACCGCTCTTTACGGGTAGGAAGTGGAATTGGACCACGCACCTGAGCACCAGTACGTTTCGCGGTTTCCACGATTTCCTGGGTGGATTGGTCGATCAGGCGATGGTCAAAAGCCTTCAACCTGATACGGATTTGCTGATTTTGCATTGGATTTCAGACTCCGGCTGCTGTTCCCACCGGGCGCAATGCACCCGTTAAAAGGAGGCGCAATTCTATAGACGCGCCCATCGAGTGTCAACCCAATAAAAAAGCCCCCGCTAAGCGGGGGCCTTTTCAAACGATCAACGATTACTCGATGATTTTGGCTACGACGCCAGCGCCGACGGTACGACCGCCTTCACGGATAGCGAAACGCAGACCGTCTTCCATTGCGATGGTCTTGATCAGGGTGACAACCATTTTGATGTTGTCGCCTGGCATTACCATTTCAACGCCTTCCGGCAGTTCGCAGTTACCGGTCACGTCAGTGGTCCGGAAGTAGAACTGTGGACGGTAGCCTTTGAAGAACGGAGTGTGACGACCGCCTTCTTCCTTGCTCAGCACGTAGACTTCAGCTTCGAACTTGGTGTGCGGCTTGACCGAACCCGGCTTGACCAGAACCTGGCCACGCTCGACGTCGTCACGCTTGGTGCCGCGCAGCAGCACGCCGCAGTTCTCGCCAGCACGACCTTCGTCCAGCAGCTTGCGGAACATTTCAACGCCTGTGCAGGTGGTGACGGTGGTGTCACGCAGACCTACGATTTCCAGCGAATCCTGAACCTTGACGATGCCGCGCTCGATACGACCGGTAACAACGGTACCGCGACCGGAGATCGAGAACACGTCTTCGATTGGCATCAGGAATGGCTTGTCGATGACACGGACTGGATCTGGGATGTAGCTGTCCAGAGTCTCAACCAGTTTACGAACGGAGCTGGTGCCCATTTCGTTGTCGTCTTTGCCTTCCAGCGCCATACGAGCCGAACCGATGATGATCGGAGTGTCGTCGCCTGGGAAGTCGTAGGTCGACAGCAGGTCACGAACTTCCATCTCTACCAGTTCCAGCAGCTCGGCGTCGTCTACCAGGTCGGCCTTGTTCAGGTAAACCACGATGTACGGAACGCCAACCTGGCGGGACAGCAGGATGTGCTCACGGGTTTGTGGCATCGGACCATCAGCGGCCGAGCAAACCAGAATCGCGCCGTCCATCTGGGCAGCACCGGTGATCATGTTCTTCACATAGTCAGCGTGACCTGGGCAGTCAACGTGAGCGTAGTGACGGATCAGCGAGTTGTATTCAACGTGCGCGGTGTTGATGGTGATACCACGAGCTTTTTCTTCTGGAGCGCTGTCGATCTTGTCGAAGTCGACGATTGCGGAACCGAAAACTTCGGAGCAAACGCGAGTCAGAGCAGCAGTCAGAGTGGTTTTACCGTGGTCAACGTGACCAATGGTGCCAACGTTGACGTGCGGTAGGGAACGATCAAATTTTTCTTTAGCCACGACAATTAACTCCTTGCCTAAAGGACTGAATCAGCCTTGTTTTTTGGATACAGTTTCAGCGATGTGCGCCGGAGCTGTGTTGTATTTTTTGAATTCCATAGAGTAGCTTGCGCGACCCTGGGACATGGAGCGAACGTCGGTCGCATAACCGAACATCTCACCCAACGGAACCTCGGCGCGAATCACTTTGCCGGAAACCGTATCTTCCATACCCAAGATCATGCCGCGACGACGGTTAAGGTCGCCCATGACATCACCCATGTAGTCTTCAGGTGTAACAACTTCTACCGCCATGATCGGCTCAAGCAACTCACCACCGCCCTTCTGGGCCAGTTGCTTGGTTGCCATGGAGGCAGCGACCTTGAACGCCATCTCGTTGGAGTCGACGTCGTGGTAGGAACCGTCGAAAACGGTCGCTTTCAGGCCGATCAGCGGATAGCCGGCAACAACACCGTTCTTCATCTGCTCTTCGATACCCTTCTGAATCGCCGGGATGTATTCCTTGGGAACCACACCACCGACGACTTCGTTCACGAATTGCAGACCTTCCTGACCTTCGTCAGCAGGGGCAAAACGGATCCAGCAGTGACCAAACTGACCACGACCGCCGGACTGACGAACGAACTTGCCTTCGATTTCACAGTTCTTCGTGATGCGCTCACGATAGGAAACCTGAGGCTTACCGATGTTGGCTTCGACGTTGAACTCACGGCGCATCCGGTCAACCAGGATGTCCAGGTGCAGCTCGCCCATGCCGGAGATGATCGTCTGACCAGTCTCTTCATCGGTTTTAACGCGGAAAGATGGATCTTCCTGAGCAAGCTTGCCCAGAGCGATACCCATTTTTTCCTGGTCATCCTTGGTCTTGGGCTCTACGGCAACCGAAATAACCGGCTCCGGGAAGTCCATGCGAACGAGGATGATCGGCTTGTCACCGTTGCACAAGGTTTCACCAGTGGTGACGTCCTTCATGCCGATCAAGGCCGCGATGTCGCCAGCGCGTACTTCCTTGATCTCTTCGCGGGCGTTGGCGTGCATCTGCACCATACGACCCACGCGCTCTTTCTTGCCCTTGACCGAGTTGATCACGCCGTCGCCGGAGTTCAACACGCCCGAGTAAACACGGACGAAGGTCAGGGTACCCACGAATGGGTCAGTGGCAATTTTGAATGCCAGAGCGGAAAACGGTTCTGCGTCGTCTGCATGACGCTCCAGCTCGATGGTCTCGTCATCCGGGTCAGTACCCTTGATGGCAGGAATATCGACCGGAGCCGGCAGGTAGTCGATCACAGCATCGAGAACCAGGGGAACGCCCTTGTTCTTGAACGAGGAACCGCAAACAGCCAAGACGATCTCGCCAGCGATGGTACGCTGACGCAGAGCAGCCTTGATTTCGTCGTTGGTGAGTTCTTCACCTTCGAGGTACTTGTTCATCAGCTCTTCGTTGGCTTCAGCCGCAGCTTCGACCATGTTGTTGCGCCATTCGTCAGCCAGTTCCTGCAGCTCGGCAGGGATAGGCTTGCGAACAGGAACCATGCCTTTGTCAGCATCGTTCCAGTACACAGCTTCCATGGCCAACAGATCGATCTGGCCCTGGAAATTGTCTTCGGAACCGATAGCCAGCTGGATAGGCACCGGAGTGTGGCCCAAACGCTGCTTGATCTGACCGATCACGCGCAGGAAGTTCGCGCCAGCACGGTCCATCTTGTTTACGTAAACAAGACGAGGAACGCCGTACTTGTTGGCTTGACGCCATACGGTTTCCGACTGAGGCTCTACACCCGAGGTACCACAGAACACAACGACAGCGCCGTCGAGTACGCGCAGGGAACGCTCAACTTCAATGGTGAAGTCTACGTGGCCCGGGGTATCGATGACGTTGAAGCGATGCTCGTCCTTGTACTGCTTCTCGGAGCCCTTCCAGAAGGCGGTGATAGCAGCAGAAGTGATGGTAATACCACGCTCCTGCTCCTGAACCATCCAGTCTGTGGTCGCGGCGCCGTCATGCACCTCGCCCATTTTGTGGCTTTTGCCGGTGTAAAAAAGGACGCGCTCGGTGGTCGTGGTTTTACCAGCGTCCACGTGAGCAACGATACCAATGTTACGGTAGCGGTTAATCGGTGTAGTACGAGCCATAAAGCCCTCGCAAAATTAGTGACGCTGAATTTAGAAGCGGTAGTGCGAGAACGCTTTGTTGGCTTCAGCCATACGGTGAACGTCTTCACGCTTCTTAACTGCAGCACCTTTGCCTTCGGCAGCGTCCAGCAGTTCGCCGGCCAAGCGCAGAGCCATCGACTTTTCACCGCGCTTGCGCGCGAAGTCTACCAGCCAGCGCATTGCCAGGGCGTTACGACGGGACGGACGAACTTCGACCGGAACCTGGTAAGTAGCACCGCCTACACGGCGCGACTTCACTTCGACCAGCGGAGCGATGGCGTCGAGAGCTTTCTCGAAGATTTCCAGGGGGTCGCTGTTCTTGCGTTCTTTAACCTTGTCCAGCGCGCCATAAACGATACGCTCGGCAACGGCTTTCTTGCCGCTTTCCATCACGTGGTTCATGAACTTGGCCAGGATCTGGCTGCCGTATTTTGGATCGTCAAGCACTTCGCGCTTGGCTGCTACGCGTCTTCTTGGCATGGATAAGCCCTCAAACGGTCTTCAGGTTAGCTCGGGACAGGCCCGACCTTACTCTTATCGACTCAGAAAAATAGATAACTGCAGTGTGCAAACGCCGATTACTTCGGACGCTTGGTACCGTACTTCGAACGACCTTGGTTACGACCTTTGACGCCGGAGGTATCCAGGGAGCCGCGAACGGTGTGGTAACGAACACCTGGCAAGTCTTTTACACGACCGCCGCGGATCAGTACCACGCTGTGCTCTTGCAGGTTGTGGCCTTCACCGCCGATGTACGAGGAAACCTCGAAACCGTTGGTCAGGCGCACACGGCATACTTTACGCAGTGCCGAGTTAGGTTTTTTCGGCGTGGTGGTGTACACACGGGTGCACACACCACGACGTTGCGGGCAGTTCTGCAGCGCAGGTACGTCGGATTTCTCGACGATACGCTTGCGCGGCTGACGTACCAGCTGGTTGATAGTTGCCATCTACTAGCTCCACTGTTGTCTTGCGACGCTATTGTCTTGCAAGAAAAGCAAAAATGGCAGGAATCAATCCCGCCAAATTTAGGGGTACAAGAGTCTAAAGAGGATCTCGTCCCCAGTCAAGACAAGGCCCCGGCCTCCCCTGCCAACTCCGCTGCGACATTTTGTGTCGTTGCGGAGTTGGCAAGGGCTACCAGGGCCCCGTCATCACTACCGCTGGTCTCAATTACCGCTTGAGTTCAGCGCTTCGGTCAACGCAGCTTCCACTTCACTGGCGCTGACGCGAGTCGGTTTGTCGAGTTCACGGCGACGCTTGCGCTCGCTGTGATACGCCAGACCGGTACCAGCCGGGATCAGACGACCCACGACCACGTTCTCTTTCAGGCCGCGCAGGTAATCGCGCTTGCCGGTGACTGCCGCTTCGGTCAGTACTCGAGTGGTTTCCTGGAAGGAAGCCGCCGAGATGAACGATTCGGTGGACAACGACGCCTTGGTAATACCCAGCAGCACGCGAGTGAATTTCGAAACGAATTTCTCGTCCGCACTCAGACGCTCGTTCTCACCCAGTACGTGGGTCAGTTCCATCTGGTCGCCCTTGATGAAGCTGCTGTCGCCGGACTCGGAGATTTCGACCTTGCGCAGCATCTGACGCAGAATCGTCTCGATGTGCTTGTCGTTGATCTTCACGCCCTGCAGACGGTACACGTCCTGAATCTCGTTGACGATGTACTTGGCCAGCGCACTCACACCCAGCAAGCGCAGGATGTCATGCGGGTCACTCGGACCGTCCGAGATAACTTCGCCGCGGTTCACTTGTTCGCCTTCGAAGACGTTCAGGTGACGCCACTTCGGAATCAGCTCTTCATACGGATCGGTGCCGTCGTTCGGCGTGATAACCAAGCGGCGTTTGCCTTTGGTTTCCTTGCCGAAAGCGATGGTACCGCTGACTTCCGCCAGGATCGAAGCTTCCTTCGGACGACGCGCTTCGAACAAGTCGGCAACACGCGGCAGACCACCGGTGATGTCGCGAGTCTTCGAAGTTTCCTGTGGAATACGGGCGATAACGTCACCCACACCCACTTGCGCACCATCCGCCACGCCGACCAGGGCGTTGGCTGGCAGGAAGTACTGGGCCGGTACGTCGGTACCTGGCAACAGCAGATCCTTGCCATCGACGCCAACCATCTTCACTGCCGGACGAATTTCCTTGCCCGCAGCTGGACGGTCCTTGGCGTCGAGCACTTCGATGTTGGTCAGGCCGGTCAATTCGTCTGTCTGACGCTTGATCGTGATGCCTTCTTCCATGCCCACGTAGGTCACGGTACCTTTCATCTCGGTGACGATTGGGTGAGTGTGCGGGTCCCACTTGGCCACGATAGCGCCAGCGTCGACCTTGTCGCCTTCCTTCACCGAAATCACTGCACCGTATGGCAGCTTGTAACGTTCGCGCTCACGACCGAACTCGTCGGCAATCGCCAACTCACCCGAACGCGATACTGCAACCAGGTTGCCGTCCAGACGCTCGACGTGCTTCAGGTTATGCAGGCGGACAGTACCGCCGTTCTTCACCTGGACGCTGTCGGCAGCCGAGGTCCGGCTTGCCGCACCACCGATGTGGAACGTACGCATGGTCAGCTGGGTGCCCGGCTCACCGATGGACTGGGCGGCGATAACGCCGACCGCTTCACCGATGTTCACCTGGTGACCGCGAGCCAGATCACGGCCGTAGCACTTGGCGCAGATACCGTAACGGGTTTCGCAGCTGATCGGCGAACGCACGATGACTTCGTCGATGCTGTTGAGCTCGATGAATTCAACCCACTTTTCGTCCACCAGCGTACCGCCTGGAACGATCACCTCGTCGGTGCCAGGCTTGAACACGTCGCGGGCGATCACTCGACCCAGAACGCGCTCGCCCAACGGCTCGACGACGTCACCGCCTTCAATGTGCGGCGTCATCAGCAGACCGTGCTCGGTACCGCAGTCGACTTCGGTAACGACCAGATCCTGTGCAACGTCAACCAGACGGCGAGTCAGATAACCGGAGTTAGCTGTCTTCAACGCGGTATCCGCCAGACCCTTACGAGCACCGTGAGTCGAGATGAAGTACTGAAGTACGCTCAAGCCTTCACGGAAGTTCGCGGTGATCGGCGTCTCGATGATCGAGCCGTCCGGCTTGGCCATCAGGCCACGCATACCGGCCAGCTGGCGAATCTGAGCAGCCGAACCCCGTGCACCGGAGTCAGCCATCATGTACATCGAGTTGAACGATTCCTGGTCCACTTCGTTGCCATGACGATCGATGACCTTCTCTTTCGAGAGGTTCGACATCATTGCCTTGGACACTTCGTCGTTGGCCTTGGACCAAAGGTCGATCACCTTGTTGTACTTCTCGCCCTGGGTTACCAGGCCGGAAGCATACTGGCTCTCGATCTCTTTCACTTCGTCGGTCGCGGTACCGATGATGCGAGCTTTCTCATCCGGGATAACGAAGTCGTTAACACCGATGGAAACGCCGGAAATGGTCGAGTAGGCAAAACCGGTGTACATCAACTGATCAGCGAAAATCACGGTCTCTTTCAAACCAACCACGCGGTAGCACTGGTTGATCAGCTTGGAGATCGCCTTCTTCTTCATCGGCAGGTTGACGACATCGTACGACAGACCTTTTGGCACAACCTGGTACAACAAGGCACGGCCGACAGTGGTGTCGACAATACGAACGTTGCTCACGCTGCCGCCGTCACGGTCGTTGACGGTTTCGTGGATACGCACTTTGACCTTGGCGTGCAGTGCGGCTTCGCCGGCACGGAACACACGGTCAACTTCCTGCAGATCCGCGAACACACGACCTTCGCCTTTGGCGTTGATCGCTTCACGCGTCATGTAGTACAGACCCAATACAACGTCCTGCGACGGAACGATGATTGGCTCACCGTTGGCTGGCGACAGGATGTTGTTGGTCGACATCATCAGCGCACGGGCTTCGAGCTGGGCTTCCAGGGTCAACGGTACGTGGACCGCCATCTGGTCGCCGTCGAAGTCGGCGTTGTACGCAGCACAGACCAGAGGGTGCAGCTGGATAGCCTTGCCTTCGATCAGTACCGGTTCAAACGCCTGGATACCCAGACGGTGAAGGGTCGGTGCACGGTTGAGCAGCACGGGGTGTTCGCGAATCACTTCGGCAAGAACGTCCCATACTTCCGGCAGCTCGCGCTCGACCATCTTCTTGGCGGCCTTGATGGTGGTCGCCAGACCACGCATTTCCAGCTTGCCGAAAATGAACGGCTTGAACAGTTCCAGAGCCATCTTCTTCGGAAGACCACACTGGTGCAGGCGCAGGGTCGGGCCCACGGTAATAACCGAACGACCCGAGTAGTCGACGCGCTTGCCGAGCAAGTTCTGACGGAAACGACCCTGCTTACCCTTGATCATGTCAGCCAGGGACTTCAGGGGACGCTTGTTCGAACCGGTAATGGCACGACCGCGGCGACCGTTGTCGAGCAGTGCATCCACAGCTTCCTGCAGCATGCGCTTTTCGTTGCGCACGATGATGTCGGGAGCCGACAGATCCAGCAGGCGCTTCAAACGGTTGTTGCGGTTGATCACTCGACGATACAGATCGTTGAGGTCGGAAGTCGCAAAGCGACCGCCATCCAGCGGAACCAGTGGACGCAGGTCTGGCGGCAGAACCGGCAGAACGGTCAACACCATCCACTCAGGCAGGTTGCCGGAGCCCTGGAAGGCCTCCATCAACTTCAGGCGCTTGGACAGCTTCTTGATCTTGGTTTCCGAGTTGGTCTGCGGAATCTCTTCGCGCAGGCGGCCAATCTCGTGTTCCAGGTCAATGGCGTGCAGCAGCTCACGAACAGCTTCGGCACCCATGCGGGCATCGAAATCGTCGCCGAACTCTTCGAGTGCTTCGAAGTACTGCTCGTCGTTCAGCAGCTGACCCTTTTCAAGGGTGGTCATGCCCGGGTCGATAACGACATAGCTCTCGAAGTAGAGAACGCGCTCGATATCACGCAGGGTCATGTCCATCAGCAGGCCGATACGGGACGGCAGCGACTTCAGGAACCAGATGTGGGCGACTGGCGAAGCCAGTTCGATGTGAGCCATGCGCTCGCGGCGAACCTTGGCCAGTGCAACTTCGACGCCGCACTTCTCGCAGATCACGCCACGGTGCTTCAAGCGCTTGTACTTGCCGCACAGGCACTCGTAGTCCTTGACCGGGCCAAAGATCTTGGCGCAGAACAAGCCGTCACGCTCGGGCTTGAACGTACGGTAGTTGATGGTTTCCGGCTTTTTAACTTCACCGAAGGACCACGAACGGATCATTTCAGGCGACGCGAGGCCGATACGGATCGCATCGAACTCTTCGACTTGACCCTGGTTTTTCAGCAAATTCAGTAGGTCTTTCAAGGCCTTTCCTCCTGGCGGAGCAGGGAGTGGACGGTAGCCGCCCACTCCCGATTCGCGTCACGTGTTATTCGGTTTCCAGATCGATGTCGATACCCAGAGAACGAATCTCTTTGATCAGCACGTTGAAGGACTCGGGCATTCCCGGCTCCATACGGTGATCGCCGTCCACGATGTTCTTGTACATCTTGGTACGGCCGTTCACATCGTCCGACTTCACTGTGAGCATTTCTTGCAGGGTGTATGCCGCGCCGTATGCTTCCAGCGCCCACACTTCCATCTCCCCGAAACGCTGACCACCGAACTGCGCCTTGCCACCCAGCGGCTGCTGGGTAACCAAGCTGTAGGAACCAGTGGAACGCGCGTGCATCTTGTCGTCCACCAAGTGGTTCAGCTTCAGCATGTACATGTAGCCAACGGTGACCGGACGCTCGAACTTGTTGCCGGTACGACCATCGAACAGCTGCATCTGGCCGCTTTCCGGCATGTCGGCCAGTTTCAGCATGGCCTTGATTTCGCTTTCCTTGGCACCGTCGAACACCGGGGTGGCCATTGGAACGCCGCCCTTGAGGTTCTTCGCCAGGTCCAGGATTTCCTGGTCGGAGAAGGTTTCCAGCTGCTCTTGACGGCCACCGATCTCGTTGTAGATCTCGGTCAGGAACTTGCGCAGATCAGCTACCTTACGCTGCTCTTCGAGCATGGTGTTGATCTTCTCGCCCAGGCCCTTGGCCGCGAGGCCCAGGTGGGTTTCGAGAATCTGACCAACGTTCATGCGCGATGGTACACCCAGAGGGTTGAGTACCACGTCCACCGGCGTACCGTTGGCGTCGTGCGGCATGTCCTCGACAGGCATGATCACCGAGACCACACCTTTGTTACCGTGACGACCGGCCATCTTGTCACCCGGCTGGATGCGACGGCGGATGGCCAGGTAGACCTTGACGATCTTCAGCACGCCTGGAGCCAGGTCATCGCCTTGCTGCAGCTTGCGCTTCTTGTCTTCGAACTTGTCGTCCAGCAGACGGCGGCGATCGACGATATAGGCCTGAGCCTTCTCGAGCTGCTCGTTGAGCGCGTCTTCGGCCATGCGCAGCTTGAACCACTGACCGTGTTCCAGGCCGTCGAGGACCTCGTGGGTGACCTCGGTACCTTTCTTCAGGCCAGCGCCGCCTTCGACCATCTGCCCCATCAGGGCCGAGCGCAGACGTTCGAAGGTCGCGCCTTCGACGATGCGGAACTCTTCGTTCAGGTCCTTGCGGATTTCGTCCAGCTGGCTCTTCTCGATCGACAGTGCACGAGCATCACGCTCGACGCCGTCACGGGTGAAGACCTGTACGTCGATGACGGTACCCTTGGTGCCGGTAGGCACGCGCAGGGAGGTGTCCTTAACGTCGCTGGCCTTCTCGCCGAAGATCGCACGCAGCAGTTTTTCTTCCGGAGTCAGTTGGGTCTCGCCTTTCGGAGTGACCTTGCCGACCAGGATGTCGCCGGCGCCGACTTCGGCACCTACGTAAACGATACCGGCTTCGTCCAGCTTGTTCAGCGCCGCTTCGCCCACATTCGGGATGTCGGCAGTGATTTCCTCTGGGCCAAGCTTGGTGTCACGGGCCACACAGGTCAGTTCCTGGATGTGGATCGTGGTGAAGCGATCTTCCTGAACCACACGCTCGGACAGGCAGATGGAGTCTTCGAAGTTGAAGCCGTTCCACGCCATGAACGCGATGCGCATGTTCTGACCCAGCGCCAGCTCACCCATGTCGGTGGACGGACCGTCGGCCATGATGTCGCTGCGCTGAACCACGTCCCCCTTGTTCACCAGCGGACGCTGGTTGATGCAGGTGTTCTGGTTCGAGCGGGTGTACTTGGTCAGGTTGTAGATGTCGACACCGGCTTCGCCAGTCTCGACTTCGTCATCGGCAACCCGGACCACGATACGGCTGGCATCGACGGAGTCGATCACGCCACCGCGACGAGCCACGACGCAGACGCCGGAGTCACGGGCAACGTTGCGCTCCATGCCGGTACCTACCAGCGGCTTGTCGGCACGCAGGGTCGGTACAGCCTGACGCTGCATGTTCGAGCCCATCAACGCACGGTTGGCGTCATCGTGCTCGAGAAACGGAATCAGCGATGCGGCAACCGAGACGACCTGCTTGGGCGAAACGTCCATCAAGGTGACGTCTTCCGGCGCCTTGACGGTGAATTCGTTCAAGTGACGTACGGCCACCAGCTCGTCGATCAGAACCTTCTTGTCGTTCATCGTGGCCGAAGCCTGAGCGATCACGTGATCGGCCTCTTCGATGGCGGACAGGAACACGATCTCGTCGGTGACCAGAGCGTCCTTCACCACACGGTACGGGCTTTCCAGGAAGCCGTACTGGTTGGTGCGCGCATAGGCCGCCAGGGAGTTGATCAAGCCGATGTTCGGACCTTCCGGCGTTTCGATCGGGCACACGCGACCGTAGTGCGTCGGGTGAACGTCGCGCACTTCGAAGCCGGCACGCTCGCGAGTCAAACCACCAGGGCCGAGTGCGGAGACACGACGCTTATGGGTGATCTCGGACAGCGGGTTGTTCTGGTCCATGAACTGCGACAGCTGGCTGGAACCGAAGAACTCTTTCACCGCGGCAGCAACAGGCTTGGCGTTGATCAGGTCCTGCGGCATCAAGCCTTCGCTTTCGGCCATCGACAGGCGTTCCTTGACCGCACGCTCGACGCGTACCAGGCCTACACGGAACTGGTTCTCGGCCATCTCGCCGACGCAGCGAACACGACGGTTACCCAGGTGGTCGATGTCGTCGACGATGCCCTTGCCGTTGCGGATGTCGACCAGGGTCTTCAATACGGCAACGATGTCTTCCTTGCTCAGAACACCCGAACCTTCGATCTCGGTACGACCGATACGACGGTTGAACTTCATCCGGCCGACCGCAGACAGGTCGTAGCGCTCGGGGCTGAAGAACAGGTTGTTGAACAGGGTCTCGGCGGCATCCTTGGTTGGAGGCTCGCCTGGACGCATCATGCGGTAGATTTCCACCAGCGCTTCAAGCTGATTGCCGGTGGAGTCGATCTTCAAGGTGTCGGAGATGAACGGACCACAGTCGATATCGTTGGTATACAACGTCTCGATGCGAACGACCTGCGCCTTGGCGATCTTGAGCAGCAGGTCGGTGGTCAGTTCGGTGTTGCACTCGCACAGGATCTCGCCAGTCGCCGGGTGCACGATGGCCTTGGCCGTGGTGCGACCCAGAACGTAGTCCAGCGGCACTTCCAACTGCTTGATGTTGGCTTTTTCGATCTGGTTGATGTGTCGAGCCGTGATGCGGCGGCCTTGCTCGACAATCACCTTGCCTTTCTCATCGAGGATATCGAGAACGGCAATTTCACCGCGCAGGCGCTGGGGCACCAGTTCCAGGCTGAGCACTTCGCCCTGCACGTGGAATACGTTGGTGGTGTAGAACGCATCGAGGACTTGCTCGGTGCTGTAGCCCAGAGCGCGCAGCAGTACCGAGGCAGGCAGCTTGCGACGACGGTCGATCCGGACGAATACACAGTCTTTCGGATCGAACTCGAAGTCCAGCCAGGAGCCACGGTAAGGAATGATACGGGCCGAATAGAGCAGCTTGCCCGAGCTGTGCGTCTTGCCACGGTCGTGGTCGAAGAACACACCCGGCGAACGGTGCAGCTGGGAAACGATGACGCGCTCGGTACCGTTGATTACGAAGGTACCGTTCTCGGTCATCAGGGGGATTTCCCCCATGTAGACTTCCTGCTCCTTGATGTCCTTGATCGCTTTGTTCGACGATTCTTTGTCGAAAATGATCAGGCGCACTTTCACGCGCAGCGGCACAGCGTAGGTCACGCCACGCAGTACGCACTCTTTGACGTCAAAGGCCGGTTCGCCCAGACGATAACCAACGTACTCCAGAGCAGCGTTGCCGGAGTAGCTGATGATCGGGAAAACGGATTTGAAGGCCGCATGCAGACCGACATCACGGAACTGGTCCTTGGTCGCGCCCGCCTGCAAGAATTCGCGATACGAATCCAGCTGGATAGCCAAGAGGTACGGTACGTCCATGACGTCCGGCAACTTGCTAAAGTCCTTGCGGATACGTTTTTTCTCAGTATATGAGTAAGCCATCAGCGTTCCCCAGCTTGGTCACCTGCTTGTGGCTTCTCCCGACGGGAGCAGCCAGAAAATCGTGCAAACCCCGTGGTTTGCGCCACCCTTGGGTGGTTACAGCGCGTTGCCGGCGTCGACCTGATCGACTGCCAGTAACGGAAAAAGGCCGGTGGCATGAGCCACCAGCCATCAGCCTTTCGCTTGACGCTCGGGCTGGAGACGCAAGGTCGATGCTTACTTCAGCTCGACTTTGGCGCCTGCTTCTTCCAGCGTTGCTTTGGCTTTGTCGGCTGCGTCTTTGGCAACAGCTTCCAGAACCATGGCAGGAGCGCCGTCAACTACAGCCTTGGCTTCTTTCAGGCCCAGACCGGTCAGTTCACGAACTGCCTTGATCACGTTTACTTTCTTCTCGCCAGCTTCCAGCAGCATGACGTTGAATTCGGTTTGCTCTTCAGCAACAACTGCAGCAGCAGCTGGGCCAGCAGAAGCAGCGGCAGCGGAAACGCCGAATTTTTCTTCGAAAGCTTTGATCAGCTCAACAACCTGCAGAACCGACATTTCAGCTACGGCGTTGAGGATATCGTCTTGGGAGATAGACATTGCTGTATTTCCTGAATTGGGGGACGGCCTACACGGCCATCGAAATAAACAAAAAAGCGCGAGAGAAAATGCTCAGCCTCAGGCTGCAGCAGCTTCTTTTTGCTCGCGAACTGCGGCCAGAGTACGAGCCAGCTTGCTGGTAGCGCCTTGAATCACGCTCATCAGCTGCGAAATGGCTTCGTTACGGGTCGGCAGTGTTGCCAGTACGTCGATTTGGTTAGCTGCGAGGAACTTGCCCTCGAACGCAGCTGCCTTGATCTCGAACTTGTCCTGACCCTTGGCGAATTCCTTGAACAAGCGAGCAGCAGCACCCGGGTGTTCGGTAGAGAATGCGATCAGGGTCGGGCCGGTGAACACGTCGTTGAGGACACTGTATTCAGTGTCGGCAACAGCGCGCTTGAGCAGGGTGTTACGTACGACACGTACGTATACGCCAGCTTCACGAGCCTCTTTACGGAGTCCGGTCATAGCGCCTACTGTCACACCACGGGCATCAGCCACGACAGCGGACAGAGCAGCTTTGGCAGCCTCGTTGACTTCAGCGACGATGGCCTTCTTGTCTTCGAGATTAATTGCCACGGGTTTAACTCCTGCTTGTTACCGTTTCATCTGGCCGAAGCCGGATGTCGTTTTGGTGTCTGATTCGGTAAGGAACCGGGAGCACCATCTGCGTAGGCTTGAGGTTTAAGGCTTGCGCCGCCTACGGTCTTGGATAGCCCCCGCCAGGCAGGGACCCCAATTTTTCAGCCAATGGCACGGTCACCCGCGCCACCAGCAAAGTCTTACGCGTCCAGCGAGCCTTGGTCGATGACCAGACCTGGGCCCATGGTGGTGCTCAGGGTGACGCGCTTGACGTAGATGCCTTTCGAGGAAGCCGGCTTGATGCGCTTCAGATCAGCGATCAGGGCTTCAACGTTTTCCTTCAGCTTGACGGCGTCGAAACCGACCTTGCCAACGGAAGTGTGGATGATGCCGTTCTTGTCGGTGCGGTAGCGAACCTGACCAGCCTTGGCATTCTTGACGGCGTTGGCGACGTCTGGCGTCACGGTACCGACTTTCGGGTTAGGCATCAGGCCACGTGGACCGAGGATCTGACCCAATTGACCAACAACGCGCATGGCATCCGGGGATGCGATGACGACGTCATAGTTCAGGTCGCCGCCTTTCATTTCGGCAGCCAGGTCGTCCATGCCTACGCGGTCTGCGCCGGCAGCCAGAGCGGCTTCGGCAGCTGGACCCTGGGTGAACACGGCAACCCGTACGGTCTTGCCAGTGCCGTGCGGCAGCACAGTAGCGCTACGTACGACCTGGTCGGATTTACGTGGGTCAACGCCCAGGTTCACGGCCACGTCAACGGACTCGCTGAACTTGACGGTGGACAGTTCGGTCAGCAGCGCAGCTGCGTCTTCGAAGTTGTACAACTTGCCTGCTTCGATCTTGGAAGCAATAGCTTTTTGGCGCTTGGTCAGCTTAGCCATTACACACCCTCCACGTTGAGGCCCA
This sequence comes from Pseudomonas sp. CFBP 8771, assembly GCF_014841695.1. NCBI lineage: Bacteria > Pseudomonadati > Pseudomonadota > Gammaproteobacteria > Pseudomonadales > Pseudomonadaceae > Pseudomonas > Pseudomonas sp. CFBP 8771. The sequence continues at coordinate 3,632 of NZ_JACYUJ010000005.1, read as the reverse complement.
TGGAGCGAGCAGAACCGGCGATGGTACGCACGGCTGCTTCCATGTCAGCGGCAGTCAGGTCCGCATTCTTGGCTTTTGCGATGTCTTCGAGCTGAGCGCGAGTCACGGTACCGACTTTAACGGTGTTCGGACGAGCCGAGCCGCTGGTCAGGCCGGCTGCTTTCTTCAGCAGTACCGAAGCAGGGGTGCTTTTGGTCTCGAAGGTGAAGCTGCGGTCACTGTAGACAGTGATGATTACAGGAGTCGGCAAGCCGGCTTCTTGGCCCTGGGTACGGGCGTTGAAGGCCTTGCAGAATTCCATGATGTTCACGCCATGCTGGCCCAGAGCCGGGCCGACGGGCGGGCTAGGGTTGGCCTGGCCGGCCTTTACTTGCAGCTTGATGTAAGCCGTGATTTTCTTAGCCATGAGCTACTCCACTATTGGGTACGAGCGCCTTTCGGCTCCCCAGTTGCTTGCGTTTTATCCCAGTGACGACAAAACCCCGCAGCTTACGCCTGCGGGGTATGGGATCCGTTTCCAATCAGACCTTTTCGACCTGACTGAACTCGAGCTCTACCGGAGTAGAGCGACCGAAAATGAGCACCGCGACCTGGATCCGGCTCTTTTCGTAATTGACTTCTTCGACGGTGCCGTTGAAATCCGCGAAAGGACCATCGGTCACACGAACGACTTCGCCCGGCTCGAACAGCGTCTTTGGCTTGGGCTTGTCGCTACCGTCAGCGACGCGACGCAGGATAGCTTCAGCTTCCTTGTCGGTAATCGGAGCAGGCTTGTCTGCCGTGCCGCCGATGAAACCCATGACCCGAGGCGTGTCCTTGACCAAGTGCCAAGTACCTTCGTTCATGTCCATCTGAACCAGCACATAGCCTGGAAAGAACTTGCGTTCGCTTTTACGCTTTTGGCCATTTCGCATCTCGACCACTTCTTCAGTGGGGACGAGAATTTCGCCAAAACCGTCTTCCATACCAGCCAGCTTTACACGCTCGATCAAAGAGCGCATAACATGCTTCTCGTAACCCGAGTAAGCATGCACAACGTACCAACGCTTAGCCACGGGACACCCTTAGCCAACAATCAAGGAAACAAGCCAGCCGAGCAGGGAATCGAGCCCCCACAACAGCAACGCCATGACCAGAACGACCGCGACTACGATCAGCGTGGTCTGTGTGGTCTCTTGGCGAGTCGGCCAAACGACTTTACGTATTTCGGTGCGCGCTTCCTTAGCCAGGATGAAGAACGACTTGCCTTTGGCAGTCTGCAGCGCCACATAGGCGGCCACAGCGGCAATAGCGAGAAGCGCAAGCACCCGGTACAGGATCGGCGACGAAGAGTAGTACTGATTACCAACCACGCCAACCACAACCAAAGCGATAACAACGAGCCACTTCAGCAGATCGAAACGAGATTCTGGGGCTTCAGCCTTGGGAGTCATCTAGGAGGATCCTGTGAAAAGAAAGCCAGACACACCGAGTGAATCTGGCAGGTCAGGAGGGAATCGAACCCCCAACCTACGGTTTTGGAGACCGTCGCTCTGCCAATTGAGCTACTGACCTAAAACAAATCAGGCCGAACATTATGCCGACCCGGGAAAGCTATTTCAACACCTGATTGGACTGCCATGTTGCGCAAGGAGACATCAATCACCCCTGGCACAGACCTCACAACCCAAGATGCCAACAGCAGAGATGCGCAACACCCACAGGAGCGACACACACCTACCATTAAAACAAAGGCAGATATTTTCATATCTGCCTTGCAAAAATGGAGCTCTTGAGCGGATTTGAACCGCTGACCTCACCCTTACCAAGGGTGTGCTCTACCAACTGAGCTACAAGAGCTTGAAACCATGCACAAACAGCAAACTTGGAGCGGGTAGCGGGAATCGAACCCGCATCATCAGCTTGGAAGGCTGAGGTTCTACCACTAAACTATACCCGCGGAGCTTGCAGCTCACGCTAAAAATGGTGGAGGGAGAAGGATTCGAACCTTCGAAGTCGTAGACGTCAGATTTACAGTCTGATCCCTTTGGCCGCTCGGGAACCCCTCCTTAACGTGGCGGCATTTTACGCTATGCCACCTCACTGTCAAGCTTTTTCTCATTAAAATCTTGAGGTTAGCTACATCGACAGCTGTTTCACAGCGCTGGGCTTTCGCACCATCGCTGTGAAGCGGGCGCCATTCTATGCAAACCATCAGGGCCTGGCAATACCCCAGATCAGATTATTTTATGTTTTAAGTCATTGAATTCATTGGGGCCGAACATACACCCACTCACTCGGGGAGGATCGCTCACCGCACTGGCGGGACAAGCGTGCCGAGCGCGTCCCATGAGAATGCTCAGCGCTGGGTTTCAGTCTTTTCGTTCAGCAGCTGGATGTGGTGCCTCTCACCCTTGTAGGTAGACAGGGGCGCCAACTCTTTGGGCCGCACGGGAAGCTCCTGGTGGTGCCACCCGGCATAGAACACGTTGAGGACCAACAGCAGTAGTACAAGCCAACGCATCGTCACTCCCCCCTCGGATCGGAAACTGCGGAAGGCCCGCTGTCTCCTACAAGGCGCAGACTGAGTTCTCCGCCACTGAACACCTGTTCGATGCCACCTACAGAAAGCCGCAGGCCACCTTGGCCATCTATTCCCAACACCCGGCCTTCAATGGCCTTCAACCCGGCACTGAGGACGACAGCCCTGCCCTGCCAAGCATGCAGCCCCTCCCACTCCTCCCGCAACTGCTCGAACCCGGACAGTGCGTGACGCTCCAGGTGACTCTGAAGCTGCACGTTGAGTTCAGCAACCAAGTCATTGCGATCGACCAGGCTCATCCGCTGCAGGCGTACGGAAGTCCAAGGCCGATCCACCGCCGTGTTCTGCCTCATATTCACATTGATACCAATACCGATGACGACATGACATACATCACTGGGATCGCCAACCAGCTCCAGCAGTATTCCTGCGAGCTTCTTGTCTCCCACCAGAATGTCGTTAGGCCACTTGAGCCTTGCCTCGCTTACACCTTGCGCATGCAGCGCTCGGACCACGGCAAGCCCCACCACAAGGCTCAAGCCTTCCAGGCGAGCCATACCCCCTTCGATACGCAGCGCCAGGCTGTAGTAGAGATTTTGCGCATAGGGACTTACCCAAGGCCTACCCCGCCGGCCCCGTCCCGCTGTCTGCTGCTCTGCAACGATCAAGAGCGGCATCTGGCTCCCGTCAGCGACGGCACGCAATGCTTCGGCATTGGTGGAGTCGACGCTATGCATGACACGCAGCTCCCAGCCCGCTGGAGCGCTTGCCGCAAGTGTCTCGCTGGAGAGCGCAGAAACAGGATCGGCAAGGCGATAGCCTTTGCCGCGCACTTTGTGCACATCGATGCCCAGTTCGGCTTGCAGCTGCTGCAGCTGCTTCCACACAGCACTGCGGCTGACCCCCAGAGCCTCGCCCAGCGCTTCGCCCGAGTGAAAATGACCGTCTTTAAGTAGATCCAGCAATGGTGACATAGCGAACTCGGCGTCTCGGTAGGGCGCAATGATAGCGATGGCGGACACTGATTTGAAACGCTAAAAAGACAAAACCCCTACCTGCTTGCGCAGATAGGGGTTTCGGAATTGAATCTTGACGATGACCTACTCTCACA
>NZ_JACYUJ010000004.1:0-514081 GCF_014841695.1 Pseudomonas sp. CFBP 8771 | reverse complement strand
CTGAAACGGCCAACTCATTGATTAACAAGGAGTTTATCGTTTCGGCTGCGCCGGAAGTGGGGCGAATTATAGACGCATTGAGAGGGGCGTCAACAGGTAATTTCAAAAAACTGTCATATATCCCTAAAAGCAAAGGGCGGGCCTGGCGGCCCGCCCTTTCTCGATGCTTAAAGGCTAGGGAAAGCGAACTGCGACGCTTCGTGGCTGGCACGTTGCGGCCAGCGCTGGGTGATGGCCTTGCGTCGCGTGTAGAAGCGTACGCCATCCGGGCCATAGGCATGCAGGTCGCCGAACAGGGAGCGCTTCCAGCCGCCGAAGCTGTGATAGGCGACCGGCACCGGCAGCGGTACGTTGACGCCGACCATGCCGACTTCGATCTCGTCGCAGAACAGGCGTGCCGCTTCACCGTCGCGGGTGAAGATGCAAGTGCCGTTGCCGTATTCATGGTCGTTGATCAACTGCATGGCCTGCTCGAGGCTTTCGACACGGACGATGCACAACACCGGGCCGAAGATTTCTTCTTTATAGATACGCATCTGGGGAGTGACGTGGTCGAACAGGCACCCGCCGAGGAAGAAGCCTTCTTCGTTGCCCGATACACTCAGACCGCGACCGTCCACGACCAGCTTGGCGCCGGCCTGCTCACCGTCATCGACATAGCCTGAGACCTTGTCACGGGCCTGGGCGGTCACCAGTGGGCCCATGTCCAGACCACAAGACGTGCCGGCGCCGATCTTCAGCGACTTGATCTGCGGAGTCAGCTTGGCCACGAGGGCGTCGGCGACCTGGTCGCCGACGCACACGGCTACCGAAATGGCCATGCAGCGCTCACCGCAGGAACCGTAGGCTGCGCCCATCAAGGCGCTGACCGCGTTGTCGAGATCAGCGTCGGGCATCAACACCGCGTGGTTTTTCGCGCCACCCAGGGCCTGAACGCGTTTACCGCGACGGGTGCCTTCGCTGTAGATGTACTCGGCGATCGGCGTGGAGCCAACGAAACTCAGTGCCTTGACCTCCGGCGCTTCGATGAGCGCGTCCACCGCGACCTTGTCACCGTGCACGACATTGAGTACGCCAGCCGGGAGGCCCGCCTCCAACAGCAGTTGCGCTATATAGAGTGTAGAGCTGGGATCACGCTCGGACGGCTTGAGGATGAAGCAGTTGCCGCAGACGATGGCCAAGGGGTACATCCACAGCGGGACCATGGCCGGAAAGTTGAACGGCGTGATACCGGCAACGATACCCAGTGGCTGGAAATCGGACCAGGCATCGATATTGGGACCGACGTTGCGGCTGTACTCACCCTTGAGCACCTCAGGTGCTGCGCAGGCGAACTCGACGTTTTCGATGCCGCGCTTGAGTTCACCTGCAGCGTCTTCCAGCGTTTTGCCATGCTCTTCACTGATCATCTGGGCGATCTTGGCTTCGTTCTGCTCGAGCAGTTGCTTGAAACGGAACATCACCTGGGCACGCTTGGCCGCTGGAGTCTTGCGCCAGGCTGGAAACGCGGCCTTGGCGGCGTCGATGGCCAGTTGCACGGTCTCGCGGCTGGCCAGCTGGAGTTTGCGGATGGCCTGGCCGGTCGACGGGTTGAAGACATCGGCCGTACGGTCGCCGCTGGAAACCAGATCGCCGTTGATCAAGTGTTGGATAGTGCTCATGCAATGGGCTCCTTGGAAAAAAGGTCAGTCGATCTGGTTGAGGGCTTCGCCAACAGCATCGAACAGGCGATCGAGGTCTTGCGGCTGGGCGTTGAAGGTTGGGCCGAACTGCAGGGTGTCGCCGCCGAAACGCACGTAGAATCCGGCTTTCCATAGCTTCATGGACACCTCATAGGGGCGCACGATGGCATCGCCATCGCGTGGCGCCAGCTGGATCGCGCCGGCAAGGCCATAGTTGCGAATGTCGACGATGTTCTTCGCGCCCTTGACGCCGTGCAGCACGTTTTCGAAATGCGGTGCCAGCTCGGCGACGTTCTGCACCAGGTTTTCGCGCTGCAGCAGGTCCAGCGCGGCAAGGCCGGCGGCGCAGGCCACCGGGTGCGCCGAGTAGGTATAGCCGTGGGGGAATTCCACGGCGTACTCGGGCGTCGCCTGGTTCATGAAGGTCTGGTAGATCTCGGTGCTGGCGATGACGGCGCCCATCGGAATGGCGCCGTTGGTGATCTGCTTGGCGATGCACATCAGGTCCGGGGTCACGCCGAAGGTGTCGGCACCGAACATGGCGCCGGTGCGCCCGAAGCCGGTGATGACCTCGTCGAAGATCAGCAGGATATTGTGCTGGTCGCAGATTTCACGAAGGCGCTTGAGGTAGCCCTTGGGCGGTGGCAGCACGCCTGCCGAACCCGCCATGGGCTCGACGATCAGGGCGGCGATGTTGGAAGCGTCGTGCAGCTCGATGACCTTGAGCATTTCATCGGCCAAGGCAATGCCACCCTCCTCCGGCGATCCCTTGGAATAGGTATTGCCCGGCAGCAGGGTATGGGGGATGTGGTCGACGTCCATCAGCTGGCCGAACATCTTGCGGTTGCCGTTGACGCCGCCCAGGCTGGTGCCGGCAACGTTGACACCGTGGTAGCCACGGGCCCGGCCAATCATCTTGGTCTTGGTGGCCTGGCCTTTCAGGCGCCAATAGGCACGGACCATTTTCACGGCGGTGTCGCAGCACTCGGAGCCGGAGTTGGTATAGAAGACGTGATTGAGATTGCCGGGAGTCAGGTCGGTGATTTTTTCCGCCAGCTGGAAGGACAGCGGATGGCCGTACTGGAACGCGGGCGAGTAGTCGAGCACACCGAGCTGACGCGACACCGCTTCCTGGATTTCCTTGCGCGTATGGCCCGCACCGCAGGTCCACAGACCGGAGAGGCTGTCGTAGATCTGCCGGCCCTTGTCGTCGGTCAGCCAGCTGCCTTGGGCCGCGACGATGATCCGCGGGTCACGCTGGAAGCTGCGGTTGGCGGTGTACGGCATCCAGTGAGCATCCAGCTTGAGCTGGCTGGTGATGCCGACAGGGGCGTTCTCGGGCATGTTCATGTGCACAGACCTCATTGAGCGATTGAAGACGCGATGACAAGCGTGTTGCCTCTACGGTGTCACGACGATAAAGTCTGGAAAACCCAACTTTTTCGATCTTCAGTCAGGCAGCTACTAAACTATGAGCCGTCGCCCCGATCCGCTCGCGCAGGTCAGTGATTTCGATATTCGCCTGCTGCGCATCTTTCGCAGCGTGGTGGAGTGCGGCGGCTTTTCTGCGGCGGAAAACGTCCTGGGCATCGGTCGTTCGGCGATCAGCCAGCAGATGAGCGACCTCGAGCAGCGTTTGGGCCTGCGCCTGTGTCAGCGTGGCCGCGCAGGGTTTTCCCTGACCGAAGAAGGCCGCGAGGTCTATCAATCGGCGCTGCAGTTGCTGGCGGCGCTGGAAAGCTTCCGCACCGGCGTCAACGGCCTGCACCAGCACCTGCGTGGCGAGTTGAACATTGGCCTGACCGATAACCTGGTGACGCTGCCGCACATGCGCATCACCCATGCGCTGGCGCAACTCAAGGACCGTGGGCCCGATGTGCGCATCCAGATCCGGATGATCGCGCCCAGCCAGGTCGAGCAGGGCGTGCTCGATGGCAGCTTGCATGTTGGCGTGGTGCCGCAGTCGAGCCCGTTGTCGGGGCTCGAGTACCAGCCGCTGTACAGTGAGCGTTCGTTGTTGTACTGCGCGGTCGGCCACCCGCTGTTCTACGCCAGTGACGAGGCGCTCGATGGCGACCGCCTCAACGCACAGGAAGCCATCGCGCCGACATTTCGTCTGCCGGCCGATATCCAGGCGCGTTACCAGGTGCTCAAGTGCACCGCCAGCGCCTCGGATCGCGAGGGCATGGCGTTTCTGATTCTGACGGGACGCTACATCGGCTACCTGCCCGACCATTACGCCACTTTCTGGGTACAACAGGGGCGTCTGCGTGCGTTGAAACCGAGCGAGCGGTTCTATGACCTGACGTTGTCCTGGGTGACGCGCAAGGGCAGAAGGCCCCATCTGGTGCTGGAAAGCTTTCTGGAAAGCCTGGCGCAGACGCGCTGAAGGATCGTCGTGGTTTATCCATCAAGGCTTGTCGGATCAGGGCGGGTACGCTATCAACGCATCTGCAGTATTCAAACGATCGGTTCGGAAATCGCCCATGAGTCTCGAAGTCCCCGCGCACAGCGCCTCGGTCAGTGGCAAACCTGCCAGCCGCATCCGCCAGAAGAATGAAGAAGCGATTCTGAAGGCGGCTGAAGACGAGTTCGCCCGGCACGGTTTCAAGGGCACCAGCATGAACACCATTGCGTTGAATGCAGGCTTGCCCAAGGCCAACCTGCACTATTACTTCACCAACAAACTCGGCCTGTACATTGCGGTGCTGAGCAACATCATCGAGCTGTGGGACAGCACCTTCAATACGTTGCGCGCCGAGGATGATCCGGCGCAGGCGCTGACCCGCTACATCCGCGCCAAGATGGAGTTCTCGCGCCGCCAGCCACTGGCGTCACGGATCTTCGCGATGGAGATCATCAGCGGCGGCGAGTGCCTGAGCGAGTACTTCAGCCAGGACTACCGCAGCTGGTTCGCGGGGCGTGCCGCGGTGTTCCAGGCCTGGATCGACGCCGGCAAGATGGACCCCGTCGACCCCGTGCACCTGATCTTTCTGCTGTGGGGCAGTACCCAGCATTACGCCGACTTCGCCACGCAGATCTGCCGGGTGACCGGACAGGCGCGCCTGACGCGGCATGACTTCGAACACGCCAGTGACAACCTGATCCGCATCATTCTGAAAGGATGCGGCTTGACCCCTGCGGTGTGATCACTGCAACAGCCAAGAGATAAGCATGCCTTCTACCCTGCTGGGACCCTGCGAGTACCGCGAGGAGATTCGCAAGAGTCGATTCATCACCCTCGCCGCGCCGATAGCCAGCGTGCAGGACGCCCAGGCCTTCATCGAACAGACCAGTGACCTGGCCGCGACCCATAACTGCTGGGCGTGGAAACTGGGCGATCAGTACCGCAGCAACGACGATGGCGAGCCAGGCGGTACCGCAGGCCGACCGATCCTGGCGGCGATCGAGGCACAGGATTGCGATCAGGTGGTGGTGCTGGTGATTCGCTGGTACGGCGGCATTCAGTTGGGTACAGGAGGGTTGGCCCGTGCCTATGGCGGAGGGGCGAACAAATGCCTGCAGCAGGCGCCCAAGCGCCTGTTGATCGCGCGGGTGGCTGTGAGCTGTTCCTGCACATTCAGTGAGCTGGCCCTGGTCAAGCTTCGGGTGGCCGAGGTTCAGGGGTTGGTGACTGCAGAAGATTTCACCAGCAATGGGGTCGATCTGCAGCTGGCAGTGGCCAGTGAGGCCATCGCTACCCTGGCGCAGCAGCTTGCCGACCTTTCCAGGGGACGGATCGTGCTGCAAGCCGTCGCGTCTTGAGCGCGTCGTTGCTGACAGCGAGTGCTAGTCTGTTTCCTTTGTTCAGGAGAGTGGCAATGACAACTGCAAAGAAAGCGTTGGTGATTGGTGCATCCCGTGGCCTGGGTCTGGGGCTGGTGGAACGCTTGAGCGAAGATGGCTGGGAGGTGACGGCCACGGTTCGCGATCTGGACAAGGTGCCGCCGGCGCTGACGGCCACCGGCGCGAAGGTGGAGGCGCTGGAGATGACTCGCCTGGAGTCCATGGACGCCCTGAGCCTGCGGCTGCAGCAGCAAACCTTCGACCTGCTGTTCATCAATGCCGGGGTGTCCGGGCCGGCGGGCTACAACACCGACCAGGCCAGCGATGCAGACATCGGTGAACTGTTCGTCATCAATGCCGTGGCGCCGATCCGTCTGGCCCAGCGACTGGCGGGCAATGTCGCCGATGGCGGTGCGATCGCCTTCATGAGTTCGGTGCTGGGCAGTGTGGCGATGCCTGAAGGGTCGCCCATGGCCTTGTACAAGGCGAGCAAGGCGGCCTTGAATTCGATGACCAATACCTTCGTGACCGAGTTGGCGCGGCCGCAGTTGACGGTGCTGTCGATGCATCCGGGCTGGGTGAAGACCGACATGGGCGGCGACGGTGCCAGTCTGGACGTTGCCACCAGTACCCGTGGATTGGTGGATGTGATCACCGCGCAGCTGGGCAAGGGTGGGTTGCAGTTTCTCGATTACAAGGGCGAGAAGATCGACTGGTGAGGTCCGGGGGAAGCGGTGGTGTCAGCAGGGGCCTCTTCGCGGGCACTGCCCGCTCCTACAGGATGCGGGCGTTGCCAGGTAGACGGTGGTTTACAGGCCCAGGATCGACAGCATGATGAAGGTCGCGAACAACACGAAGTGAGTCATGCCCTCGATGGCGTTGGTTTCGCCGTCGTTGAGGTTGATCGCGCAGACCAGCAGGGTGATGAAGATCATCACTGTCTGCACCGGTGTCATTGCCATCTGGAATGGCTGGCCGCTGTACAGGGCCAGGCCTTCCATGACCGGTACGGTAAGGATCACCGTTGACAGCGAGGCACCCAGGGCAATGTTGACCACCGATTGCATGCGGTTGGCCAATGCTGCACGCAGTGCAGTCAGGATTTCCGGCGCAGCGGAAATGGCTGCCACCAGAATGGCCGTCATTACCGGTGGTGCGCCGGTGCCCTCGAGACCCAGGTCGATGGTCTTGGACATGACTTCGGCCAGGGCGCCGATGACGACGATACCGAACACCAGGGTACCCACCGACCAACCCAGGTGAACCGGCTTCTCGGGTTCGGTGGTCACGCCCTTGCGCTTCTTCTTTTCCGGATAGTTGTAGCTGAAGAAGTAACTGTGCGGCCCGACCTGCATGCGCAGGAACAAGGCGTAGAGCACCAGCATGGCGCCGATGGTAAAGCCTGAGTAGACTTTCCAGTTGCCCTCGGGGATGAACTCCGGCACCACCATGGACACACCCATGGCGGTGAGGATCATGACGCTGTAGCTGCGCGCCGAATCGTCATTGTAGGACTGTTCGCCATGCTTGAGCCCGCCCATCAGTGCCGCGAGCCCGAGAATGCCGTTGATGTCGAGCATGACCGCCGAATAGATGGTGTCGCGCACCAGGGTCGGTGATGGCTCGTTGCTCATCATGATGCCCAGTACCACTACTTCGACCAGCACCGCCGACAGGGTGAGGATCATGGTGCCGTAGGGGTCACCGAATTTTTCGGCGAGCAACTCGGCGTGCCCGGCAACTCGCACCGAGGCGAAGATGATCGCCACGACCAGGGCGATACCCGCGCCCAGTGCCACGCCTTGACCATGGCTGAGCAGGTAGTGCTCGGCCGGGAAGGCAATGCATGCGGCGATCACCGCCAGAAGTAGAAATTTTTCCTGCTTGAGTAACGCGATCATGGCCTGCCTTCGCTGATTGCTGCGACCTGTGCCGCTGAAAGTAACTGGATGTAACAAGAATCAGCGGATCAGAGTACGCGACAGCTGCAAAGGTTCAGGGGCAGACCTGTGCCTGGGCCACCAACCAGTCATGGATGGCACGTCGGGTTGGCGTATTGAGTGCGCCTTCGCGGTACGCCAGCACGTATTTCTTGCGGGCCTGGATGGGCCATCCGAACGGCACGATCAGCGAGCCTTGTTCCAGCTCATCGGTGATCAGCGCGCGACGGGCGATGGCAACACCCATGCCCATGCGCGCCGCATCGATGGTCAGGTGATTGCGATTGAAAGTGTGGCCGCGGCGCACATCGATGCCTTCGGCGCCTATCGCCGAGAGGTAGAACTCCCACTCTGCATATTCATAGCTGCCGCGCCAGGCGGTTATGTCGTGCAGCAATGGGAAGTGCACCAGCTGGCCAGGGCTGTCCAATGGCGGACGACCCTCAAGCAGAGTGGGCGAGCACACCGGGAACAGCTCCTCTTCCAGCAACGGTGTAGTGACCAGGCCTGGGTAGCTGCCATCGTTGAGGTCGATGGCCAGGTCGAAATCGTCGTCACGCAGTGAGCCGCTGCTGTCCTCGGCGATCACCCGCAGCTGGAGCTCGGGAAAAGCCCGCTCGAGGCTGGGCAACCGTGGCATCAGCCACTTGCTCAAAAAGGAAGGGATGCTGCGCAGCTTGAACACCCCGCCGATGGTGCCGGAATGCAACAGCCGCAGTTCTTCGTCGATGCGGCTGTGCACTTCGTTGGCGACCACCGCAAGGCGCTGGCCCTGTGCAGTCAATTGCAGGCCGCGACCCACCCGATGGAACAGCGCAAAGCCCAGGCGATCTTCCAATTGCTTCATCTGCTGGCTGATGGCACCGGGGGTCACATGCAATTCATCGGCGCAGCGGGTGAAGGACAGATGCCGCGCGGCGCAGGCAAACACCTGCAGCCAGGCGTGCATTTGGGCATTGAGGATCTTGCTCATCGGTGAGCCCCGCTAAACAGTGACTTAGTAAGTATCGTTTGTCTGAAATGTCTGTCAGGCCAAAGATAAGGCACGAGTGTATAGAGAGAGAATGAGGCAGACATGGCTATCAGCGTATTCGACATGTTCAAGATCGGCATCGGCCCCTCCAGTTCGCATACGGTGGGCCCGATGCGCGCCGCTGCCCTGTTTGCCAAAAATCTCACCGAACAAGGCATGGCACCGCTGGTGGAGCGGATCGAAGCCCGCTTGTATGGCTCGCTGTCCGCCACCGGCATAGGCCATGGCAGTGACCGCGCGACCCTGATGGGCTTGATGGGCGAATGGCCGGACCGGGTCGACCCGGACACCGTCGGGCCTCGAGTCGACGAAGTGATCCGGCGGCAATGCCTGCAGCTGGGCGATCACGCGATTCATTTCGACTGGCAGCGCGACATGCTTCTGCTCGATGAGAGCCTGCCCTACCACCCCAATGGCATGACCTTGGTGGCGCACCTGCAGAACGGCGAGGTGCACGAGCAGACCTACTATTCGGTTGGTGGCGGTTTCGTGGTCGATGCCGAGCAGGCTGCCAGCGGTGTGCTGGACAACGACACCACCGTCCTGCCCTACGACTTTTCCTCGGCGGCGCAGTTGCTGAGCCTGTGCAAGCGCACCGGCCTGAGCATTGCGGCACTGATGATGGAAAACGAAAAGGCCTGGCGTTCCGAAGCGCAGATCCGCGAACAGTTGGCGGTGATCTGGCAAGCGATGCAGGCTTGCGTGGATAAAGGTCTGACCGGGCAAGGCATTCTGCCAGGCGGGCTGAACGTGCGCCGCCGGGCCTATCGTCTGCACCAGAACCTGCAGGAGATCGGCAAGCCCAACGTCATTGGCTCCACCCTCAGTGCCATGGAATGGGTCAACGTCTTTGCTCTGGCGGTGAACGAGGAGAATGCCGCCGGCGGGCGCATGGTGACCGCCCCCACCAACGGCGCGGCCGGGATCATTCCGGCGGTGTTGCACTACTACATGAAGTTCTGCCCGGAAGCGTCGGCCGACGACGTGGTCCGGTTTTTCCTGGCAGCTGCGGCGGTAGGCATCCTGTGCAAGAAGAACGCGTCGATTTCCGGCGCCGAGGTGGGTTGCCAGGGTGAAGTGGGTTCAGCTTGCGCCATGGCGGCTGCCGGCTTGGCCGAGGTGCTGGGTGCCACGCCCGAACAGGTCGAGAACGCAGCGGAAATCGGCCTGGAGCACAACCTGGGGCTGACCTGCGATCCGGTTGGAGGGCTGGTCCAGGTGCCGTGCATCGAGCGCAATGCGATTGCCGCGGTCAAGGCGATCAATGCCGCGCAAATGGCGCTGCGCGGTGATGGCGAGCACTTCATCTCGCTGGATCACGCCATCCGGACCATGCGTGACACTGGCGCCGACATGCACGACAAGTACAAGGAAACCTCGCGCGGCGGGTTGGCGGTCAACCTGGTGGAGTGCTGAGTTGCACCCACCGTTTCGAAGGTAAGTCCGAAAGCGCGAAACACTCGTAAAAGAGAATGTTTTTTGATCACGACAGCCTGATATGGAATAGTACCCGCCGTTTTTGCGCGCCCGCCCAGCGCGCAGGTTCCACAGCGAAGGTATTTGTCCATGCGCAGTTCCCGCCTCACCTCGATGATCGTCGCCAGTGCGCTGGCCTTGTGCACACGACTGGTCGTCGCAGCGCCCATCGATATCAACGATGGCCAACACACCGTCCATCTGCCCCAGGCGCCGCAACGTGTGGTGGTGCTGGAGTTCTCCTTTCTCGATAGCCTGGCGGCAGTGGGCGTCACCCCGGTTGGCGCCGCCGACGATGGCGATGCCAATCGCGTATTGCCCAGAGTACGTCAGGCCATTGGTCAGTGGAGCTCGGTGGGCCTGCGCGCCCAGCCCAGCATCGAACAGATCGCGCGGCTCAAGCCTGACCTGATCATTGCCGATCTCAATCGCCATCAGGCGCTGTACGCCGACCTGGCAAGCCTGGCGCCGACCTTGCTGCTGCCTTCGCGCGGGGAAGACTATGAAGGCAGCTTGAAGTCCGCCGAGTTGATTGGCCGGGCGTTGGGCAAGAGCGAGGCGATGCAGGCGCGGATCACGCAGAACCGTCGCAGCCTCGCCGACATCGCCGGGCAGGTGCCCGCCGGTACCAAGGTGCTGTTCGGTGTGGCGCGGGAAGACAGCTTCTCCGTACATGGACCGCACTCCTATGCGGGCAGCGTACTGGCGGCAATCGGTTTGCAGGTTCCGCCGGTACGCAGCAACGCGGCACCGACCGAGTTCGTCAGCCTGGAACAACTGCTGGCGCTGGACCCTGCCTGGCTGCTCGTCGGGCACTACCGGCATCCGAGCCTGGTCGACAGCTGGAGCCAGCAGCCGCTGTGGCAAGTGCTGGGCGCAGTGCGCAATCATCAGGTTGCAGAGGTCGACGGTGACACCTGGGCCCGCAACCGCGGGGTGATGGCGTCCGAGCAGATTGCCGAAGACGCATTGGCCATTCTCAAGGGCGGCAAAGCCGCCATGACGCCCTGAATGAGGCGTTGGTGGGCGATGGCGCTGGGCACGGTGGTCGTCGCCGGGCTGTTCTGGATGTCGCTGTACGCCTGGTCGCCGTTCACGATCAGCCAGGCGGATGCCTTCAACGGGCTGTTCAGCCAGGGCCGTGAGGGCGGCAACATGGCCTATATCGTCGCCCAGCTGCGGGTGCCACGGGCACTTTGCGCGGCGTTGGTCGGTGCCTGCCTGGGACTGGCCGGTGCATTGATGCAGGGCATTACCCGCAACCGCTTGGCGTCGCCGTCCCTGTTCGGGGTCACGGCAGGCGCCGCGCTGGGCCTGGCGTTGTTCTCCACGGGCCTGGTGGCCCTGCCGTTCGCAGGCGGCGCGTTGCTGATGACGTGTGTGGGGGGTGCCCTGGCCTGGGTGATCGTTTTCAGCCTGGGTGGCGCCTGGTCCCCAGCGGCGGCGCAAGGCCGACTGGTGCTGGCCGGAGTGACCGTGGCGGCACTGTGTGCGGCGTTGACGCGGCTGACCGTGATACTGGTCGAGGCGCAGGCACAGAGCGTGCTCAACTGGCTGGCCGGATCGCTGGCCAACGTCGGTGCTGCGCAACTGCAACTGTTGTGGCCCTGCACTCTGATCGGTGCCCTGTGGGCACTCTTCTGCGCACCACGCCTGAATCTGGTGAATCTGGGCGAGAATGCGGCTCGCTCGCTGGGGGTCGGTATCGCCGGCCTGCGCCTGCAGGTGTTTTTCGCCAGCCTGCTGCTGGTGGGCGCCAGTGTCTGCGCGGTCGGCCCGATCGGCTTCGTGGGCCTGATCGCACCGAACATTGCCCGGCAATACCTGGGCAACGACTATCGCTGGCTGATTCCGGCAAGCGCCCTGTTGGGTGCGGCGATCGTGCTGGCGGCCGATCTGGTCAGCCGCGCCGTGGCCTTCCCGGCGGAAACGCCGGCCGGGGTGGTGACCGCTCTGATCGGTGCACCGTTCTTCCTCTACCTAGCCAGGCGTACGCAATGACCCGGCCCTACCCTCGCCTGCTGATCCTGCTGGCACTGTTGCTCGCTGCCTTGTGGCTGAGCCTGAGCGCAGGCACCTCCTGGCTGGCGCCAAGTGCAGTGTTCGAGCTGTTGCTGGCGCATGACCCGCTGGACTTCGAGGTGTGGAACCACCGCCTGCCGCGCGGGCTGATCGCGATCCTGACCGGCAGCGCCCTGGGCCTGGCCGGCGCCCTGGTGCAGGGGGTGATTCGCAACCCGCTGGCTTCCCCGGAGATTCTGGGGGTGACCCAGGGCGCCGGGCTGGCCCTGACCATTGCCATCATCGCGGTACCGCAGCTGCCCTTTACCTGGCTGCCGCTGGTGGCCGGCGTGGGCGGCGCCGGCGGCGCACTGCTGCTGGCGCTGTACAACAGCGGTGTGAGTTTTTCCGGCGTGCGCTTTGCGTTGTCCGGGGTGGCGATCGCCGTGACCCTGTCGAGCATCACCGAGTTTCTGATTCTGTCGCACCCGCTGGACATCAACACGGCGTTGCTGGCCTTGACGGGCAGCCTGTGGAGCCGCAGTTGGCATCATCTGGCGCTGGCCCTGCCGTTCGTGGTGCTGATGCCATTGGCGCTGGGCCTGGCGAAACCGCTGAACCTGATCGGCCTGGGCGACGAAGCAGCCCACAGCCTGGGTACCGCACTCAAGCGCACACGCTGGCTGGCGATGGGCGCAGCGGTGCTGTTGAGCAGCCTGGGGGTGGGCATCATCGGCCCGGTTGGCTTTCTTGGCTTGGTCGCGCCGCACATGGCGCGCCGCCTGGTGGGCGGGCATCATCAGCACCTGCTGCCGGCCTCGATGCTGATCGGTGCTCTGTTGCTGGTGCTGGCCGACACGCTGGGACGCACACTGATCGCGCCCAGCGAGATCCCGGCGGGCGTTCTGACCGCGGTCATCGGCGCACCTTACTTTCTCTGGCTGCTGGCACGCTTCAAGGGCTGACATCATGAGCATCATCAAGGCCGACGGCGTCGATATCGGCTACGGCGCCACGCCTATCGTACGCAATCTCTCGTTCACCCCGCCTGCCGGGCAAGTCACCGCGCTGATCGGGCCCAATGGCTGTGGCAAGTCGACGCTGCTCAAGGCCCTGGCACGCATCATCACGCCGCAATGCGGGACGGTGAGCCTGGATGGCCAACCCTACGCGCAGCTGTCGTCGCGCGCGTTGGCGCAGCATGTGGCGTTCCTGCCGCAGGTATTGCCCATTCCCGAAGGGGTCAGCGTTGCCCAACTGGTGGCCTATGGGCGCAGCCCGCACAACAGCTTCTGGGGGCGCCTGAGCGGCACGGACCGCAATGCCGTGGAGCAGGCCCTGCAGCGCATGGGCCTGGAATCACTGGCCGACACCGCGCTGGCGGACCTCTCCGGCGGCCAGCGGCAAAGGGCCTGGCTGGCCATGGTGCTGGCGCAGGATACGCCGGTGGTGTTGCTCGACGAGCCCACGACCTACCTGGATATCAGCCATCAGGTCGAGCTGCTCGACCTGATGCGCCAGCTTGCCGCCGAAGGCAAGACCGTGGTTACGGTGTTGCACGATATCAACCAGGCCTGCCGCTACGCCGATCATCTGGCGGTGATGCATCAAGGTCGCCTGGTGGCCGATGGTCCGCCTGGGCAGGTCGTCGATGCCCAATTGATGCAGCAGGTATTCGAGGTGCAGGTGCAGATCGTCCGTGAGCCGGTGGCGGGCACGCCGATGTGCGTGGTGGAAAAAAGCACGCGCGCCTCGACGTGAATGGCCTGGCATCCGACCGGGGCCGGCCCGCCGGGCGTCGGCACGAACCTGCCGGTTGGGCCCTCGCGGCTGCGAGTGAAGGGCAATACCTGTAGAATCGAGCACGATTGCACCTGATGAGAGAACGAAAACACCATGTACGACTGGCTCAATGCCTTGCCCAAGGCCGAACTGCACATGCACCTGGAAGGCTCGCTGGAACCCGAGCTGCTGTTCGCCCTGGCCGAGCGCAACAAGATCGCGTTGCCCTGGAATGATGTGGAGGCGCTGCGTGGAGCCTATGCGTTCAATAACCTGCAGGAGTTTCTCGACCTGTATTACCGCGGTGCCGACGTGTTGCGCACCGAGCAGGATTTCTACGACCTGACCTGGGCCTATCTGTTGCGCTGCCAGGCCCAGAACGTCGTACACACCGAGCCGTTCTTCGATCCGCAGACCCACACCGACCGCGGTATCGCCTTTGAAACGGTGCTGGGCGGCATCACTGCCGCACTGAATGACGGCCGTACCCAGCTGAACGTCGACAGCGGGCTGATCCTTAGTTTTCTGCGCCATTTGAGCGAAGACGAGGCGCAGAAGACCCTGGATCAGGCCTTGCCTTTCCGTGATGCGTTCGTTGCCGTGGGTCTGGACAGCTCCGAGATGGGCCATCCGCCGAGCAAGTTCAAGCGCGTGTTCGACCGCGCCCGCGACGAGGGCTTCCTGACAGTCGCCCACGCCGGTGAGGAAGGCCCGCCCGAGTACATCTGGGAAGCCCTGGACCTGCTCAAGATCCAGCGCATCGACCACGGCGTGCGTGCCATCGAGGACGAGCGCCTGATGCAGCGCATCATCGACGAGCAGATTCCACTGACCGTATGCCCGCTCTCCAACACCAAGCTGTGTGTGTTCGATCACATGAGCCAGCACAACATTCTCGACATGCTCGAGCGCGGCGTGAAGGTCACGGTCAATTCCGATGACCCGGCCTATTTCGGCGGCTACGTCACCGAGAACTACCACGCGCTGTACACCCATCTAGGTATGACCAAGGACCAAGCCAAACGCCTGGCGCAGAATAGCCTGGACGCTCGCCTGATCAAGCAATGAGGCCGGCGGGGTCGAACCCCGGCCTCACCCGCCCCATCACGTACCCAAGCGACCGATCTCGCTCATGCCCAGACGGGTAACCTGCAGCGTGCGGCTGTCTTCGTTGAGCTTGAGCCAGCCCGACTGCAGGAACAGGGTCAGCAACCCTGCACCCAGTGCGCCGCCGACGTGCGGGCGCTGGGTGCTCCAGTCGCAACAGCTGTGCAGCGGCTGGCGCTCGCGATTGACCAGTGCCTGCGTATAGATGCCTTGGCTGGCCAGGCGGCTGCTGCCCAGCGCCGTCACTTCGAGCCGCTGTTCATAGTGTTCGAGCCAGCCGTTCTGGACCATGCGCTGGAACAGGTCGGCCGCCAGCACGCCGCCCAGATGATCACCGCACAGCCGCACCTGATGCAGGGCCTTGGGCGAGCGCGGTTTGGGCACGCTGATGCGCGCCGCCATTCCCGCATTGGCTTGCACCAACGAGACGCTGGCCAATGCCTCCACCGCCGCCCCTACTTCAGGCTTGGCCAGACGGAAGAAACGCTTGCGCCCACGCGCTTCGAGGGTCAGCAGACCACCTGCCGACAGCCGCGCCAGATGCGCGCCTGCCGACGAGGGCGAGACACCTGCCAGCGATGCCAGCTCGTCGGCGCCTCGCGTGGTGCCGTCGATGAGCGCCCAGAGCATGGCGCTGCGCTTGGGGTCGGCCAGCAATGTGGCGATCCGGCTGATGCAAGGTGTTGGTTGCATGTGTTCACTCCCTGTGGAAACGTTCGTCAATCTGGCAATGGTTGCCGGGGTGATTATATGCACCCCGCCGTTGTACGGAATTGGACGAAAGCGCCGGGGACCAGCATCGAATGCGAGGGGTGTGCAATACCCTGTACTTGTATGGCCCGC
The DNA here is from genome assembly GCF_014841695.1 of Pseudomonas sp. CFBP 8771. Classification (NCBI taxonomy): domain Bacteria; kingdom Pseudomonadati; phylum Pseudomonadota; class Gammaproteobacteria; order Pseudomonadales; family Pseudomonadaceae; genus Pseudomonas; species Pseudomonas sp. CFBP 8771. The sequence continues at coordinate 498,431 of NZ_JACYUJ010000004.1, read as the reverse complement.
CCTTACCGACGGCATTTTCCGGGACGCTTGCTCAAGCGCCCGCAACGCGTCGCTCTGTTGCCTGAAGACCGGTTGGATACATCATTCATTACAGGTTTGACCCCACAGCCGGGGCGGACTTTTCCCGCAATGTCCGTCCTTGCAGACCTACATGATTGTTTGGTTCGCGCTGCCTCGCCGTCAGTCTGACGGGCACCCGATGACGCTCGCACGCCCGAAATGAGGACTAAACTGGGTCCTCATCTCGAGCCCGAGGACATCGCAATGAAAGTTCTTCTTTCTGAGTTGAAGCAACCACGCGGCAGCTGCTGGCAGGTGCGTATGGACCAGCATGCGGTGTCATTCCGCAGCGAAGCCGAGGCGCGGGCCTTCATCGCCACCCTCGAAGCCCGCTTGCAGGCGCCCCACGGCCTGCCGCAGGCGCGGGGGGCCAGCGCCGGTTAGCGGGCTGTCTGCAGGTCGCGCCGCTGCTGGCAGCGGCGTGTCAGTACTGCCGCACAGACGGCAAGGATGCCGCAGCCAGCGATCACCCAGGCCATCGGCATTGCCGTGCCGTCGTGCAGTAATCCGACCAACGACGCGGCGGCGGCGGCAAGACTGAATTGCAGGCACCCCAACAGCGCCGAAGCGCTGCCGGCGCGTGAGCCCTGCCCGCTCATGGCACACGCCGAGGCGTTGGGGATGATCCCGCCCAGGCTCGCCAGACAGACGAACAATGGGATCAGCAATGGCCACAAGACCGTTGGCCGCAGCGCACTGAGTGCCAGCAGCACCGCACCCGCTGCCATGTACACCCACACGGTGCGTGACAGCAGCAACGCCGGACCGCGGCGCGACAGAAGCCGCGCATTGACCTGCGCCATCAGGATGAACCCTGCGGCATTGCTGCCGAACAGCCAGCCATAGTGTTCGGCGGGTACGCCGTAGAGCTTGATGAATACGAACGGTGACCCGGCGATGTAGGCGAACATGCCGGCCATGGCGATTCCGCCGGTCAGCGCATGCCCCATGAACACAGGGTCCAGCAACAAGCCGCCGTACAGCCTGGGGGCGCCTGCAAGGGGGCGTCTGGGCCTGTCGGCGGGCATGCTTTCCGGCAGGCCCAAGGCGACGGCCAAGGTGCAGGCGGCGCTGAACAGGGTGAGCAGGATGAAGATCCACTGCCAGCCCCAACTGTTGACCAGTACGCCACCGAGCATGGGTGCCAGGATCGGCGCCAGGCCCATGACCAGCATCAGTTGCGAGAACACCTTGGCCGAGCCGACTGCATCGCACTTGTCGCTGACGATGGCGCGGGCCAGCACCATGCCAGCGCAACCGCCCAGGGCCTGGACGAAACGGGCAACGATGAGCCAGTCCAGGGTGGGTGCGAAGGCACAGGCCAGCGAAGCTGCGGTGAACAGCGAAACGCCCACGAGCAGGGGCACCCGGCGACCGAAGCGATCGGCGACCGGGCCGTATATCAGTTGGCCGATCGACAAACCGAGGAAGTAGGCAGCCAGGGTGGTCTGGATGTGCTTTTCGTCGGTGCCGAAGGCAAGCGCCATGGCAGGGAAGCCCGGCAGGTAGAAGTCGATCGCCAGGGGGCCGAATGCGCTGAGCGCCCCCAGGATCAGAATGGTCTTGAAGTTCATCGGGTATTCACTACGTCCTGACAATACAGGCGACGTAGTCTAACCGGGTTACGCGGGTGTCGCGCTGTAGCCTTCTTCGCTGATCAGCTGGACGATTCGCTCGGGCGGCAGGTTGCTGTCGATTTCGACCTTGCCGACTGCCAGGTCGATCTGGACCTGGGCAGCCGGATCCTGAGCGGTGATTGCCTGGGTCACGGCACGTACGCAGTGGCCACAGGTCATGCCTTGCACGGTGAACTGTTGCATGGGTGATACCTCGCTGGACGGGATTGCGATCATTCTCAACCTTCCCATCGGGGCAAGGTCAAGGTAAAGATCAAGTTCTGCACGGATCGGCCGGGCTGGAATTCCCCGTGCGGCTCGTCCAAGCTGGACGCTTGCCACCCTGCCAGGAGTAACTCGATGCGCCCTACCACTGCATGGCTTTTCGGAATGTGTGCCCTGGCAGCGCAGAGCTGTTGGGCCGGTGCCAGTACCGGTCAGCCATACGGCATTCTGATCGTTTCCCGCGAGCGCCTGGAAGTCGCCACGTCCTGCGAGATCGGGGTGTACCTGCAGGACCAACTGGTCGGGCGGCTGTTTCAAGAGCAGGCCACATCGTTCAACCTGCCGCCAGGCCCCGTGTCGGTCGGTTTGCGTCAGCTTCCGGGGCAAACGCCTGGGTGCGCGCCGGGCATGACCGAGTACAAACCGGTAATCGTGACCCTGCAGGCCGGGCAGATTCAGAAATTCCGTATCGCTGCAGGCAGCGCCGGCTTGTACTTGAAGCCCGAGCCACTGGAGTATTGACCTTGCCGGAGGGGCAAGGTTGATACTGGCGCAAACGCATCCGAGGACATTTCGAGCATGAACATTGGCCAGGCCGCCCGTGAAAGCGGCCTCAGCGCAAAGATGATCCGTTACTACGAGTCGATCGGCCTGCTCGCGCCAGCCGTGCGCAGCGACAGCGGCTACCGCCTGTATCAGGCAGCGGACGTGCACACGCTCGGTTTCATCAAGCGCTCGCGCGACCTTGGGTTTTCCCTGGAGGAAGTGGCCAGGCTGCTCACGCTGTGGCAAGACCGCAAGCGTGCCAGCGCCGACGTGAAGCAGCTGGCTCGCCGGCATATCGACGAGCTCGACCGCCGCATCGGCGAGCTGAGCAGCCTGCGCAACACCCTTGAACACCTGGTGGAACACTGTCACGGCGATGACCGCCCGGACTGCCCGATCCTTCAGGAGCTGGCATCCGGGGGCTGTTGCAGCTGACCAAGGGAAAACGGCGTCAGCTGGCAAGCAGGCCGCTTATTGCAACCAGGGCGGAGGCGGTTCTTCCGTTGGCTTGGTCGGCTGGTCATCGGCCTCGCGTGCGGCGCGTCGGCGAATGTCGTCCAGGCGCGCGGCCTCGATTTCACGCATGACCCCGCCCACATCGGCTTCCACTTCTTCCTCTGCGAACTCGCCGGTCAGCACGCTGGCCGGGTGCAGTTTGCCTTCTTCGTACAACGCCCACATTTCCTTGGCGTAGCGCGTCTGGCGAAGCTCGGGAGCGAACCTGCCGAAATAGCTGGCCATGTTGCCGACGTCACGCTCGAGCATACTGAAGGCATGGTTGTTGCCCGCCGCATCCACGGCCTGCGGCAGATCGATGATCACCGGGCCATCGGGTGTCAGCAGCACGTTGAACTCGGAGAGGTCGCCGTGCACCAGGCCTGTGCACAGCATCAGCACGATCTGGTGGATGAGGAACGCGTGGTACTCGCGCGCCTGGTCCGGTTCCAGCTCGACGTCGTTGAGACGTGGGGCTGCATCGCCGTCCTCGTCGCAGATCATCTCCATGAGCAAGACGCCCTCGAGAAAATCGTACGGCTTGGGCACACGCACACCGGCGCTGGCCAGCCGGAACAACGCCGCGACCTCGGCGTTCTGCCAGGCGTCCTCGGTTTCCTTGCGGCCGAACTTGGAGCCCTTGGCCATGGCCCGAGCCTGTCGGCTGTTGCGCACCTTGCGGCCTTCCTGATATTCGGCCGCCTGGCGAAAGCTTCGTTTGTTCGCCTCCTTGTAGACCTTGGCGCAGCGCAATTCCTTGCCACAGCGCACCACATAGACAGCTGCTTCTTTACCGCTCATCAGCGGTCGCAGCACCTCGTCCACCAGACCGTCCTCGATCAGCGGTTCAATGCGTTTTGGAGTCTTCATCAGCTTTTATTCTGGGTCCTTCGTAGCCAAACACGCGAATTCTGGCGGCATCGTCTCACAGCGAGCGCGGCTTGCCGACCCGAGCCTGTAAAAGGATGCAAACAACTCGCCAAGCGGTGGACGATCATAGCGCTTTCGCAGCTGATGGACAGCGGCGCTCACGCATTAAAGCTCGCCAGGAGTGAAACCGAACAGCGCCTTGAAAGCTGCGATGAAGGCCGATGTCGATTCATAACCGTTGTTCAATGCGGCCGTGGTCACACTGTCACCGTTTTCCAGCGCCTGCAGCGACGACAGCAGCCGCATGCGCTGCCGCCAGGCCCGATAGCTCATGCCGGTTTCGCGCTGGAACAGGCGCATCAGGGTCTTTTCCGAAGTTCCCAGGCGCCCTGCCCACTGGGTCAGCGTGGTGGCCTGATCGGGAGCAGCGATCAGCTGGTTGCACAACGCCAACAGCCGATGATCCCTGGGCAGGGGCAACGAGAACGCCACCTCGGGCAAGCCTGCCAACTGATCCAGCAATACCTGCACCAGACGTGACTGAGCGGTGTCACCGGCTGGGTAGTCATGGGGCAACTCACAGAAACCCTTGATCAGTTCGCGTGCCAGCGGGGTGACCTCAAGCACCTTGCAGTGCTCCGTGAGGAAGGGCGACTCTTCTCTGCGCACGTACAGACTGCGCATCTCGGCGCGCATCGAGGTAACGACCTTGTGTTCCACTCCCGCCGGAATCCAGATACCCCACTGCGGCGGCGCGAAGAAACTGCCTTCATCGGTGTGCACGCCGAGGACGCCACTGATGGCGTAGGAAAACTGCGCCCAATCATGTCGATGGGCGGGCGTCCACGATCCCGCACCCAGGCTTTCGGCACGCGCATACAACGGTCGAGGCAGGCTTGCCAGGGCGGGTATGGGGCGTGGTGACGATGCATGTCCGTTTGGCGGCATTGATTGGCCCTCTGTCGCAAGACGGCAATAGAGTGCCTGAGTTAGCCTGCCGTTCTCAATGTCCATCGACGCACAGGCGATTCATTCATGCACATTCTCAAACACCTCAAGCGCGTGGTAACCGATTGGTTCCTCTGCGGCATGGTGCTGGCAGTCCTACTGGCCTGGATTTTTCCGAGGTTCGGCGCCACCGGCGGTGCCATGCACGCAGGTCTGGTGACCAATATCGGCGTGTTCGTGGTGTTTTTTCTGCATGGCATGAACCTGTCCAGCGAGCAGATCCGCCACGGATTGAAAAACTGGCGCCTGCATGTGATGGTGCAGGCCTTCACCTTCGTGGTGTTCCCGCTGCTGTGGCTGGCCTGCGACAAGACCCTTGGCGCGTTCATTCCCGGCACCTTGATGGTGGGCTTTCTGTACCTTGCCGCCCTGCCCTCGACCATTTCGTCATCGGTGGCATTGACGGGCAGTGCGGGCGGCAACGTGCCAGCAGCGATCCTCAACGCCAGCCTGTCGAGCGTGCTGGGTATCTTCATCACGCCGTTTCTGTGCGCGCTGGTGGTCGGTGGCGGTTCGGGAGGCATCGACCTGGGGGAAACCCTGCTCGACCTGTGCGCCATGCTGCTGTTGCCGCTGGTGCTGGGGCAACTAATGCGGCCGTTGTTCGGCAAATTCTTCGGCCGGCACAAGCGCTACACCAACTTGATCGACAAGGCCGTGATCCTGCTGCTGGTGTATGCCGCCTTCTGCAATTCGATGGTATCGGGGCTGTGGCAGCAGCAGGGCGCATCGGTATTGGCCATGGCCGTGGGCGGCAGCGCCTTGCTGTTGGCGCTGATCCTGCTGCTGACCACACGCACCGCCAAACTGCTGGGCTTCAGCCACGCCGACAAGGTGGCCGCCGTGTTCTGCGCCAGCAAGAAGTCATTGGCGGCGGGAGCACCGATGGCGGCGCTGATCTTCGGCAGCAACCCCGGACTGGGCTTGATTCTGCTGCCGATCATGATCTATCACCCGCTGCAGCTGATCGTGTGTTCGATCATGGCGGAAAACTATGCCAACCAACTGCGTGTGGAAGCGACCAGCGTGCCCGTGGGCGCAACCGTCAGCGCTCGATGATTGCCGTGACGCCCTGGCCACCGGCTGCGCAAATCGAAATCAGGCCTCGACCGCTGCCTGCGTTGTCCAGAAGCTTGCTCAGGTTGCCGAGGATGCGCCCACCGGTGGCCGCGAACGGGTGCCCTGCCGCCAGTGAACTGCCCTTGACGTTGAGGCGGCTGCGGTCAATCGAACCCAGCGGCGCATCCAGGCCCAAGCGCGTGCGGCAGTAGTCTGCATCCTCCCAGGCCTTGAGGGTGCAGAGCACTTGTGCGGCGAAGGCCTCATGTATTTCGTAGTAATCGAAATCCTGGAGGCTCAAGCCGTTGCGCGCCAACAGCCGCGGAACCGCGTAGACCGGCGCCATCAGCAGCCCTTCCTGCCCCCCCACGAAGTCCACTGCAGCGGTTTCCCCATCGCGCCAGTACGCCAACACCGGCAGCCCGCGCTCCCTGGCCCAGGCTTCGCTGGCCAACAGCACCACCGACGCGCCGTCGGTCAAGGGCGTGGAATTGCCTGCCGTGAGCGTGCCCTGCCGGTTTTTCTCGAACACGGGCTTGAGCGCCGAAAGTTTTTCCAGGGTCAGGTCGGGACGCAGATTATGGTCGCGGACCAGCCCGCCGAATGGCGTGGTGAGATCGTCCTGCCAACCTTGCGCATAGGCGGCGGCCAGGTTCTGGTGACTGCGCAGCGCCAGCTCATCCTGTTCGTGACGCGGGATGTTCCAGTGCTGCGCCATCAGCTCGCAATGCTGCCCCATCGACAGACCGGTGCGCGGCTCGCCATTGCGCGGCAGTTCGGGCCGCAAATGCTGCGGCCGCAGTTGCAGCAATGCCTTGGCCCGTTCGCCGAGCGATTTGGCCCGATGCGTCTGCAACAGGATCTGACGCAAGCCTTCATCGACCGCGATGGGCGCATCGGATGCACTGTCGACACCGCCGGCAATGCCGCATTCGATCTGGCCCAAAGCAATCTTGTTGGCCACCAGCAGCGCGCTTTCCAGACCTGTGCCACACGCTTGCTGAACATCGTAGGCGGGCGTTTGTGCCGACAGCCGCGAGCCCAGTACGCTTTCACGGGTCAGGTTGAAATCGCGGGAATGCTTGAGCACCGCACCGGCCGCGACCTCACCCAGGCGCAGGCCGTGCAGACCATAACGTTCGATCAGGCCTTCGAGTGCGGCCGTGAGCATGGCCTGATTGCCGACTCGGGCGTAGGGCCCGTTGGCGCGAGCGAACGGGATACGATTGCTGCCAACGATGGCAACCCGGCGCACCGTATGCGTGTCTAGGTTCATGTCGAACCTCCTGGATTGAAAGGCGGAAGCGAGATTCCGGGTCGAGCATGATGCATGGCACGGGGCCCGGGCGAACGACGCGCGCCTTGCCGTGGTCCACACTTTGAACCCTTTGAACCGGAGCACGTTCCATGTCCGATCGATATATCGACTTCGCCAACTCCGACCTCGGTCGTCGCCTGGTAGGGGCCATCGGCCTGCCTTTGCCGGCACGCCTGGAGCGCTGGCAAGGCGGACGGTTGCGACCGGTAGAAGGTGCTCTGCTGCTGGGCGGCGGCGGGCTCGCCGACAAGGTGGCAAGCTTCGCTTCGCGCTTGACCGACACCGCGTACGGCGCCGCCGACCTGCCGAGCTGGACCGCTGGCCTGGGGCCCAAGCTCAAGGCCGTGGTGTTCGACGCCAGCGAGATCGTCGATGGTACCCAGCTGGCACGCTTGCGCGAATTCTTCCAGCCGGTGATCAAGAGCCTGGACCACAACGCGCATATGGTCATTCTGGCACGCAACCCCCGCGACCTCGAAGACCCTGAAGCGCACATCGCCCAGCGCGCCGTGGAGGGTTTCAGCCGGTCGCTGGCCAAGGAGTTGCGCAACGGTGGCACCTTGCAGCTGCTGTACGTCGCGCCTGACGCCGACGAACAGCTGGAAGGTGCGTTGCGCTTCTTCCTTTCGCCCAAGAGTGCGTTCGTGTCGGGCCAGATGCTGTCGCTGCAGGCCAGCGCCCGCCAGGTCACTGACTGGACCCGCCCGTTGGCAGGCCGCAAGGCGCTGGTCACCGGCGCCGCACGCGGCATCGGTGCGTCGATCGCGGAAACCCTGGCGCGCGACGGCGCCGAAGTGATCCTGCTCGATGTGCCCCAGGCACGCCATGACCTTCAAGCGCTGGCGGCACGGCTGGGCGGTCGCACGATAGACCTGGACATCTGCGCCGACGACGCTGCAAGCCAGCTGATCGCCGCGCTGCCGGAGGGAATCGACATCGTGGTGCACAACGCCGGCATTACCCGCGACAAGACCCTGGTCAACATGACACCCGACTATTGGGACTCGGTGCTCGCGGTCAACCTGCTCGCTCCGCAACGGCTGACCCAGGCGCTGTTCGACAGCGGCACGCTGCGCGATGACGGGCGCGTGGTACTGCTTTCCTCGACGTCAGGGATTGCCGGCAACCGTGGGCAGAGCAACTATGCCGCGAGCAAGGCCGGACTGATCGGCCTGGCGGAAGCGTTCGCCGCCAGGCTGGCCACGCGCGGTGCGACCATCAACGCCGTGGCCCCTGGCTTCATCGAAACCGGCATGACGGCGCAGATGCCCTTTGCCCTGCGCGAAGCCGGGAGGCGCATGAGCTCACTGGGCCAGGGTGGCCAACCGCAGGACGTTGCCGAGGCCGTTGCCTGGCTGGTGCAGCCCGGCAGTGGTGCGGTCAATGGCCAGGTGCTGCGCGTATGCGGCCAAAGCATTCTGGGGGCCTGACATGGCAATCCACTGGCAGACTTTGGCACGCAATCCCGACTTGCCCAGCGCCTATCTGAAAGCAGCGCTCAACCGCAAGATCACTGGCGAGCGTCTGCCTGAGCTGGGCCTGCGTTGCAGTCTGTCGGCAGACCCGCGACACCTGGCGGCCTACCGCGAACTGTGCGGGTTCGGCGAAGGCGGCATGCTGCCGGCCACTTACCCGCATGTGCTGGCGTTTGCCTTGCAGATGCGCTTGATGACCGATAAAAGCTTTCCGTTTCCCCTGCTGGGCCTGGTGCATCTACGCAACCGCATTCAGGTGTTGCGGCCCTTGGGCGGGGTGGCCGGTGTACGGGTCAGCGTGCATGCGCAGAACCTGCAGCGCCATGAAAAAGGCGTGACGTTCGACCTGGTGACCCAAGTCGATGACCCCTTGGGGCCGCTGTGGCAGGAACACAGCACTTTTCTGTGTCGCCATGCCAGAATCGAAGGCCTGCAAGAGCCGGTGCACACTCCTGCCCAGCATCAGGACCAGGCTCTGATGGAGGTGCATCGATGGTATGCGGCGGCGGACACCGGACGCCGTTACGCACGCGTCTCCGGCGATTACAACCCGATCCATCTGAGCGCCTTGAGCGCACGTCTGTTCGGCTTTCCCACTGCCATTGCCCATGGCATGTGGAGCCTGGCGCAAAGTGTGGCAGCCCTGCGCGAACGCCTGCCGTTGAGCAATTACCAACTGGCGGTGGAATTCCACAAACCGGTACGCCTGCCCAGCGAGTTGATCTTGCGCGCCAGCGCTGCAGGGCTCGGCGGGCAGTTGGCATTGCATGGGCGCGACGAGCTGTTGCACATGAGCGGCACCTGGGGACCTCTGGCTCTGTAGCTATTGCGTTCGGCAAAGTTCGGCTTGAAGCTATGCGCCTTCAGGAGCTTTGCAATGAACCTAGACGCACTTACCCAACGCCTCCACCAGATACGCGAAAACAACGATTGGCGGCGCTTTCACAGCCCGAAGAACCTCGCCATGGCGGCCAGCGTGGAAATGTCCGAGCTACTGGAAATATTCCAGTGGCTGACCGAAGACCAGTCACGACAATTATCGGCCGAGCAGCTCGAACATGCCCGCCAAGAAGTCGGTGACGTGGTGCTGTACCTGTTGCTGCTGTGCAGCGAACTGGGCCTGGACATGGACCAGGTGGTACGCGCCAAACTCGCTGACAGCGAGCGGCGGTTCGCTCGATGAACGATCGCCATTTCGATCAACTGGCGACCCGCTTTGCCGAAAAGATCTATGGCGGCGCCAAGGGCGCGATCCGCCTTGCCGTGCTCCAGGCCGACCTGCGCGAAACCCTGCCTCAGCGCTCCCTGCGCGTGCTGGACATTGGCGGCGGCCTGGGCCACATGGCCTTGTGGCTGGCCGAGCAAGGTCACCAGGTCACCTTCAGCGAACCGGCCGAACCCATGCTCGAGGGCGCGCGCGAGCGCTTCGCGGCAGCGGGCCACAGCGCCACGTTCATCCAGGCGTCCTGGCAGCAGCTGCCCGCGCTCGGATTGCCCGCATTCGACCTGGTGATCTGCCACGCCGTGCTGGAATGGCTGGCCGATCCCCATGCCATTCTGCCCGTCCTGCATTCGCTGACTGCCGCCAACGGCTGGCTGTCATTGGCGTTCTACAACCGCGATGCGCTGGTTTACCGCAATCTGCTCAAGGGTCACTTTCGCAAACTGAACAGCAATGAACTGGCAGGCGAAAAGCAGAGCCTTACGCCTCAGCAGCCATTGGACCCGCGAGAACTGGCCGCGCAACTTGACGGCGCCTGGCGTGTCGAATCCAGAAGCGGTGTGCGCGTGTTCCACGACTACATGCCCATCGATTTCCAGAAGCGCGCCGACCTGGAACAACTGGTGGCGATGGAGCTTGCCCATCGGCGACACCCGGCGTTTGCCGGCCTGGGTCGCTACCTGCACTGGATCTGCCGCCCCGCTTGACCGGTATTTCGGAGACTGCCATGCGTCGCCTGTCCCTATCCGCTGTTTGCCTGACCCTGGCGGCCTGCCAGAGCCCCAATCCCTATGTCGCCAGCTCCAGGCCCCTGCCACCTGCCCCCGCGCAGGCGGCGCAGACGTTCGATGCCAGTGCTTACCCCGCGCCTCCGCGCGACTATGCCCGGTATCGCAATTGGGCCTGGGCCAACGGGCAGCTACCGGCCGGGACCAGTTGGGCGGACTCTGCGCAGATCGCCGAAGCGGTCAGCAATGCCCTCGACCAGCGCGGCTTGCGCCCCCAGCGCAGTGGCGACAACGCCGACTTGCGGGTCGGCACCAGCCTGCGCATGGAAACCCGCCTGCAACAAACCCGCGACGATGTCGGCTACGGTGCTGGCTACGGACGCGGTTACGGCGGCTATGATCGCTACGACCGCTATGGCGGCTATGGCAGCTATCCGGTGGTACGCACCTACCAGATCCAGGTGATGGTGGTGCGCATCGACCTGTTCGACGGCAAGAGCGGCCAGCCCGTCTGGAGCGCAAGTGCTGAAACCAGCAGCCAGGGCAGCCTGAGCGATCGTAACGAGGCGTTACGCAACGCTGTGCAAAAAGCGCTGACGGCTTATCCTCCGTCCTGACCCACAGGAGATTTCACCATGTTGCGTCGCCTTGCCGTTCTACCGCTGGCGCTGTTGCTGAGCGCCTGTCAAACCCCTCGAGTCAATCATGATTTCGATGCCAGCCGTGACTTCGCGGCCTACCGCAGCTGGGCCTGGAAAGAGCCGGCGGTGCAATATCGGCCGGACGATCCACGGGTGCGCAGCGACCTCACCGAGCAGCGCATCCGCCAGGCCGTGAGCAGTCAGCTCGACCAGCGCGGACTGCGCCCAGCGGCTGCCGGTGGCCGTGCCGACGTCACGTTGCAAGCCTACTTGATCGTCGACAACCGTCAGCAGCAGGTCACGACCAATTATGGCGGTGGCTGGGGTGGGGGCTACTGGGGTCCGTATTGGGCCTCGCCCGCCATGAACGAAACGCGCAGCGTCGATTACAAGGTGGCGACCCTGCAGCTGGACATGCTCGATGCACGGGACGGCAAGCTGGTGTGGCGCGGCAGTACCGAGCAACTGGTCAACGACAATGCCGTTTCGCCGAGCGAGCGCAGCACTGTCATCCAGAAGGCGGTGAACGACATCCTGTCCACCTACCCGCCTCGCTGAGCCTGCCGCCAGCAGCAGCAAAAAAAGTGTCGCAGCAACCCCATCGTCAGCGTCAGGCGTCTAATCTGAAACAGAAGGTCTGTTTCAGAAGTGAGCCACTGCCGTATTCAAGTGGGTGCTGCCATGCCAAGTCTCGTTCTTCTCCTGTGGTTTACCCTGTGCGCCGAGCAGGACATCCGGCACCGGCGCATCGCCGACAAACTGACCGTCGGCGCAGGGGTGCTGGCGCTGGTGTGCCTGTTCGCTACCGGGCATACCTGGATCGGCTCGAGCATGGTCGAGGCGGCCGCAGCGCTGGTATTGAGCATGGCGTTGACCTTGCCTGGCTACCTCAATGGCCGCCTGAGCTGTGGCGAGGTCAAGCTGCTCTGGGCATTGGCGCTGGCTTCGGACAGCAGTCACCTGGTCGGCACGCTGATCGGCGGTATCGTGGCCCTGGTGCTGTGGGTCTTCGTGTCACCGATGATCTGGTACCGCTTGAGCATTCGCTATAGGCGCAAGGTGGAGTACCTGAACCCCGAGTCGGCAGCCGTGCTGCCGCTCACCCCGTTTCTGCTGGCAGGGTTCGTGCAGACATTGTTCTGGCTGAGCTGATATGCCGGGTTGGCATCCGACAGGCTCAGTCCACCACGGTCAGCTCGGCCCTGGCAGTCTGCCCCGCCTCGTCCAGCACTGTGACCTGATAACGCCCCGTGCGCTCGAACACCGCGTTCAGGCCAATGCCCTGCGCACTGCTTTGCTGGGGCATGCCATTGATGAACCACCAACGCTGCCCCTGCCCGCCGAGTGTGTCGAGGTGTATCCGCAGCGGGCCGGCATCGGCGGCCGGATGGCGCAGCCGATCACCGCTGCGCACGCCGACGATCGACAAGGGTGCCATGGCCGGCAACGGTGGCGCGGGGCATTGTGGATCCAAGTCCGGCACCCGCATCTGGCGATGTTCGGCCTTGGCCAGCCAGGGTTCGAGTGCGGCCGGCCACAGGGCAATGGAGCGTGCCTGGGCGCCGGGGCAGGAGGCACTGGTGCGCAGCCCTGCGGGCGAGAGCCAGACCTGCTCCTGCAGCCCGGTACCCAGCGGTTGGTCCAGCGCCTGCAAGGTGGGCGGGATGGTCTTGTCCAGTGTCCAGGCAAAGCGCTGGCGCCGACAGTTGGGGTCACGGCGATCCAGTGCTTGACCCAGCGGCCAGCATATCGCAGCCACGCCGACGCTGGACGGTACGCGCTGGACAGGCGTCGAGATGGCCCGCTGCGCATCGCGGTTGCTCAGGACGTCGTGTACCTGCAGCATCAACGGCGCGGCCGAAGCCAGGCCGAACTGGCCGGGTACCGGGGTGCCATCCGGGCGACCGATCCATATTCCGATCAGATAACGCGGCCCGATGCCGATCGACCAGGCGTCACGAAAACCGTAACTGGTACCGGTCTTCCAGGCCAGCGCCGGACGCTGGACGAGTTCGGCGTGCAGGTCTTGATCCGGGCGTGCCTGCCCGCTGAGGATGCGCCGCACGATCCACGCCGCGCCCGCCGACATCATCGGCCGCTCGCGCAGTACATCCTGCGGTTGCCAACGCAGTGAGGCACTGTTGCCGCTGCGGGCGAAAGCACTGTAGGCGGCGACCAGATCGTCGAGCCGACTGCCCATCCCGCCCAGGATCATCGCCAGGTTGGGCTCGGCGGCCACGGGCCAGCTCAGGTGCAGGCCGCCGTTGCGCAACTGCGCGGCAAAGCGCTTGGGACCCAGCGCCTCGAGCACCTGCACCGCTGGCAGATTGAGCGACAGGGCCAGCGCCGAACTGGCCGCGACCGGACCGCTGAACCCTGCGGAAAAATTGCCGGGGCGGTAATCACCGTAGCGGCGCGGGACATCCTGCAACAGAGACTCGGAGTGAATCAGGCCGGCATCCATGGCCATGCCGTAAAGAAACGGCTTGAGCGTGGAGCCTGGCGACCTGACAGCACTGACCATGTCGACGTGACCGAAGCGCCGGTCATCGGCCAAGTCCACCGAGCCCAGGTAGGCACGCACGGCCATGGTCTGCGCATCCACCACCAGGATGGCCGCCGAGGTTCGCTCGGGCAGCCGCGCACGCCAGCCCAGCAGCAGGTCTTCCAGGCGCCGTTGCAGGCTGGCGTCGATCAAGGTGTGGATGAGCGGCGGGCTGTCGTTGCGGTTCAGGCGCCTGGCCAGCAATGGCGCCAACGCCGGCTCCTGGCGCGGGGCCAGCAACAAAGGCTCCTGTTGTGCTTCGCGTAACTGTGCAATGGGCCACACGCCGTGCTCGGCCATGCGCTTCAGCACTTTGTTGCGAGCGGCTTGCGCCTGCTGCGGATGGCGGTCGGGACGCAGGCGGCTGGGCGCTTGGGGCAACACCGCCAGCAAGGCGGCTTCGCTCCGGGTGAGCTGCGCAGGCGACTTGCCCAGATACGCCCAACTGGCCGCCGCCACACCCTGCAAGGTGCCGCCGAATGGCGCGCGGTTCAGGTACAGCGTGAGAATCTGCGTCTTGCTCAGGTGCCACTCCAGCTGCGCGGTTCGCCATAACTGATGCAGTTTGCCGGAGAAGGTCCGTGAATGCGGATCGAGCAAGCGCGCCACCTGCATCGACAACGTACTGCCGCCCGACAACACCCGACCGCCGCTGAGGTTGAGCCAGGCAGCACGAGCCAGTGCCAGCGGGTTGACCCCTGGATGCTGGTAGAACCAGCGGTCCTCGTAGGTCAGCAAAGCTTCGAGATAATAGGGCGAAACCTGGTCCACGCTGACCGGATATCGCCATACCCCTTCGGCATCGGCGAAACGCCACAGCGGTGTGCCGTCCTCGGCAAGTACCACGCGCGCCAGATCATCCCGGGGCAACGGTAGTGGCCAGAGGCGATCGGCCAGCCACAGAAGAACGACCGGCACACAAATCGCCAACAGCGCACGGCGCATGAATCTGCCTCGACGCGTTTTCGGAAAAACTGCAAAGCTGCGGCTCAAGTGCGCCAACCTTGCTGGCGCTGTCGGGAACTTGGTTCGCTGGCGCATGGCCAAAGGGGGCACAATGGCATGAATGCCACTAACCGAATCAGGACGCAACTATGCATGTAGAAGGCTTTTTCGAGTGGCTGGGGCAGGCCCTGGGCGCAATCATTCGCTGGGTGGTAGACAGCCTGAGCTGGCTGTTCAGCCTGCTCGGCAACGCGGGCGGAAATTTCGTCGACGGCCTGTCGAGGACCCTGGGCATGGACACCAATGTCGTTACCATCGCCGCGTTGATCGTCGGCTTGCTGTTCCTGTACTCCGCCGTCCGGGCTTTCATGCGTGCATCGATCATCATGGGTGTCATCTGGGCCGTACTGGGCCTGTGGTTGCTGAGCTGGATCATTCAGTGAGCCATGGGTCGAATGGCAAGGGCAGCCGTTCGCTGCCCCTGCCCGGCCTCACCTCGGGCGTACCGTCAGGTCCGCTGGCGTAGCACCGACAGCCTGCCAGTTGGGCCGGTACATCGATTCCACCTGCGGTGGCGGTACCTTGTAGATACCCGGCGTTACCGCACGCGCCAGATACAGCAGGTGGGTGCTGCCATAACCATCGAGCTTGAGTGCGGCCACGTAGCGGTCATCGCGAAACTCCTGATGCTGCAGATTGGCGTTTTGCATCGACTCACGCCACTGCCGGACGCTGCTGCTGGCGTTATCCAGGCTGGCGGCACTTTGCGCCAGGTTCTGGTTTTCGATTTCCAGGCCAGCGGGCAGCAGGTCGACGACCAGGGCATCGGGCACGCGCTGCTTGGCGCCCACCACCAGATGCACCAGCACCAGCTCGCCACTCTTGAGGGTATCGAGCTTGAGCGGCTCGCCGTCCAGGCCCAGGTATTGGCGACGGATCGACAGATTGTCTTGCTGCGGCGCCGGCGGCCGTACCGGATAGCCCGACAGCGTCACCTGCTGATACAGCGGCTGTTGTGCCTGGCTGGTAACGGTGAGCGACTCGGACAGCGCGCCGTCCGCCAGTTTCAGCGCCGGCTGGGCGTCACTCAACAGGTGACTGACGTCGGCGCTTTGTACCTGGGCAGTCCAGGCCTGCTCGGGCAAGGCCAGCGCATTGCGACCGGCCAGATACAAGGCATTGCGCTCCTGGGTCGATAGCCAACTGCTGCTGGCGAGCATATCCGAGAGGGTGAACAGGCGCTCTTCGAGTGTGGCTTTGCTCAGATCGTTCTCCTGCAGCAAGGCCAGGATCAACGCCTGGTCACGTAGCGGGCTGCCATAGTCGCCGAGCCAGTCGCTGTCGTTGCGTGCTGCCGCCAGACCGGCTTGCAGTACCTGATCGGCACGGGGCTGATCACCCATTTTCTGCAGGGCGATCGCCAATTGCACCAGTGGCAGGCCCGAGCGCGCATCGCTGCGCCGTTCGAACAGGCTGCGCAGTGCGCCTAGCGGTGCCTGTTGGCTACGCGCCAGCACCAGGCCGGCATAGGCCTGGACCGCAAAGCGGGTGTGGTCGAGATTGTCGCTGTAGTCAGCCTCGATCAAATCGCGCTCCTGCAGATAGCGCAACAGTCGCTCGCTGGCTTTCTTCACGGGCTCGGGCGGTACGGCGTAGCCCTGATCACGGGCACGCAGGAGGAAATCGGTCACGTAGGCAGTCAGCCAGTACTCTTCCTCGCCATCCGCACCCCACAGGCCGAAGCTGCCGTTGTAGCGCTGCATGCCCAGCAGCCGCTCGATACCGATGTCCATCTTGCGCGTGCGCTCGGCGTCGGTGTCGCTTTCCACACCCAGCTTTTTCAGGCTGGCGGCATCGGAATACAGCGACGGATACAGGCCACTGACGGTCTGCTCGAGGCAGCCGTAGGGGTACGCCTTGAGCGCCTTGATCTGCTCGCCGATGTTCAGCGGCGGCCGGTTCGACAGGCTGAGCAGGGCCTCGCGCCCGGCGGGCTCGAAGGGCGACAGGGCACCGGCGGGAAGCGTCCAGGGCTGATCCTTGAGCACGCTGCGCAGATGCCTGACCAGCGCCGGGTAAGCGGGGCGCACGCCCAGGGTCCAATCCCGGGTAATGGCTGGCAAGGTTTCGCCGGGCAGGTTCAGCCCGTCGATCCGTACCTTGATGTGCCCTTGGCCCAACCCGCCCGTAGCCTGTACCTGCACGTGCAGGGTCTGGCGTTGCCCCTTGGCCAGTTGCAGCGGTTGCCGGGGGGCGTCCAGCAGGGTCAACGGGCCGTCTGCGCTCACCTGCACGGTCAGGGTTTGCGCTCGTTCGGTGAGGTTGGTGATGTCGAGCGCAATGCGGGCCTGGTCGCCACCGGCCAGGAAGCGCGGCGCGGACAGTTCTGCAACCAGCGGCGCGGCGACCACCGTGCGCGCCTCGGCCATGCCGAAGCGATCATCGGTCCAGGCCTGGGCCATCACGCGCAGTTCGCCGTTGAAGTCCGGGATATCGAGGGTCAGCTGCCCCTCGCCTTGCTCGTTCAACGTCACCGGAGCGCTTTGCAACGCAACGATGGTGACGCTGGTCTGCGGGCGCTTGCCGCCCATGGCCAGATCGGCCGCGTCGCCACCGAACGCCAGGCTGGCCAGCCGGCCCTGCCCCGCTTCGATCAACTGCCCATAGATATCCAGTTGGTCGACGCCATAGCCCTTGCGGCCGAACAGCGCAGCGAAAGGATCGGGGGTGGCGTACTGGGTGATATTGAGGATACCGACGTCCACCGCCGCCAATAGCACATGGGCCTGGCGTGGGATGCTGCCGTCGCTGTTGCGGGCCGTCACCTTGACCGTGAGGGGCTGCTGCGGGCGCATGCTCGCAGGCGCGTCGAGAGTCACCGCCAGCTTGCGTGGGGCGCGATCGAGCGGCAGGTGCAGCAGGCCGACCGCACGCTTGGGGGTGACGTTGGCCTTGCGTTCGCCGGGGCGGACCACCAGCGCGCTGATGTAGAGGTCATGGCGGGCCCATTTCGGATCGACCTTGATGTCGAAGGCCTTGCCTTCGGCGGGTACGTCGATCTCCTGCCACCACAAGGGGCCCTCGGCGGACTCCACCAGCAGATAGCCGGTACCGGCTGCAGGCGGCGTCACTGTCACCCTGGCCGTATCGCCATCTGCGTAGTGGGGTTTGTCTAGGGCGAGCTTGACCTGATCGGGGCGTACCGCGCCGCCTTCGGTGTTGTCCTGCCAGCTGTAGCCGGCCCAGAAACGCAGGCTGCTGACCAGCCCGGTTTGCGGATCTTCGACCTCGACCCGGTACGGCCCCCACTCAACGGGAAAGCTGACCTTGGCGGTGCCACCCTCGGCAACTGCAACGGTTTCCTCGCTCAGGTTCAGGTATTTTTCGTTGTAGTTGTAGCTCCAGCCGTCGCTTTCGGAGTAGTTCCAGTAGTAATCGCGACGCTCGCGCACCAGGCGTACCTTGAGGGCATCGGCAGCCAGCTTGCGACCCTGGGCGTCGGCGACGAGCAATTCGAACTCGGCCGGTCCATCGCCGTCCACGTTCTTGCCTTCGAACGTTCCTCGCACACCGGGCAGGCGGTCCGCAGGCCATACCGGTTGCACCAGGCGACGGGTGATGGGCCGGCCACCGGATTCCTGCAGGCTGGCTTGCAGCACGACCTGCAGCGAGGACCTGGTTTCGCTCCAGCGGCTATCGATGGCCAGAGTCGCCCTGCCTTGCGCGTCGAGGGTGGTCTCGTCCAGCTCCAGGTCCTGACTGAGCTCGCCTTCGGTCAGCGAACCGAACTGGAACCCGGGCAGCGTCGACACCGCTTCGCGCAGCGGACGCACGTAAACCTGACCGCTCAAACGATTGCCCGCAGCCGGCGCGCCGTACAGATAGCGGCCGGTCACGTCGACAGCCAGCGCATCGGCGGGCGCGATGGGCGTGTCCGCGCCCTTGAGGTCCAGCGCCATGCGCTCGGGGAGAAAATCTTCCACCTGAAATTCGTGAACCTGAGGCTTGCCGTCGCCCAGGTCGAGCAGCAGTTGCCAGCGCCCGGTCGGCGCTTCGCCAGCCAGTGGCAACTGGTACTGATACAGGCCGGAGGCGTCTGGCTGCCAGACGAATTTGCGACTGAGCTGGTCGTCCGGGCGGCGCACCTCGACGCTTACCGGTTGCGGTTTGACCGGGTGCCCGTCGTTGTCGCGCAACAGGGCATTGAGCAGCACGGTTTCACCGGGACGGTAGAGGTCTCGCGGACCGAAGACGAAAAACTGCAACGGGTGTGCCTTGGCTCCGGCGATGTCGAACTCGGCCAGATCCAGTGCCGCAGTGTTCAGGCGCAGCAGGCTGGTCTGGTCGCCCTGATGCGCCAGCAATACTTCGGCTTTCACCGGCGAGGCGAGTTCGGCATGGCCGGAGGCGTCGGTCTTGCCTTCGCCGATGACCCGGCCCTGGGCGTCGAGCAGCTGCAGGCTGACGTCGCCCAAGGCCTTGCCGCCCTCCAAGGCCTGGGTGAATACATCCATGCGGTCGGCATAGCGATGCACGGACAGGCCGATATCGCTGAGGGTGAACAGCGTCGCCGGCTGCGCATAGTCGTAGCTGCCGGAGGCACGCATCACCGCCAGATAGACGCCTGGTTGCTGCAATGGCTTGATGCCGCCGAGGGGCAACAGCAGGGTCTCGCGGGTATTGCGTGCGGGATCGAGATCGAAGCGACCGCCGTAGACCAGTTCGGCCATGGGCAACAGCTCGCGCGATTCGTAGCTTTGCAGGCTGCTGTTGCGGCCCCAGCGGCTGAGAAAGGCCGGCAGTTGCTCGGGTCGTACGCGGAAGAACTCGACGTCGACCTTGTCGACATTCAGGGCGATGACCGGCAAGCCTTCGGCCAGCCGGGTGGGCAACAGCGAGCCGCGGCTGGCGAAGCCCACGGTGGGTTGCAGGTCTCGGGTTTCAAGACGAACGGTGTGTGGCGCAGCCAGGGTGTTCTGGTTCACGGAGAGCAGCCCGGCATCGACCGTGAGCACCAGCTTGCGCTTGGGCTCCAGGTGGCGAAAGCGCAACTCCATGAGGTTGTCGGACAGTTCCCAGGCGCCGTCCAGCTTGCCGCGGGTGCTGTCGACCAAGTGAACCTTGTCGGCGAAGTTCTGCTTGGGATCCAGCGGTGCGGTGAAGGTCACTGAAAGGGTGCTGGCACCGTCCAGCTGGACTTCGGAGGCGTCGGCTACTGCAAGTTCACGGCCCTTGTAGCGTTGCGCCAGGGCCGGCAGATCGACGCTCGCCGCAGGCTTGGGCACCGCATTCACGGCAGCAGGTGGCGAGGGCTCGGCAGGTTTCTGCGATGTCGATGAATCGCACCCGCCAAGCAGGGCCAGGGCGCAGGCCAGAAACAGTCCTTTGTTCAATTCGAGGTACCCAAGGCAGTGAAAAGCAAGGCTGGGAATATATATCAATATTGATGGTTTCGTGGCCGGGGTTACCGGCTGAGACAAGTGTAGTGAAGTGTGTAGGGTATACCGCGCGGATTCCTTCGCGGCCACGGACCGCTCCTACAAGGATTGCGATCATCCTGTGGGAGCCGTCATCGGCTGCGAAATGAGCGCTGCGGTGTGTCAGGGGTATCGCAGCGTATTCTTCGCGGCCACGGACCGCTCCTACAGTGGGGTGGGCTACAATCCCGGCCCCGACTTCGGAGCTTACATGGCCATCCTACTGACCGATTGGCGCCATCGCCCTACTCACAAGAGGGTCTGGGCCCTGGCTGCGCCGATGATCCTGTCCAACCTGTCGGTGCCCCTGGTGACGCTGGTGGACAGCGCGGTGATCGGCCATCTGCCCCATGCCCACCAGTTGGGCGCAGTGGCCGTGGGGGGCAGCCTGTTCACCTTCATGGTGTCGCTGATGAGTTTTCTGCGCATGGGCACCACGGGGTTCGCCGCACAGGCTGCCGGACGCCATGATGGTCGTGCACTGCGCCAGATTCTGGTGCAGGGTCTGGCCCTCGGCCTGCTGTTCTCCTTGCTGCTATGCATGCTGGCGCTGCCCTTCAGCCATCTGGCCCTGAGCTTCATGGCGCCGTCTGCGGCACTGGAACAAGCCACCCACGATTTCTTCCAGACACGTCTGCTGGGGCTGCCTGCCGCCCTCGCCAGCTACGCCTTGATCGGCTGGTTCCTTGGTACCCAGAATGCCCGCGCGCCGTTGCAACTGCTGCTGACCACCAACCTGGTCAACATCGCCCTTAACCTGTGGTTCGTGCTCGGCCTGGACTGGGGCGTGATCGGCTCGGCGCGCGCCTCGGTGATAGCCGAATGGGTCGGCGCCCTGCTCGGCCTGGCACTTACCCGGCCCTCCCTGCGAGCGTATCCGGGAGCCATGGCCTGGGCGGCGCTGAGGTCATGGCGCAACTGGCGCCCGCTGCTGGGGGTCAACCGCGATATTTTCCTGCGCAGTCTGGCGCTGTCCGGGGTCTTTCTGCTGATCACCATCCAGGGCGCCCGCTTCGGCGATGCCACTGTGGCCGCCAATGCGCTGTTGCTCAATGGCCTGTTGATAACTGCCTATGCGCTGGATGGCCTGGCCCATGCGGTCGAAGCCTTGTGCGGCCACGCCATCGGTGCGCGCGATCGGCAGACGCTGCGCCGCTCGATGGTGGTGTCCCTGGGGTGGTCGCTGATTGCCAGCGGCGGGTTTGCCGTACTGTTTCTGCTGGGCGGGCATGTGTTCATCAACCTGCAGACCGATATTGCCAGTGTCCGCGAGGCGGCCTACCCGTTCCTGCCATACCTGGCGGTGCTGCCGCTGATTGCGGTAGGCAGCTACCTGCTGGACGGCCTGTTCATCGGCGCCACCCGCGCCCGGGAGATGCGCAATGCCATGCTGGTCAGCGTAGCGGTGATGTTGCCGATCGGCTGGTGGAGCACCGGGTTCGGGAATCATGGCCTGTGGATCAGTTTCCTGCTGTTCATGGCGCTGCGTGCGGCGACGCTGGGGTGGATTGCGTGGCGGTTGCAGCGCAGGGATGAATGGGTATCGTAGCGGATGGGTATGAACAATGTTCCACACTCCGTTCACAGCTTCTATACCTCGAACAGCACCCATATATCCCTATGGCAAGAATTTCAATACGATAAACTGACAATCAATCAGCTAAACGTTGTTGTTCAATGCCGGCACTTTCTTATGACAGGAAGAGTCAACGTCCAATCTGCATAGAATACAGCAAAACTTCGCGAGATCATTACTGGAAGTAACAAGGCCTTCTCTGCATTTTCACGACTCCGCCTCCAGCCAACTGTAACCATTAGTTAAAATCACGCTGACAGGCGATACATATTCATATCCTGCCTATAGACTACGCCGCCTTCCACTTCACTATCGATTGGAAATCCGTAAATAAGGAAATAGGGATGCCTATACTTCGCAGTTTGTTTGCCGCCACGCTTATCGTATTGACCACTGGCTGCGCGAGCGGACTCAACTCCGCCCAGCAATCCGAACTTGCCATGCTCCGCGCCAAAAACCTCGCCGTGGAAGTCAAACAACCCGTCCTGGGTGCCGGCCTTGGCCTATTGCCTGGCGGTGGGTCGTTTTATGGCCGCGCCTATGGTTGGGGCGTCGTCAACCTGCTTCTGTGGCCAGCGTCCATTCTATGGGACCCGGTCAGCGGCTACGACGCTGCCGAAACTTTGAACTATCACGCTAGCAGAGAGCATGTCGCCAGTTTGAGAAAACGTGACATGAATGAGCTTGACTCCAAACTCACCACCAATGAGATCGATCTGAAAGCCTACACACTAGAAAAGCGCAAGATCGAAGATAAATACCAGTGAGCCTTTGACCTCACAGAAAAAGCCTGCCACAGAGCGGGCTTTTTCCATATGGACTTTTGATAATAGCAGAATGCTTGGATGCTGCTTGCAAGGCTCTTGCAACTGTAAAACTCCGCCCTCACCCTGAAACGCGCCAGGCTCTGGCTCAATGACCTCTGCACCCCGCACTTTCAGCATCTACCATAATAAAATCTGACAATAACGTCTGCGGCGAACCGGCAAGATTCATTTATTCGCGCAAACGGACTTCCGCTGCTCCAGGCTTGGCCTTGACGAACCGCTCGACGTCCTCCAGCACGGGTGCCAGCCAGCGCAGTGGCCAGGCAAAGGAGGCGATCAGGGTGCGGTGGTTCAGGCGCCGGTAATAGCGCTCCTGCACGGGGACGCCGGCGGCGCGCAGTCGGCGGGCCAGACCCTCACTATTGCGCACGGGGTCGACGGTACTGTCGTGCGTGGCGGCGATCAACAGTGCCGGGGGCGAGCCTGCCAGAGACTGGTTGATGGGTTGCGATTGGGGCGGTGAATCGGGGAAGAAGAATACCGGCTTGGCTTCGGGATTCTCGATCGGCAAGAAATCATAGGGGCCGGCCAGGCCGATCCAGCCGCGCAGCGCATTGGCGGGGACCCCGGCTTTACGCAGCCACTGCGGATCGAGGGCAAGCATGGCCGCGTTATAGCCGCCGGAGCTGTGGCCCATCACGAACAGACGGCGAACGTCGCCACCGTACCGAGCAATGTTTCGATAGGTCCAGGCAACGGCATCGGCGCCGTCTTCGAGAAAGCTGGGATAGCGCACCTGTGGATAGAGGCGGTAGTCGGCGACCACCACCAGCAACCCACGGGCGGCCAACGCCTGGGCGACAAAACGATAGTCGCCTCGCTCGCCGCTGTTCCAGGTACCCCCATAGAAAAAAACCACCACCGGAGTTTCCGGCAGTGGTCGAGTGGGGCGGTACACGTCCAGCTTCTGCCGCGGGTCGGCGCCGTAGGCTACGCCCTGCGTGAGCTGGTAGCCGCCGGACGCCGTCACGGCATCCAGAGTGCGCAGCCCGGAACAAGCGCTTAGCAGCCCCAGCAGGGCGGCGAGCGTGAGGAGCCGGGCAACCAGACCCACTCGTTACGACGACAGGTACGAAGAACGCGTCAAGCCCAGGCGCAAGGCGTCCAGGTACTGGGTGCGTTCGCGCGCGGTGATCTTGGCGCTGGCAACCTTGTCGCGGTAATGCGTCATCAACTCTTCGGGAGACAGATGCACGTAGCGCAGCATGTCTTCGATGGTGTCGTGGGTTTCGATGCCGGCGCTGTAGACGCTGCCGTCCTGGCGCTGATAGATGTTCACCGAGTCGGTGTCACCGAACAGGTTGTGCATGTCACCGAGGATCTCCTGGTACGCGCCGACCAGGAAGATACCCAGCAGGTAATCCTCGCCCTGGTTGACGGCGTGCACCGGCAGGCTGGTTTCGATGCTCTGTTCATCGACGTACTGCTTGATCTTGCCGTCGGAATCGCAGGTCAGGTCCTGCAGTACGGCGCGGCGCAGCGGCTCTTCGTCGAGACGGTGCAGCGGCAGGATCGGCAGGACCTGGCCGATGGCCCAGGTATCGGGCAGGCTCTGGAACACCGAGAAGTTGCAGATGTACTTGTCGGCGAGCTTGTCGTTGAGCTCGTCCAGCACCTGGCGATGCGAGCGCTGGCGGGCCTTGAGCGAGTTGTGCAGGCGGCGGCACACGGCGAAGTAGCACTGTTCGGCCAGGGCCTTCTGCGCCAGGGTGACCTTGCCGTCGGCGTACTGCGCCGCGATGTCGCTGATGTAGTGGGTCGCGCGCCAGTAGTTTTCAGTGACCATCTCGATGTCGGTCGGACCCAGCAGATCGACCAGCCACTGCAGGGTTTCGGGCAGGCTTTGCTTGTCGACGATCTCGGGCACTTCGTCGTTGTGACGCTCGACGTCGGTGACCTGCACCACCAGCATGGCGTGGTGCGCAGTCAGCGAGCGGCCACTCTCCGAGAAGATGTGCGGATGCGGCATGCCCTGGGCATCGCAGAACTCCTTGAGCATCCCCACCACGACACCGGCGTAGTCGTCCATGTCGTAGTTGATCGAGCTGGCATTGCGCGAGTGAGTGCCGTCGTAGTCCACACCCAGGCCGCCGCCCACATCGATGTGATCGACCGGCAGGCCCAGCGAACGCAGCTCGCCGTAATAGCGAATGGCTTCTTTGAAACCGTGCTGGTAGTCCGCCAGGTTGGCGATCTGCGAGCCCATGTGGAAGTGCAGCAGGCGGATGCCCTGGTCCACGCCCGCTTCGCGGAAGCGCTCGACGACCGACAGCAATTGGGCCGCAGACAGGCCGAACTTGGATTTCTCACCGCCGGTGTCGGCCCACTTGCTCGAAGCCAGGGACGACAGGCGCACGCGCAGACCGATCTGCGGCTTGACCTTGAGCTCGGCGGCCTCTTCGATCACCAGCGCCACTTCGGACTCTTTCTCGATGACGATGAAGACGTTGTGACCCAGCTTCTGGCCGATCAGGGCCAGGCGGATGAATTCGCGGTCCTTGTAGCCATTGCAGACGATGGTCCCGCCCTTGGGCGCCAGGGCCAGCACGGCCAGCAGCTCCGGCTTGGAGCCGGCTTCCAGGCCGATCGACACGCCTTCGGTGGCGATGATGTTTTCCACCACCGCTTCCTGCTGGTTCACCTTGATCGGATACAGCGCGGTGTAGCGACTCTGGTAGTCCAGGCGAGCGATGTTGGCATCGAAGGCACCGGTCAACTGGCGTACGCGGTCTTGCAGGATATCGGGGAAGCGCACCAGCAGCGGCAGCGACAGGCCGCTCTTGCGCAGTTGGTCGACCTGCTCGTAAAGATCGATCGGCGAGCTGTCCGGGCCGTTCGGACGAACCTCGACACGGCCGGCCTCGTTGATGGCGAAATAACCAGCGCCCCAGTGGCGAATGCCATAAACGCTGCGGCTGTCGGCCACGGTCCATTGGCTGCCATCGTCTTTACGTGTGCGTCGTACGGACATCGAGGTCCCCTATGAAAAAAGTCGGTTGTCGCGGGCCGTGGGGCCCTGCGCAGTGTAGAGGGTAAAGATGACGATTGCTGCGCCTGCTGGGGTAGACCCCGGCGAGTACTTCAAGTTTACAGGGTGTGCGGCTCAACCACCGGACTTGCGGGCCTTGAAGCCCTGCTTGACCAGCTCGGCGAGCAGCAGCTCGACATGCTCGCCCTGGATTTCGATGACGCCGTCTTTCAACGCACCGCCTGTGCCGCAACGGCGCTTGAGGGTGGTCGCCAGCTCCTTGAGCGCATCGGCCGGGAGTGGGACACCGGTGATCGTGGTCACGGTCTTGCCGCCGCGACCTTTGCTTTCGCGCCGCACACGGGCGATGCCGTCGCCCTCGGGCACGGCCGTTTGCTTGCAGGTGCAGGCGTCGATGGGCTGACGGCAGTCCGGGCAATGCCGACCGCTGTCGGTGGAGAACACCAGGCCGCCGAGGGCGGCGAAGGATGCGGCTTTCTTGGCCACCGGCATGCCTCATGTGAAGTGGATCAGGCCGAGCAGTTTAGCGGGAAACCGGGTGCATGCTAAGTGCCTGGTGGAGGCAATTGCCGAGGATCGAATGATTTCATGAAGTGCGAGGCTGTACAGGGAATACCGCGATGCCCGTTTCGCGGCCGATGACCGCTCCTACAGGGCGCAGGGGATGCACGTAGGAGCGGTCAGTGGCCGCG
This sequence comes from Pseudomonas sp. CFBP 8771, assembly GCF_014841695.1. Lineage (NCBI taxonomy): Bacteria > Pseudomonadati > Pseudomonadota > Gammaproteobacteria > Pseudomonadales > Pseudomonadaceae > Pseudomonas > Pseudomonas sp. CFBP 8771. The sequence continues at coordinate 472,117 of NZ_JACYUJ010000004.1, read as the reverse complement.
AAAAGCACAGCGTGGTGTATCAGGCGAGCCGCGTCGTGTGATTCACGGCCGATGGCCGCTCCTACAGGGCGCAGGGGATGCACGTAGGAGCGGTCAGTGGCCGCGAAAAGCACAGCGTGGTGTATCAGGCGAGCCGCGTCGTGTGATTCACGGCCGATGGCCGCTCCTACATGATGCTGCACGGAGTCAGGCATTGTCCCGGCAGGTCAGGAATCGCAGCAATGCAGCCAGAGAATCGGGGCAATAGGGCTCGGTGGTGCTCTCATCCAGAGCCTGCTGGACCGGGACGAACCGGGCCTCCAGCACTTCCTCGGGCTGCAGCTCCAGCGGGCCATCCCAAACCGCGGAGAACACCGCACACCAGACTCGGTTGCCCGGCTGGTCGAACAGAAAATGCTCGTGTGCAATCAGTTGGACGCCACGCACACCCAGTTCTTCCTCGAGTTCGCGCGCGGCTGATTCGATGTAGGTCTCGTTGCCCTGCACCATGCCACCTGCAGCCACGTCCCAGTAGCCAGGGTAGATCGCCTTGCTCAAGGTGCGCCGGTGCACGCACAGCTCGCCCTGGCTGTTGAACAGGAGGATGTAGGTGCCGCGGCCGATCAGCCCACGTTCGCGCAGCTCTGACCTGGGCAAGGTCCCCAGCAGCTGATCGGACTCGTCGACCCAGGCGATCGACTCGGCATCGGACGCTGCACGATGTTCGACCTCCTGGGTCGAGATCGGCATGTCTTCAGCCCTGCGACAGCAGTTGGCGCAGGTCGATGACGGCGGCGTTGGCCCGCGAGATGTAGTTGGCCATCACCAGCGAGTGGTTCGCCCACATGCCGAAACCGCTGCCATTGAGAATCATCGGGCTCCATACCGGTGCCTGGGACGCTTCCAGTTCACGGATGATCTGGCGCACGCTGACGGTTGCATTCTTCTTCGCCAATACATCGGCGAAGTCGACTTCGATAGCGCGCAGCAGATGCGACAGCGCCCAGGCCTGACCGCGTGCCTCGTAGAACACGTTGTCGATCTGCATCCACGGTGTCTCGACGATTTCTTCGTCGACCTGCGGCGCCTGGCCTGCAATCACGCTTTCGGTCTTGAGCGTGGTGTTCAGCTTGACGCGACCGACACTGGCAGACAAACGCTGAGACAACGAGCCCAGACGCGTACCGACGTCGCCCAGCCAGTTGTTCAGGTTGTCGGCACGGGTGTAGAACAATGCGTTGGTCTGGCTAGGATCGGACAGCCGATTCTGGTAGCGGGTAAGCAGGTTGATGCCTTCCTGGAACTCGGACTCGCTGGAAGGCAGCACCCAGCTCTTGTTGTCGAAGTTGAAGCGCGGCTCGGCGCGGGCCAGATCGGCGTCTTCGGCGGACTGCGACTGCGAACGAGCGAAGTCCTTGCGCAGCGCACGGCTCAGATCGCGGACCTGGACCAGTACACCGTATTCCCAGCTAGGCATGTTGTCCATCCACAAGCCAGGCGGAAAGCGGTCGTTGGAAATGTAGCCACCCGGCTTGTTCAGCAGTGTCGATGCCACTGTCTTGAGGGTTTCCACCGTGGTGTAGCCGACCACCATCTGACGGCCGTCACGTTGTGCGGCCGACTGGGCATTCTGCTGCACCGGGAACAGTTCGGGCTCTTCGCTCCAGTACCAGCCCAGCAACAGGGTCACCACCAGATAGACAGCCAGCGCACCCAGCACGGCCTTGCTCAGCAGCAGGCTCTTGACATGGCTGCGTGGGCCGCCACTGCTGTCGGCACGCTCGCGTGCTCCGCCGTTGCCCGCACGATTCTTCCAGTCCAGCATGACTTATGTCCTTTCTATCGCGGAATTCATGGGTTCTGACCTCGCCACCCGGCTAACGTGCCTCCCATGGGCAAAGTTTTCCAGGCAAGGCAGTATCGCCACTATAAAGGATGCATCGGCATGTCGCAGTCGCGGTAAAGACATCCGGATGTGTCTGAGCGTCGAATTCAATGGCCGACCTAAAATACAGGCCATATGCCATCTTTTTCAGATTGAAGTCACGCGTCTGTAACAGACCGCCCCTACCTTCACGCACTGACCATTTCGCTGTTGGTAGTGCCCCCCATGCGCCTGAAACTGCTTACCAATCTGAACACCCTGCTGCTGGTCGCCGTGTGCACCGCCCTGGCGGCGACGCTGTGGTGGTCGCAACGGGCGCTGGAAAAACCCTATCTGTTGATGGAGCGCTACCTGCAACTGTCCCGGCAGTTTCAGGACGACGTCGTGCGCAACGTCCAGGATTACCTGAACAGCGGCGATGCGCTGCGCCATGCCGAAGCGACCCAGGGCTTGATCCGGCTGCGTGAGGGGCTCGCCACCTTGCCCAGTGAACTGAGCGGCCCACTGCACGGCGATGCCGATGCGCTGAGGATCTTCACTGCCGAGCAGTTGCTCGCTGCCGGCAAGCTGGCGGGCGATCCACAGGCGCTGCTGGTGCAGGCCGAGCGCGAGCTGGGCGGTACGTTGGAACAACTGGCTCGGTATGCCGCGAGCAACGGGCCCTATCAGGCGGCACTGCTGCCTGCCAGCCAGCACCTGGCAAAACTGTCCCTGGCACGCGAGAAGATGATCAGCAGCGGGCGCAGCGAACTGGCTGCGGACGTCGAGCGCGAACTGGCCGGCATCAGGGCCCAGGCCGATACGCTGCAAAGCCTGCCGCTGCTGGGCGTGGCCAGCTCCACCGCGTCGGGGGCCGATGACTTTGCGGCGCTGATGGGTTTGCAGAACGAAAACACCGGCGAGGCTCAGGATGATGGCGTGGACCTCAAGCGTGAGCTGGCCAGCTTGCTGACGCGCTATCCAGCCGAACTGGGCCGTACCCGCGAGCTGATCCAGCGGCGTACCGAACTGGCCGATGCCGCCCAGCAACGCATCGGCGCAGTCCAGCATGGCCTGAGCGAACTGGAACCGGCCGTGCGTGGGGAGCACGCCAGAATCCAGGGTGAAGTGCGTCTGCTGCAAGGGGCCATGATCGGCCTGATCCTGTTGATCGCATTGCTCATCGACCGCATGCAGCGCCGCCTGGCCGGTGCGCTGACACGCCTGGATCCGGCCCTGTCGACCTGGGCCGAGGGGGATTTCGCCAAGCCCGTCGCTCTGGGCCGTACCAACCATGAGTTACAGGCCATCGAAGCGTCTCTGAACCGCTTGCGCCTGTATCTGGTCGCGTTGGTCGGCACCATTCGCCAGAACGCCGAGCAAGTGGCCGGCAGCAGTCACCAACTGGCCGAACTCAGCGGTGGCCTGCACCAGGGGGCACTGCGTCAGGCCGGCGATACCGCACAGATTCGCGATGCGCTGGGCGAGCTGGAGGCAACCATCGGCCAGGTAGCGGACGATGCCAGCCAGGCAGCTGCGGCCAGCCGATCGGCGGGCGAAGCGGTGGAGCATGGCAAGCATGTCATCGGGCAGAGCCTCAAAGGGCTGCATGCGCTGGTGGGTGAAGTGCAGGGCAACGCGCAGATGATCGAGCAGCTTGCCGAGGAGTCGGCCACCATCGGTGGCGTGCTGACCGTTATCCGCTCGATCGCCGACCAGACCAACTTGCTGGCCCTCAATGCCGCAATCGAAGCGGCGCGTGCCGGAGAAATGGGCCGCGGCTTCGCGGTGGTTGCCGAAGAGGTCCGTTCGCTGGCGTCGCGCACGACCGGGGCGACCCATCAGATCCAGAGCTTGATTGGCAACCTGCAGACGGCGGCGCGCGAGTCCGTGCACGGCATGCGCGCCCAAGTCGTTCATGCCCAGGCGACGGCCAGCCAGGCCCAGGCAGCGGACGGGGCGTTGGCGCAGATCGTCGCGGCCATCCAGACCATCTCTGCCACCGCCGTGCGCATCGCCGATTCAACCGCGCAGCAGAGCGGTGCCGTGGGCGAGATTCGCGAGCACGGCGAGCGCATTCATGGCTTGGGTGAAGACAACCTGCTGCGCATCGGCCAAGGGCGCGCGCAGGGCGAGCATCTGTTGCGTCTGGGTGGCGAATTGCGCACGGCGGTGCAGGCGTTCAGGGTCTAGGGCTTGTAGCGGACTGGGCGACCCTATCCGGGCGACCCTATCTGGGCGACCCATCCTGTTACATGAAATCGGGCCCTGGCGATTCGGCAGTACCGCATCGCTCCAGTATGATGCGCGCTCAATTGCTGTTCGAGAACTGTCATGCGCCGCCTGCTTTGCCTTCTGTTGTTGGTTTTCGCACTGCCCGTCGCGGCCTCCGGCCTGCTCGACGCACGGCCCAGCGCCACTCTGGGCGGTGCTTCGCTGAACAACGGCGCCGACTTCCTGCCGGTCGGCCAGGCGTTCCAACTCGAACAGGTAGAGGCTTCTGCGCAGGACATCACCCTGCGCTTCGTGATTGCCGAAGGCTACTATCTCTACCGCCATCGCTTCGAATTCAAGGCCGAGCCTGCCGACATCGCGCTGGGGGCCGCGCAACTGCCGGCCGGCGAGCAGAAACACGACGAGTATTTCGGCGATGTCGAGGTCTACCACGGCATTCTCGACGTGAAGATCCCTCGCCCCGCCGGAGACTCGCGCGCCTTCACCCTGGCTGTAAGCTTCCAGGGCTGCGCCGACAAGGGCCTGTGCTACCCACCGGAAACCCAGCGCCTTTCCGTACCTGGCATCGGCCAGGCTGCCCCGGTGGCGAGCGATGCCGGGGCCTCGGGAGGCTGGCAATGGCATGAGTTGGCATTGTTCTTTCTGGCCGGTATCGGCCTGACCTTCACGCCCTGCGTGCTGCCTATGTTGCCAATCTTGTCCGGCGTGGTGCTGCGCGGGCAGGTGGGCGGGCTGCGCGGCTTCAGCCTGTCGCTGGCCTATGTGCTGCCGATGGCCGTCTGTTTCGCCCTGTTGGGTGCGCTGATGGGCAAGTTCGGCGCCGAACTCAACCTGCAGGCACGGCTGCAGTCGATGTGGGTGCTGGTGCCGTTCGCCCTGTTCTTCGTGGTATTCGCGCTGGCCATGTTCGGCCTGTTCGAGCTCAAACTGCCGGCTGCCGTGAGCCAGCGCCTCGACCGCGTGGCCGGCAATGCCAAGGGCGGCTCGCTGTGGGGAGCCGCCGTGCTGGGGGTAGTGTCGAGCCTGCTGGTGTCGCCGTGCGTATCGGCGCCGCTGGCCGGTGCGCTGCTTTATATCAGCGCCAGCGGCGATGCCCTGGGGGGCGGACTGAAACTGTTTGCACTGGGTCTGGGCATGGGCGCGCCGTTGTTGCTGGTGGCTACCGGTGGCGCGGCCTGGCTGCCCAAAAGCGGGCCGTGGCTGGTGACCGTGAAAAATGCCATTGGCGTCCTGCTGCTGGGCCTGGCCATCGCCCTGCTCGCTCGGGTGCTGCCAGGCAGCGTGACCCTGCTGCTGATCGGCCTGCTGGCAGCCGGCATCGGTGTGTTCATGGGGGCTCTGGAGTGGGTGGCCAAACCTGCGCGCCAGCGTCTGCAACAGGTGCTCGGGCTGGCCTTCGTGTTTTATGCCCTGGCATGCTGGCACGGCGCTTTGAGCGGCCAATCCGATCCGTTCCAGCCGCTGGCGCGCCCGGCCACGACCGGTGCGCCAGCGACTGCCCCGACGGCTGCGCAGGACGCCTGGCAGACGGTCACCACCACCGAAGGCTTCGAGCTGGCACTGCGCCAGGCAACTGCCGCCGGGCAACCGCTGGTACTGGACTGGTATGCCGACTGGTGCATCAGCTGCAAGGTCATCGAGCATGAAGTGCTGACCGATGCGCAGGTGATCGCAGGGCTGCAGGGTTACCGCAAGGTGCGCCTGGACATCACCCAGAGCAACGCGGAACAGCGTGCCCTGCTCGATCGCTTCAAGCTGTTCGGGCCGCCCGCATTGCTGTTCTTCGACGGCAACGGCAATGAACAGGCAGCCTCACGTGTCGTCGGTGAAGTCGATGCGGCAACGTTCCTCGGGAAAATACCTCCCGCTGGCAATCCATGACTCGGGGGGTGACCGAAACCGACAAGCGAGTCACAAATTTTGCGCAAACATCGGACAACGTGCGGGCTATTGCGCTTAACTGGACATACGCCTGAGGTTTCCGGCATAGTTCCCCCGCTTTGCCCGTGAAGCCGAAGGCGAGACACCGCTTGAAATGGACATGACTCGACAGCTTTTCATGACCGATGTCACCCCTGACGTGACGCGCTGCTGTCGATGAGCATCCCACTGTTCGACGTGCGTATTTTTCACCGGCACGTTCGAGAATTTTCGCCGTCACTCGGCCCTTTTCAACGGCACATGAGTGTTTGCAGCCTTCTTCGAAAGGCGCATGGCAAGAACACCTACTGAACGCCCCTGACCGACCCTTGGGAGTTGATGATTGATGGATATTCGTAAAGTCAAGAAACTGATCGAGCTGCTGGAAGAGTCCGGCATCGACGAGCTGGAAATCAAGGAAGGCGAAGAATCCGTACGGATCAGCCGTCACAGCAAGACCCCGGCCCAGCAGTACTATGCACCGGCGCCGATGGCCGCGCCTGCCGCAGCGCCCGTCGCCGCTGCACCTGCCGCCCCGGCCGAGCCTGTGGCTGCCAAGCTCAACGGCACCGTGGCCCGTTCGCCCATGGTCGGCACCTTCTACCGCAAGGCGTCGCCAGCCTCGCCGGCCTTTGCCGAAGTAGGCCAGACGGTCAAGAAGGGCGATACCCTGTGTATCGTCGAAGCAATGAAAATGATGAACCACATCGAAGCTGAAACCAGCGGTGTGATCGAATCGATCCTGGTAGAAGACGGTCAGCCGGTTGAGTACGACCAGCCGCTGTTCACCATCGTTTGACCAGCGGAGAGCCTGCGATGTTGGAAAAAGTTCTGATCGCCAACCGCGGCGAAATCGCCTTGCGGATCCTGCGTGCCTGCAAAGAGCTGGGCATCAAGACCGTTGCCGTCTACTCCAAGGCCGACAAGGAGCTCATGCACCTTGGCCTGGCTGACGAGTCGGTGTGCATCGGGCCGGGGCCTGCGAACCTGTCCTATCTGCATATCCCGGCGATCATTGCCGCGGCCGAAGTGACTGGCGCCACTGCCATTCACCCAGGCTACGGCTTTCTCGCCGAGAACGCGGACTTCGCCGAGCAGGTCGAGAAATCCGGTTTCGCCTTCATTGGCCCGACTGCAGAAACCATTCGCCTGATGGGCGACAAGGTGTCGGCCAAGCACGCGATGATCGCCACGGGCGTACCGACGGTGCCCGGCTCCGATGGCCCGCTGCCCGAAGACGAGGAAGAGGCCCTGCGCATCGGCCGTGAAGTCGGCTATCCGGTGATCATCAAGGCCGCTGGCGGCGGCGGTGGTCGCGGCATGCGCGTGGTGCACAAGGAAGAAGACCTGATCGCCTCGGCCAAGCTGACCCGCACCGAAGCCGGTGCCGCGTTCGGCAACCCGATGGTGTATCTGGAAAAATTCCTGACCAACCCGCGTCACGTGGAAGTCCAGGTGTTGTCCGACGGTCAGGGCCAGGCAATCCACCTGGGCGACCGTGACTGCTCGCTGCAGCGCCGGCACCAGAAGGTGCTGGAAGAAGCACCGGCACCGGGCATCGACGAAGCAGCGCGCGAGGAAGTCCTGGCGCGTTGCGTGAAGGCCTGCATCGAGATCGGCTACCGCGGCGCCGGTACCTTCGAGTTCCTCTACGAAAACGGCCGGTTCTACTTCATCGAGATGAACACTCGCGTGCAGGTAGAGCATCCGGTATCGGAGATGGTCACGGGTATCGACATCGTCAAGGAGATGCTCAGCATCGCCGCCGGCAACAAGCTCTCGTTCACCCAGGACGACGTGGTCATTCGCGGTCACTCGCTCGAGTGCCGGATCAACGCCGAAGACCCGAAGAGCTTCATTCCGAGCCCCGGCACCGTGAAGCATTTCCACGCACCGGGCGGCAATGGCGTTCGCGTCGATTCGCACCTGTACAGTGGCTATGCGGTACCGCCGAACTATGACTCGCTGATCGGCAAGCTGATCACCTGGGGCAAGGACCGCGACGAGGCCATGGCCCGTATGCGCAATGCCCTGGACGAGATCATCGTGGACGGCATCAAGACCAACATCGCTTTGCACCGCGATCTGGTCCGTGATGAGGGTTTCTGCAAAGGCGGCGTCAACATCCACTACCTGGAACACAAACTGGCCAGCCAGAAGTGATTCGGTTGTAGACATAAAGGTATGGATGTAAAAAAGACCCGGCTCTCGAGCCGGGTTTTTTTTGGTCCTCGCGCGTCTCCTCGCGTAAACTGGCGCGCTTGTCGCAGCGACCGTGCTGCGCCCCCCGTTTAGATCGAAGGTGCCTGCCATGCCTTGGCTGCAAGTCCGTCTGGCCATCAGCCCAGAACAAGCCGAAACCTATGAAGACGCCCTGCTGGAAGTCGGTGCCGTGTCCGTGACGTTCATGGATGCCGAAGACCAGCCGATCTTCGAGCCCGAACTTAATACCACGCCGCTCTGGTCGCACACCCACTTGCTGGCGCTGTTCGAAGCCGACACCGACGCCGGCGCAGTCTTCGCCCACTTGCAGTTGTTGACCGACGCCGCCCTGCCCGAGCATCACGCCGAAGTGATCGAGGACCAGGACTGGGAGCGCAGCTGGATGGACAATTTCCAGCCCATGCGCTTCGGCCGCCGTTTGTGGATCGTGCCCAGCTGGCACCAGGCCCCGGAACCCGAGGCGGTCAACCTGCTGCTGGACCCAGGCCTGGCGTTCGGCACCGGCACCCATCCGACCACGGCACTGTGCCTGGAATGGCTGGACGGGCAGCAGCTGCAGGACACGCAGGTGCTGGATTTCGGCTGCGGGTCGGGCATTCTGGCCATCGCTGCGTTGCTGCTGGGCGCGCGTCAGGCGGTTGGCACCGACATCGATGTGCAGGCGCTGGAGGCTTCACGCGACAACGCCCAGCGCAATGGCATTGCCGACGATCGCTTCCCGGTGTACCTGCCTGCCGACCTCCCCGCTCAGCAGGCCGATGTGCTGGTCGCCAACATTCTTGCAGGTCCCCTGGTCAGCCTCGCACCCCAGCTCAGCGGATTGGTCCGGCCTGGCGGACTGCTGGCGCTGTCCGGCATCCTCGCCGAACAGGGCGAAGAAGTCGCGGCAGCCTACGCACAGGACTTCGAGCTGGATCCGATTGCCAACCGTGACGGCTGGGTACGCATCAGCGGCCGTCGCCGCTGAGCTCCATCCAGAATGTCCCCCGGCCCTACCAGGACCTGCGCATGAGCGAGAGTTTCGTCACCCAGTGCCCGCATTGCCAAAGCAGCTTCCGCGTCAGCCACAACCAGTTGAGCGTGGCGCGCGGCGTGGTTCGCTGCGGCTCCTGCCTGCAGGTCTTCAATGCGGCCCGACAGCTGCTCGAACAGAGCGCGACCCTGACCCCGGCCAATTTGCCCAGACCGCCGGAGCTGGCTCCGCGGCCGTGGACCAATGGTGACATAGACCTGGATCGGCTCGAGCTGGGTGACACTCCCAGAATGGACAGCCTGAGCGCGCGCCGGGACGACGCCGATACCGATGCGGCGGCCTTGCCACCGATCATCGAACGGCTGCCGGCACTGGACGAAGACCAAGCGCCGACACCTGCCAAGCGGACAGAGCCTTCGTTTTCCCATTCCGAGGCCCTCGACCAGGCCCACGTCGATGACGAGCCGTCGGTGGATGGCCACGGCCGGTTATCGGCACTCGACGAGCATGATCGAGACGAGCCGCCTCTTGCTGCCGCCACCAGCACTCGCAAGGGCCAGGCAACCCGCAATGAACCTGCCGTGCGGGATGAGGACGATCTGGCCGACCTGCTGGACGAGCCGATGCAACTGGCCTGGGAGAAGCCCCGCTCGCACTGGGGCAAGCGCCTGTTGTGGCTGGGCCTGGCGATCGTTGCCGCGTTGGGCCTGGGCGTGCAGTACGTGGTCTATCATTTCGCCGAACTGGCCCGTCAGGACCAGTACCGGCCGCTGTTCCAGCAGCTGTGCCCCGTTATAGGCTGCAGTGTGCCGGCCAAGGTCGATATTGCCCTGGTAAAAAGCAGCAACCTGGTGGTGCGCAGCCATCCCGAGTTCGCCGGGGCGCTGGTGGTGGATGCGATCATCTACAACCGCGCGGCGTTCTCGCAGCCTTTTCCGTTGCTGGAGCTGCGCTTTGCCGACCTCAATGGCCAGTTGATCGCCAGCCGTCGCTTCAAGCCCAGCGAATACCTCGACGGCGAGTTGGCCGGCAAGGCCGAGATGCCGCCGCAAACGCCCATCCACATTGCCCTGGACATCCTCGACCCAGGCCCTTCGGCGGTCAATTACAGCCTCAGTTTCCGCTCGCCCGAATAGCCAGATGCTCTGGGGCAAGGGTGGACTGCGCCTGTTCAAAGCTGTCCGCGCGGGCAGATAACTGTTCAGATTTTATCCAAATCTATCTTTAACCCGTCATCGAGAGCGGGTATTATGCCAACCCTTTTTCGAACTCTCATGATCCGGCCCCACAACAGGGAAGTCCTATGTCGGCGGTACGCATCGGCCCATACACCTTGAACAACTCGCTGATCCTGGCCCCCATGGCCGGGGTTACCGACCAGCCCTTTCGTCAGTTGTGCAAACGCCTGGGCGCAGGCCTGGTGGTGTCGGAAATGGTCACCAGCGACATGAGCCTGTGGAACAGCCGCAAGTCCCGTCTGCGCATGGTCCACGCGGGCGATCCCGAGCCACGCTCGGTGCAGATCGCCGGAGGGGACGCGCAGATGCTGGCCCAGGCGGCACGGGCGAACGTGGAGGCCGGGGCGCAGATCATCGATATCAACATGGGCTGCCCGGCGAAGAAGGTGTGCAACAAGGCGGCGGGGTCTGCCTTGCTCAAGGACGAAGCGCTGGTGGCGCAGATTCTGGAAGCTGTGGTGGCCGCCGTGGATGTACCGGTGACCTTGAAGATTCGCACGGGCTGGGACCGCTCCAACCGCAATGGCATCGCTGTTGCAAAGATTGCCGAGCAGTCGGGCATTGCCGCGTTGGCGGTGCACGGTCGCACACGCGCCGACCTCTACACCGGCGAAGCCGAATACGACACCATCGCTGCGATCAAGCAGGCGGTGTCCATCCCGGTCTTCGCCAATGGCGACATCGATTCACCGCACAAGGCCCGGCAGGTACTGCAGGCGACCGGTGCCGACGGCCTGCTGATAGGGCGCGCGGCCCAGGGTCGGCCCTGGATCTTCCGGGAGATCGAGCATTACCTGCGCACCGGCGAGCTGCTGCCGGCACCGCAGTTGAGTGAAGTGGAAAGCATTCTGCTGGAACATCTGCAGGCCCTGCACGCCTTTTACGGTGATGTGATGGGCGTGCGCATCGCCCGCAAGCATGTTGGCTGGTACCTGTGTACACAGCCTGGCGGGCGTGAATTTCGCAGCCATTTCAATGGGCTGCAAGAGACGCAAGAGCAATGCGCCAACGTTCGCGAGTTTTTCGGCGAGCGCTATAGAAGCCTTGGTGAAAGGGACGCGAAAGAGGTGGCCGCATGACGATGATGAGCGAGACTTTAGTGAGTGGAACAACGCCTGTGAGCGACAATGTAAACCTCAAGCAGCATCTGAACACGCCGAGCGAAGAGGGCCAGACCCTGCGCGGCAGTGTCGAGAAGGCGTTGCACAACTACTTTGCCCACCTCGAAGGCGCCTCCGTCACGGACGTGTACAACCTGGTGCTGTCCGAAGTCGAAGCTCCCCTGCTTGAAAGCGTCATGAACCACGTCAAGGGCAACCAGACCAAGGCCAGCGAGATGCTGGGCCTGAATCGAGGCACCCTGCGCAAGAAACTCAAGCAGTACGACCTGCTGTAACCGAAGCATTCAAACCAGAAAAGGCGACCCAGCGGTTCGCCTTTTTTGTTGACTTCTACGCTTTGAAGATGGAAATCGTGATGACCGACCAGACCACCCGCCTGCCGATCCGCCGCGCCTTGATCAGCGTTTCCGACAAGACCGGAATCGTTGAATTCGCCCGCGAACTGGAAGCCCTTGGCGTCGAGATCCTGTCCACCGGCGGTACCTTCAAGCTGCTGCGCGACAACGCCGTGGCCGCCGTGGAAGTGGCCGACTACACCGGCTTCGCCGAGATGATGGACGGCCGCGTGAAAACCCTGCATCCGAAGATCCATGGCGGCATCCTCGGCCGCCGCGGTACCGACGACGCGATCATGGCCGAGCACGGCATCCAGCCGATCGATCTGGTGGCGGTCAACCTCTACCCCTTCCAGGCGACGATTTCCAAGCCTGGCTGCGACCTGGCCACAGCCATCGAGAACATCGACATCGGCGGGCCGACCATGGTCCGTTCGGCGGCGAAGAACCACAAGGACGTGGCCATCGTGGTCAACGCCGGTGACTATGCCCAAGTGCTGGCCGGGCTCAAGGCCGGCGGCCTGACCTACGCGCAGCGCTTCGACCTGATGCTCAAGGCGTTCGAACATACCGCCGCGTACGACGGCATGATCGCCAACTACATGGGCACCATCGACCAGACCGGCGAGCGCCTGGGCACCGAAGGCCGCGGCGAGTTTCCGCGGACCTTCAACAGCCAGTTCGTCAAGGCGCAGGAGATGCGCTACGGCGAGAACCCGCACCAGAAAGCGGCATTCTATGTGGAGGCGCAGCCGGCCGAAGTGGGCATTGCCACGGCAACCCAGCTGCAGGGCAAGGAGCTGTCCTACAACAATGTGGCCGATACCGACGCCGCCCTGGAATGCGTGAAGAGCTTCGTCAAGCCAGCCTGCGTCATCGTCAAGCATGCCAACCCCTGCGGCGTGGCCGTGTGCCCGGACGCCGAGGGCGGCATCCGTCAGGCCTACGAACTGGCCTACGCCACCGATACCGAATCGGCGTTCGGCGGCATCATTGCCTTCAACCGCGAGCTGGACGCGGCCACTGCCAAGGCCATCGTCGAGCGTCAGTTCGTCGAAGTGATCATTGCCCCGAGCGTCAGCGAGGAAGCCCGCGCCATCGTGGCGGCCAAGGCCAATGTGCGCCTGTTGGCGTGTGGTCAATGGTCGGCCGAGCGTGCCGAGGCGTGGGACTACAAGCGGGTCAACGGCGGTCTGTTGGTGCAGAGCCGGGATATCGGCATGATCGGTGCCGATGACCTCAAGGTAGTCACGCGCCGGGCGCCCAGCGAGCAGGAAATCCATGACCTGATCTTCGCCTGGAAAGTCGCCAAGTACGTCAAGTCCAACGCCATCGTGTACGCCAGGAACCGCCAGACCATCGGCGTCGGTGCTGGGCAGATGAGCCGGGTGAATTCGGCGCGCATCGCGGCGATCAAGGCTGAACATGCCGGCTTGCAGGTGCAGGGCTCGGTCATGGCGTCGGATGCGTTCTTCCCGTTCCGCGACGGCTTGGACAATGCCGCCAAGGTGGGCATCACCGCCGTGATCCAACCGGGCGGCTCGATGCGCGATGCCGAGGTGATTGCGGCCGCTGACGAAGCCGGCATCGCCATGGTATTTACCGGCATGCGCCACTTCCGCCACTGATCTGGCGACGGCCGCATTGAAGATGCGGCCTCCTACAGTGATGTTTCACGGGTACGCCGCCCCTGTAGCAGCGGCGCAAGCCGCGTCAGGTCGTTACGCGGTGTACCGCGAACACCCCTAGAATTCCGCTTTACCGAGGTTTTGAACCATGAACGTATTGATCATCGGCAGCGGCGGGCGCGAGCATGCGCTGGCCTGGAAAGTCGCCCAGGACCCACGGGTCCAGAAAGTTTTCGTGGCACCGGGCAATGCCGGTACCGCCACCGAGGCCAAGTGCGAGAACGTCGCTATCGACGTGCTGGCATTGGAGCAACTGGCGGACTTCGCCGAACAGAACGTTTCGCTGACCATCGTCGGCCCTGAAGTGCCGCTGGTGGCTGGCGTGGTCGACCTGTTCCGCGCGCGCAACCTGGACTGTTTCGGCCCCACCGCAGGCGCGGCCCAGCTCGAAGGTTCGAAAGCCTTCACCAAGGATTTCCTCGCGCGGCACAAGATTCCTACCGCCGATTACCAGAATTTCACCGAGATCGAGCCGGCACTGGCCTATCTGCGTGAAAAAGGTGCGCCGATCGTGATCAAGGCCGATGGCCTGGCTGCGGGCAAGGGCGTGATCGTTGCCATGACCCTGCAGGAAGCCGAAGACGCCGTACGCGACATGCTCGCCGGCAACGCCTTCGGTGACGCGGGTTCGCGGGTGGTCATCGAAGAATTCCTCGACGGCGAGGAAGCCAGCTTCATCGTCATGGTCGATGGCAAGAACGTGCTGCCCATGGCCACCAGCCAGGACCACAAGCGCGTGGGCGACGGCGATAGCGGCCCGAACACCGGCGGCATGGGTGCGTACTCCCCTGCCCCGGTGGTGACCGCCGAGGTTCACCAGCGGGTCATGGATCAGGTCATCTGGCCGACCGTGCGCGGCATGGCGGAAGAAGGCAATGTCTACACCGGTTTTCTCTATGCCGGGCTGATGATCGACAAGGCCGGCAACCCCAAGGTCATCGAGTTCAACTGCCGTTTCGGCGACCCCGAAACCCAACCGGTCATGCTGCGCCTGCAGTCGAGCCTGATCCTGCTGATCGAAGCGGCTTTCGCCCAGGCGCTGGACAAGGTCGAGGCTCAGTGGGACCCACGGCCGAGTGTCGGCATCGTGCTGGCGGCGGGTGGCTATCCGGGCGACTATGCCAAGGGTGATGCGATCGGCGGCCTGGACGCGGCGGCTGCCGAGACCGGCAAGGTGTTCCATGCGGGCACCGCGCTCAAGGATGGCCAGGTCGTCACCGCAGGTGGCCGCGTGCTGTGCGCCACGGCACTGGGCGACAGCGTCGGCGCCGCGCAGCGCCAGGCCTATGCGCTGGCCGCGAAGATCGATTGGCAGGGTTGTTTCTATCGCCATGACATCGGCTACCGGGCCATTGCCCGCGAAAGCGGCAAATAAGCGTGGTGACTGTCGGGGGCTTCAAGCCCCCGACACACGTTTCATGGCGCACGCGGCTATAATCAGGCATTCATCTACGAAGGGATTTCGCCTTGCGCTGGCTCAGGACTGCCATAGGATTCACCGCCGGCCTGCTGGCCCTGCTCTGTGTGCTCGGCGCCCAGGCAGAGTCGGTGGGCGGCTGGTCGATGTTGATGGACGAAGACGGCCGGCTGCAGTTGGGCGACGTGCGCTCCGAACGCTTCCAGAACCAGTTCGCCCCGGTGCAACTGCGCCAGGTCAACGCGGCCGGGCCCAACGGCGCGTTGTGGCTGCACTATCGCCTGCCGCCGACCGACCAGGAATTGTTGCTGCGTATTTTCTGCCCTGACCTGAAGGCCCTGGATTTCTATGTGCTCGACGCCGACACGCTGATCAGGCGTGTGTCGTCGGACACCGATGCCAACACCGAGGCGCCGCTGGCCAGCAGCGACCATCTGCTGACCTTGCCGGTGAGCCAGAAGCATCTCGACGTGTACCTGCGTATTGCCTCCGAACACCAGATCCGCCCCAGCATCGTTCTGCAATCCTCTTCCGCAGCGGCCGCCGATCAACGGGAGCCGTTGCTGTTCGGGCTGCTGCTGGGCTGCGTTGCCATGCTCATCCTGCACAACCTGATGTGCTTCGCCCATCGCCGCTCCAGCAGCAGCCTGTGGCTGGCCTGCTCCCAGGCCTGCCTGCTGGCCTCGGCCCTGATCCTGTTCAACTTCACCGGGCCCTGGGTTTCGCTGTGGCCGGCAGCGCGTACACCCGCCGCCTACAGCGCACTGCTGCTGGCATCGATGACCGGGCTGATGTTCTGCCTGCGTTTCTTCGCCGTACGCGGCCATCAGCGCTCCAACCGCATCATCAAGGCCGAGGTTGCCCTGATCGCCCTGTGCGGGCTGTTGTTGCTGTTCATCGACGGCCTGCCGTTCAACTTCTTCGCCTACGGCCTGCTGGCCCTGACCAGCATGACCATGCTGATGATCGGCATCTGGCACTGGCTGCAGGGCTATCGCCCGGCACGCACCTTCTGCCTGGGGCTGCTGGTGTGCAACCTGGGGTGCCTGGTGGTATTGCCGGCGCTGCTGGGCCTGACCCGCACACCTTCGCAGTGGCTGATTTTCACCTTGCTCGGGTTTGCCATGGTGGGCGGGGTGATCCTCAACGCCGCGCTGACCCAGCGCCTGCGCAGCATCAGCGAGGATCGCTTCAGCGCCAGCCGGCAGCTGGCGGCCAGCACTGCCGAGATCAACGCCAAGGCGGAATTCCTGGCCAAGCTCAGCCACGAGATCCGCACCCCCATGAACGGCGTCCTGGGCATGACCGAACTGTTGCTGGGCACACCGCTGTCGGTCAAGCAACGCGACTACGTGCAGACCATCCACAGTGCCGGCAATGAGCTGCTCGGTCTGATCAACGAGATCCTCGACATCTCCAAGATCGAATCCGGGCAGATCGAACTGGACGATGTGCAGTTCGACCTGCACGCCCTGATCGAAGACTGCCTGAACATCTTTCGCGCCAAGGCCGAGCAGCAGAACATCGAGTTGATCAGTTTTACCCAGCCCCAGGTTCCGCGAGTCATCAGTGGTGATCCGACACGCCTGCGCCAGGCGCTGCTGAGCCTGCTGGACAATGCGCTGAAGAAGACCGACCAGGGCGAGATCCTGCTGGTGGTGGCGCTCGACCAGCGCAGCGCCACCCCGCGCCTGCGCATCGCCGTGCAGGACAGTGGCGAACCAATGCCCGGCGCCGAACGCGAAGCGCTGCTGCACACCGAATTGCGCAGTACCAACCTGCTCGACGGCAACCGCCTGAGCGGGCATCTGGGGCTGGTGATCGCCCGCCAACTGGTGCTGTTGATGAAGGGAGATTTCGGCATCAAGAGCGGCAGCGAGCATGGCAGCACCCTGTGGCTGACCCTGCCGCTGGATCCGCAACGCCTCGAGCAGCCCTCTTCGGACCTCGACCTGCCGCTCAAGAACGCGCGGGTGCTGGTGGTCGACGACAACGAGACCTGCCGCAAGGTACTGGTGCAGCAGTGCAGTGCCTGGGGCCTGAATGTCAGCTCCGTGCCGTCGGGCAAGGAGGCCTTGGCCTTGCTGCGAACCAAGGCGCACCTGCGTGACTATTTCGACGTGGTCTTGCTGGACCAGAACATGCCCGGCATGACCGGCATGCAGCTGGCCGCGAAGATCAAGGAAGATCCAAGCCTGAACCACGACATTCTGTTGATCATGCTTACCGGTATCAGCAATGCGCCGAGCAAGGTGGTCGCGCGCAATGCCGGGATCAAGCGCATCCTGGCCAAACCGGTGGCCGGGTACACCCTCAAGACCACCCTGGCCGACGAGCTCAGCCATCGTGGAGAAAGCGAGGCACCGCCACTCGCTGCCGCCCACCTGGCGCCGATCGATGTGCCAGGTGACTTTCGTATTCTGGTGGCCGAAGACAACAACATTTCCACCAAGGTGATCCGCGGCATGCTCGGCAAGCTCAACCTGCATCCCGACACGGCCAGCAATGGCGAGGAAGCCCTGAAGGCGATGAAGGCCCAGCGTTACGACCTGGTGCTGATGGACTGTGAAATGCCGATTCTCGACGGCTTCTCGGCGACCCGTCAGTTGCGTGCCTGGGAAATGGGCAACCAGCGCGTGCGCACACCGGTGGTGGCGCTGACCGCGCATATTCTCAGCGAGCACAAGGAGCAGGCGCGCCAGGCCGGCATGGACGGGCATATGGCCAAGCCGATCGAAATGTCGCAATTGCGCGAACTGGTGGAGCACTGGGCCTCCCAGCGCGAGGCCATCATCCCCCCCGTTGAAAACCCCCTGACCCCGTAGCAGCGGCGCGAGCCGCGTCGGCGGCAAACGCGGTGTGTCAGGAAGTGCGCGGTGCGGCCGGACGCGGCTTGCGCCGCTGCTACAGGGCTGGTGCGAGCCGCGTCGGCGTCACACGCGGTACGTCAGGAAATGCGCGGTGCAGCCTGACGCGGCTTGCGCCGCTGCTACAGGGGGCGTTCGGCAGCGGTTGGTGTTCGTTTGTAGATCAGGGCTTGGTGCCGTACCAGCGTGGGGTGTATACCCAGGTGCCGCCTGCGGCCTTGGCGAAGGTGCAGGTAGTGGAAGAACCCACCAGCACCATGGTGCGCATGTCCACTTGCTCAGGCGTCAGCTCGCCCAGCGTGATGACCCGCAAGGTCTGGCCGGGACGGCCGATGTCGCGGCCCAGCACCACGGGGGTGGCAGGCGTGCGATGCAGGCGAACGATGTCCAGCGCCTTGCCCAGTTGCCACGGCCGCGAGCGGGAAATCGGGTTGTAGAACGCCAGGGCCAGATCAGCCTGACAGGCCAGGTCCAGGCGCTTCTCGATGATGGCCCAGGGTTTGAGATTGTCGGACAGCGACAATACGCAAAAATCGTGGCCCAGCGGTGCGCCGGCCTGGGCCGCCGTGGCCAGGGAGGCCGAGACGCCTGGCAGCATCTGCAGCTCTACCGCGTGCCAACTCGGGTCGGCGGATTCGTGCAGCGCTTCCAGCACCGCAGCCGCCATGGCGAACACGCCGGGGTCACCGGACGACACCACCACCACCGAGCGACCCTGAGCGGCCAATTCGAACGCGTGCCGGGCACGCTGCATCTCTTCGCGATTGTCGGTGCAGTGCAGCACCTGATCGGCGCGGAACGGGCCGGCCATGCGCACGTAGGTCTCGTAGCCCAGAATGTCGTTGGCACGCGCCAGCTCCGTCTTGACCGCCGGGACCATGAGGTCGGCGGCGCCGGGGCCCAGGCCGATGACGGCCAGACGTCCGCGCGGCCGGCCAATACCTGACAGGTCCAGTGGCTGCTCGGCCATGGCGACTGCCATGTGTTCGCCGATCGCCACGGGCGACGACTGCGGCACCGCGTGGCCGGCCATCTGCACCAGCGAGCCTTGCGCCGGGGCAAACCGCAGCGGCACGCCCAAGTCGGCGGCAGCATCGTGCAGCGCAGAATCGGCCATGGCGCCCTCGTCCGCCAGCAGGCACGCCAGTGATGGCAGGGCAATACGACGGCCCTGCAGTGCGTCACGCACGGCCTCCGCCAAATGGGGCAACGCTGAATTCACCGCCACCAGCACGTTGCGCGGATGGATGAGCAGTTCGTGGGCAACCGGTGCCCGCGCCTCGCTGCCAACATGAATGGCCAGGCGCGCCTGTGCGTCTTCGGGCAGCCGTGCGTCGGCGAGCCAGGGCGCGGCGCCTTCGACGCGCACCCGCTCACCGGCGAGCAGGTCGGAAACGAAGCGCTTGCCCAGTTCCAGGTCGGCCAGGGCATAGCCGCTGGGCGGGTTGAGCAGGCAGGTACCGAAGCGCAGCTCGCCGCTGGTGGTGATCGCAGCCGCAATTCCCAGGCCTGCGCCAATCTCGCGAGCCAGCACGTTGACCCCGGCCAGGCCACCCAACAGCGGCACCACCGCGCTGCCATCTTCGGCCACGGCCAGCACCGGCGGTTCGGCGCCCTTCTCCAGCAGGAGCGGCGCCAGGCAGCGGATGACGATGCCCGCCGCGCACAGGGCAATGATCGGGGTGTCCTGTCGATACAACTGACGCAAGGTGGCGCCGAAGTCCTGATAGCTGCGCTCGACACCGGTCACGCGCTCGGCCAGGCCGTGGATCAGCGCCTGTGGATAGAGTTGCTGCAGGCGCCGCGCGGTGGTCAGGGCACCGCTGCCGAGAATGACGATTGCTGGGGCGTTCATCAGCCTTGCCACCTCTCACCCGGAACGATGATCAAGGAAAAATAGGGCGACGAGGTCGGATCGACCTCGGCCAGGGGGACGATCTTCTGGTTGGCCATGGTGGCGCGCTCGACATACAGGGCGCGCTCGCCCAGGCCCAGTTCGATCAGCACCTGGCGGACCTTGGGAAAGTTGCGGCCCAGCTTCATGATCACGGCGGCGTCGGCGTCGGCCAGGCGACGCTTGAGGTCGTCCGCCGGCAGCACGCCCGAGAGCACCGAGAGGCTCTGGTTGCGATACACCAAGGGTGCGCCCAGCACCGAAGCACCGCCGAGCATCGAGCAGACGCCAGGGATCACCTGGGCTTCATAGCGCTCGGCGAGCCGGTCGTGCAGGTACATGTAGGAGCCATAGAAGAACGGATCGCCCTCGCAGATCACTGCCACGTCGCGGCCGGCATCCAGGTGCGCGGCGACGTCCAGGCTGGCGGTGTCGTAGAAATCGCTGATGACCTGCTCGTAGGACAGCGGCGCTGGCAGCGCTTCGGTGGTCACCGGGTAGACCAGCGGCAGCAAGGTTTGCAGAGCCTGCAGGTGGCCCTCGATGATGCCGAAGGCGTTGCCCTTCTTGCCCTTGGCGACGAAATAGGCCACCACCGGCGCCTCGCGCAACAGGCGCAGCGCCTTGACGGTGATCAGTTCGGGATCGCCCGGGCCTACGCCCAGTCCCAGCAGACGGCCACGCGGTTGCATCACTCGACCTCCGTGGCCAGTGCATTGACCGCGGCGGCGGCCATGGCACTGCCACCCTTGCGGCCTTCGACGATGACGAACGGCACGCCACGGCTGTCCGCCGCCAGCATCGCCTTGGACTCAGCCGCGCCGACGAAACCGACTGGAAAGCCGAGGATCAGGGCGGGCTTGGGCGCGCCGGCATCGATCATGTCGAGCAGGTGGAACAGCGCAGTCGGCGCGTTGCCGATGACCACGACCGAGCCCTCCAGATGGGGCCGCCACAGCTCCAGCGCAGCCGCCGAGCGGGTGTTGCCCAAGGCTTGGGCCAGGGCTGGCACGCTGTCGTCCTTGAGGGTACAGATCACCTGGTTGTTCGCAGGCAGCCGGGCGCGGGTGATGCCTTCGGCGACCATGCGCGCGTCGCACAGGATCGGCGCGCCGGCGGCAAGGGCGTCGCGGCCGGCTTTGCCGGCGCCGGGCGAGAAGCGCAGGTCCTGCACGACATCGACCATGCCGCAGGCGTGAATGACCCGTACGGCGAGCTTTTCCAGGTCTGCGGGGATCTGATCCAGCTTCGCTTCGGCACGAATGATGGCGAAGGAGTTGCGATAGATCTCCTGACCATCGCGGATGTAGTCAATCATGGGTGTCGCTCCGTGAGCGGTCGCGCAGCAGGGCAGCGGCCGCATCCAGTGAAAGATGGCGCGCGAGCAGAGTCCCGAATCCGGGTCGTTCGGCGTCGCGCAGATACAGGTCATAGTGGCCGGCGCTACTGGCCAGCAGGGTCGCCGGGGCGACGTGGGCCGCAGCGCAGGAACGCGGGCAGCCACTCAGGTGGACGCTCAAGGGGGCCCGTGCAGGCAGCAAGGTGGCAAGGCGAACGGCGTCCGCCTTGGTGTCGGCCAGGCCCTTGGCACAGCCGCTGGCGCCCGTGCAGGCGATCATGGCCGCCAAGGGCTGTTGCGGCCCGGTGATGAAGCCCAGCTGGGTCAGGGCCTGGAGCACGGGTTCGGGATCGCGCAGGTCAGGTAGCAGCAGGCCCTGCCACGGGGTCATGCGCAGGGTGCCGTTGCCGTGTTCGCGAGCGAGCTGGGCGGCGCCGCGCAGCATCGCTGGGGTCAGCCGTCCCAGGGGGGCCAGGGTGCAGATGAAGCTCAGGCCCGGTTGGCGCTGTGGCTGGATGCCCAGTTTGAAGGTGGCCAGCGGCCTGCCAAGTGGTGCAGGGCAAACAGGCAGACCCAGGGTGCTGAGGAATGCCTGGGTAGTGTCAGTGGCGGCCTCTTCGCGGGCAGGGCCCGCTCCCACAGGTGCAGCAATCTTGCCTGCCTTGGCTGTGGTGGCTGGCATGCTGGTATCAGCGACGAGGATCCTGTGGGAGCGAGGCGGGCGGCTGAGCCCCTTGCCTGCGAAGAAGGCGTCGGCAAGCAGATCGCGCATTCGCGTGTGTTCAGGGCGCGCCAATTCGAGGAAGCGGTCCAACACCGCCGCCACCAAGGCATGGCCTTGGTCGAAAGGCACGGCGCCCACGGCAGGGTCGCTCCCGGGACAGCCGGCCAGGCCGAACGCCCACCAGCACTGTCCATCACGCTCGAAGGCCGACAGCCACAGATCGTGGTGATGCTCGAGCATCGCCAGGCGCTCGCCGCCGTGCAACTGCACCGCGAACTTGGCCGACAGCGCATGGAAGCGCGGCTCGGTTTCCAGGCTGTGGATGACCTGGGCCGCCAGTGGGCGCGTGTCGACGACCTGGCGGGGGTCGATGCCGGCGGTGGGGCCGAGCATGACATTGCGCACGTCGTCACCGGCCGCGTCCCGTGGACCCAAGCCAGCCTGCAGCAAGTGCTCGATCAAGGCCTGATGACGTTCACCGATACCTCGAATCTGCAGATTGCTGCGGTTGGTCGCCTCGATCGTTCCCCCAGCATACCGCTCGGCGGCTTCGGCGACGGCCTCGGCCTGGTCCGCACCCAGTTCGCCGCCGGCGAGTTTGATACGGCAGATCCCCCCGTCCAATGCCTGCACGATACGCAGCAACCCCGGACACGCCGAGGGGCGGACAACGTTCGAAGTCTTGTTCAAAGGGGCACCGGACACGCGCGAAAAACCACTGGAATGGGTAAGGCGCGGTATTATGCCTGCTTTGGCCGAAGGCATGAAAAGTCTGCCCGTCGGAATAGTTTTGTATGAGGAATATTCATGTCGGCCTGGCTGACCCTGGTAGGTATCGGTGAAGACGGATTTGCGGGCCTGGGCAAACAGGCGCGACGTGCGTTGTTGAGCGCGCGGCGCATCGTCGGCTCGCCACGCCAGCTCGAACTGCTGCCGCGCTGCATCGTCGGTACCCGCGTCGCCTGGCCCAGTCCGTTCAGCCTCGATGCGGTACTGTCCGAGCCCGGCGAGGCGGTCTGCGTGCTGGCCAGCGGTGATCCGATGCTCTATGGCGTCGGCGCGAGCCTGGCGCGGCAGGTCCCGGCTGCGCAGATGCACGTATTGCCCTCGCCGTCCTCCTACTCTCTGGCCGCTGCTCGTCTGGGCTGGGCCCTGCAAGACGTGGTGACCCTGTCGGTGGTCGCCCGTCCGGTCGCGGCGCTGGCGGCACACCTGTACAGCGGCCAGCGCCTGTTGGTCTTGAGCAACGACGGGGCAAGCCCGCAAGCCGTTGCACGGTCGCTGCGCGAGCGCGGCTTCGGTGCCAGCCGCATGACCGTGCTCGAACACCTGGGGGGGCCCGGCGAACGTCGTATCGACGGTACCGCCAACGATGATTTCAGCGAGATCGCCGCGCTCAACCTGATCGCCCTCGAATGCCAGGCAAGCCCGGACGCTCCGCGGCTGTCTCCCCTGGCCGGCCTGCCCGACACTGCCTTTCGCCACGATGGCCAACTGACCAAGCGTGACATTCGCGCGGTGACCCTGGCACGCCTGGCACCCCAGCCGGGCGAGTTGCTGTGGGACGTCGGTGCCGGCTGTGGCTCGATCGGCATCGAGTGGATGCGTGCCCACCGCAGTTGCCGCGCCATCGCGGTCGAATCCGACGAGGGCCGCCAGGCCTTGATCGAACACAACCGCGATGCCCTCGGCGTGCCAGGCCTGCAGCTGGTGCGCGGTCGGGCGCCGCAGGCCCTGGCCGGGCTGGCCACGCCTGACGCGATCTTCATCGGCGGTGGCGTCACCCGCGAAAACGTCCTGGCCGACTGCTGGACGGCGCTCAAACCCGGTGGCCGTCTGGTGGCCAACGCGGTCACGCTGCAAAGCGAACTGGCGCTGGTGCAGTGGCGCGAGCACCACGGCGGCGAACTGACCCGCCTGCACATTGCCCAGGCCTGCCCGTTGGGCGAGTTCGACACCTGGCGCCAGGCGTTGCCGATCACCCTGCTCGAAGCGGTCAAACCCCTCGATGCGTGAAGAAACAGCGGAACAGCCGGCACCACTGCGCAGCGGCCTGACCACCGGCAGTTGCGCCACGGCCACCAGCCTGGCCGCCGCGCGCCTGTTGCTCGGCGGTGGCGCCAGCGATGCGGTGCATATCGTGTTGCCCAAGGGCAAGCAGGTGTCGATGCGCCTGGAGTTCTGCCGGCTGAATGCCGACGGCGCTGAAGCCGGTACGCTCAAGGATGGCGGCGATGATCCGGATGTGACCCACGGCGCCTTGCTGTACACCCAGGTGCGCCTGCTCGATGAGCCCGGCATCCATTTCGTGGCTGGCGTCGGCGTAGGCACGGTCACCCGGCCAGGGCTGGTGCTGGGTGTCGGTGAACCGGCGATCAATCCGGTGCCGCGGCGGATGATCGGCGAGCACCTGGCGCGCTTGGCCGAGGAACATGGCTACGGCGGCGGCTTCGAGGTCACCGTCAACGTCGAGAACGGCGCTGGCCTGGCGCTCAAGACCATGAACCCGCGCCTGGGCATCCTCGGCGGGCTGTCGATCCTGGGCACCAGCGGTATCGTGCGGCCGTTCTCGTGCGCCGCTTACATCGCCTCCATTCATCAAGGCATTGATGTGGCGACCACCAACGGCTACCGGCACATCGCCGCGTGCACCGGCAACGCCAGCGAGGACACCATGCGCCAGGTCTACGCGTTGCCCGAGATCGCCCTGATCGAGATGGGCGACTTCGTCGGTGCGGTACTCAAACATCTGCGCAAGGTGCCCGTGGACAAACTCAGCCTGTGCGGCGGTTTCGGCAAGATCAGCAAGCTGGCGGCCGGACACATGGACCTGCACAGTCGTCATTCGAGTATCGATCTGGCACAGCTGGCGGGTTGGGCCAGCGACGTCGGCGCAGGCAGTGACCTGCAAACGCGGATTCGCGCGGCCAACACCAGCCAGCAAGCCTTGGCCCTGGCCCATGCCGAGGGCGTGAAGCTGGGCGATGAGGTCTGCCGCCATGCCTGGCAATTCGCTTGCAGCGTGGTACAGGATCGGGTTCAGGTGGAGGTGTTCGCCATCGATCGCCAGGGCGGGATCGTCGGGCAGGCGGGGGTGAGTCCATGAAGCGCATCCTGCTGCTGGGTGGCGTGACCGAGGGCCTGGCGATCGCGCGGACCCTGGGGCCTGAACATGTCTACAGCCTGGCGGGCGTGGGCCGCGTGCCGACCGACCTGCGCTGTCAGGTGCGCGTCGGTGGGTATGGCGGTGCCGAAGGGCTGGCAGCCTACATTCGTGGCGAAGGCATTACGCTGCTGGTGGACGCGACTCATCCCTATGCGGCGCAGATCAGCGCCAATGCGGCGAAGGCGGCGGGCCTGGCCGGCATCAAGTGCTGGGCCTTGCGCCGTCCGGCCTGGGCGCCTCAGGCGGGTGACGACTGGAGAGAGGTGGTCGACTGGGCTGAACTGGTGCAGGCGCTGGCACCATTCCAGCGACCGCTGTTTACCCTGGGTCGCGAACCTCTGCAGCACCTCCACGAGATCCCGCCGCATCAGTATTGGACCCTGCGGGCGCTGGACCCCTACCCAGGCACGGCGCAATGCGAGGTCATCGGCGCCCGTGGTCCCTTTTGTCTGGACGACGAACGCGCCTTGTTCGCCCAGCGCAGCATCGACGTGCTGATCAGCAAGAACAGCGGCAGCGGCGCGACCGAACCCAAGCTGCAGGTGGCGCGGGAGATGGGGTTGCCGGTGTTGGTGCTCAAGCGCCCGGCGCTGCCCGCGGTGGATCGCATGTTCATGGATGCGGCCTCATTGCTGGTGCAGATGAATCGCGGCGCCTGATGACGCGGCTTGCGCCGCTGCTACAGGGTATTGCGGTGCCTGATGATGCGGCTTGCGCCGATGCTACAGGGTATTGCGGTGCCTGATGATGCGGTTTGCGCGGTGGACCAGATTTATTGCGTATGCCGCCGTCGCGGCTCGCGCCGCTGCTACAATGCCGGCTTTCGTATCGGGGTGTCTGCGATGAAAAGTTTCTGGTCTGCCTGTGTGCTCATGCTGCTCGCTGCCGCCGCGCAAGGCGACGTCCGCCAATACAAGGCGGGTGACCTGCTCATCGTCGAACCCTGGTCCCAGGAACTGCCACCCGGCTCGCCGACAGCGGCGGTGTACTTCGAGCTGCGCAACCGCGGGCTCGACGACGACACGCTGACCAGCGTCGACACGCCCATCGCCGCAGAGGCGCAGCTGCATCAACACATCAACCAGGACGGCATGATGAAAATGCAGCAGGTCCAGGGTGTCACCGTTCCGGCGAGCGGCCACGCGGTCTTCGCGCCGATGGCGTTTCACGTGATGCTGCTGGATCTCAAACTGAGCAGCCCATTGCAGGCCGGCCAGCACTTTCCCGTGACGCTGCACTTTGCCAAGGCCGGTGATTTCGTGGTGGAGGTACAGGTGCTCAAGCAGGCACCCGCGCAGGACGAGGCCACCGAGCATGCGCATTGACTGAATGAATGCGCTGAGCGCCAAGCGCCCTCCTTCCACGCCGTCTGCCAAGGCGCGCGCCAGCTGGATCAGCCTGTTCGCGATGCTGATGATATTCATCGGCCCGCTGATTTCCCAATCCATGCCGATGGACCACAGGATGTCCAGTGTGGCGCTGGGCAGCGCCGTGCCCGTCATGGACATGCCCGCCATGGACCACCAGGCTCATGGCGAGCATCACGGCAGCGCCGCGGGCAGCAGCGACCTGCACGTGCTGATGGAAAAGTGCGGTTATTGCAGCCTGTTCTTCCATTGCCCAGCGCTGCCTCAGGCGCTGGCCATTGCGGGGGCGAATGCGCAGCGCCCGCACAGTGTATTCATGGCCGAGCCCCGCGCGGGGCACGCTACACAGGCGGTGTTCCTCGGCGCGCGCACGCGAGCGCCGCCTGCGTTGGTTTGAGCTTCCACGCCAAACATACACACGCTTGTGCGTTGTCAACGCGGGCCTCTTCGCGGGTAGATGGCTCGCCGCCCGCCCCGCTCCCACAGTGGGCGTTGCTGATCCTGCGAATGTCTTCGCAGGCAAGGCTCGCTCCCGCGCGGTAGCGCGGTTGACCTGTGGAAGGGAACGGGCAGCGCATGGGCCTTGTTGAGTACACGATAAGTCGGAACACGCCTTCTCCATGAAAACCTCTTTCTACAACCTTGCCTGGCGTTGGCATTTCTACGCCGGGCTGTTCGTCGCGCCGTTCATGATCCTGCTGGCGCTGACCGGAATCATCTACCTGTTCAAGCCACAGCTGGACCCTTGGATGTACCGTGACCTGCTGGTGGTGCCGGTGGCCGAACAGCGCCTGAGCGCCGATGAATTGCTGGTGCGAACCCACAACGCCTACCCGCGTGGTGCCATCGGCCAGTACCTGCCGCCCAGCACCGCCGAGCGCAGCGCTCAGTTCGTGGTCCATGCCGATGGCCGCGAACTGAATGTATTCGTCAATCCCTACACCGGCGAATTGCTGGGCGCGCAGGATGCCAAGTGGAACCTGCAGGCGGTGGCCAGGGCGCTGCACGGCGAATTGATGATCGGCACCGTCGGCGACCGGCTGATAGAGCTGGCCGCCGGCTGGGGCATTGTGCTGGTGATCTCCGGCCTGTACCTGTGGTGGCCGCGCGGCACCGCGGCCAGCGGCGTGCTCTGGCCGCGCTGGCGCAGCCGTGGCCGGGCGCTGTGGCGCGACGTCCATGCGGCAGTCGGTTTCTGGGGCGCGGCGTTGCTGCTGGTCATGCTGCTCAGCGGCATGACCTGGACCGGTTTCTGGGGCAAGCAATATGCCCAGCTGTGGAACCAGTTTCCCGCCGCCATGTGGAACGATATGCCCACCTCCGATGAGCAGGCTGGCAGGCTCAACCAGGCCCACCGGCAGACCGTGCCATGGGCCATGGAACACACGCCGATGCCACAGTCCAGCGGCGCGCATGCCGAACACATGGCTCATGGCGAGCACGTGCATGCCCCGGCGGCGCCGCAGATCAGCCTGCAGAGCGTGGTCGATACAGCGGCGCGATTGCAGGTGGAGCCGGGCTACAGCATCGCCTTGCCGACCACCGCGAGCGGCGTGTTCACCGTGGCGGTATTCGCCGACGACCCACGCAACGACGCGACCCTGCACATCGATCAGTACAGCGGTCAGGTTCTGGCCGATGTGCGCTGGGCACAGTACGGCTTGGTCGCCCGTGCTACCGAAACCGGCGTGATGCTGCACGAGGGCAAGATGTTCGGCCCGGTCAATCAGATCATCGTGCTGCTGGTGTGCCTGATGATCCTGCTCAGTTCGGTCAGCGGCCTGGTGATCTGGTGGAAGCGCCGGCCACAGGGCAAGCTCGGTGTACCGCCGCTGCGCCATGATCTGCCGCGATGGAAGGTGGCGGTCGGGGTGATGGTTGCGGTGGGCGTGCTGTTTCCGCTGGTGGGCCTGTCCTTGGTGCTGGTTTGGGTGGCGGATCGGGTGCTGCTGCGGGTGCGGCCTTCGGTCGAAGCTGTCTGAGTCATCCTGCATACATCTGCGGTGCGCCCGGACGCGGCTCGCGCCGCTGCTACAGGGGATTCGCGGCCCCCGTAGCAGCAGCGCAAGCCGCGTTGGCGGTGCACGCGATCCCGCAGCAGCGGCGCAAGCCGCGTCGGCGGTGCACGCGATCCCGTAGCAGCGGCGCAAGCCGCGTCGGCGGTGCACGCGATCCCGTAGCAGCACCGCAAGCCGCGTCGGCGGTGCACGCGATCCCGTAGCAGCACCGCAAGCCGCGTCGGCGGTGCACGCAATCCCGTAGCAGCGGCGCAAGCCGCGTCGGCGGTGCACGCAATCCCGTAGCAGCGGCGCAAGCCGCGTCGGCGGTGCACGCGATCCCGTAGCAGCGGCGCAAGCCGCGTCGGCGGTGCGCGCAATCCCGTAGCAGCGGCGCAAGCCGCGTCGGCGGTGCACGCAATCCCGTAGCAGCGGCGCCAGCCGCGTCGGCGGTGCACGCGATCCCGTAGCAGCGGCGCAAGCCGCGTCGGCGGTGCACGCAATCCCGCAGCAGCGGCGCAAGCCGCGTCGGCGGTGCACGCAATCCCGCAGCAGCGGCGCCAGCCGCGTCGGCGGTGCGTGCAATCTTGTAGCAGCGGCGCAAGCCGCGTCGGCGGTGCACGCGATCCCGTAGCAGCGTCGCAAGCCGCGTCGGCGGTGCACGCGATCTGCCTGATGGTCGCGCACGTAGTCCGGCGCACCAATACCACTCAACCCTGCGCACCATCCTGCCAGTCGAGCACCAGCACGGTGCGCGCCGCTGCGTTGCCTCACCTCAACCGGCACGTATTGCGCCCCTGCGCGACTCCGGCACACCCCTTGCAATACTCCAGCGAGAAGTCCCCACCTGCCGCACCGGAACGACATTCCGTACATGGAGATTGCACAATGAAGCGTCGCAGCTTGATCAAGGCGTTCACCCTTTCCGCATCGATCGCTGCCATGGGTTTGTCCTGGACGATCCAGGCTGCCGAGACCATCAAGGTCGGCATCCTGCATTCGCTGTCCGGCACCATGGCCATCTCGGAGACTTCGCTGAAAGACATGGCCTTGATGACCATCGACCAGATCAACGCCAAGGGTGGCGTCAATGGCAAGATGCTCGAGGCGGTGGTGGTGGACCCGGCGTCCAACTGGCCGTTGTTTGCCGAGAAGGCACGGCAGTTGATCACTCAGGACAAGGTAGCCGTGGTGTTCGGCTGCTGGACGTCAGTGTCGCGCAAGTCAGTTCTGCCGGTCTTCGAAGAACTCAACGGCCTGCTGTTCTACCCCGTGCAGTACGAGGGTGAGGAGATGTCGCCGAACGTGTTCTACACCGGTGCAGCGCCCAACCAGCAGGCGATCCCGGCGGTCGAATACCTGATGAGCGAAGACGGTGGCGCGGCCAAGCGCTATTTCCTGCTGGGCACCGATTACGTCTACCCACGCACCACCAACAAGATTCTGCGCGCCTTCCTGCACTCCAAGGGCGTCGCCGACAAGGACATCGAAGAGGTCTACACCCCGTTCGGTCACTCGGACTACCAGACCATCGTCGCCAACATCAAGAAGTTCTCCGCCGGCGGCAAGACTGCTGTCATCTCCACCGTCAACGGCGACTCCAACGTGCCGTTCTACAAGGAACTGGCCAACCAGGGCCTGAAGGCCACCGACGTACCGGTGGTGGCCTTCTCGGTCGGCGAAGAAGAGCTGCGCGGCATCGACACCAAGCCGCTGGTGGGCAACCTGGCGGCATGGAACTACTTCCAGTCGGTGGAGAACAAGGAAAACACCAAGTTCGTTGCTGACTGGAAAGCCTACGCCAAGGCCAAGAACCTGCCGAACGCCGGCACCGTGGTCACCAATGACCCGATGGAAGCGACCTACGTGGGCATCAACATGTGGGCACAGGCCGCCAACCAGGCCAAATCCACCGATGTCGACAAGGTGCGTGAGGCCATGGCCGGGCAGACCTTCGCCGCGCCGTCGGGCTACACCCTGACCATGGACAAGACCAACCACCACCTGCACAAGCCGGTGATGATCGGCGAGATCGAGGACAACGGTCAGTTCAACGTGGTGTGGCAGACCAAGGAGCCGATCCGCGCCCAGCCATGGAGCCCGTACATTCCTGGCAACGACAAGAAGCCTGATCATGCGGTGAAGAGCAACTGATCCACGTGGCCGCGAAGGGGCGGCGCGGTGCGTCTGGTAGACCGCAGCGCTCTCTTCGCGGCCGATGACCGCTCCTACGGTGGATCGCGAGTTTTCTGTAGGAGCGGTCTATGGCCGCGAAGGGCTATCGCAGTGCAGCTGATAGACCGCAGCGTTTTTTTTCGCGGCCGATGACCGCTCCCACAAAGGGGGCGGGTGTTGCCTTCAATTCAAAGGACTTGCCATGTCCCTCATCAAATTCTTCACCGCTGTCGTTCTGCTCTTGCCCATGGTGGCGAGCGCCAACGACGCCAGTGATTTTACCGGCGCTTCATCCGCCGAGCAGGTTCGACTGCTGGAAGCCTGGGCTGCGCAGCCCGAGCCGGCGCGGATGGCTTTGCTCACCGCCCTTCAGGACGGCCGAGTGGCGGCCGATGCCGAGAAAAAACCGTTCATCGAAACCGATGGCCAGATGACCGCAGCCGACGGCACTGCCGCGGCCATCGAACCAGTGCGCAAGTTGCGCCTCAACAACCGTCTGCGCGGCCTGGTGGACACCGCCCTGGCCAGCCACCAACTACTGAGCAACGATGTTCAGGTACGCTTGGCCGCCGCGCAGCAACTGCAACGCTCGGCGCAGCCCAGCCAACTGCCCCTGCTCGACCGGCAGACCGCAGGTGAACAGGACGAAACGGTGAAAACCGCCTTGACCCTGGCCCTGGCCAATCTGCAACTGGTCGATCCCGAACCCGCCGTGCGCCTGGCTGCGGTACGCCTGCTGGGTGAAACCGGCGAGCCACTGGCGCGCACCCGTCTGGAAAACCTGTTGGCGCCCGGTGTCGAAGCGGACACGGCGGTGCGCACCGCTGCCGAGACCAGCCTGGTTCAAGTGAAGCGCAAGCTGATGATCGGCGACATCCTGGGCCAGGCCTTCAGCGGCATGTCCCTGGGTTCGATCCTGCTGCTGGCCGCCCTGGGCCTGGCGATCACCTTCGGCCTGCTTGGTGTGATAAACATGGCCCATGGCGAGATGCTCATGCTCGGCGCCTACTCCACCTACGTCGTGCAGATGCTGGTCCAGCGCCTGGCGCCGGGCGCCATCGAGTACTACCCACTGATCGCGCTGCCCGTGGCCTTCTTCGTTACCGCTGTGATCGGCATGGTGCTGGAACGCACCGTCATCCGCCACCTGTACGGACGCCCCCTGGAAACCCTGCTGGCGACCTGGGGTATCAGCCTGATGCTGATCCAGGCGATTCGCCTGATCTTCGGTGCGCAGAACGTGGAAGTGGCCAACCCGGCCTGGCTCTCCGGCGGCTGGCAGGTGCTGCCCAACCTGGTGCTGCCGTACAACCGCATCGTGATTATCGCTTTCGCCCTGTCCGTGGTGGTGCTGACCTGGCTGCTGCTGAACAAGACCCGCCTGGGCCTGAACGTGCGCGCCGTGACCCAGAACCGCAACATGGCCGCCTGCTGCGGCGTGCCCACCGGGCGCGTCGACATGCTTGCCTTCGGCCTGGGCTCGGGCATTGCCGGCCTGGGTGGCGTGGCGCTGAGCCAGATCGGCAACGTCGGCCCCGACCTGGGGCAGAGCTACATCATCGATTCCTTCCTGGTGGTGGTACTGGGCGGCGTCGGCCAACTGGCCGGCAGCGTATCCGCCGCGTTCGGCCTGGGCATCGCCAACAAGATCCTGGAACCGCAGATCGGTGCGGTGCTCGGCAAGATCCTGATCCTCGCGCTGATCATTCTGTTCATCCAGAAACGTCCGCAAGGCCTCTTCGCACTGAAAGGACGGGTGATCGACTGATGAACCAGCCATTGATGCTCACTGCTGCGCAGAAAGCCGGGCCGAAAGTGACCCTCGCCATCGGCGTCGTGATCCTGTCGATCCTCGTCGCCCTGCCGCTGCTGTCACTGCTGCCGGCCAGCAACGGCTTGCAGGTCTCGGCCTACACCCTGACCCTGGTCGGCAAGATCCTCTGCTATGCCATCGTCGCCCTGGCGCTGGACCTGGTCTGGGGCTACGCCGGCCTGTTGTCGCTGGGCCACGGGCTGTTCTTCGCCCTTGGCGGCTATGCCATGGGCATGTACCTGATGCGTGAGGCGGCCGGTGAAGGCTTGCCGGCGTTCATGACGTTCCTGTCGTGGACCGAGCTGCCCTGGTTCTGGGTAGGTACCGAGCATTTCCTCTGGGCCATGTGCCTGGCGGTACTGGCCCCAGGCTTGCTGGCACTGGTGTTCGGTTTCTTCGCCTTCCGTTCGCGGATCAAGGGCGTGTACTTCTCGATCATGACCCAGGCACTGACGTTCGCCGGCATGCTGCTGTTCTTCCGCAACGAGACTGGTTTCGGCGGCAACAACGGCTTCACTAACTTCCGCAGCATCCTGGGCTTCAGCATCACCTCCCAAGGTACCCGTGCCGTGCTGTTCCTGCTCACCGTGGCGCTGCTGGTGCTAAGCCTTTATGTAGGCTGGCGCCTGGCGCGCAGCAAGTTCGGCAGGGTGCTGACCGCACTGCGCGACGCCGAGAACCGCTTGATGTTCTGCGGTTACGACCCGCGCGGTTTCAAGCTGTTCGTCTGGGTGCTCAGCGCGGTGCTGTGCGGCCTCGCCGGGGCGCTGTACGTGCCGCAGGTCGGCATCATCAACCCCAGCGAGATGTCGCCGACCAACTCCATCGAGGCCGCCGTCTGGGTAGCTCTAGGCGGACGCGGCACGCTGATCGGGCCACTGCTGGGTGCAGGCATCGTCAACGGCATGAAAAGCTGGTTCACCGTGGCATTCCCCGAATACTGGCTGTTCTTCCTCGGCGCGCTGTTCATCATCGTGACCTTGTACCTGCCCAAGGGCGTGATCGGCCTGCTGAAGAAAAGGGGTGAACAATGAGAATCACCGCGACCGCCGAGTTCATGCTCGAACCGGTGCTGGACCCCAACAGCGACGCCGGCACCAGCCGCGATGCCATCGGCCTGGGCCAGGCCAGCGGACCGGGGCTGAACACCCGCCACGGCACCATCCTGACCCTGGAGGACATCAGCGTCAGCTTCGATGGTTTCAAGGCGTTGAACGACCTCAACCTGTACATCGGCGTGGGCGAACTGCGCTGCATCATCGGCCCCAACGGCGCGGGCAAGACCACGCTGATGGACGTCATCACCGGCAAGACGCGTCCCACCGCGGGCAAGGCCTGGTTCGGCGAAACCCTGGACCTGACCCACATGAGCGAGGTGCAGATCGCCCAGGCCGGCATCGGCCGCAAGTTCCAGAAGCCGACCGTGTTCGAAGCCTTGAGTGTGTTCGAGAATCTGGAGCTGGCGCAGAAGACCGACAAGTCGGTCTGGGCCAGCCTGCGTGCGCGGCTGAGCGCCGAGCAGCATGAGCGCATCGTCGACGTGCTGGAGACCATTCGCCTGAGCGCGTCGATCGATCGCCCGGCAGGCTTGCTGTCCCACGGCCAGAAGCAGTTTCTGGAAATCGGCATGCTGCTGGTGCAGGACCCTCAGCTGTTACTGCTCGATGAGCCGGTGGCGGGCATGACCGATGCCGAAACCGAATTCACCGCCGAACTGTTCAAGACCCTCGCCGGCAAGCACTCATTGATGGTGGTGGAGCACGACATGGGTTTCGTCGGCTCGATTGCCGACCATGTGACGGTGCTGCATCAGGGCAGCGTGCTGGCCGAAGGGTCGCTCGAGGCGGTGCAGGCCGATGAGCGGGTGATCGAGGTTTATCTGGGGCGTTGAGGTCCGTTCGCGGCCGCTGACCGCTCCTACGGTAATCGACCGTAGGAGCGGTCAGCGGCCGCGAAGAGGCCCGCCCGGACACTGCAAGAACAAGGACAAAACCTATGCTGCAAGTCGACCAGCTTCACCAATACTACGGCGGCAGCCACATCCTGCGCGGCCTGTCGTTCGCTGTGAACATCGGCGAAGTGACCTGCCTGCTGGGGCGCAACGGCGTCGGCAAGACCACCCTGCTCAAGTGCCTGATGGGCTTGATCCCAGCCAAGCAAGGCAGCGTGGCCTGGGAAGGCAAGCCGATCACCGCCTTCAAGCCACACCAGCGGGTGCATGCAGGCATCGCCTACGTGCCCCAGGGGCGCGAGATTTTCGGCCGCCTGACGGTCGAGGAAAACCTGCTGATGGGGCTGTCACGCTTCCCCGGCAGTGAGGCTCGCGAAGTGCCGGCGTTCATCTACGAACTGTTTCCGGTGCTGCTGCAGATGAAGCACCGCCGCGGTGGAGATCTGTCCGGCGGGCAGCAGCAGCAACTGGCAATCGGCCGGGCGCTGGCCAGCCGACCACGGCTGCTGATTCTCGACGAGCCCACCGAAGGCATCCAGCCGTCGGTGATCAAGGAGATCGGCGCGGTGATCAAGCAACTGGCCGCGCGCGGCGACATGGCGATATTGCTGGTCGAGCAGTTCTATGATTTCGCCGCCGAACTGGCCGATCAGTACCTGGTCATGTCGCGCGGTGAAATCGTTCAGCAGGGTCGGGGTGAAAACATGGAATCGGAGGGTGTACGCGGCCTGGTAACCATTTAATCTGCCGCGACCCGAACAAGAATGAAGGCCATGAATCTACCCGTCACTTCCCTCCCCTACACGCCCAGCTGGCACGCCCGGC
Organism: Pseudomonas sp. CFBP 8771; assembly: GCF_014841695.1. Classification (NCBI taxonomy): domain Bacteria; kingdom Pseudomonadati; phylum Pseudomonadota; class Gammaproteobacteria; order Pseudomonadales; family Pseudomonadaceae; genus Pseudomonas; species Pseudomonas sp. CFBP 8771. The sequence continues at coordinate 437,006 of NZ_JACYUJ010000004.1, read as the reverse complement.
TGGAGCTGGGGTACGCGCGGTTCGGCGACAGTACGCGCCCGACCCTGCGCCGCCATTTCGGCCCATTGCGGGTGCAGAAACACCTCTATGCCGAAGGGCCCGAGGTGTGCCAGCACATCATCGTGCATCCGCCTGGCGGCATCGCCGGGGGCGATCGGCTGGACATCAGCGCCCAGGTGCAGGCCAACGCCTGGGCGCAATTGACCACACCGGGCGCGGCCAAGTGGTACCGCGCCAACAGCCCTGCCTGTCAAAACACCGAATTGCATGTGGCCGCAGGCGCCACGCTGGAATGGCTGCCCCAGGAGACCATCGTCTACAGTGCCGCCCAGGCCGAACTGGATACCCGTATTCACCTGCAGGGCGATGCCCGGTTGTTCTATTGGGACATCGTCGCCGTAGGGCGCCCGGCGGCAGCCGAGCGTTTCGACCAGGGGCATTTTCAGTCGCGGCTGGAAATTCGCCGAGACGGCGAACTGCTGTGGCATGAACGCCAGCGCATCATCGGCAACGATGGCTTGCTCGACTCGGCCGTGGGCCTGGGAGGCAAGCCGGTGTTCGCCACCTTGCTGGTGACCGGCGAGATCGACCCGGCCCTGCTTGAACGCTGCCGGACACTGCCGACGCGCGTACGCGGCGACCTGAGCCAGTTGCCGGGGCTGCTGGTGGCACGCTGCCTGGCCGACGAGGCACTGCATGCGCGCGACTGGCTGATCGAACTGTGGAAGATGCTGCGCCCGGCCGTGCTCGGCCGCGAAGCGCTGGCCCCGCGGATCTGGAGCACCTGATTGAATCTGCCAGCCCTTTCGCGGCCGCTGACCGCTCCTACAGGCGATCTGCCGGGTACCTGCCTGCGGCAGCCGGCCACGCCCACAGGCGATCTGCCGGGTACCTGCTTGCGGCAGCCGGCCACGCCCACAGGCGATCTGCCGGGTACCTGCTTGCGGCAGCCGGCCACGCCTACAGGCGGTCCGCCGGATAGCCGTAGGAGCGGCCAGTGGCCGCGAAGAGGCCCTCACTGCCAACCAATATTCTGAAGGAACACCCATGGACCTGACACCCCGCGAAAAAGACAAGATGCTCATCTTCACCGCCGGCCTGGTAGCCGAGCGCCGTCTGGCCCGTGGCCTCAAGCTGAACTACCCGGAAGCCATGGCGCTGATCTCCGCGGCGCTGCTCGAAGGCGCCCGCGATGGCCAGACGGTCGCGCAATTGATGCACTACGGCACCACCCTGCTCAGCCGCGAACAGGTCATGGAAGGTATTCCGGAAATGATCCCGGAGATCCAGGTGGAAGCCACCTTTCCCGACGGCACCAAACTGGTCACCGTCCATCAACCCATCGCCTGAGGCACGCCATGATTCGTGATGCAACCGAGCGCGACCTGCCTGGGATCTGCGCGATCTACAACGATGCAGTGCTCAACACCACGGCGATCTGGAACGAGAAGCCGGTCGACGTGGCCAACCGTCAGGCCTGGTTCGAGGCGCGCCAGGCGCAGGGTTATCCGATCCTGGTGGCAGAGCAACAGGGCGAGGTCACCGGCTACGCCTCCTTCGGCGACTGGCGACCTTTCGAAGGCTTTCGCTACAGCGTCGAGCACTCGGTGTACGTGCGCAACGACCAGCGCGGCAAAGGTCTCGGCGCGCGTCTGATGCAGACGCTCATCGAGCGTGCTCGCGAGGGCGGCAAATACGTCATGGTGGCCGCCATCGAAAGCGGCAACCAGGCATCGATCCATTTGCACGAGCGCCTGGGTTTCGTCACCACCGGGCAGATGCCCCAGGTAGGCATCAAGTTCGGCCGCTGGCTGGACCTGACCTTCATGCAACTGGCGCTGCAGCCAGGCGCCGAGCCGCCCCGGGCCTCGGCTTGAACCACCGTCTTTCTTCGCTTCGAGGAGCTATTTCATGATTCCTGGCCAATACCGGATCCAGCCTGGCGACATCGAGCTCAACGTCGGCCGGCGCACCCTCAGCCTGACCGTGGCCAACAGCGGCGATCGGCCCATTCAGGTGGGGTCGCACTATCACTTCTTCGAAACCAACGACGCCCTGCATTTCGATCGCCCGGCCGCTCGCGGCATGCGCCTGAACATTCCCGCCGGAACCGCCGTGCGCTTCGAACCGGGGCAGAGTCGCGAAGTGGAACTGGTGGACCTGGCCGGCTTGCGCCGGGTATATGGCTTCGCCGGGCGCATCATGGGTGACCTCTGACCCCACAGGGTCCATACACAACTGAATTCCAGGGCATACCGATGAAGATTTCCAGACAAGCCTATGCCGACATGTTCGGCCCGACCGTCGGTGACAAGGTCCGCCTGGCCGATACCGACCTGTGGATCGAAGTGGAAAAAGACTTCACCACCTACGGCGAAGAAGTGAAGTTCGGCGGTGGCAAGGTCATTCGCGATGGCATGGGCCAGGGCCAGCTGCTGGCCGCCGAAGTGGTCGACACGCTGATCACCAATGCCCTGATCATCGATCACTGGGGTATCGTCAAGGCCGACGTCGGCCTCAAGGACGGGCGCATCGCCGCGATCGGCAAAGCCGGCAACCCCGACATCCAGCCGGACGTGACCATCGCCATCGGCGCCAGCACCGAGGTCATCGCCGGCGAAGGCATGATCCTCACTGCTGGCGGCATCGACACCCACATCCACTTCATCTGCCCGCAGCAGATCGAAGAAGCGCTGATGAGCGGCGTCACCACCATGATCGGCGGCGGCACCGGGCCTGCCACCGGCACCAATGCGACCACCTGCACCTCGGGGCCGTGGCACATGGCGCGCATGCTCCAGGCCGCCGATGCCTTCGCCATGAACATCGGTTTCACCGGCAAGGGCAACGCCAGCCTGCCCGAGCCGCTGATAGAACAGGTCAAGGCCGGGGCCATCGGTCTCAAGCTGCACGAAGACTGGGGCACCACGCCGGCCGCCATCGATAATTGCCTGAGCGTGGCCGATCAATACGACGTGCAGGTTGCGATTCATACCGACACCCTCAACGAGTCGGGCTTCGTCGAGACCACCCTGGCTGCCTTCAAGGGGCGCACCATCCACACCTACCACACCGAAGGCGCTGGCGGCGGCCACGCTCCGGACATCATCAAGGCCTGCGGCTTCGCCAATGTACTGCCCAGCTCGACCAACCCGACCCGGCCGTTCACCCGCAACACCATCGACGAGCACCTCGACATGCTCATGGTCTGCCACCACCTGGACCCCAGCATCGCCGAGGACGTGGCCTTCGCAGAGAGCCGCATTCGCCGCGAAACCATTGCCGCCGAAGACATCCTGCACGACCTCGGCGCGTTTTCCATGATCAGCTCCGACAGCCAGGCCATGGGCCGGGTCGGCGAGGTGATCACACGCACCTGGCAGACCGCCGACAAGATGAAGAAACAGCGCGGCGCGCTGCCCGAGGACGCCGAGGGCAACGATAACTTCCGCGCCAAGCGCTACATTGCCAAGTACACCATCAACCCCGCCATCACCCACGGCATCAGCCATGAAGTGGGTTCGATCGAGGTCGGCAAATGGGCGGACCTGGTGCTCTGGCGGCCGGCGTTCTTCGGCGTCAAGCCGACGCTGATCCTCAAGGGTGGTGCCATCGCCGCCAGCCTCATGGGCGACGCCAACGCCTCCATCCCGACGCCGCAGCCCGTGCACTACCGGCCCATGTTCGCCAGTTTCGGTGGTTCGCGACACGCCACCAGCCTGACCTTCATCAGCCAGGCCGCGCTGGACGCAGGCGTGCCCGAGCAATTGGGCTTGAAAAAGCAGATCGCGGTGGTCAAGGGCTGTCGCTCGGTGCAAAAGACCGACCTGATCCACAACGGTTACCTGCCCGACATCGAGGTCGACCCGCAGACCTACCAGGTCAAGGCCGATGGCGTGCTGCTGTGGTGCGAACCGGCGGATGTGCTGCCCATGGCGCAGCGCTATTTCCTGTTCTAAGAGGCCTGTTCTAAGAAGCCTGTTCTCAATGCGCCGTGCCGACAAGGCTGTCCCGGACAGGGCCAGCCTAACTATGTAGGCCGTAACCCCCCGGCGGATTTTCTATGGTGCAGCTCCATTCGATCCAGGAGCTCCACCATGACCGGCGCCACCCCGCTATCGGCCGAAAACGTCAGTGCCATTGCCGACCGCTACTACGCGAACTTCCCTGACCTGCGCGAGTGCGCGCGGGACTGGGGCATCAAGCTGCTCAAGTTCCATACCCACCTGGATCTGGATCCGGACACCGTCTACTGGCACGACTTCGACAACGCCCAGAACAACCCACGCGCCTTTACCGGACAGCAGCACATGGGCAAGCCCAAGGAAACGCTGACCGTCACGGAGCTGGTCCTGCGCCGGTTCAAGACGTTCTATCAAGTGAACTTCGACCTGCTCGATCAGATGTCCGGGTTCTATACCGTCCAGCAGGCCGGGATCTACAACGAAACCAATCAGGTCCCCCTGGCGCCCTCGCAGATCATGAAAGCGTTCTGGGCCACGGATTTCTCCAGCCACTACAAGAAGCGCCTGGACGCCTTCCTGCGTGACTATGCCGATGACGGCCGCGTGCTGATCAAGATCCTGTTTTTCAGCTTCAGCTGGAATGCCTACAACAGCGGAGCGCTGAGCAATCGGGAGCTGAGGCTAGTGTTCGACACCCTGGCCGGCCCCATCGCAGGACCGCCGACCCTGGAGGACCTGAAACGGCTGCACACGGCTCGCACCCAGGCAACGGTCAAGAGTTTTACCCTGGGGGACCTGACCTCGTTCGACATACTGCGCATCACCACTGGCAAGGGCCCGCAGATCCTGTACATCCCTGCCGCCTGGTTCCGGGTCTTTCACAATGAACAGCAGATGTACGACTGGGTGGCCGAAACGGCCGCCCACGAGCAGGGCCGTGAGCGCCTGATCGCTCACTTCGACACCCCCGGAGAGTCGATCCTGCCACCGCGGGGCCTGCTGCTGGCGACCCTGGAGCGCATCCGTACCACGCCATGGCAAGCCGGGCAGCGCCTGCTCAACGGCAACGCGACGACGATCGACAAGGACGTGTTCAGCCTGCTGTTCGATACCGTGGGCAAACGCCTCAAGCTCGATGCCAGGCAACTGTTGAACGGCAATCACGAACTGCGCAGGGAGCTGTTCCTCGTCGACCTGGAGGCATTCATGCGCATCGTCACGCCCATGGCACCGGCGGACCCGGCAGTGGCCCTGGTGGCCGTGGCGGCGGGTTCGATAGCCTTTGGTACGCACCTGGCGAACGCCGTGCACGGGACCGTACCCAAGGCCCGTCAAGCGGCCTTCAAGGCGGCGATCCTGGATGCACTGAACATCCTGCTGGATATGCCGCTGTTGCGCGGCGTGGGCGACGAAGCCATCGCCGAGCTGGGAAACTTCGAGGAGCTGGGCGCCGCGCTCGACCTGGACAGCACTGACCTGGCTCAGATCGACCGCGTGACTCCCGGTGGTTCGCCCCTGGACCTCATCGCCACGGATGAAGACCTGACCGGATTGCCGGAAGGCACCGGCATCTACCAGGGCGTGTTCACCAACCCCGATGGCCAGCACTACATTCGCCTGGAGGGCAAGATCTTTCAGGTCACCCACATCGACTCGCTGGAGCGCTGGGTGATCGTCGATCCGATCGCCCCCGAGCAGATCACCGGCAGCTACCCCGTGCAAAGAAGCTGGACCGGCCATTGGGAGCTGTTCACCATGACCGCCCCCGAGAACCTGGCGGCCAGCACCGACGCGCTGGCCGCATTCGACACTTCACCTGGCTTTCGTGACATCACCGCCATGCTGGTCAATCCCGGCGCACATCAGCTGATGACCGGGCCCATCGACAGCGTGCTGCGCACCGCCCGCTCACAGCTGATCGAGTTGCGCACGAACCTGGGCAAGGAAGCCGAAACCTTCTTCCTGACCTCTACCCCACAGCACAGCCCACGCCTGCCGGCGGTGAGCACCACCATGACGCCCAAAGAGTTTTTCACTCAGGTGTATGCCAACAACACCGGGGTGGTGGTCAACGAGGCCAGGAATGCCGTCGGCAGTTGCCAGCTGTTGATCAAATACATGTCCACGCTCAAGGCCCAGCAGGTCAAGACGCTGTACGTGCAAGGCCTGCTCAAGGACCTGCATCAGGACCTGCTCGACCGCTTTCACGCGACCGGGATATTGGGCCGCGATCTGGAGAAGAAGCTGCGTGACCTGCACAACCGTGGCACCACCCTGGACAGTGGTCGCTACACCCTGCGCCAGGTGCTGGTGGAAGCGCGGCGCCAAGGCATAAGCGTGAAAGCCCTGGACTGCGCCGCCAGCCTGTCCACCGACGGCCTGAGCAACCCGGCGCCCCATCTGCAGCAACGCCTGCGGGTTTACTACGCGTACAAACGCATCGAAGCGCTGCAGAGCCTCAAGCCCGAGGAAAAATGGCTGGCGCTGACCGACCAGACCGTGGCCAACCACTATAGCCGCACCCCAGGCCTGGCCAATCTGATCGGAACCCCAAGCCTGCGGGTCAAGCTGGTGGACGGCGATCAGCCATTGCGCTTCGGCCTCGATACCGGCGAAGTGCTGACCCCCGGGCTGATACCGATTCGCGGCGACATCAGCCTGAAAATGCCAGCGGCCGGCAAAGGGTCCGGCATCGAGGCATAGCGGTATCAGCGTCCCCAGTTCTCGCGCGGGTCGAACTCGGCGTGCCTGGCCAGCTCGGCCCAGGCCGCGCGAGTGGATTCGTCGGCCTGCGTGGGCATCACCACTTTCAGCTGGGCGAACAGGTCGCCGCGGCCGCCAAGCTTGTTCTTCATGCCCATGCCTTTGACACGCAGGCGCTGGCCGTTCTGGCTGTCCGGGCGAATCGTCAGGTTGATCCGCCCGGTCAGCGTAGGCACCGCGACCTTGGTGCCCAACGCCACTTCCCAAGGCGCCAACGGTACCTGGATGACCAGGTCGGGAGCGTCCACCTCGAACAGAGGGTGGGCCGCCAGACGCAAGGTCAGGAACAGATCGCCGCTGGCACCGCCCGCAACGCCGGGCGCGCCCTGGCCCTTGAGGCGCATGCGCTCGCCGTCGGCAACGCCTGCGGGAATCTTCACGTTGAGGTTCTTGACCACATCGGTCAGGCGTTGGCCAGCGGCGCTGTATTGCGGCACCTTGAAGCTGATCTTCTTCGATTCCTCGGCCAGGGTTTCCTCGAGCGACACGGTCAGCTCCATTTCCACGTCCTGACCCTTGCGCGCTGCGCTGCGCTGTTGACCGCCACGGCCGAACGGATTGCCACCGGGATCACCACGACCACCGCCGTTACCGAAGATGGTGCTGAAGAAGTCGGAGAAGTCGCCTGCGTTCTCTTCATGGAAACCACCGCCACCGCGACCCTGCCAACCGGGCGGGCCCTGGAACGGACGGCCATGCTGGCCATACTTGCGCAGCTCGTCGTATTCGGCGCGCTTGTCGGCATTGCTCAGCGCCTCATAGGCCTCACTGGCTTCCTTGAACTTGTCTTCGGCGTCCTTTTCCTTGCTGACGTCGGGGTGATATTTGCGCGCCAGCTTGCGGTAGGCGGTCTTGATCGCCTTTTCGTCCGCTGTCGGCTCGACGCCCAGAATCTTGTAATAGTCTTTGAAATCCATCTAAGCATCACCATCAATGAGCGAATGCGCGCCGCCCGCGCCTACTGGTCGGACTCGGCAACGCATGGGAAGTTTATCGGCTGCAGGCCACTGGATGTGAACAGTGGGTTGTACAGCGCGGTCGATGGCTAGAAGGTTGGGGCCGCCGGCGCGCTTTCAAGGCGGTCGCAGGCCTTGATTCTGTACGCAACTGGCATACACTGCGCGGCCGTTTTTTGAACAGACCCGCCTTGCCATGAAAAACGCATCCCCGGCCCGCGCCTGCGGCATCGACTTCGGTACTTCCAACTCCACTGTCGGCTGGCACCGCCCGGGCAGCGAGACGCTGATCGTCCTGGAAGACGGCAAGATCACCCTGCCCTCGGTGATCTTCTTCAACTTCGAAGAGCGGCGCCCAGTGTACGGGCGTCTGGCGCTGCACGAATACCTGGAAGGCTACGAAGGCCGCCTGATGCGCTCGCTCAAGAGCCTGCTAGGTTCCAAGCTGATCAAGCACGACACCAGTGTGCTGGGCACGGCGATGCCGTTCAAGGACTTGCTGGGCCTGTTCATCGGCGAGCTCAAACAGCGCGCCGAAGCCAACGCCGGGCGTGAGTTCGACCAGGTCGTGCTGGGGCGACCGGTGCACTTCGTCGACGACGACGCGGCCGCCGACCAGGAAGCCGAAGACACCTTGGCCGAGGTGGCGAAAAAGATCGGCTTCAAGGAGGTGTCCTTCCAGTTCGAGCCGATTGCAGCGGCGTTCGACTACGAGTCCACCATCGAGCGTGAGGAGCTGGTGCTGATCGTCGACATTGGCGGTGGTACCTCCGACTTTTCCCTGGTGCGCCTGGCGCCCGAGCGACGTGCGCTGGACAACCGCGTGGACGACATCCTGGCCACCGGAGGCGTGCACATCGGCGGCACCGACTTCGACAAGCAGCTCAGCCTGCAGGGCGTCATGCCGCTGTTCGGCTATGGCAGCCGGATGAAGAGCGGCGCCTTCATGCCGACCAGCCACCACATGAACCTGGCGACCTGGCACACCATCAACTCGGTGTACCTGCAGAAGGCGCAACTAGCCCTGGCCAGCATGCGCTACGACATCCAGGACACGGACGGTATCGACCGCCTGTTCAAGCTGATCGAGCAGAAAGCCGGGCACTGGTTGGCGATGGAAGTCGAGGAAACCAAGATCCAGCTGACGCAAGCTGCCGGTCGTCACCTGCCACTGGACCGCATCGAGCCGGGGCTGAGCGTGGAGCTGAGCCGAGCCTTGTTCGAAACCGCCATCGACGGCCTGCTCGAACGGGTGCGTGGCAGTGTGTCCGAGTTGTTGAACCGGGCAGGCGTGAGCGTTGAGCAGGTCGACACGGTGTTCTTTACCGGCGGCTCCAGCGGTATCCCGGCCCTGCGCCATGGCGTGGCGGCCATGCTGCCCAACGCGCGGCACGTGGAAGGCAATATCTTCGGCAGCATCGGCAGCGGCCTGGCCATCGAGGCCCGCAAGCGCTACGGCACCGAGTAAGGCAGGTCTGGCCTCTTCGCGGGCAGAGGCCAGTGAACCCTAGACCAACTGCGCCTGCCTCAACTCACTTTTCAGATAGGCATAATAGATCGGCCCCGCCACCACCCCGGGCAGCCCGAACGCTGCCTCGAATATCAGCATGGCCAGCAGCAGTTCCCATGACTTGGCGCTGATCTGACCGCCCACGATCCGCGCGTTGAGGAAGTACTCGACCTTGTGGATCAGTATCAGATAGCCCAGCGCCGCAACCGCCACCCAGATCGACAGCGACAGCCCGACAATGGTGATCAGCGTGTTCGAGATCAGGTTGCCGATCACCGGCAACAACCCGAGCAGGAAGGTCAGCACGATGAGGGTCTTGGTCAGCGGCAGCTTGATCCCGCACAGCGGCAACACCACGGCCAGGAAAATGGCGGTAAAGAAGGTGTTCAGCAGTGAAATCTTGATCTGCGCGAAAACGATGTTGCGAAAGGCTCGCACCAGCAGGGCCAGGCGGTCGAACAGCGCCGCGGCCAATGGCTTGCGGTTTTCGGGATCGGGGATCGCCTGCAGGGCGATGATGGCGCCCAGTACCATGCCGATCAGCAAGGTCACGAACATGTGCGCCGCATCCTTGCCCACCAGTTGCAGATCACTCAGGTGCTTGCTCAGCCAGCCGCTGATAGCCACCCGAAACTCGGCGGCACTGGCCGGCAGGTAGGCGTCGATGAAAGGCGGCAACTGGCCGCGAGCGCGATCCACTACGCCCATGAACTTGTTCAGCGAAGCACCGGGGTTTTCTGCCTCGTGCAGGATGAAACTGATGACGCCGGCGAACAGCAACGCCAGGCTGCTGACCACCAAGGTGCCCAGCAACGCCACCGCCACCCACCGTGCACGCCGCCCGGCAATCAGTCGCTCCAGTTGCGGCGTGAGCATGTTGACCAGTTCGAATACCAGCAGGCCAGCCAGCAAGCTCGGCAGCAAGCGCATCGGCAAGACCAGCAGAAGGCCGCCGAACACCAGAATCCAGCTGGCGATCAGCACTTGACGCGAAGAAAACATGGGCATAAAGCCTCAGAAGCGAGCGATTCGAAAGGACAGGCAGTCTGCCAGCGTTGTGAGCGAAGGGCCAGTAGGCGGACGCATGCCGAGCCCCGGCTAAATTGCGTCATTTGTTTTCCGCTACAGCCCGTCTTCAACGGCTCCGCAGACGCTTTGCTGCCTGAAAGATTTCAGAACTATCGCGCGGTCGATGCGCTCAAAGCATCACGGGGCCACTCACGGCCCATCGAAGGAGCGACTCCCCATGTACAAGCAATCCTTGGCAGCACTCTTTGCCGTAGCCGCGCTGGCTGGCTGTTCATCGAACACCACCGTGCAGAACCCGGTGGACTTCGTGACCTACCGTGACGCGCCTCTGGTCAAGCAGGTCGAGAAAGGCATGACCATGCAACAGGTGCTGGCCATCGGCGGCACGCCTTCGACCGTCGTTGCCGGCACTGCGAACTCCATGTACGGCACCTGCAATAACTACATCCTGACCCGTGAAGGCCATCAGCAGCCTTACTACGTGAGTTTCGACAGCTCTGGCCACGTCGCCACCAAGGGCTTCATGACTTGCGAGCAACGCAAGCTCAACGAAACCGCACCGTAACCCTGCCCCAGGCGGCTGACGAAAGGCCCTCCCCGGGCCATTTGTAATAAAACTTTTCGTCGCCGCCACGACTCACATCTGTGTAGCGAGACTTCTGTACCGATCCCGCCGGGCCCCGAATTCGGGGCAACAGAGCGCGACGGCCAAAACCGTATAGCTGGAGACGAACATGATCGACCTAGAAACTTCCAAAATGACTCCCGTCGATGAACTGCGTGCGCGTGCGCGCCGAGGTGTCGAGAACGGTGCGGTCACCGAAGGCTACGATGCTAACCGCGAAGAGATCATCAAGCTGCTCAACAGCTCGCTGGCGACAGAGCTGGTATGCGTGCTGCGCTACAAGCGCCATTACTTCATGGCCAGTGGCTTGAAGGCCAGCGTCGCGGCCGATGAGTTCCTCGAGCACGCCGAACAGGAAGCCGAGCACGCCGACAAGCTGGCTGAACGTATCGTGCAGCTGGGTGGCGAGCCGGAGTTCAATCCGGACCTGCTGAGCAAGAATTCCCATGCCCAGTACGTGGCGGGCAACAGCCTGAAGGAAATGGTCTACGAAGACCTGGTGGCCGAGCGGATCGCCGTCGACAGCTACCGCGAAATCATCCAGTACATTGGCGACAAAGATCCTACCACTCGCCGTATCTTCGAAGACATCCTGGCTCAGGAAGAAGAACACGCCGATGACATGGCGGACATCTACGGCTCGCTGTAACAACCTGCCGCAAGTCCCAAGCCAGAACTCAGGTTCTGGCTTTTTTGTGCCTGACGGCCGCGTCAGCGGAGATGTGTTTCAACTGATACACCGCAGGGCCCGTTTCGCGGCCGATGACCGCTCCTACAGGAATACCGCAATCCCATGTAGGAGCGGTCCGTGGCCGCGAAGGGCGCGCCTCGATTCACCTGATACACCGCAAAGCCCGTTTCGCGGCCGATGACCGCTCCTACAGGAATACCGCGCCTGCTTGTAGGAGCGGTCCGTGGCCGCGAAGGGCGCGCCTCAATTCACCTGATACACCGCAAGGCCCGTTTCGCGGCCGATGACCGCTCCTACAGGAGTACCGCAACCCATGTAGGAGCGGTCCGTGGCCGCGAAGGGCGCGACTTGGTTCAACCGGCGCGTCGCAGCGCTCGGGAGCACCCCTCGAACCCTCTCAGGAAGCAGGCACGGTCTTGGGCGCCTTGCCCGACTTCATCTGTTCGAGCAATGGCGTGCACTGGTTCGGCTCACCGCCACTAGGCGCGACCAGTGCCAGCAACCCGGCCGCCGGCCCGATGGTAGCGCCCAGCGCAATCATGCCCGCGCCGCGCAGCAGCAGTGGCACGGCTTGCACCCCGGCATTGGGCTTGGCGAACGGGCCGCGCACATACAACGGCGAGCGCAGCGACAGCAGGCGGAAGCCCTTCGATTCCGGCGATATCTTCAGGTCCAGTTGTTCCTGCTTGAAATTCACCGTGCCGTCGACGTAGATGATCGCGTTCTCGGTATCGAAAACGAACAGATCGGTGCTGGCCAGCCCGTTCTTGATGCCCAGCGAGGCCGCCGCACAGTTGATCTCCACTTCCTTGTCGCCGAAGATCTTGCCCACCAGGTAGTTACCGACATTGAGCCCGGCAATCTCCATCAGGTCACGGCTCACGGCGCCATCATTGACCAGCATCTTCAAATTGCCATCGGCCGAACCCAGTAGCGCTGCGACTGAATTACCGGTACCGGTGATGTCGGCATCGCCGTTGAGCTGGCCGAAGCTGGTGCGCATGGGTTCGAACGTGGGAAACAGCTGCTTGAGCTGAAACCCGCGGGCGGTCAGTTTGGCCCTGCCCTGCAACGGCGTAGTGCGCCCGTTCAGCGAGATCTGTGCATCCAGCTTGCCGCCGGCCACGCCAAAGCGCAGAGGTTCCAGGCGCAGGTTGCCGTCGTTCAACACCACATGGGTGTACAGATCGGTGAACGGCAATTCTTCGCTGTGGACGATCTTGCGTCCGGTAAATTCGACATCGGCGTCCATGGCACGCCAGCGGTCGGTCCTGAACTCTTCGACTGGCAACACCTTGCCGGTGGGTTGCTTGCTTGCGCCGCCACGAGCCTTCTGCTCGGTATTGGAGTCAGCGCCGATCAAAGGCTTGAGGTCGGCAAACAGCAACTGGTTCGAGACCAGCGCGCCGCTCAGCTTGGGCCTTGGCTGACTGGCGACGAAGCCCAGATCACCATGGATGTCGCTGTTGCCGATCTTGCCGTTGAAGCCTTCATAGCGGAACGACGCGCCGCCGGGCTCGTGCAGTTTGACCAGCAAGTGCCCGTCGGTTTCGTACGCAGGCGAATCCGGCAGGGTCACCCCGGTCAGTGGATACAGGTTGCCCAGGCTGCTGCCACTCAGGCGCAGGCGCAGGTCCAGGGCACCGAGATTGCGTGGGTCGGTCAGGGTACCGGCAACCGCTGCGCGGGTATCGGCAATGCGCACGTCAACCTGCACTGGAAACGGTCGTGTTGCATCCTGCAGCGCCAGCAGCCCGCCGATCTTGCCCGACCCCGACAGCGGCAGGTCCTTGTAGCGGCCATCGACCTTGAAGCCGAAGGCATAATCCTGGGCACTGGCGCCCTGGTCGGCGACTTTCTTGGCCGCACCGCTGCCGACGATATCGCTGAACGCGATGGGCTTGCCCAATGGATCGATCAACACCTTGACCGAGGTCTTGAGCGTCTGGTCGTCGAAAGCCACCACGCCTTTGTCGAAGCCGATGGCACCGATGTCCATGACCCACTTGGAGGGCTCGGCATCGGGGTCTTTTTCGTCGAACTGAAAGGTCCAGTTGGCGCGTCCATCCGCCAGGCGCTGCAGGGCTACGTCGGGCCCGGTCAGGTCGATACGCGGTATGACCACCCGCTGGGCCAGCAAAGGCAGGGGCGAGAGACGAAACTCGACCTTCTGCAGGCTCGCCATCTGGGGCTTCTGCGACCAGTCGGGGTTGCCCAGGGTGATGTCCTGGGCGACGAAGCGCGGCCATGGCACCCAGGCACGCCAGCCGCCCTCATCCGTTTCGCGCTGCCAATGCACAGCCAGGTCGCCATTGATGGCGAAAGGGCGATGCAGGGCCTCGGACACTTTTTCGTTGAGCGTGGGCTTGATTCGATTCCAATCGAAGGTGGCGATCACCACCACCAATATCACCAGCAGGACCAACAGGCTGCCCAGGGTCCAGGCGATGATTTTACGTGGGCGCGTCATTGCGGGCTCCTTGAGACTGCGTGCTCCCGCGAGCACAGGGGGTGCTACCTAACAAGGGTAGGACTGATAAACGCCTCGAGGGTTTAGTTTTTGGCTTTTTCGAGCCCGGACGCGAGCCGCTTCAACGGCGGATGCGTTGTGCCTGATGCAATGCGATGAACCCGGACGCGGCTTGCGCCGCTGCTACAGGATTTCAGCGTCGCTCCTTCATCGACGTTACCGATGGTGACGCTCGACAACGGTGCTCAGGGCCCGAGAATTCACTGTGCTGGTGCACTGAAACCCACGATCTAGAGCCCTCGCGGCAAAACATCATTTTCGTTGATTGTTACCATTGCCTTTATGAACTTTTCTATCGAATTTCAAAGAGTAGCATTGGCTCTGTACCCAATTACTGCCCTCCCAAGGAGCGCCACCATCATGAAACGCCAATTGCTGCTTTCCCTGACTCTCTCGGTCCTTGCTGCCAACGCCTTCGCCATGCCAGCCGCCGATCAAAGTGTTTCCGCCGAACTGCATTCCAGCGCTGCCAGCTTCAGCCAGCCCTACCTGGCGGAAGACGGTTCCGACCGCACCCCACAAGGCGCTGTCGCCGAGAACGGCTCCGACCGCACGCCACAGGCCACGTTCGCTGAAGACGGTTCGGATCGCACCCCACAAGGCACCTTCGCCGAGAACGGCTCCGACCGCACGCCACAGGCTACTTTCGCTGAAGACGGTTCGGATCGCACCCCACAAGGCACCTTCGCCGAGAACGGCTCCGACCGCACGCCACAGGCCACTTTCGCTGAAGACGGTTCGGATCGCACCCCACAAGGTACCTTCGCCGAGAACGGCTCGCAGCGTCTGCTCGATCGTCAAGACCAAGCCAACGCATGAGGCAGCGGTTTGAGGTATCCGACGAAGCCCGGCCTCCCCAAGCCGGGCTTGCCACCTCCGCGTAATCCATCGCTGCACCCGCTTGGTTCGACGCCCCGCCTGTCAATTTGCTAGAGTTCTTCGCTGTCCTTCACAGAAGCTCCGTCGATGTTGCCTCGCGCCGAACAGAAACAGCAGACCCGTCTCGCCCTCCTCGAAGCTGCACGCCAACTGATGGCGGCCGGTCGAGGCTTCGGCAGTATCAGCCTGCGCGAAGTCGCCAAGGCTGCTGGCATCGTACCCACCGGTTTCTATCGCCATTTCGACGACATGGATCAGCTCGGCCTGGCCCTGGTCAACGAAGTCGACGCCACGTTCCGCGCCACGCTGCGCCTGGTTCGTCACCATGAAATAGTGGTCGGCGGCCTCACGGCGGCTTCCGTCCGCATCTTTCTCGACGGAGTGGCTGCCAATCGCCCGCAATTCCTGTTCCTCGCCCGCGAGCAATACGGAGGGTCCCTGCCCGTGCGCCAGGCCATTGCCACTTTGCGCGCCGGCATCAGCGCCGACCTGGCCACCGATCTGGGGTCCATGCCCAAATGGCAGCACCTGAGCAGCGCGTCACTGCAGGTGATGGCCGACCTTGTCGTCAAGGCCGTGTTTGCCACGCTTCCCGAACTGATCGACCCACCCGCTGCCGACCTGCCAGCCCACCTGACCCCCGAGGCGAAGATCAGCCAGCAACTGCGCTTCATTTTCATCGGCGCCAAATACTGGAAAGGCCTCAACCAATAACTCGCTCGCCTCGAATTGGTGCACCTCACGCCGCTACGCACCGCACCAGTGCATTGCGCCGAGCCTCGTTCATCCTGATCCCGCAGCCCCGTTAGCTCACTACCGGTTGGCAAGACACTTGCTCTGCATTGGCCACTGCCCCTCAATGGAAACGTCCAATGCTGGTTATCCATCGCAGAATCGCGCCCGCAAGCCAATGGGCAGCCGAACTGCACCTCAACTTCGAAGCCCGCAGCAAGAGTCGCCTGCGCTGTTTCAGTGCCGAAGGTGAAGACGTCGGCCTGTTTCTGGAACGCGGTCAACCTCCGTTGCACGACGGTGAATGCCTGCAGGCCGAGGACGGCCGCGTGGTGCGGGTCTGCGCGCGTCCCGAGGCGCTGCTTCATGTCACCTGCAGCAGCGCCTTCGAGCTGACTCGCGCCGCCTACCATCTGGGCAACCGCCACGTGGCCCTGCAAGTGGGTGACGGCTGGCTGCGCCTGCTCGACGACTACGTGCTCAAGGCCATGCTCGAACAACTCGGCGCCCAGACCCAGCCCCTGCTGGCACCTTTTCATCCCGAACATGGCGCCTATGGCGGTGGTCATCACCACTCGCGCCATGGCGAGGAAGACTTCAACTACGCGCCCAAACTGCACCAGTTCGGCGTGCGCACTTGAACAACGCCTGGGCCCTGCTGCGCCTGGCCAGCCCGCAACTGCCGATCGGTGGCTACAGCTACTCGCAGGGCCTGGAGATGGCCGTGGAAAACGGCACGGTGGCCGATGCGCAAAGCGCCCATCGCTGGATCGCCGACCAACTGCTGCTCAACCTGGCCCGTTTCGAGGCGCCCCTGCTGCTGGCCCACTGCGTGGCTGCCGCCGAAGAGGACTGGGGACAACTGCTGGAGCTAGGTGCCGAACATCGCTCGAGCCGCGAAACCCGCGAACTGCAACTCGAAAGCCGGCA
This sequence comes from Pseudomonas sp. CFBP 8771, assembly GCF_014841695.1. Lineage (NCBI taxonomy): Bacteria > Pseudomonadati > Pseudomonadota > Gammaproteobacteria > Pseudomonadales > Pseudomonadaceae > Pseudomonas > Pseudomonas sp. CFBP 8771. Next base: position 420,396 of record NZ_JACYUJ010000004.1, on the reverse strand, counting down.
AATGGGCTATTCGCTCAAGCAACTGCTGCTCGGCCTTGCCGAACTGGACATTACGGCCCGCCACTATCTGGCTCAGATCGAAGAGCCCCACCTGGCCCTGGGCTGGGCACTGGCCGCGCGCGCCTGGAACATCCCTGCGCAGGACGCCCTTGCGGCCTGGCTGTGGAGTTGGCTGGAAAACCAGTTGGCGGTGCTCATGAAGACCCTGCCCCTGGGCCAGCAGGCTGCTCAGCGACTTACCACACAACTGCTGCCGACGCTGCAGCAGGCCCAGTTCGCAGCCACCGAACTGGATCCCCGACACTACGGCAGCGCCGCTTTCGGCCTGTCATTGGCGAGCATGGCCCACGAGCGCCAGTACAGCCGCCTGTTCCGTTCCTAGGAGAGTCACCATGAATACCCAACCCCTGCGTGTCGGTATCGGAGGCCCGGTAGGCTCTGGCAAGACCGCGCTGACCCTGGCCTTGTGCCTGGCCCTGCGCGAGCGCTACAACCTGGCCGTGGTCACCAACGATATCTACACCCGCGAAGACGCCGACTTCCTGGTGCGCAACCAGGCCCTGGCGCCCGAGCGCATCATCGGTGTGGAAACCGGTGGCTGCCCGCACACCGCCATCCGCGAAGACGCCTCCATCAATCTGGAAGCCGTGGACCAGCTCAACCGGCGCTTTCCGGGCCTGGACCTGATCCTCGTGGAATCGGGTGGGGACAACCTGTCCGCCACCTTCAGCCCCGAGCTGTCGGACCTGACCATCTACGTGATCGACGTGTCCGCCGGCGACAAGCTGCCGCGCAAGGGCGGCCCTGGCATCTGCAAGTCCGACCTGCTGGTGATCAACAAGATCGACCTGGCGCCGCTGGTAGGGGCCTCGTTGGAAATGATGGACAGCGACACCCGACGCATGCGCGGCGACAAGCCGTTCGTCTTCAGCAACCAGAAGACCGGTCAGGGCCTGGAACAGATCATTGCCTTCATCGAACGCCAAGGCCTGCTCGACGCCGCCTGAACCCAGCGCACCCTTGCCCGCAACTACCGTGAACACGACGATAAGGAACAGACCCGCATGACCTTCAAGACGCTTCTCACCTGCGCAGCCCTGCTGCTGACACCGGCGGTGGCCTTCGCTCATCCGGGACACGGCGACAATGGCCTGCTGGCCGGCATCGGTCACCCCCTGGGTGGCCTCGACCACCTGCTGGCCATGCTCGCCGTCGGCCTGTGGGCGGCGCAGCAGCAAGGCGCGGCACGCTGGGCTCTGCCCTGCACCTTCGTCGGCACCATGCTGATCGGTGGCCTGCTGGGTTTTGCCGGCCTGCAACTGCCTACACTGGAAAGCGGCATTGCCGCCTCGGTACTGGCCCTGGGCCTGGCCGTGGCACTGGCCGTGCGGCCACCGTTAGCCTTGGCGGTGGTGGCCACTGCGCTGTTCGCATTGTTCCACGGCGTCGCTCACGGCCTGGAATTGCCGGAGATGTCCAGCCCGGTTGCCTATGCTGCCGGTTTCGTCATGGCGACCGCAGCACTGCATGCGGCGGGTTATGCCGTCGTTCGGTTCCTGCCAACGGCAGCCGCGCCACTGGTACGCGTTGCCGGTGCTCTGTCGGCGTTGACCGGTGCCTGGCTACTGGCCGGCTGATCGCGGCGCGGCCCTCTGTCCGGGGGCCTTGCTTTAGGAGCCGTGGCCGACACCTGCTACCATGTCGCGCAAAACGCCTCCGATGATCCCGCCAATGCCCGACCCAACGCTGCACGCCGCCCTGGCGGCCACCCAAGCGCACTTTCGCGAAATCGTATTGCCGTTGTGGCAAGGCGCCGGCTTCGATAGCGAACTCGGCCTGCCGTTCGAAGCGGTGAACGCTGCCGGCCAGCCGTTGCCGGTGCAGCGCTACCGCGCCATGGCCTGCGCCCGTCAACTGTATGTCTTTTCCAGCCTGATCGAGCAACCCGGTGCGCGCGAACACGCCGCCACCCTGTTCCGTTCCCTGCAACGGCATTTCCACGACGCCGAACACGGCGGCTGGTTCTACAGCATCGACGCCCAGGGCCGCCCGCTGGACCGACGCAAGGATCTCTACACCCACGCATTCATTGTCTTCGCCTGTGCGCACTACTGGGCCAAGGTGCGCGAACCGCTGGTGGAATCGGTGCTCAATGCCGCCCTCGAGGTCATCGCCACGCGCTTTTCCACAGATGATGGGCTCTACGAAGCCGTGCTCGGCGAAGGCTGGGCCAACTTGGGCACCGGCCCACTGCAGAACCCCTTGATGCACCTGGCCGAGGGCTTCCTGGCAACCTTGGCAGTGCGTGGCGACCAGCCCACACAAACGGCGCTGCAGGCGCTGTGCGAAGCGATGCAGGCGCGCTTCGTGGAACCCGAGCACGGGATCATGCTGGAGAAGCCGCGCGGAGCGGTGGATAACTGGTTCGAGCCCGGTCATCAGTTCGAATGGCTGTTCCTCGTGCAGACCTCACCGCTGTTGCAGGGCAGTGCGCTGCACCTCTCCCTGCAGCGCGCCTTCACCCATGCGCAACGCACGGGCGTTCGGGACGGCGTGGTCATGAGCATGCTCACGCTCGACGGCCAGGTGCTGGACGCCACCCAGCGTATCTGGGCACAGGCCGAATACCTGCGGGCGCTGACCTTGCAGCCCGGTGCGGCGGTGGCCGCGCAGTTGCAGGTGCTGCGCGAGCGCTTCCTGCACCCCGGCGGCTGGCACGAATGCCGCGATGGCACCGGGGTGGTCAGCCGCACGGACATGCCATCGACCACCCCCTACCACCTGCTGACCTGCTACCAGGGCCTGCAGGCGTTCCTCTGACGCCAGGGCCGATCAAGCCTTGCCTGGACGCTCCACGGCGAAGCCGGCCCACGATTGCGTGACCGGCATCACTTCCAGACTGTTGATGTTGATGTGCGCCGGCTGGGTCAGAATCCAGTGGATGGTTTCGGCGATGTCCTGCGGCTGGATCGGATTGGCGCCGGCATAGGTGGCGTCGTAGCGTGCCTGGTCGCCGCCGAAACGCACCAGTGAGAACTCGCTTTCGCACATCCCGGGTTCCAGGTTGGTGACGCGCACGCCGGTGCCCTGCAGGTCACAGCGCAGACTCAACGAGAATTGCCCGACGAAGGCCTTGGTGGCGCCGTACACATGGCTGCCGGGATACGGGTAATTGCCCGCCACCGAACCCAGGTTGACGATGGTAGCCCCCTTGCCGTGGGCAATCAGGCGCGGCAGCAACAGCCGCGTCGCGTAGATCAGGCCCTTGACGTTGGTATCGACCATGGTGTCCCAGTCGTCCAGGTCGCACTTGGGTGCAGGATCGGCACCCAAGGCCAGGCCGGCGTTGTTGACCAACCCGCTGATGCTGGCGAACTCCTCAGGCAACCCGGCAATCGCTGCCTCCATGGCCTTTCTATCGCGCACATCGAGCACCAGCGGATGCACCCGCGTCTTTGCCGACAGCTCTTCGCTCAGCGCCATCAGGCGCTCTTCGCGACGGCCGGTGAGAATCAGCGACCAGCCTGCCTCGGCGAAACGTCGCGCGCAGGCTTCGCCAAATCCGGACGTGGCGCCAGTGATGAATACCGTGGAAGTCATGCGGGTCTCCTGCGGGGATAGCCACGGAGCGTGCCCACGCAATGCGCAGGCCGTTCGAATCGTCGCCACCGTGAATGGGGTTTTGCAGAATGCCCGGCGTACGGGCCGTATGCAACTGATCAATAATCGAACAGCGCCCGCAGACCCTCGTGGTTGCGGGTCCCAGTGCGGTTACCCGCAACTTATCCACAAGCCGTTCCACAGAGATTGGGGGCAACTCCCTTCTGCACGGCAACCCCGGAGGCCAGGCTGGCCGGGAGCCATTAGAATTTTTTGGCTTGACCGGTGGGGTGTATTGCGCATGTACGTACGGCACTATGTCTGCAGTGGTCATACGACCAAAGGCGCAACGCCAGTGAAACCGCCACTTTTAGAAGTATTTCCAAGGCTTGTTCACAGACTTATCCACAGCCTGTGCGGGTGCTGTCACTCTGATTGGCACGGTGGATAAAACAGTTGACAAAGCCCGTTCGCACGACTGCCCAACCTGCTGTACGATTTTTGATCAGCTGACTGAAGGCCCCGTATACCGTGGCCTGCAGAGGTATACCACCAACTTGTCCACAACCGGTTCCACAGCAATTGGGGACAAGCGTGCATTGTGGCATTTCGGTGACCAACAGTGGTTTTATGTCGCACATTGACGCTGCAGCGAATTTGTTTTCCACAATTGGGCAGGGTCACGAAAAACGCCCCTGACGGGGCGTTCGGCAAGCCTTTCACGTCTGCTCAGTGCCCGCCCAGATACGCGTTGCGCACCTCGTCGTTGCTCAACAACTCACGCCCCGTGCCGGTCAGACGGATCTCGCCGTTGACCATCACATAGGCACGGTCGGAAAGCCGCAGGGCGTGGTTGGCGTTCTGCTCGACCAGGAAGATGGTCATGCCGCCCTGGGCCAGCTCGCGCAGGGTCGAGAAGATCTGCTTGACCACGATCGGCGCCAGCCCCAGCGACGGCTCGTCGAGCAGCAACAGCTTGGGCCGGCTCATCAGCGCGCGCGCGATGGCCAGCATCTGCTGCTCGCCGCCGGACATGGTCATGGCGCGCTGATTGCGCCGTTCCTTGAGCCGTGGAAACAGCTCGAACATGCGCTGCATGTCTTCGCTCGAGTGCTTGTCGCCGATGGGGATGGTACCCATCATCAGGTTTTCTTCCACCGACATGTCGGGAAACACCCGACGGCCTTCCGGCGACTGGGCAATGCCGTTGGAAGCGATGTAGTGGGACGACTTCTGGGTGATGTCGGTACCCCGGTAGATGATCTGCCCCGCACTGGCGCGCGGCTGGCCGAAAATCGACATCAACAGCGTCGACTTGCCCGCGCCATTGGAACCGATCAGGCTGACCGTCTCGCCCTCGTTGATGTGCAGCGAGACTTTCTTCAGCGCCTGGATCGGGCCGTAGTGAACGTCGATCTCCTTCATTTCGAGGATGGGCGTACTCATACCAGCTCCTCCTCTTCGGCACCCAGGTAGGCGGCGATCACCTTGGGGTCGTTGCGGATCTGCTCCGGCCCGCCCTTGGCGATCACATTGCCATGGTCCAGTACCACGATGTCGTCGGAAATGCTCATCACCATGCCCATGTCGTGTTCGATCAGCACCACCGTCATGTCGTGCTCGTCACGCAGCAGGCGGATCATGCCGCTCAGGGCCTCGGTTTCCTGCGGGTTGAGGCCCGCCGCCGGTTCGTCCAGGCAGATCACCTGGGGCCGCGTGCACATGGCCCGGGCGATCTCCAGACGCCGTTGCTGGCCGTAGGAAAGCTCACCGGCCAAGCGGTTGGCGCAGTTCACCAGGTCCACCACTTCCAGCCAGTAGAACGCGGTCTTGATAGCGTCCTCTTCGGCCTTGCGATAACCACGGGTGTTGAGGATGCCTGCCAGCATGTTGCGGTTGACCCACATGTGCTGGGCGACCAGCAGGTTTTCCAGCACCGACATTTCCTTGAACAGCCGAATGTTCTGGAAGGTCCGGGCCAGCCCGGCGCGGTTCACCAGGTGAGTCCCGCCGAACATCTTGTACCAGACACGGCTGGCGAAGCTGCGTGGCGAGACGAAATCGGTGGCCTGGAACGGCTCGCCCAGCAACTTGATGACATTGGTCTTCTGGCCGCGAGCGTTCAGTTCGATACGTCCACCGGTGGCCTTGTAGAACCCGGTGAGACAGTTGAAGACGGTGGTCTTGCCGGCGCCGTTGGGGCCGATCAAGGCGAAGATCGAGTTGCGCCGGACCTGCAGGCTGACATCGCTCAAGGCCTTGATGCCACCGAAATGCATCATCAACTTCTCGACCGACAGAATGACTTCGTTACTCATGGCGTAGTCCCCTTGGCGTCGATCAATGCGCCCTTGACTGGCTTGATGCCGGTACGGCTGATACGGATCAGGCCACGTGGCCGCCAGATCATCATCAGTACCATCAATACGCCAAACAGCAATACTCGGTACTCGGAGAAACTGCGCAGCAGCTCCGGGGCCACGGTCAGTACGAAGGCAGCAATCACCACACCCACGGTGGAGCCCATGCCGCCCAGCACGACGATGGCAAGGATCAGCGCCGACTCGAAGAAGGTGAACGAAGTCGGGTTGACGAAGCCCTGGTAGCTGGCGAAGAACACCCCGGCCAGGCCTGCGGTGGAGGCACCGATGGTGAAGGCCGAAAGCTTGACCAACACGTGGTTCAGGCCCATCGAGCGGCAGGCGATCTCGTCCTCGCGCAGGGCTTCCCAGGCACGCCCTACCGGCATGCGAGTGAGTCGATGCTTGACGTAGAGAACGGCCAGTACCACCAGGAACAGCACGGCGTAGATGAACAGGAATTTCAGGTCGGGGTTGTATTCGAAGCCGAAGTACTCGTGGATCGGCACCCCGCCGTCACGGGCGCGACGACCGAACTCCAGGCCGAAGAAGGTGGGCGAAGGTACCGGCACACCATTGGGACCGCCGGTGAACGACAACCAGTTGTTGAGCACCAGGCGAATGATTTCGCCGAAGCCCAAGGTCACGATGGCCAGGTAGTCCCCGTGCATTCGCAGCACCGGGAAACCCAGTATGCACCCCGCCAGCGCCGCCGCGATCGCGGCCAGCGGCAACGCCGACCAGAAGCCCAGGCCCAGGTACTGGTAGCCCAATGCGAGGCCGTAGGCGCCGATGGCATAGAACGCCACGTAGCCCAGGTCGAGCAGACCGGCCAGCCCGACCACGATGTTCAGGCCCAGGCCCAGCAACACATAGATCAACCCGAGAATGACCACGGTGAGGATGTATTTGTTGGCGAAGATGGGGAACACGATGGCGATCACGATCAGCGCTGGAATGATGAAGCGCAGCCGCGACTTGTAGTCCGGCGGCAGCACGTGCACGCCCGACCCCGAGCTTTCGAAGCTCTGGGAAATGCTGCGGCCACGCGGCGTCTGCAGGAACAGGCTGAGCAGGAAGCGCCCGGCCATCACCGCTGCCACCAGCCAGGCGACGCGGGCCGGTTGCAGGTTGAAGCTGTAGCCGTCGAGCACGATGCCGACGATGGGGCCGAACACGATCAGCGCCAGCAGGCCGGCAATGACCATGTCGACCAGGCTTTTCTTGATATCGATAGGTTTGGCAGTAGGTGCGGACATACTTATACCTTCGCCACGAGTGGGCGACCCAGCAGGCCTTGGGGACGGAAGATCAGGATCAGCACCAACAGGCCGAAGCTGAACACATCCTTGTAGTCGGAGTTGATCAAGCCGGAGAACTGCGATTCGGCAACCCCCAGTATCAGGCCACCGAGCATGGCGCCGGGCAATGAGCCGATGCCGCCCAGTACCGCTGCGGTGAACGCCTTGATGCCGATGATGAACCCGGCATAGAAGTCGAACGTGCCGTAGTTCATGGTGATCAACACGCCGGCCAGCGCCGCCATGGCCGCGCCGATGATGAACACATAGGAAATGACCCGGTCGGTGTTGATGCCCAGGATCGAGGCCATCTTGCGATCCTGCTGGGTGGCGCGGCACATGCGCCCAAGTTTGGTGAACTTGATGATGTAGGTCAGCACGCCCATGCCCACGAAGGCGGCAATGAGGATGAAGATCTTGGTGTAGGTGATCTGCACGAAACCGGTGCCCACTTCAAGGCGCCAGGCCCCTTCGAGCAGGGTCGGGACGCCTTGCTGGCGAGCGCCCTGGCTGATCTGCGCGTAGTTCTGCAGGATCAGCGATATGCCGATGGCGCTGATCAGCGGCGCCAGCCGGGTCGAGTTGCGCAGCGGCTTGTAGGCCACGCGCTCGATCACGAAGCCGTACACACCGGTCACCACGATGGTGAACACCAATGTGCCGAGGATCAGGAACGGAAAGGATTCGAGGCCGAAGAACGACAGCACGGCCAGGCCTATGGCGGCCAGGTAGGCGCTGATCATGTAAACGTCGCCGTGGGCAAAGTTGATCATGCCGATGATGCCATAGACCATGGTGTAGCCAATGGCGATCAAGCCGTACACCGACCCCAGGGTCAGGCCGTTGATCATTTGTTGCAGGAAGATACCGTCCATCATGCACTCTCACGAACGTCTGGAACCGCGCACCGCGCAAGGTGCGGACAGGCCTCGGCCCGCCCGCCACCTGTCAGGCGGTATTGAGGGAAACGTGGGCCATCCCAAGGGCGGCCCGGACTGGCATGCGCCAGTGCAAACGTCCTACTTCTGCTGTTCCAGCTGCTTGTACTTGCCCTCGGCGTTCCACTGGTAGACCACGTAGTCGGACACTTTCAGGTCACCCTTGGAGTCCCAGGCCTTCTCGCCCATGACGGTCTTGACCGGGTTGGCCTTCAGCCATTTGGCAGCCTCTTCGCCCTTGTTCGACTTGGCGCCGTTGAAGCCTGCAGCCAGGGCCTGCAACGAAGCGTAGGCGTACAGAGTGTAGCCCTCTGGCTCGTAGCCGGACTTGCGGAACTCCTCAACCACCGCCTTGCTGTCGGGCAGCATGCGCGGATCGGCGCCGAAGGTCATGTACACGCCGTCGACGTATTGCGCACCGCCAGCGGTGGTGACCAGTTCGTCGGTGACGATGCCGTCGTCGGACATGAACTTGACGTCCTTGAGGCCCTGTTCGCGCATCTGCCGAACCAGTGGCCCGGCTTCGGGGTGCAGGCCGCCGAAATACACCACATCGGCGCCGGTGGAGCGAATCTTGGTGACCAGGGCGCTGAAGTCTTTCTCGCCGCGGGTCAGGCCTTCTTCCAGCACCGGCTTCACACCGCGCTTGGTCAGCTGTGCCGAGGTGGCGTCGGCCAGGCCCTTGCCGTAGGTGTCCTTGTCGTTGATCACTGCGACTTTCTTGCCCTTGAGCACGTCGACGATGTAGTCGCCGGCCACGATGCCCTGCTGGTCGTCGCGACCGCACATGCGGAATACCGCCGGCAGGCCACGTTCGGTCACGGTCGGGTTGGTCGAGCCGGGGGTGATCATCAGCACGCCGGCGTCTGCATACACCTCGGATGCCGGAACAGTGGACGAGGAACAGAAGTGCCCCACCACTCCTGCGACCTTGTCCTGATCGGCCAGCCGGTTGGCGACGGCCACGGCCTGCTTCGGCTCGCAGGCGTCATCACCGGCGACCAGGACGATCTTTTCCCCATTCACGCCGCCGGCCTTGTTGATGGCATCGGCTGCCGCCTGTGCACCCTTCATGTACTGCTGACCGAACGATGCGTTGGCACCGGTCATCGGCCCTGCTACGCCGATCTTGATGTCGGCTTGAACAATCGACGAAGCGCCCAGCGCAGCTGCCACTGCGAGAGCCAGAAAACCTTTCCTGTAGAACGTCTGCGACATGAGTGGTGCTCCTGAATTTTTTTGGTTGGCACTACAGCTTCAGCGCATTGCTCAGAGCAAGGGCCGTGCCAGCGCATTTGCCCAACTTGCGCAGTTTTCATTTTCAGGAGCACTTCACTGCGCCGGAACCATTTTCTACAGGTCGTGCAACCGTCTGGCACGGGAATGGTGGAACCCGCAAAGAGTGCGGGTACAACCCGTGTGCGCCATCATTGCAACCCCACGCAGCGCCCGTGGGCAACCACGCTGTAACCGCCGACGTAACCGAAGTGCACACTGTCGGTGCATAACCGCTACACCGCGCACCACAGGATCCTCCTGCAGTGCCGGGTGCAGGCCACTTCGCGTCTCTCTTCGCGGGCCTGCGCAAGGCACTGGCACGGGTCGCGCAGGGGAAGGCACGTCACATCCACCCGCACTCCAAAAAGCTGGCAGAATGTGCCCCTACTGTGCGCCACCGCCGTTCCAAATGAGGCACGCGGTTCTGGAGACCCTGATGAGCGAGAGCGTATTCGCCGATCGCATCGTGCAAAACCTGCTCGACACCGATCTTTACAAGTTGAGCATGATGCAGGCTGTACTGCACAACTACCCCAACGTCGATGTCGAGTGGGAGTTTCGTTGTCGCAACGGCGAAGACCTGCGGCCCTACCTGAACGATATTCGCGAACAGCTCGAGCAGCTCTCCGAATTGAGCCTGGGCCCGGACCAGCTGAGCTTTCTGGAAGGCATCAATTTCATGAAGCCCGACTTCCTGCGCTTCCTGGGTCTGTTTCGCTTCAACCTGCGCTACCTGAGCATCGGCATCGAGAACGACCAGCTGTTCATTCGCCTGCGCGGGCCGTGGCTGCATGTGATCCTGTTCGAAGTGCCACTGCTGGCCACGGTCAGCGAGGTACGCAATCGCATTCGCTATCCCGATGTGCTGCTCAGCCAGCCGCGGGAAAAACTCTACCGCAAGTTCGAATGGCTGCAGGCCAATGCCAGCAGCGAAGAGCTGGCCGAATTGCAGGTGGCCGACTTCGGCACTCGTCGACGTTTTTCCTACAAGGTGCAGGAGGAAGTGGTCACGGTGCTCAAGCACGAGTTTCCGGGGCGCTTCGTCGGCACCAGCAACATGCACCTGGCCCGTCAGCTGGATCTCAAGCCGCTGGGCACCATGGCCCATGAGTGGATCATGGCTCACCAGCAACTGGGGCCACGCTTGATCGACAGCCAGATCGCCGCACTCGATTGCTGGGTGCGCGAGTACCGTGGCCTGCTTGGCATCGCGCTCACCGACTGCATCACCATGGATGCGTTTCTGGGGGATTTCGACCTGTACTTCGCCAAGCTCTTCGATGGCTTGCGCCACGACTCGGGTGACCCGGTGGTCTGGGCGGAAAAGGCCATCGCCCACTACCGCAAGCTGGGCATCGATCCGATGACCAAGACCCTGGTGTTTTCCGATGGGCTGGACCTGCCCAAGTCCCTGCAGATATTTCGCGCACTGCGCGGGCGCATCAATGTGAGCTTCGGCATCGGCACCAACCTGACCTGCGACATTCCAGGCGTGGAACCCATGAACATCGTGCTGAAAATGACCGACTGCAACGGCCAACCGGTGGCGAAGATTTCCGACGAAGCCGCCAAGACCCAGTGCCGCGACCCCAATTTCGTCGCCTACCTGCGCCACGTGTTCAAGGTGCCTGCTTGAAGCCAGTACGCGCAATGGCGGACGTCCTGTAGGAGCGGTCCGTGGCCGCGAAAAGGTCAACGCGGTGAATCAGGCATACCGCGTCGCCTGCTTCGCGGCCGATGACCGCTCCTACGTGGTCGAGGCGAACACTCAATCGACCAGGGTCACTGCCCCCTTCATCATGGCCAAGTGACCCGGGAACGAGCAGAAGAACAGGTATTTCTGCTCTGGCGATAGTTTCGACACATCGAACGACACCGAATCCTTCTCCCCGGCGCCGATGACCTTGGTGTACGCAATCACGCGCTCGTCGCCTTTCTTCAGGTAGCTGTTGTCGATGCCGGCACTCATGCCGTCCATCGCGATGCCGCGGGCATCGTCTTCCTTGCTCAGGACCCAGTTGTGGCCCATGACTTCCTTGGGCAGGCTGCCGGAGTGGGTCAGGTTGACCGTGAACGTCTTGCAGCTCTTGCTGATCTCGATAGCCTTGCTGCCGAAGGTCATCTGGTCGGTCGAATCGACGGTGGTTGAGCACTCGGCCGCCAGCAACTGACCGCTGGCCAGGGCAAGCACCGATACCGCTACAGCTTTTGCAAACATGTGAGTCTCCAGGCAGGGGAAATGGCTACGGCGGCAATCATTTCACGATTGGCCGCAGGCTGCAGCACTCTGCCAGCAGTCAGACATTCGCTGTAAACATTCGGCTCAAACCATCGGCAGAACGGTCACGCGCACTTCGGGATCGTGCCCACCACCGCCCAGAATCACCCCGCGCAAGGGCGACACGTCGCTGAAATCACGCCCCCATGCCAGGGTGATGTGTTCCAGCCCCGGTTGAACGTTGTTGGTGGGGTCGAAATCGACCCATCCCAGCACCGGGCAGAACACCGATACCCAGGCATGCGACGCATCCGCGCCGATCATTCGCGGCTGCCCTGGCGGTGGCTGGGTCAACAGGTAGCCGCTGACGTAGCGTGCCGCCAAACCGCGCGAGCGCAGGCAGGCCAGCATCAGGTGGGCGAAGTCCTGGCAGACGCCCCGACGGTTCTCCAACACCTCGACCAGGGGCGTCGCCACCTGGGTAGCCATGGCATCGAACGTGAACTCGCTGAAGATCTTCTGCATCAAGGCCTGGGCACCCTGCAGCATCGGCCTGCCGGACGGAAAGCAACTGGCGGAAAACGCCACGAAGCTTTTCTTCAGGCGCACGTAGGGGGATTCGAAGCGGTAGCGACAGGCTTGCAGCACCTGCGCGGCGACTGGCCGGCCGCTATAGCACAGGGCATCGCGGGTCGACTCCCAGGCCGGCGACAGGGCAAGCACGACCGGCGCTCGTGGCAGCACCTCGACATGCAGGCGCGCGCCAACCTTGAGTTCATCGTGGGGGCGCTCGAACGCCAGCCGCGTCAGTGGATTGCCGAACACATCGAGCTCATCGGTACGCCGGGTCGGTTCGGGGCTGATCTGCAGTGCGCGCTCATGGCACACCTGCCAGGCGCAAGGCCTCGGCCACAGGTGCGCCAGCTGCTTGGCCAGCGACACTGGGCTGTCGTAGCAGTAACGGGTGTCGTGAACGATCTGGTAATGCGCACTCATCACACCGACACCGTTTGCTGGCTGACATCGTCGACATGGACGAAATGGCGCAACGCCAGGCGGTCCGATACCTGCACGCTGACACTGGCGATATCCTCCAGCAGGCTGCGCAGGCCGTCGAGCACGGCGCGCACGCTGGCTTCACCGAACAGCGCGTTTTCCAGGGTACCCAGATCGAAGCGCGCCACGCGCTCGATCAGTGGCTCCAGGGCGCGATCCACCGGCAGGTCGAATTCATCGCTCAGGCGGCGTACGGCCCGCGCCACCAGCTTGAGCTGGAACAACACGGCATGGGGATTCTGGGCGTCGAGCAACAGCAGGTCCAGCACCGGAATCAACTGCGGCACGGCCAGGTAGCGTGAACGATAGGTGATGCTGCTGTTGCCCAACTCGAGCAGCCAGTCCAGGCCAGCCTGTTCGTCCAGCGCATCGCTTGCCAGAAACGCCGACAGACCATTGCTGAGAAACTGCAGGCGTTCGATGCGTCGCCCGATCATCAGAAAACGCCAGCCTTCATCGCGGGTCATGTCGTCGAGCGCAAAACCGGACAGTGCAGCCAGGTTCATCACCAGTCGATTGAGGAAGTCGAGCAGCTCGCCCAGGTCCGGCACGTCGACTTCAAGCACCAGTGACTCGCGCTGCAGTTCGCCCAACGCCTGCCAGTTCTCTCGCGACAGCTTGCCGCGTACCTGAAACGCCGCCCACTGCAGACGCTGCAGGTTGGCACGCAGGCTGAACGCCCAATCCTCACCGCGCAGGGCCATCAGCAGGCGCTCGCGCAGGTCGCCCTCCTCGGGCAACAGGTGCAGGCTCTCGGCCAGATCGACAGCGGCCTGCAGCGCCTGAGGATCGTCGCCGTCCAGATAGCGGCCGAGAATGATCCGCAGCAGTCGTGCGCTGCCGTCGCAACGCTCGCAGTAACGGCCGAACCAGAACAGGTTCTCCACCACCCGCGAAGGCAGGTAGGGGTCCATGCGCACCAGGTCATGGACCCCGATGCTCCGCTGCGCCCGCCACTGCTCGCCGACCGGAGCGTGCTCGCCCAACACCCAGGTGTCCTTGCTGGCGCCGCCGTGCTGCATCGACACCACTTCGGCATCGGCGTCCGTGGCCACTCGGGTCAAGCCGCCGGGCAACACCCGGTAACCGTCGGCGGCGGCGACCGCAAACACGCGCATGCCGATCGCCCTGGGTTGCAGGTGGTTGCCGTGGCCATGCCACACCGGCGCCAGGGACAGCTGCGCCATTTCCTGAGCGACGTAGGCATAGGGTCGGGCCTGAATGCGTTCGGTCAACGCCTGACGCTGGGCGGCGTCCAGATCCCGACCGAACACCGGGCCGAAGTTCTGCGACGGGAAGGCCGGCTTGATCACCAGCTCGTCCAGCCGCTCGAGGGCCTGGGCCAGCACCGGCGGCTCGCCGCACCACCAGGTGGCGATTGACGGCAGGATCAAGGTTTCGCCGAACAGGTGCTCACAGATCCGCGGCAGAAAACCCAGCAGCCCGGGCGATTCGAGCACGCCGCTGCCCAAGGCATTGGCCACCATCACATTGCCCTGGCGCACGGCGTCGAGCAGGCCGGGCACGCCCAGGGCAGAGTCGGTGCGCAACTCCAGGGGGTCGCAGAAATCGTCGTCCAGGCGACGCATGATCGCGTGCACCCGGCGCAGACCGCTCAAGGTCTTCAGGTAGACGGTCGCCTCGCGCACAGTCAGGTCACTGCCCTCGACCAGCGGATAGCCGAGCTGGCGTGCCAGGTACAGATGCTCGAAATAACTTTCGTTGAACCGCCCAGGCGTCAACAGCACCACCAGCGGCGCCTCGTTGGCGCTGGCGGCCAGTCGGCTCATGGTGTCCTGCACGGTGCGAAAAAAGCCGGCCATGTGCTCGACTTTCAAGTCGCGGTACAGCTCGGGAAAGGTCCGCAACAGGCCCATGCGGTTTTCCAGCGCATAACCTGCGCCGGAGGGCGCCTGGGTCCGGTCGGCGGTGACCCACCAGCGTCCATCGGGCGTGCGCGCTAGGTCCGCCGCATACAGGTGCAGGAACGTGCCCTGCGGCGGCTGCATGCCCTGGCACGGCCACAGGTAGTTGTTGTGCCCGAAGATCAGCTCGGCGGGCAGCAGCCCTTGGGCAATCAGCGTTTGCGGGCCATAGATATCGGCCAGCACGGCGTTGAGCAAGCGTGCCCGCTGGGCAATACCCGCCGCGACCTGGCGCCATTCGTGGGCAGGAATGATGTGCGGCAGCAGGTCCAGTTCCCACGGCCGATCGGCCCCCTTGGGGTCGGCATAGACGTTGTAGGTGACGCCGTTTTCCTGGATCTGCCGTGTCAGCGACGCCTGGCGCTGCGACAACTGGCCTGGCGCACTGCGTTGCAGATGCTCGAACAGGCGCCGCCAGTGCGGGCGCACGCCGCCATCGGGTTCGAGCATTTCATGATAGGACCCGCCGGACAGCGAGTAACGATCGAGCAGGTCAGACATGGCGAAGCTCGGGGGCAGCGTTGAGAAGAACGATTATCGCAGCCTGCACGGTGCGCGGATACCGTCCATGGCTCACACCCCGCCTTGAGGAACGCGGCGCATGTCCAGGGTCATCGGCAAGTCATCGTCCACCTTGAGCGCTGGCAGTACCAACCTGCCGGGACTGTGGCCGATCCGAAAGAACCGCGCCAGACGCCGGCTTTCGGCTTCGTTGGCATTCACCGGTGGGCTGTCGTAGCTGCGCCCGCCGGGGTGCACCGCATGGTACTGGCACCCACCCAGCGAGCGCTGCGTCCAGGTGTCGACGATGTCGAAGGTCAGCGGCACATGCGCCTGGCCGGCGACGTCATCGCCGTGATCGGCCTGCCAGGCACGGTAGCGCACTCCCGCAACGAACTCGCCGGCACGACCGGTAGCGGTCAGCGGCAGGGGCTGGCCGTTGACAGCCAGCCGGTAACGATCGGCCAGCAACCCATTGACGCGCACCTGCAGGCGCTCCAGCGATGCGTCCGGCGACTGCGGCGCGCCACTGGCACTGCCTCGTCCGGGGCCAGGCTCCAGGGCATGGCGCAGCTCCACGGCAATTCCCTCTACAACGCAGTCGCCCATCGTGGGGAAGCGAAACGCCCGTTGTGCGGCAAACCATCCGGCATCCACGGCATAGCCGTGTGCATTCAGATCGTCGATCACCTCGGCGAAATCGCGCTCGATGAAGTACGGCAGCATGAAGCGGTCGTGCAGCTGTGTACCCCAGCGGGTCAGCCTGGCCGGTGCGTAGGGCTTGCGCCAGAAGCGCGCCACCAGGCTGCGCAGCAACAGTTGCAGAGCCAGGTTCATGCGCCCATGGGGCGGCATTTCCAGGCCCTGCAGACGCAGCAGCCCCGCGCGCTCCCCTGGTCCGTCACCGTCCAGACGGGCAATGCAGAACTGCGCGCCGGCAGGGTTACCGGTCATATCCACCAACAGATGGCGCAGCACACGGTCGATCAGCCCTGTTGGGCACGGCACGCCGGGAACGGGCAATTGCGCCAGAGCGATCTCGAGTTCGTACACCGCATCGCCGCGCGTTTCGTCGACCCGCGGGGTCGGCCAGGCAGTGCCACTGAACAGATACGACAGCGCCGGATGATCATGCCAATAGCCGATCAGACTGCGCAGCAGGTCGGGCCGGCGCAGAAACGGCGAATCCGCCGCCGTCGTCCCACCCAGCAGCAACGGATTACCCGCGCCGGTGCCGGTCTGCCGACCGTCGATCATGAACCGCTGGGCCTCCAGGCGACGCTGCCGAGCCTGCTCGTACAGCTCATCCACACCTTGGACCGACTGCGCCCAGCTTGTGGATTGCGGCACGTCGACCTTGAACACGCCTGGCATCGACGTAGCCTTGAAACCACTGGCAGGTGCGTCGCTTCGAGCTTCCCACGTCGCGGCATCGGCGCCGTCCATGGCCACGAAGGTCGGCTCGCTGCCGATGCCCAGGCGCACGTCCTCTGCGCGCAGATCGGCATCGACCCGCTGCCCCAGGGCCTGCATGTCCGCCCATTGCTCTTCGCTCAACGGCCAGGTGACGCGTGGCGTCTGCCAGATACGCTGCACCGACATCCGGTGGGAAAACGTCACCTCACAGGGCTCCACCCGGCCACTGATCGGCGCCGCCGAAGAAGGTTCGGGACTGCACGCCAGGGGAATGTGGCCCTCCCCGGCAAACAGCCCGGACGTGGCGTCCAGACCAATCCAGCCAGCGCCCGGTAAATACACCTCGCACCAGGCATGCAGGTCGGTGAAATCGACATCGGTACCGGACGGACCGTCGAGGGCCTGCTCATCGGCGACCAATTGGATCAGGTAGCCGGAGACGAAGCGCGCGGCAATCCCCAGCCGGCGCATCAGCTGCACCAGCAGCCAGGCGGAATCGCGGCACGAACCGGCACCGGTGAGCAGCGTGTGCTCGGGCGTCTGCACGCCCGGCTCCATGCGCAGCAGGTAGCGAATGTCCTGGCTGAGTTGCTGGTTCAGCCTGACCAGGAAATCGATACTGGGGATCGGCGTACGGTCGATGCCGTCCAGGTACGCTTGAAACCTGGGCGTCAGGGCCAGGGTTTCCAGGTAGGGGGCCAGCTCATGCTGCTCTTCGTCGGTGTATGCGAAGGGAATCTGCTGCGCATGCGGTTCGAGAAAGAAATCGAAGGGATTGAACACCGCGATCTCGGCAACCAGGTCCACTTCGATGCGCAACTCGGTGGCCTTCTCCGGAAACACCAGGCGGGCCAGGTAGTTGCCCTGTGGGTCCTGCTGCCAATTGATGAAGTGCTGCGCTGGCGACACTTTCAAGGCATAGGAAAGAACCCGCGTGCGGCTGTGCGGCGCGGGGCGCAGGCGCACCACTTGAGGGCCGACATCGACGGCGCGGTCGTAGCGATAATGGGTGACATGGTTCAGTGCGACATGAATCGACACGGCGTGCCTCCTGCGAGCCTGGAAGGTAAGTGCACGGCGCAAGACTTATGCCATGTGGAGGGTTCAGCCACTGCACTGCGAAGCGGGACATCCGATCGAACGGTTGCCCTCGTTCGGCGTGTGCCAGCGTCGCATACATTGGACGCATCGTGGTGCGATAAACCTGTATTGCCCAGGCAGGAGGCGCTCACCTTAATGTGGGCGCTCATTCAATCAAGAGATATCCCCATGCCAACCGACCAAGACACCGCTGCGCAAGCCCTGCTCACCGCGCAGCCTTCAAGACAGCGCAAGACGTCGTTGCGCCCCACCCAGGCATTGATCGACGCCATCCGCAGTGCGACCAGAGACGGAGTGCTGGACACGACCGACAACCCAGCCCACGAGGCCATCGCCGCCCGCCCACCGCGACGAGCGCAGCCGAAGTCGAAGTCGAACGACACCGAGCCTGACGGTCACACCGAGTCGTAAGCTATCGCGCTCACGGCAGCGCAACGTGCATCAGCGCGGCAGGACCGGCTGGCGGGTCGGCTTGCCCTTGCCCTTGCCGGGCTTGGCAGCCTGCTGGCGATCCTTGGCAGCCTGCTTGCTGCGCGCCTCGGCGGCAGCCTTGGCCTGCTCGCGCTTGTCCCACGGCTTGGAACCATCGCTGGCACGCGGCGGCAAGCCGGTATGCTGGGTCAGGATGCGGGTTTCCTTGGCTACCTTGTGGCTGCCGGCCGGGGTGGAATTCTTGCGTCGAGCACTCTGATAGGTGTCGGTAGCCGGCTGATGCAACGGAATCAGCTGGTTTTTCCCCGGACCGATCAGGTCGGCACGGCCCATGCGTTCCAGTGCCTCGCGCAGCATCGGCCAGCCCTTGGGGTCGTGATAGCGCAGGAATGCCTTGTGCAGGCGACGCTGTTCCTCGCTCTTGACGATGGTCAGGTTGTCGCTCTTGTAGGTGACCTTGCGCAGCGGGTTCTTGCCCGAGTGGTACATCGCGGTGGCCGAAGCCATCGGCGAGGGGTAGAACGCCTGCACCTGGTCGGCACGGAAACCGTTGCCCTTGAGCCAAAGCGCCAGGTTCATCATGTCTTCATCGGTGGTGCCGGGGTGGGCGGCGATGAAGTACGGGATCAGGTACTGCTCCTTGCCCGCTTCTTTTGAGAATTTCTCGAACATGCGCTTGAATTTGTCGTACGAGCCGATACCCGGCTTCATCATCTGATTCAGCGGACCTTCCTCGGTATGCTCCGGGGCGATCTTGAGGTAGCCGCCGACGTGGTGCGTCACCAGCTCCTTGACGTACTCGGGGGACTCCACCGCCAGGTCGTAGCGCAGGCCCGAGGCAATGAGGATCTTCTTCACGCCCGGCAGTGCCCGCGCGCTGCGGTACAGCTGGATCAGCGAAGAGTGGTCGGTGTTGAGGTTCGGGCAGATCCCCGGGAACACGCACGACGGCTTGCGGCACGCGGATTCGATTTCCGGGCTCTTGCAGGCGATGCGGTACATGTTGGCGGTCGGCCCGCCAAGGTCGGAAATCACTCCGGTAAAACCCGGCACCTTGTCGCGGATCTCTTCGATCTCGCGAATGATCGACTCTTCGGAACGGTTCTGGATGATCCGCCCCTCGTGCTCGGTGATCGAGCAGAAGGTGCAGCCACCGAAACAGCCGCGCATGATGTTCACCGAGAAGCGAATCATGTCGTAGGCCGGGATTTTCTGGTTGCCGTACGCCGGGTGCGGAACCCGGGCATAGGGCATGCCGAACACGTAGTCCATTTCCTCGGTGGTCATGGGAATGGGCGGCGGGTTGAACCACACGTCCACTTCGCCATGCCGCTGCACCAAGGCACGGGCATTGCCTGGGTTGGTTTCCAGGTGCAGCACACGGTTGGCGTGGGCGTACAGCACGGCATCGCCACGCACCTTCTCGAAGGAAGGCAGGCGAATCACCGTCTTGTCCCGCGTCATACGCGGGCTGGCCAGGATCTGCACGACCTTGGCTTCGTTCGGGTCTTCGACGTTGCCCTTCTCCTGCTCGATGGCACAGGCCTGGGTGTCCTGAGTGTTCACGTACGGGTTGATGATCTTGTCGACCTTGCCCGGCCGGTCGATACGGGTCGAGTCGACCTCGTACCAGTCCTTGGGCGTATCGCGGCGAATGAACGCGGTGCCGCGAATGTCGGTGATCTCTTCGACCTTCTGACCGTACGACAGGCGCTGGGCCACTTCGACGATGGCGCGCTCGGCGTTGCCGTACAGCAGGATGTCGGCGCAGGCGTCGATCAAGATCGAATGACGAACCTTGTCCTGCCAGTAGTCGTAGTGCGCGATGCGGCGCAGCGATGCTTCGATGCCGCCCAGCACGATCGGCACATGCTTGTAGGCTTCCTTGCATCGCTGGCTGTACACCAGGCTGGCGCGGTCTGGCCGCGAGCCGGCCTGGCCGCCGGGCGTGTAGGCATCGTCGGAACGCACCTTCTTGTCGGCGGTGTAGCGGTTGATCATCGAATCCATGTTGCCGGCCGCGACACCGAAGAACAGGTTAGGCTCGCCCAGCTTCATGAAGTCGTCCTTGGACTGCCAGTTCGGCTGGGCAATGATGCCCACGCGAAACCCCTGGGCTTCCAACAGCCGGCCGATGATGGCCATGCCGAACGACGGATGGTCGACATAGGCATCACCGGTGACGATGATGATGTCGCAGGAATCCCAGCCAAGCTGATCCATCTCCTCCCTGCTCATAGGCAGGAAAGGCGCTGGGCCGAAGCATTCGGCCCAGTATTTGGGATAGTCAAAAAGCGGCTTGGCTGCTTGCATGTCGATGACCGTATGAAAAATCGCGGGCGCGGAATATAGCACAAAAAATAACCAATTCCGATGGCTTTAGTCGGAAATGGCTGGTGAATTTTCCGCCGGCAGAGCTCATTGAACCTGGATCCCTGCTGTAGGAGCGGTCAGCGGCCGCGAAAGCCCCAACGCGGTGTACCTGACCCAACCGCACCGCTCATTCGCGGCCATGGACCGCTCCTACGGGAAATCCGAACAGCGCGTTTACTCGTCGTCGTCGAAGTTGTAGCTGCCCGGAGCGAGGTTCTCGAAGCGGGTGTACTTGCCGATGAAGGCCAGGCGGATGAAACCGATCGGACCGTTACGCTGCTTGCCGATGATGATCTCGGCAATGCCCTTGTGCTCGGTGTCCGGGTGATACACCTCGTCGCGATAGACGAACATGATCACGTCGGCATCCTGCTCGATGGCGCCGGATTCTCGCAGATCGGAGTTCACCGGGCGCTTGTTCGGGCGTTGCTCGAGCGAGCGGTTGAGCTGCGACAGCGCCACCACCGGGCAATTGAACTCCTTGGCCAGCGCCTTCAGCGAGCGAGAGATCTCGGAGATCTCGTTGGTACGGTTGTCGCCGCTGGAACCGGGGATCTGCATCAACTGCAGGTAGTCGATCATGATCAGGCCGATCTCGCCGTGCTCGCGCACCAGGCGACGCGTACGCGCGCGCATCTCCGACGGACTGATACCGGCCGTATCGTCGATGAACAGCTTGCGATCGTTGAGCAGGTTGACCGCCGAGGTCAGGCGCGGCCAATCGTCGTCATCCAGCCGGCCCGAGCGCACCTTGGTCTGATCGATACGTCCCAGCGAGGAAAGCATACGCATGATCAGCGAATCGCCTGGCATCTCCAGCGAGTACACCAGCACGGCTTTCTCGCTGCGCAGCACGGCGTTTTCCACCAGGTTCATGGCAAAGGTGGTCTTGCCCATGGACGGACGGCCGGCGACGATGATCAGGTCGGCCGGCTGCAGGCCGCTGGTCTTCTCGTCCAGATCGGTGTAGCCGGTGGACAGGCCGGTGATGGCCGCATCGGTATTGAACAGGGTGTCGATGCGATCGATGGCCTTGGTCAGCAGGTCGTTGACACTGACCGGGCCACCGGTCTTGGGCCGCGCCTCGGCGATCTGGAAAATCTGCCGTTCGGCCTCGTCGAGAATCTCGGCAGCATTGCGCCCCTGCGGATTGAACGCACTGTCGGCGATCTCGCTGCTGATGCTGATCAACTGGCGCAGGGTGGCACGCTCGCGGACTATCTGCGCGTAGGCCTTGATGTTGGCCACCGACGGGGTGTTCTTCGCCAGCTCGCCCAGGTAACCCAGGCCACCGACCTGAGTGCCCTGGCCTTCCTTGTCGAGCTGTTCGTGCAGGGTGACCACGTCGAAAGGCGTGTTCTGATCGGCCAGCTTGGCGATGGCGCGGAAGATCAGCCGGTGGTCATGACGATAGAAATCGCCGTCCGAAACCTGATCGAGCACACGTTCCCAGGCGTTGTTGTCCAGCATCAACCCACCGAGCACGGCCTGTTCGGCCTCGACGGAATGCGGCGGCACCTTGAGGGCAGCGGTTTGCAGATCGTATTGCTCGGGAGCGGATATCTCGTTCATGGCCACTTGAAATTCGGGTTGCAGAAAACAGCTTCTTCACAAAAACAAAAGGCACGACCTGTGAACAGGTCGTGCCCGATGTTAAACCGCCTGGCACCAGAGGTGCCAGCCGACTTATGCAGCTACTACGACAACGCGTACGGTAGCTTCAACGTCGCTGTGCAGGTGCACGGCTACGTCGTATTCGCCAACGTTACGGATGGTGCCGTTCGGCAGACGCACTTCAGACTTGGCCACTTCGACGCCGGAGGCGGTCAGGGCGTCAGCGATGTCGTGAGTGCCGATCGAACCGAACAGCTTGCCTTCGTCGCCAGCGGTGGCAGTGATGGTCACTTCCAGCTCGGCCAGTTGGGCAGCACGCGTTTCGGCCGAAGCCTTCTTGTCGGCAGCTGCTTTTTCCAGCTCGGCGCGACGCTCTTCGAACGCAGCCAGGTTGGCAGCGGTCGCAGCGGTAGCCTTGCCGAATGGCAGCAGGAAGTTACGACCGTAGCCGGCCTTAACATTTACCTTATCGCCCAGGTTGCCCAGGTTGGCGACTTTTTCCAGCAGGATCAGTTCCATTTGGTATAAACCTCTTAACTTTTAACCTTCACCGTTCGCGGAATCGCTATCGGTGCCTTTCGGCCCGATTCGACCGCGAAAATCAATCAGGCTGTCGACAATGGCCAGGACCACGAGCAACGGATAGATCAGCTGCATGAACAGCACGAGCGTGACGTACATCCCCACGAGCCAGAACCTGCCCAGCTTGCCCGCCTTGACCAGCCCATGCATCAGGGCCAGCCCGGCGAACACCAGCGGTACGCTGCACAGCGGCGTCAACATGGCCATCTGAGGTCCGAAGTTCGGACCGATGAGCATGCACGCCAGCAGCAATACCGCCGGCCAGAGTGGAATGCGAATGGCGCGAAACTCGCTGCCAAAACCACCCGGGTTGTACAACGCCGCCTGCCAGTAACGCCCCAGCATCAGGGCTGCCACGCTGACGACTTGCAACAAGGCCGCTATCAGGCCATTGAGTACCGGCGCAATGAGGCTGCCAAGGCTGGCCCGCTCCTCTACCGACATCTGCTGGTAGAGACCACCGAGCATCTGCGGCAGGCGTTCGTTCAACGCCTGCGCCAACGCTTCGATGGGTTCGCGAAACACCACGCCCAACAACACTCCGTACACCAGCCCCAGCGCTATGCTGGCCAGCAGCACGCGATTCCAGGCCCACCCCGCGCGCAACAGCGCCGCGAGCCCCAGTGCGCCCAGCAACACCATCAAGGTGCGCGGTTCACCGAAGTACCACCAGGCCAAAGCCGGCAGCAGAGCCCAGATGAGGACGCCAATGGCGTCACTCATGCCGCGCCGCAGGTACACCAGGCACGCTGCGGCAGCACTCAACCAGAACAACAGCGGCAATGCCGCGCATCCGACCACTACCAGAGTGGCCTGCATGCGACCGCGCATGATGAAATCAGCCAGGGCACGCATGCGTATCTATCCTTTTACTGCGTATCGACAACCCGGTCTCAGCGGCCGTGGCTGTCGGTGTAGGCCAGCAGGGCCAGGAAGCGGGCGCGCTTGATAGCGACGGCCAGCTGACGCTGATAACGAGCCTTGGTACCGGTGATACGGCTTGGAACGATCTTGCCGGTTTCGGATACGTAGGCTTTCAGAGTGTTGAGATCCTTGTAATCGATCTCCTTCACATCTTCAGCGGTGAAGCGGCAAAATTTACGACGACGGAAGAAACGTGCCATGTAATGGGCTCCTCAAAAGGTCCGTGGATTACTCGTCAGCGTTATCGCTGGCGTCGCTGTTGTCGCTGTCATCGCCATCGGCGCTGTCAGAGTGCTCAGGACGGTCACGACGCTCACGGCGCTCGCTGCGGTTTTCTTCTGCCTTGAGCATCTCGGACTGGTCGGTGACGGCTTCGTCGCGACGGATGACAAGGTTACGGATCACGGCATCGTTGTAGCGGAAGTTGTCTTCCAGCTCGGCCAGGGCCTTGCCGGTGCACTCAACGTTCAGCATCACGTAGTGAGCCTTGTGAACGTTGTTGATGGCGTAGGCCAGCTGACGACGGCCCCAATCTTCCAGACGGTGGATCTTGCCGCCGTCTTCTTCGATCAGCTTGGTGTAACGCTCAACCATGCCGCCGACTTGCTCGCTCTGATCCGGGTGGACCAGAAAGATGATTTCGTAATGACGCATGAATGCTCCTTACGGGTTGTAGCCTGCCGCCAGAGCGGTCAGACAAGGAGTGAATGACACTGTGTGTCTTGCCTTGTGGCTTTTGGATAGAGGCGCACGAGTGCACCAGCCATCACGGCAAGGGGCGCAATTGTAGAGAAGGGGTTGGGGGGAAGCAAGGGGATTGGTGAATATTTGTACAGCGATGGCGGTGTCGCGGCCAACCCCTTCGCGGGCAGAGGGCTCGCGGAGGGGTTGGCCCGGGTGGATCATTTCTTCTTGGCGTTACGCTGACGAACCGCTTCGAACAGACAGATCCCGGTCGCCACCGACACGTTCAGGCTGCTCACGCTGCCCGCCATCGGCAGCTTGACCAGGTAGTCGCAGTGCTCGCGGGTCAGGCGACGCATGCCCTTGCCTTCGGCGCCCATGATCAGGATGGTGGGCCCGGTCATGTCCTGCTGGTAGATCTCGTTGTCCGCCTCGCCGGCGGTACCCACGACCCACAGGCCACGCTGCTGGAGTTTTTCCAGGGTACGGGCCAGGTTGGTCACGGCCACCAGCGGAATCACTTCCGCTGCGCCACACGCCACCTTGCGCACGGCAGGAGTGAGGGTAGCCGATTTGTCCTTGGGCACGATCACCGCCAGCGCACCGGCCGCATCGGCGGTACGCAGACAGGCACCCAGATTGTGCGGATCGGTCACGCCATCCAGGACCAGCAGCAACGGCGGGCCCTCGGTGCGATCCAGCAGCTCGTCGAGCATCGCCTCGCCCCACACCTGGCTCGGGCTGACCTCCGCCACTACCCCTTGGTGCACGCCTTCGACCCAGGCATCCAGCTCACGCCGCTCGGCCTGGCCAACCGCCACACGATTCTGCGTGGCGAGCTCGACCAGGGTCTGTACCCGAGGCTCACTGCGCCCCTCGGACAGCCAGATCTGCTTGACCCGCTTGGGATGATGGCGCAACAGCGCCTCCACCGCGTGCACGCCGTAGATTTTTTCCAGCTGACTCATGACTTGGCCTTGGATTTGCGGCTGCCCGATTTCGATGGACCCTTGCGGTGCTTGGTCGCCTTGGCATCGCCTCCGGCGCCCGTGCTGCCAGTACCGCCGTTGCGGCTGCCGGAAGCCTTGGCCGAGCCGCCCTTGGCTGCATCGGCAAGCAGGGCCTTCTTCATTTCACGGCTCCTGCGCACCTCGGCGTTCTGCGCGGCGGCATCGGATGCCCGATAGACCTCGTCGCTGTCGGCCTTGCGCGCCTTGCTCGGGGCAGCGCTGCGCTTGGCGGCAGCGGCGGCCGGCTTCTCGGCGGCGGTCTTTTCGACCGCCGGCGTGGTCGGGTAGCTCTTGGGCTTGCCGGCCGGCGCGTCGGCCTTGCGGTTCTTGCGCCCGATCGGCTGGTTCAGCGTTGCTTCGCCGATACCGAAATCGATCTTGCGCTCGTCCAGGTCGACCCGCATGACCTGCACCTCGACCGTGTCGCCAAGGCGGAAATTGCGCCCGGTGCGCTCGCCGGCCAGGCGATGGTGTATCGGGTCGAAATGGTAGTAGTCGCCCGGCAGCGCGGTGACGTGCACCAGGCCTTCGACGAAGATATCGGTCAGCTCGACGAACAGGCCGAAACCGGTCACGGCGGTGATCACGCCAGGGAAGGTTTCGCCCACGCGGTCCTTCATGAACTCGCACTTGAGCCAATTGACCACGTCACGGGTGGCTTCGTCGGCACGGCGCTCGCTCATCGAACACTCTTCGCCCAACTGTTCCAGCGCCGCTTCGTCGTACGGATAGATGCGCGCCTTGGGAATGGTCGGGGCACCGGCGCGCTTGACGTGCGGGGTGTCCTGCTTGGAGTGGATCACGCTGCGGATCGCCCGGTGCGTGAGCAGGTCGGGGTAGCGGCGGATCGGCGAGGTGAAGTGGGTGTACGCCTCGTAGTTCAGGCCGAAGTGACCATGGTTGTCGGCGCTGTACACCGCCTGGCTCAACGAACGCAGCATGACGGTCTGGATCACGTGGAAATCCGGGCGACCCTGGATGGTTTCCAGCAGTGCACGGTAATCCTTGGGCGACGGACCGTCCTTGCCCTTGTTCAGCGACAGGCCTAGCTCGCCGAGGAAGGCACGCAGCTTTTCCAGACGCTCCGGCGGCGGACCGTCGTGGACGCGATACAGAGCCGGGATTTCGTGTTTCTTGAGGAATTCGGCAGTGGCCACGTTGGCCGCCAGCATGCATTCCTCGATCAGCTTGTGGGCATCGTTGCGGATGGTCGGCTTGATCTCGGCGATCTTGCGCTCGGAACCGAAGACGATGCGCGTCTCCTGGGTTTCGAAGTCGATGGCACCACGCACGTGACGCGCCGACAGCAGCACCTTGTACAGGGCATACAGCTGCTTGAGATGCGGCAGCACATCGCCGAACTCGCCACGCAGGGCCTTGGCTTCGCTGCTGCGCGAATGCTCGAGCAGGGTACTGACCTTGTTGTAGGTCAGGCGCGCATGGGAGTGGATCACGGCTTCGTAGAAGCTGTAGTCGGTCATCTCGCCGGTCTTGGAGATGGTCATCTCGCAGACCATGGCCAAGCGGTCGACATGGGGGTTCAGCGAACACAGGCCGTTGGACAGCTGCTCGGGCAGCATCGGAATCACGCGCTCGGGGAAGTACACCGAGTTGCCACGTACCTGAGCTTCGGTATCGAGCGCCGAGCCAAGCTTCACGTAGCTGGACACGTCGGCAATGGCGACGTACAAGGTCCAGCCGCCGTTGAACAGGCGCAGCTTGCTCTTGGCTTCGCAATAGACGGCATCGTCGAAGTCGCGCGCGTCTTCGCCGTCGATGGTCACGAACGGCAGATGGCGCAGGTCGATGCGCTTCTCCTTGTCCTTGTCTTCCACCTGCGGCTTGAGCTTGGCGGCCTCCTTGAGCACGGCTTCGGGCCATACATGAGGAATGTCGTAGGTGCGCAGGGCGACATCGATTTCCATGCCGGGCGCCATGTAGTTGCCCAGCACCTCGACGATGTCACCCTGAGGCTGGAAGCGCGCGGTTGGCCAGTGGGTGATCTTCACCCCGACGAACTGGCCGATCTTCGCGGCGCCATGGCGACCGGGGGTGATCAGCACTTCCTGCTGCACTTTGGGGTTGTCCGGTGTCACGAAACCAATGCCGCCTTCTTCGAAGTAGCGGCCAACGATGGTTTCATGGGCACGCGACACCACTTCGACGATCACGCCTTCACGACGACCGCGACGGTCGAGGCCGGAAACCCGTGCCAGGGCACGGTCGCCATCGAACACCAGACGCATCTGCGCCGGGCTCATGAACAGGTCGTCGCTGCCGTCGTCGGGGATCAGGAAGCCGAAGCCATCGCGGTGACCGCTGATGCGGCCGGCGATCAGGTCGAGCTTGTCGACCGGGGCATAGGTGCCGCGACGGGTGTAGATCAGTTGCGCATCGCGCTCCATGGCACGCAAGCGGCGGCGCAGGGCTTCCAGCTGGTCCTCGGTGGTGAGGCCGAACTCGTCCACCAGCTGCTCGCGGCTGGCGGGAGAGCCGCGCTCGTCGAGGTGCTTGAGGATCAGCTCACGGCTGGGAATGGGGTTTTCGTATTTTTCCGCTTCACGAGCGGCCTCGGGATCGAGGGTCTGCCAATCGGCCATTAGAGAGAATTCACCTTGTCTATATAGGCGTTAGTTTGGCATACGCGTATTGAAACGGGAAATTTCAGGCGCTGCCTGCCAGTTAAAAGCCCTGCCCCGAGGTCGAAAACAGTGTCCGGGACGCCACTGGGGAATTTTAGTCGATTTTTCTCGCCACAGGGGTTTACAGCGTAAAGAGCGCTCCGTATAGTGCGCGCCATCGACAACGCACAGCGTTGCAGATGCTGCCCAGATGGTGAAATTGGTAGACACGCCAGCTTCAGGTGCTGGTGACCTTACGGTCGTGGAAGTTCGAGTCTTCTTCTGGGCACCAATTCAGGACACGAGATTACATCAATCTTGTGCCACTCACAAAAGCCCGCGAAAGCGGGTTTTTGCGTTTCAGGGCTTTTTCAGGCAGTTGGATGTTTTGAATTAACAAAATCAAAACAGGGGTTTACAGATCAAAAGGGCGGTCGTATAGTGCGCCCCATCAACGGCGTGCAACGCTGCTGATGCTGCCCAGATGGTGAAATTGGTAGACACGCCAGCTTCAGGTGCTGGTGACCTTACGGTCGTGGAAGTTCGAGTCTTCTTCTGGGCACCAATTCTTCACAAGAACCCGCGAAAGCGGGTTTTTGCGTTTCCGGCACCCCAAAAATCTCCCCACCTTTCTCCCGTAGGAGCGGTCCGTGGCCGCGAAAGAGCGCATCGGTATATCAGACACACCCCGCCGCGCCTTTCGCGGCCGATGACCGCTCCTACGGTAGGTCTGCATACGCGCGCTCCCGTAGGAGCGGTCCGTGGCCGCGAAACAGGCGACGCGGTCTTCCTGACACACCCCAGGGCGCCTTTCGCGACCGATGACCGCTCCTACGGTAGGCCTGCATACGCGCGCTCCCGTAGGAGCGGTCCGTGGCCGCGAAACAGGCGACGCGGTCTTCCTGACACACCCCAGGGCGCCCTTCCCGGCCGATGACCGCTCCCAGGGATAAGCCTTGCGTGGATCCGAAAGGCCACCTGAGAACCTATATCGTTTACAATTGTTTCAAGATTCCGCTGCCCTGCCGTAAGGAAGTTGCCCCATGCCCACACCAACCCTCCGGTCCCTTTTTCGCACCCTGGCCGCCTGCCTGCTGGGCACGGCACTGGCCGCCCCGCTGGCCCTGGCCGCCGACAAGGTCGAACTGACCCTCTACAATGGCCAGCACAAGGAAATAGGCGAGGCCATCGCGCAGGCCTACGAGGCCAAGACCGGGATTCATGTCAATGTCCGCAAGGGCAGCAGCAATCAATTGGCCAGCCAGGTAATGGAAGAAGGCCAGCGCTCTCCGGCGGATCTCATCTACACCGAAGAATCACCTCCTCTGAACAATCTGGGCGAGAAAGGCTTTCTGGCCAAAATCGACGACAGCACCCTGAGCATGCTGCCGCCCGAATACGTCGCCAAGGACGGTTCGTGGATGGGCGTGACCGCTCGCGTACGGGTGGTGGCCTACAACCCGAAGCTGATCGACGAAAAAGACCTGCCTGAAACGGTGCTGGAGTTCGCCGAGCCGGAGTGGCAGGGCAAGGTCGGCTTCGTGCCCACCAGCGGAGCCTTCCAGGAGCAGGCCGTGGCCATCATCAAGCTGCACGGTCGCGAGGCCGCCGAGGAATGGCTGACCGGTCTGCGCGCCTTCGGCAAGACCTACACCAACAACATGGTCGCCCTCAAGGCGGTGGAAAACGGTGAAGTCGCCACTGTTCTGGTAAACAACTACTACTGGTTCGCACTCCAGCGCGAGAAAGGCCAACTCGACTCCAAACTGCATTACTTCAGCAACGGCGACGCCGGCGGCCTGATCACCATTTCTTCCGCTGCCGTTCTCAAGTCCAGCAAGCACCCGCGTGAAGCCCAGGCGCTTCTCGCCTACATGGCCAGCGAGGAAGGCCAGCGCGTCATCACCCAGACCACTGCCGAGTACCCACTGCACAAAGGCATGGTCTCGGACCGCGGCCTGAAGCCGTTCGACGAGCTGCAGGCACCGGCCATCACTCCGGCAGACATCGGCAATGCCGAGGACGCACTGGACCTGGAACGGGACGTCGGCCTGAATTGACCACCTCTCTCGTCATGCCTGCGGGGCGGCGCAAGCGCCCCTCGGTCTGGGTGCTCGTACCCGTCCTGCTGCTGGTCGGGCTGAGCCTGCTGCCCCTGCTCTATGTTGGCCTGAAGGCGTGGCAAGCGGGCCTCCACGAAGCCATCAGGCTGTTGTGGCGTCCCTACGTGCTGCGCTTGCTGGGCAACACCCTGATGTTGATGGCCGGGGTGACGGCAGCCTGCGTGATCATCGGTGTGAGCCTGGCCTGGCTGCTGGAGCGCAGCGACCTGGCCGGCCGACGTCTCTGGGGCGTAATACTCTGCCTGCCATTCGCGGTACCGGCTTTCGTCAGCGGCTTCACCTGGGTTTCGCTCAGCTCGCGATTCGAAGGATTGGGCGGCGCGATTCTGGTGATGACCCTGTCGAAATACCCGCTGGTGTTTCTGCCGGTCGCCGCGACGCTGCGCAATCTGGACACCTCTCTGGAGGAATCGGCGCGCACGCTGGGGCAGAACCGCACGGGAGTGTTCTTCAAGGTCACCCTGCCGCTGCTGTGGCCGGCGGTACTGGGTGGGGCGCTGCTGATCGCGCTGCATATGCTGGTGGAGTTCGGCGCCCTGTCGATCCTGGGGCTGCAGACCTTCACCACAGCGATCTATCAACAGTTCGAACTGGAATTCAGCAACACCAATGCGGCGATGCTGTCGGCACTGCTGCTGGTTCTGTGCCTATTGCTGCTGTGGCTGGAGCTGAAGGTGCGTGGCAACGCGCGTCACATTCGCACCGGCCAGGGCGCTGCCCGGCGTGCAACCCCTTTGCGGCTCGGCGCCTGGCGGGTGTTGGCGCAGTTGTATTGCCTGCTGCTGGTGGTCGTTGGCAGTGGGGTGCCACTGGCCATGCTCGGCTACTGGCTGCTGAAAGGCTCGTCGGCGGCTTTTCCCGCAGCGGCCATCGGCGAGGCACTGTTGACCTCGTTGGCATTGGCCCTGGGCGGCGCCGCGCTGTGCCTGGCGCTGGCATTGCCCGTGGGGCTGTTGGTGGTGCGCCACCGGGGCCGCCTGGCCATCTGGGCAGAACGCCTGCCCTATCTGCTGCATGCGCTACCGGGGCTGGTGATCGCCTTGACGCTGGTGTATTTCGCCCTGCACTACGTTCCGGCGATGTACCAGACCACCGGGCTGCTGTTGCTGGCTTACGCGCTGCTGTTTCTGCCCTTGGCGCAGGCGCCGGTGCGTACTGCCCTGAACAAGGCTGCGCCTGCGCTCGAAGAAGCGGCACGGACCCTGGGCGCCACGCCGTTCACCGCGTTCTGCCAGGTGACACTGCCGATCATCTTCCCGGCGATGGCAGCGGCATTCGCGCTGGTATTCCTCGATGGCATGAAGGAACTGACCGCTACCCTGGTGCTGGCCCCCACCGGCATGACAACCCTGGCCACCGAGGTGTGGTCGCACACCTCGAACATGGAATTCGCCGCCGCCGCGCCCTACGCGGCACTGCTGATCCTGATTTCCGGCGTACCGGTGTACCTGCTCACCACCCGCATGTACCTGAACCGCACCTCCTGACCCGAGGCTCGTCAGACAGAACGCGGCGCGCCCTTCGCGGCCGATGACCGCTCCTACAATGAAGCCACGCAATCCTGTAGGAGCGGTCCGTGGACGCGAAACGGGCGCCGCGGTTCGTCAGCAAGGACCGCGGTGCGCCTTTCGCGGCCGATGACCGCTGATGCCACGCAATCCTGTAGGAGCGGTCCGTGGCCGCGAAAAGGCACCGCGGTTCGTCAGGCAGACCGCAGCGCGGCTTCAGGCGCGGAATTGGCCCAGGCTGGCTTTGAGCTGGGCAGCGAGCTTGTCCAGTTCCCGGCTGCTGGCCGTGGTCTGTTGTACCGCGAACGCTGCTTTCTCTGCCTGGGCGTGGATCACCTGCACCCTGCCCTTCACCGCCTGCGCGCCTCGCGCCTGCTGTTCGGCCGCCTGGGTTGCCAGGCCGATCGCCGAGTGCACCTGTTCCACCGAAGCCTGAACGGCCTGCTGCAGCCGCGCACTGTCGCGCAGCACTGCCAGGCCTTCGTCCGCCTGCCGTCCGGCCTGACCGATAGCCGCCACCGCTTCCCGCGCACCGGCCTGCAAAGCGCCGATGTGGGCCTGGATATCGCCGGTCGAACTCTGCGTCTTGCTTGCCAGCGCGCGCACCTCGTCGGCGACCACGGCGAAACCGCGCCCGGTCTCACCGGCCCGCGCCGCCTCGATGGCGGCATTGAGCGCCAGCAGATTGGTCTGCTCGGCGATCCCGTGGATCACCGTCAACACCACCTCGATCTGCTGGCTCTGCTCGGCCAGGCGCTCGATCACCTTTGAGCCGCTCTGCACCTGGCCGGCCAACGCCTCGATCAACCCTCCGACCTGTTGCGAGGCACGGGTATTGTCGTCGGTGGCCTTGCGAATCTGCGCCACCTGCTGCAAGGCCGACTGCATCGCCTGGCTCTCGGCCTGAGCCTCATCGGCCATCTGCGACAGGTCGTGCAGGCTCTGCGCCACTTCATCGCGCTGCAGTCGAGCGGCATCATCGGCACCAGCGTTGCGTTGGGCCATGCTGCCGATCTCGATACCGGTCTTGTGCGCCACCTCACCCGCCTCGCGAACGATAGGCTGCAGCTTGTCGACGAAACGATTGACCGCCGCCGCCATGTCGCCGATCTCGTCACGGCTGTGGATAGCGACGCGTTTGGTCAGATCACCCTCGCCTGCGGCCAGATCATCCAGCGCACCGACCAGCAGACGCAGACGATGCACCACGCGCCGCCCCAGTACCGCGGTCAGCACCACCAGCATGACCATGCCGACCAGGGCCAGACACAGCCCGATGCGCCAGCGCAACTGCGCCGCAGCGGCCTGCACCGTGTTGTGGGTATTGGCCTGCATGGTCGCCGCCGCCGATTCCGCCGACTGCAGACGCGCCTGCAGCGCCTTGGCACTTTCGGCCGAGGCGCCTTGCAGGCTCTCGCCCACCAACTGCCCCGCACTGGCAATCAATGCCGCGAAGCGCTTGTCCAGTTCGGCCACCTCGGCCTCTACACCAGTGCGCGAGACAGCCATCAGTACCCGGCCGATCTCTGCGCCATTGGGGTTGATCGAGGCCTCGACATAGATCACCGCCGGGTCTGTCTTGGCCGCATCGAGCACCTTGTCCAAGGCTCGCTCACCGGCGCCCTTGGCCAACAGCGCCTGGTTGATGGGGTTGTCGCGGTTCAAGTAACGGGTCAAGTGCTCGCCCTGGGCGTCGTTGTAGATCACGAACAGTACGTTGGGATTGCGCTGGGCACGGCGGGCGAACTCGGAAAGCGTCGGTACATCGTTGTCCCACATTGCCCGCGGCGCGACCGAGGCCAGCAATTCGGCCATGTCGGTGGCCGATTCCTGCAGGTCCTTGTCCAGCGTGGCGCGGATCTGCGCCTGCTCGCCGCTCAAACGCGCCGACAAACCGGCACTCAGGCGCTGGCGAGTATTGCCCGAAAGGCCCTCGAGGCCGGAAGACACTTCCGCGCTCGCGCTTTGCAGCTCGCCCGTCAGCCGCTGGCTGTCCTGAGCCATGCGACGGTCCAGGTCCGCTTCCAGCGCGGTGACCGTGCTTCGGGTCAGCGCAATGGCGGCCAGCACCTGCACCAAAAGAGCGATGCCCAGGGCGATGAAGACCGGACGCAGCAAACGGCTGCGCATAAGAGAAAGGACAGCGGACATGTGAATCCCCTTTTTATTGACGCCATTCTGACGATGGCGCCTGATTGAGGACTCACACAGCAAAGGCCGTGCCGAGAAGGTTTGCCTGTTGCTCGAACGACAAAGGGCCCCGAAGGGCCCTTTGCTGTATTGCGCGAACCGCTGTCAGCCGAACGGGTGACGCAGCACGATGGTTTCGTTGCGGTCCGGGCCGGTCGAGATGATGTCGATCGGTGCGCCGATCAGCTCCTCGACTCGCTTGATATAGGCACGAGCGTTGGCGGGCAGCTCTTCCAGGGTTTTCGCACCCACGGTCGACTCGCTCCAACCCGGTACTTCTTCGTACACGGGCTGCAGGCCCACGTAGCTGTCAGCGTCAGTGGGGGCAACGTCTTTGCCCTCCGCATCTTTATAGCCGATGCAGATATTGATGGTTTCCAGACCATCGAGTACGTCCAGCTTGGTCAGGCAGATGCCCGAGATGCTGTTCACATCGATAGCGCGACGCAGGATGACGGCGTCGAACCAGCCACAACGACGAGCACGGCCGGTGGTCGCGCCAAACTCGTGGCCTTGCTTGGCCAGGTGCGCACCGACTTCATCGAACAGCTCGGTCGGGAACGGACCCGAACCTACACGGGTGGTGTACGCCTTGGTGATGCCCAGGATGTAGTCCAGGAACATGGGACCAACGCCGGAGCCGGTCGCAACGCCACCCGCGGTGGTGTTGGAACTGGTCACGTACGGGTAGGTACCGTGGTCGATGTCGAGCAACGAACCTTGGGCACCTTCGAACATGATGTCTTTGCCTGCACGACGCAGGTCGTGCAGTTCGGCAGTCACGTCGAGCATCAGCGGCTTGAGCAGCTCGGCGTATTCCTTGCACTCGGCCAGAGTCTTTTCAAACTCGATGGCAGGCTCTTTGTAGTAACCCACCAGCATGAAGTTGTGGTAATCCACCAGTTCACGCAGCTTGTCTTCGAAGCGCGGCATGTTGAGCAGGTCGCCCACACGCAGGCCGCGACGAGCAACCTTGTCTTCATACGCCGGGCCGATGCCGCGACCGGTGGTGCCGATCTTGAGCTCGCCACGGGCCTTTTCACGGGCTTGATCCAGCGCCACGTGGAAAGACAGGATCAGCGGGCAGGACGGGCTGATACGCAGGCGCTCGCGCACCGGTACGCCTTTGTCCTCGAGCTTGGTGATCTCGCGCATCAGAGCGTCGGGTGCAACTACCACACCGTTGCCGATCAGGCACTGGACGCCCTCGCGCAGCACGCCCGAAGGGATCAGGTGCAGGACGGTTTTCTCGCCGTCGATGACCAGCGTGTGACCGGCGTTGTGGCCGCCTTGATAGCGCACCACCGCAGCAGCATGTTCGGTCAGCAGATCAACGATCTTGCCTTTGCCCTCATCACCCCATTGGGTGCCCAGGACTACGACATTCTTACCCATAACACTTGTCCTCATTCGCGCAAACTTGGTGCCGGCAGCGGCCGGCAGGAAAACTCAAGAGGCCAGTGGCAGCACTTGCCATTGCCCGTTCTGCTGAATCAATTGACAGTCGCAATCTGCCTCGCCGGCAGCCTCGATCGTCTGTCCCGGCAATGCCTGGACCACGCGGCGACCCTCGCGGCGCAGCTGGCAGACTGCCTGCCACAAGGCCGCATCGGTGCTGTCAGGCATCCAGACGCCACCGACGGGCAGTTCGATCCGGGCCCGACCCAGCGTCACCAGGGACTTGAGGTCCGTGGAGAAACCGGTTGCCGGGCGGGCACGGCCGAAGTCCGCACCAATGTCATCGTAGCGGCCGCCCTGGGCGATGGACTGGCCCATGCCTGGAACGAACACGGCGAACACAACGCCGGTGTGATAGTGATAACCGCGCAACTCGCCCAAGTCGAAGTACAGCGGCAATTGTGGAAAACGCAACGACAGCCGCTCGGCAATCGCCAGCAGGTCGTCCAGTGCGGTCATCACCGGCGCCGGTGCGTTGGCCAGGCGTACCTTGGCCTGAGCCAGCACTTCGCGACCGCCACACAGGCCAACCAGGGCACGCAGCATCTCGGCGATGTCCGCTTGCAGCCCTTCGGTGAGGACGATCACTTCGTCGATGGCCTTGCGCTGCAGGGCATCGAACAACTGCTGCTCGACATCGCCCGACAGCCCGGCCGCGCGGGCCAGGCCGCGGTAGATACCGACATGCCCCAGATCCATGTGCACGTCTGGCACATCGGCCATTTCCAGCATGGTCAGCATCAGGCTGATGACTTCCACGTCGCTGCTCGGACTGGCATCGCCATACAGCTCGGCGCCCAGCTGGATCGGGCTGCGCGAACTGGACAGTGCCCGCGGCTGTGCATGCAGCACACTGCCGGCATAGCACAGGCGGTTCGGCCCTTCACGGCGCAAGGTGTGCGCATCGATGCGCGCCACCTGCGGCGTGATGTCGGCACGAAAGCCCATTTGCCGACCCGATTGCGGGTCGATCACCTTGAAGGTGCGCAGGTCCAGGTCCTGCCCGGCACCGGTCAGCAGCGACTCGAGGTATTCGATGTGCGGCGTTACGACGAACTCGTAACCCCAGCTCTGGAACAGGTCCAACACCTGACGCCGCGCGACTTCGATTCGCGCAGCCTCGGGCGGCAGTACTTCTTCGATGCCATCTGGCAGCAGCCAGCGGTCTACCGTTGCCATTACGCCTTTCCCCTATGATCCGGGCGGCCTGCCGTCGGGCTAGCCTTGAGTGAAGCAGAAATCGCCCACCGCAAGCAGGTCGCGGGGCAATGTCCTCATGAACCGGGCCTATGAATCGGCCAATCTAACTTGCAGACGCAAAAAAGCCGGGAATTTCCCGGCTGCCGCATCATACACACGTTTCGCCGATCGTTCACCCCGCCGAACGGTTAAACCGCTCGACGGGGAAAGCCGATCAGGGCTTGTACTTCTCCATGAAGCGGAAGAAATCGCTCTTGGAGTCCAGCACCATCACGTCGCTCTTGTTGGCGAAGCTCTGGCGGTATGCCTGCAGGCTGCGGAAGAAGGAATAGAATTCCTGATCCTGACCATAGGCCTGGGCGTAGATGGACGCTGCCTGCGCATCGCCGTCACCACGCGCTTCCTCGGACTCGCGATAGGCTTCGGCCAACAGCACACGACGCTGGCGATCGGCGTCCGCACGAATGCCTTCCGCCAACTCGTTACCCTTGGCACGGTGCTCGCGCGCCTCGCGCTCACGCTCGGTGCTCATGCGCTCGAACACGCTGCGGTTGACTTCCTTGGGCAGGTCGATGGCCTTGACGCGCACGTCGATGACCTCGATACCCAGCTCCTTGTCTGCCATGCGGTTGAGCGACGTGGTGATGTCGGACATCAACGCGTCACGCTCGCCCGACACCACTTCATGCAGGGTGCGCTTGCCGAACTGGTCACGCAGACCCGATTCGAGACGTCGCGACAGACGCTCGTCGGCGATCTGCTTCATGCCGGAAGTAGCGGTGTAGTAGCGCTCGGCATCCTTCACACGCCACTTGGCATAGGCATCGACCATCACCGCTTTCTTCTCCAGGGTCAGGAACCGCTGGGTCGGGGCGTCGAGGGTCATCAGCCGCGCATCGAACTTGCGCACCTGGTTGACGTACGGCAGCTTCACATGCAGGCCGGGCTGGACATCGGCCTGGACCACGCGACCGAATTGCAGGAGGACCGCACGTTCGGTTTGCGCAACGATGTAGAAGCAGTTCCATGCTGCCACCGCCAGAACGACGGTGACGACAAGGGCGATCACAGATTTATTGCCCATCAGCGACTCTCCCTTGAACGCATTTCACGCTGTTGCTGCTGCAGGTCGGCCGCAGCGCGTGCGCCGGCGGCGTCGCTGGCCGAGGCCGGCGTGCTGGCGGCAGGCGTGCTGCCGTTGTTGCGGTCGCCACCGACCATCTTGTCCAGCGGCAGGTAGATCAGGTTGTTCTGACCTTCCTTGCTGGCCACCAGCACCTTGCTGGTGTTGCTGTACACGTCCTGCATGGTTTCCAGGTACAGGCGCTGACGGGTCACGTCGGGTGCCTTGCGGTACTCGGTGACCAGCTTGGTGAAGCGGTCGGCCTCACCCTTGGCGCGCGATACGACTTCGTCGCGGTAGCCGTTGGCATCTTCGATGATGCGCTGGGCCTGCCCGCGAGCCTCGGGAATCACGCCGTTGGCATAGCCTTCGGCCTGGTTGCGCGAGCGCTGCTCGTCTTCCCGGGCGCGGATCACGTCGTCGAAGGCTTCCTGCACTTCACGCGGGGCTGCCGCGCTCTGCACGTTGACCTGGGTCACGGTGATACCGGTCTGGTAGGTGTCGAGGAAACGCTGCAGGCGCTCCTTGATCTCGCCGGCCATCTGCTCGCGACCTTCGGTCAGCACCTGGTCCATGGCGGTGGAACCCACCACGTGGCGAAGCGCACTGTCGGTAGCATGCTGCAGGCTGATTTCGGGCTGGTCGACGCGCAGGACGAAGTCCTGCAGGTTGGTGATCTTGTACTGCACGGTCAGCGGCACTTCGACGATGTTCTCGTCTTCGGTGAGCATCTGCCCCTGCTTGGTATACGAACGCTCGCGCGTGACGTTTTCCAGGTACTTGCGGTCGATCGGCGGGAAATAGATGTTCAGGCCCGGACCTACCGTTTCGTAATACTTGCCGAAGCGCAGCACCACGGCCTGCTCCTGCTCGTCGACCACATACACCGCGCTGTACAGCCAGATCGCGCCAAGCACGGCAAGGCCGATGCCCAACAGGCCGAGACCACCGCCCTTGGACGTGCCTCCACCGTCGCCACCGCCACCTGTGCGTTTCTTTCCACCGCCGAACAACCCGTTCAGGCTGTCCTGCAGCTTGCGGAAGGCCTCGTCGAGATCCGGTGGCCCCTTGCGGTCGCCTCCACGGCGTTTACCACCCCAAGGATCTTGATTGTTCGAGTTGCCACCCGGCTCATTCCAAGCCATAGCGCTCTCCATCTGATAAAGCAAAGACGCACCCACGGCGCGCCGACCAATGCTACAGAATGCCCGACATGACAGCACAGCTGCCACACGAGGCTTTTATTGCAAAGTGTGTTGCTCGATGAATTCAGCGGGCTCCATGCCTTCGCGACTGACCAGGCGATTGAGCTCCGCACGCGGCAGGCGTATTGCCAGCAGACTGCCACCTTGCTCATCATGCGCTTCGCTTTGCACCGCGCCCAGCGAAAACAGCTGGGCGCGCAGGCGGCCCAGTGTCTGGCCCAGCTGCAGCGTGCCGACGAACAGGTCTTCGCCGAGCAGCTCGGCAACCGCCTGCTTGACCAGCTCGAGACCGCGCCCGTCGCGCGCCGACACCCATACCCTGACCGGTTTGCCGTCGGCATCGCGCTGTATCTGCGGCTCGACGTTCTCGAGCAGGTCGAGTTTGTTATACACCTCGAGTATCGGCAAGCCTTGCGCGCCGATCTCGGTGAGCACGGCCATGACCTGTTCGATCTGCGCCATGCGCTCGGGCTCATGGGCATCGATCACGTGCAGCAGCAGGTCGGAGTTGCTCGATTCCTCGAGGGTGGCGCGAAACGCTTCGACCAGCTTGTGCGGCAGGTGACGAATGAAACCCACCGTGTCGGCCAGGATCACCGGTCCCAGGTCGTTCAACTCGAGTCGGCGCAGGGTCGGATCGAGCGTGGCGAACAGTTGGTCGGCCGCGTACACCTCGGACTGCGTGACGGCGTTGAACAAGGTCGACTTGCCGGCGTTGGTGTAGCCCACCAGGGACACCGACGGAATGTCGGCTCGCCGGCGGCCGCGACGTGCCTGCTCGCGCTGGCTGCGAACCTTTTCCAGGCGCTGCTTGATCTGCCGCAGGCGTACCCGCAGCAGACGCCGGTCGGTTTCCAGCTGGGTTTCACCAGGGCCGCGCAGGCCGATACCACCGCCCTGGCGCTCGAGGTGAGTCCAGCCGCGAACCAGCCGCGTGCTCATGTGCTCGAGCTGGGCCAGTTCGACCTGCAGCTTGCCTTCATGGGTACGGGCGCGTTGCGCGAAGATATCCAGGATCAGACCGGTACGGTCCAGCACGCGGCACTCGAAGACTTTCTCGAGGTTGCGCTCCTGGCTGGGTGTGAGGGTGTGATTGAAGATCACCAGATCTGCGTGCTCGGCCTTGACCTGGTCACGCAGCTCCTCGACCTTGCCGCTGCCGATCAGAAATTTGGCACTGGGCCGATGACGGGCGACATTGACGAATGCGACAGTTTCGGCGCCGGCCGAGATGGCCAGCTCCTGAAACTCCTGCGGGTCTTCGCGCGCCTCAGGGTCCTGACCATCCAGATGAACGAGGATCGCTCGCTCACCACCACCGTGGCGCTCAAAGAACAAGGCAGACTCCTATCAAGCGTTACCTGGGTCGGTGTCGCCCTGCTCGGATTCGGTCGCACTTGGCAGACGAATCGGACGCACCGGTACAACCGTGGAAATAGCGTGTTTGTAGACCATCTGGCTGACCGTGTTCTTCAGCAAAATGACGAACTGGTCGAACGATTCGATCTGGCCCTGCAACTTGATACCGTTCACCAGATAGATCGAGACGCCGACCTTCTCTTTACGCAAGGTGTTCAAGTAAGGGTCTTGTAGCGAATGCCCTTTTGACATGTGCCGCACTCCTTTAAGGATCAATAGTGGAAAAGCTTTGAAAAGATGAAGGCTCTGACCGTCAGACCCAAGGATAGACGGCAATTG
Organism: Pseudomonas sp. CFBP 8771; assembly: GCF_014841695.1. Classification (NCBI taxonomy): domain Bacteria; kingdom Pseudomonadati; phylum Pseudomonadota; class Gammaproteobacteria; order Pseudomonadales; family Pseudomonadaceae; genus Pseudomonas; species Pseudomonas sp. CFBP 8771. The sequence continues at coordinate 379,957 of NZ_JACYUJ010000004.1, read as the reverse complement.
CGGGACTCAGCTCAATATGGAGGCCGAACCCAGGTATTTCAAGGTGCGAGGCAGATTGTCGATGGCCAGGCTGTCGAGCCAGTGCAGATCGGCCCAACTGCGCAACCAGGTAAACTGTCGCTTGGCCAATTGGCGCGTGGCGATGATGCCGCGTTCGCGCATCTGCACCTCGGTCAGCTGGCCATCCAGATGATCCCAGACTTGCCGATAGCCCACCGCTCGTATAGACGCAAGCCCAGCATGCAAGTCACTTCGAGCACGCAAGGCAGTGACCTCGTCGACGAAGCCTTGTTCCAGCATTTGTCCGAAACGCAAGGCAATTCGCTCATGCAGCACCGAGCGATCGGCGGGTGCGATTGCCAAGTGGGCCACAGTATAGGGCAATTGCCCGCTTGCCAATGCGCCTGCCTCGGTACTTTGCGCAGATTGTCGCGCGCGCAGCTCGGTCATGCTCGAACCACTCACGCGGTAGACCTCCAACGCTCGGATCAGCCGTTGCGGATCGTTGGGATGAATGCGCGCGGCAGAAACCGGATCGACCGCCGCAAGCTGGTCATGCAGTGCCTGCCAGCCGTGCAGCGCGGCCTGCGCCTCGAGATCGGCGCGCACCTGGGCATCGGCGCCCGGCATGTCCGCCAACCCCTCGAGCAAAGCCTTGAAATACAGCATGGTGCCGCCAACCAGCAGCGGGATGTTGCCCCGCGCGGTGATCTGCGCCATGGCCTGCAAGGCATCGCGGCGAAAGTCGGCGGCGCTGTAGCTTTGCGCCGGATCGAGGATGTCGATCAGCGCGTGCGGATGGGCGTCGAGCACCGCCCGCGACGGCTTGGCGGTGCCGATGTCCATGCCGCGGTAGACCAGGGCCGAGTCGACGCTGATCAGCTCGCACGGCAGCACCTTGCTCAGCTCAATGGCCAGGTCGGTCTTGCCCGCGGCCGTGGGCCCCATGAGGAAGATCGCCGGAGGTAGGCCACTCATGTTCAACGCCCGCGCAGGAAGAGTTTGTCCAGGTCGTCCAGTCCCATCTGGGTCCAGGTCGGTCGACCATGGTTGCACTGGCCACTGCGCTCGGTGTTTTCCATATCGCGCAGCAGGCCGTTCATTTCCGGAATGGCCAGGCGCCGGTTGGCACGAATGGCACCGTGGCAGGCCATGGTGCCCAGCAATTCGTTCAAGTGGGCCTGGATACGGTCGCTGGTGCCGTACTCCATCAGGTCGGCCAGGACATCGCCGACCAGGCGATTGGCCTCGGCCTGCTTGAGCAGGGCTGGAATCTGGCGTATGGCCAGGGTTTCCGGGCCCAGGCGCTGCAGCTCGAAGCCCAGCCGCTGGAACCACGCCGCGTGCTCCTCGGCACAGTCGGCCTCGCGTTGGCTCATGGCCAGCGATTCGGGCACCAGCAAGGGCTGCCCGCTCAGACCTTCGCTGGCCATGGCGATCTTCAGGCGCTCGTACATGATGCGCTCGTGCGCCGCATGCATGTCCACCAGAACCAGCCCCTGGGCGTTTTCGGCCAGGATATAGATACCCTTGAGCTGTGCCAGCGCGTAGCCCAGCGGGGGGATGTCGCCCTGGCTTGGTGGCAGACTGGGAATCGGCGCGGTGCTGCTGCCGGCGGTAGGCAGCGGTGCGAAGAACTCCCGGTAGGCGCTCTGCGCCTCGGCCACCGGCAGGGCAGCGGTCGGCCGTGGCGTGTATGAATAACCGCCGCTGTAACCCCCACTTGACTGCGGCTGGGCCATCGGTGAGTGCAGCAGGTTGGCCGCCAGGCCCATTTCACCCTGAGGGCCGAACTCGCCTGCCTGGGCCCCGCTCGGCCGCAACGGCTGGGCCTGCGCCGGCGCGCTCGCCAACTGGTCTTCCGGGCGAACATCGGCCAGCGCCCGGTGCAGTGTGCCGTAGAGAAAGTCGTGCACCATGCGCCCGTCGCGAAAGCGCACTTCATGCTTGGTCGGGTGCACGTTGACGTCGACCACCGCTGGGTCCACTTCCAGAAACAGGACGAAGGTCGGATGACGGCCGTTGAACAGCACGTCGCGATAAGCCTGGCGTACCGCGTGGGCCACCAGCTTGTCGCGCACCGCTCGGCCGTTGACGAAGAAGTATTGAAGGTCGGCCTGGCTGCGCGAGAACGTCGGCAAGCCAACCCAGCCCCACAGACGCAGGCCGTTGCGCTCGACTTCTATAGGCATCGCCTGTTCAAGGAACGCCGGCCCGCAGACCGCAGCGACCCGCCGTGCACGAGCAGTTTCATCATGGGCCTCATGCAAGCCGAGGATGCTCTTGCCGTTGTGCCGCAGGTGGAAGCCTACGTCGAAGCGCGCCAGCGCCAGGCGCTTGATGACTTCCTGCAGGTGGTCGAACTCGGTTTTTTCGGTCTTGAGAAACTTGCGCCGCGCCGGCGTATTGAAGAACAGGTCGCGCACCTCTACCGAGGTGCCGACGGGGTGCGCCGCAGGCTGCACGCGGGCGTCCATGTCGCGGCCTTCGGTTTCTACCTGCCAGGCCTGATCGGCCGCCGCGGTGCGCGAGGTCAGGGTGAGCCGCGCCACCGAACTGATCGAGGCCAGCGCTTCGCCGCGAAAACCCAGGCTCATGACGCGCTCGAGGTCCTGCAGGTCGCGGATCTTGCTGGTGGCATGGCGCGCCAGGGCCAGCGGCAGGTCGTCGGCCGAGATGCCGCTGCCGTCGTCGCGCACGCGCAGCAGCTTGACGCCACCCTGCTCGACCTCGATGTCGATGCGCCGGGCGCCGGAGTCCAGGCTGTTTTCCAGCAGCTCCTTGATCACCGAAGCCGGTCGTTCGACCACCTCGCCAGCAGCAATCTGGTTGGCGAGCCGCGGACTGAGCAGCTCGATACGCGCCGATTCAACCATTACTGGGACGCCAGGGCAGTGCTGGGAATGGTGACTTCCTGACCAATCTTCAATTCATCGGTTTTCAAGTCATTGGCGCTGCGCAAGGTGGCGATGCCCAAGTCGTAGCGCGCTGCGAGCATGGCCAGGGTCTCGCCGGGACGCACCACGTGGGTGCTGGGGCCGCGGGCAATCTTGCCGGTGTCGCGCAACCAGGCCATGTAGGTACCTGGCGGCGGGTTCTGCTGGAAGAACTGCTTCACGCCGGTACGGATGGATCGCGCCAGCGCCTGCTGGTGACCCGAGCTTTGCAGTTTGTTGGCTTCGTTGGAGTTGGAGATGAACCCGGTCTCCACGAGGATCGAAGGGATGTCCGGCGATTTCAACACCATGAACCCGGCCTGCTCGACCCGACGCTTGTGCAGCGGTGTCACCTGGCCAATGTTGCTCAACACTTTCTGGCCCACATTGAGGCTGGAAGTCAGCGAAGCGGTCATCGACAGATCCAGCAACACGCCGGCGAGCATGCGGTCCTTGTCATCCAGGCTGACGTTGCCGGCGCCACCGATCAAGTCCGAACGGTTCTCGGTATCGGCCAGCCAGCGTGCGGTTTCCGACGTGGCGCCGCGCTCGGACAGGGCGAATACCGAGGCGCCGAAAGCCGCCGAGGAGGGCGCGGCATCGGCGTGAATGGACACGAACAGGTCAGCGCCCTTCTTGCGGGCGATTTCGGTACGCCCGCGCAGCGGAATGAAGTAGTCGCCGGTGCGCGTCAGCTCGGCGCGAAAACCTTGTTCGGCGTTGATCTGGCGTTGCAATTCCTTGGCGATCTGCAACACCACGTCTTTTTCGTGCTGCCCGCGCGGCCCCGAGGCGCCTGGGTCTTCGCCGCCGTGGCCGGCATCGATGGCAATGACGATATCGCGCTTGCCGTTGGGCACCGGGGTCAGCTTGATGGCCGGACGCGTCGGCGTCACCGGCACCGCCGGCGTGATGGCCACGGCCGGCTGGGGTGGCGTGGGCTCGGCATCGGCCGCGGAGTCGAACAGGTCGACCACCAGGCGGTTGCCATATTGCTGGTTGGGCGCAAGCGTGAAGCTTTTCGGGGTGATGGCCTTTTTCAGGTCCACCACCACGCGCAGATCGGTAGGGGTACGCTGTGCCGAGCGCACGCTGGTGACGGGCGAGTCGCCAGGCGCCACGCTCAACGGACCGGCCGCAGTGGCGCCGTTGATGTCGATGACCAGTCGATCGGGCGACGACAGCGTGAACACGCTGTGCTGGACGGGACCTGTCAGGTCGAAGACCAGCCGGGTGTTATCCGGCGCTCGCCACAAGCGCACGCTCTTGACTTGTGTAGCGGCCACGGCATTGACGACAAAACCCGTCAACATCAGACCAACGACCGCGACCAGCGCGCGAATGCGCATACCTAACCCCATCAATTTATTTGGATTTCTGTGCCACAGCGGCACACCAGGACACACCGCGCGGGCCCTGTGGCGATAACTTCAACAGCCTTCCGGCCGCTTGCGGGCTTATGGTAATGGTCAGGTCCGGCTTTGGCAAAAAGCCTGCGCCCTGCTGAGGCCACTCGATCAGGCACAAGGCGTCCTCTTCAAAGTAGTCGCGGATGCCCAAATACTCCAATTCCTCTGGATCAACAAGACGATAGAGGTCGAAGTGAAAGGCTTTTATAGGGCCGATCTCGTAGGGTTCGACCAGAGTGAAGGTCGGGCTCTTGACCGCTCCGACGTGGCCCAGGCCGCGGATCAGGCCTCGGGAAAAGGTGGTCTTGCCGGCGCCCAGATCACCCTCCAGGAAGATCAATCCGTGGCCATGGGTCACCTCTGCCATGCGCGCACCGAATGCAAGCATGGCAGCCTCGCCTTCCAGGTAGATTTCTACTTCAGACACGGATAATGCTCCTCGAGCAACTGACGAATGGCAGGTATCAGGTCGCTGGCCGCCAAACCACGACCGAGCTTGCCCAGCCGCTCTCCGGCGCCGGCATGCAGCCACACACCCAGGCAGGCCGCATCGAAGCCATCCAGGCCTTGGGCACGCAGCGCGCCGACCAGCCCGGCGAGCACGTCGCCCAGGCCTCCGGTGGCCATGGCGGGATGACCCTGATCGCAGATCGCCAGGCGCCCATCGGGCGCAGCGATCAGACTGCCCGCCCCTTTGAGCACGCACACTGCCGAATACTGACGCGCCAGGCGCAGGGCCGCCGCGGGGCGATCGGCCTGCACCTGCGCGGTGGAAATACCCAGCAGCCTGGCCGCTTCCCCTGGGTGCGGGGTCAGCACGGCATCGGCCGGCAGCGCGACGGCGCCCTGCGCCAACTGATTCAGTGCATCGGCGTCCCACACCTGTGGCTTGTCCTGGCTGGCCGCCACCGACAGCAAGCTTCGGCCCCAGCTGGCCTGCCCCAGCCCGGGCCCGACCACCAGCACCGTGGCCGCTTCGGCCAGCGCCAGCAGCTGGTTGGCCGAAGCGATATCGGCAACCATCACTTCCGGCATGCGCGCCAGCGCCGGCGCCACGTGCTCGCCGCGGGTAGCCAGCGTTACCATGCCGGCCCCGCTGCGCAGGGCACTTTGCGCGCTGAGCAAGGCCGCACCGCCGGTGCCATGGTCGCCACCGATCACCAGTACACGGCCGTACATGCCCTTGTGCGCATCCATCGGCCGCGCGGCCAGAACCGGCAAGGTGGTGGGGTCGAGCTGCACGGCGGCCGAAGGCTGGCGCTGCCCCGCGTCGGGAATTTGCGTGTCTGGCGGCATGCTTGAACCTTTACTGTCGATGTCTGGCAGAATTATACCCACCTCCGCACAGGTTTCCTCGCTCGCATGTCTGCTCCCACCATCGACCTTCCCGCCCTGGCGCTCTCCATCAAGCAATGGGGACGCGAACTGGGTTTCCAGCAAGTCGGCATCGCAGGCCTGGACCTGGGCGAGCATGAACAGCACCTGCAGCGCTGGCTCGATGCTGGCTATCACGGCGAAATGGACTACATGGCTGCCCATGGCAGCAAGCGCTCACACCCCGAGCAGCTGGTGCCAGGCACCTTGCGGGTCGTTTCGCTGCGCATGGACTACCTGCCCGGCGACACCCAGATGGCGCAACGCCTGGCGCAGCCTGAAAAAGCCTATGTGTCGCGCTATGCCTTGGGCCGCGACTACCACAAGCTGATCCGCAAACGTGTGCAGCACCTGGCCGAACGCATCCAGCAGGACATCGGCCCGTTTGGCTTTCGCGCCTTCGTCGACAGCGCGCCGGTGCTGGAAAAAGCCATTGCCCAGGAAGCGGGGCTGGGCTGGATCGGCAAGAACACCCTGGTACTCAACCGCAAGGCCGGCAGCTACTTCTTCCTCGCCGAACTGTTCGTCGACCTGCCGTTGCCGGTCGATGAGCCCCACGCCAGCGAGCACTGCGGGCGCTGCACGGCCTGCCTGGACATCTGCCCTACCGCCGCCTTCGTCGGGCCCTACGTGCTGGATGCTCGTCGCTGCATTTCCTATCTGACCATCGAGCTCAAGGGCCCCATTCCCACCGAGCTGCGGCCGCTGATCGGCAACCGTGTGTTCGGTTGCGACGACTGCCAGATCGTTTGCCCGTGGAACCGCTTCGCCCGCCCTTCGGGTGAAGGCGATTTCCAGCCGCGGCATCAACTGGACAATGCCGAACTGGCGCAGCTGTTTTTGTGGGATGAAGACCGGTTTCTGAACAGCACCGAAGGCTCGCCCCTGCGCCGCGCCGGTTACGAGCGTTTTCTGCGCAACCTGGCGGTGGGGCTGGGCAACGCACCGTCGAGCATCCCGGTGCTCGAAGCCTTGAAGGCACGCCGCGAGGACCCCAGCGAACTGGTCCGTGAACACGTCGAATGGGCCCTGGCGGCCCACGCTCAACGGTCGTCGTAGACAAACTTGGGCATTTCCCAATGGAATCGAATAGCCAGCAGACGCAGGAGAAAGCCGCCGCACAGGGTGATGGACAGCGCCTGAATCGGCACCAGCTCCAGGTAGGTGCAACCCAGAAAGCACCACGCCGCAGCGAATGAGACGCTGGCATACAGCTCGCGGCGGAACACCAGGGGAATGTCGTTGCAGAGGATATCGCGCAGGATGCCGCCGAAGACTCCGGTGATCATGCCGCTGATGGACGCCACCAGATAATCGTGGCCCAGCTCCAGTGCAGTCATGGTACCGATCAGGGTAAACGCCACCAGCCCCAGCGCATCGAGCACCAGAAACAGCGAGCGCAGGCGGCGCATGAGCGGCGCGATGAAAATCGTCACCAGCGCCGCGACGCTGGTCAGCACCAGATATTCCGGGTGCTTGACCCACGTCAGCGGATAGTTGCCGAGCAACACGTCGCGCATCGACCCACCGCCCAATGCAGTCACACAGGCAATCAGCACCACGCCGAACCAGTCCATACCGCGCCGCCCTGCGGACAAGGCACCGGTCATGGCTTCAGCGGTGATGGCGATGAGGTAGAGGGTCAGCAGCATGGGAACCTGGAGCCAAAAGACGAGCAGTGTGATGGGCGCGGTATCGACTGCAACATGGGCGCCGCGATGATCGCTCATGATACCGGGCACGCACTGGCGTTGTCCGCTTCACGAGGTCCGGAGACACAGCGTGAGTTCATCGCCCACAGGATAGCTGCAACACGCCAATGCGTACCCAGCCGCGCGCTCCTGTACGCTCAGTGCAAAATCGGCCTCGCTGCGACATTCCCCTTTCAGGACTTTGATCTTGCACGCACCACAAATTCCAGCACGACACTGACTGCGCACTTTCAGGCCCTGGGATTCCAACTGCGCAAGCAGGGTCAGCGAATGAACCGCTTCGAACTCGACCCCCGACGCGGGGATCTTCAAACGCACCGTTCCAGTGTCGGCCTGCTTGGCGGGCAACGGCGAATCGGCCGAGCTGAATGCTTCGATAAAGTACTGGGCCCCACCATGCCGAACCTGCATGGCCCGGTGTATTTCTACAGCGAATGCCTGGCTTCCGCAGATTACGATGCCTTGCGACGCCTCCAGGGCGTCCAGCACCCCCTGGTTTGGACGCCCCCTCCACAAGCAGCCGTTGTCTTGGTACAACGACTGCCGGGTGACATGGATGCGCAAAGTGAACCAGCGTTCGGCAAGCTCCAGGGTCATCAACTCGGCGAAGCATGGCACGGCTTCCAGAGAGGGCGTGCACAACAGCAATGTGATCCGTGGCACTCGGCGGCCTTGCCGTGCCCATTGCCTGAATTCGCGTATCAATGCCCAAGGCAAGGTAAACCCGATACCACCAGCCAACAGCGCCACGCTATCCAAACCAGAAAGTTGTTGCGCCGTGATATCTCCTGCAACGCCCACACAGCGCACCAAGGCGCCGACCATCAGATGATTGAACATCGTCTCTGACAACCCTTTGGAAGGCACGCGCTGGACGATGATCTCAACCTGCCAGCGCGTGGGGCAGGCCACTATCGAATAGCAGGCCGTGCGAACTTGACCGGTAGCACCTGCGTATTCAAGTATCAGGTAACGGCCTGGGACATATTCTTCTTCACGCTGTTCATCGAGCACCGTGAAGACAAATCTCCTCGCGTTCTCGGCAACGTCGCATGCCACATCACACCGTAGAAAACCTGGCCCAACTGGCTCTACTGCAGATGAATTGTTCTTGGCCGAAAGCACCATCTATTCCAGACCTATACGTGCAAGGAGACTGGAAACCGACTCGGTGTAGACCTCTACTTCGCTTGATCGAGAACACTCCAGAAGCATTGCCTCATACCCCTGGAATCCCGCTAGAGAAAGCGCCCGAGCCCACGCACCCAGTTCGTTATCGGCAAACATCTCTACCGTCCTGGCAATCACAGCCTGCAAGTACGTTCGTTCGCCAACACTTAGCGTGTGGACGATATCGCACGCTACAAAACTGAAAACACTTGAATGGCTCCACTCATCCACTGCGTGAGTACGAGTCACCTCATGGCACACCTGCTGGATGGAGTCATCCTCGGACAAGGTTTTCAGGTAGTCAGTGATCAAGGTTTCACTGGCACAGGCAATACCGAATCGAGTGAGCCGCCGCTGCCACTCAGCCTTACATGTGGACAATATCTGGTCCCGCCAGCGGATGAGATTGAAGTCGCTGAAATCGAGGTAGGGCAGCTTGCGGTTCAGATAGATGTAATTGCATGCCGTAACTGACATTTTGGTATGGAGCGCTTCGTCAAGCAGCGCCTCAGACATCACTCGCTGCAGGATGTCGCGGTTGCGAGACTCAACAGGTGGCCTTTTGATGATGTCCTCGCAGGCAGGTGTCACAATGTCGCATTCGATATAAATGGTTTTGAGGTTATAGATAATCCAGCCATAGGACAGACATCTGGATTTCATTTCAGCCGTAGTTGCCTGCCAGGCTGGATGACTTCGAAACGGAACCAGCGACTCGCTAAAGTCCAACCTGCCGTGTTCGAAGAGCAATTCGCTGTACGGGGTCGCATCATTATTGACTGCTGCCCGTACGTTCCACAAAGAAGACAACTTCTCCAGCATGTTCCTGACGCCATCATGGCTTTCCGGACCAACTTCCATATTCACGTGCTGTGTACCTCTTTACCTGTAATGTTCAACCAATTGCGCCATTGATGGCATTCAAGTCTTTGCAAACATGCCCTGCGCATACAGCAACCGAATCCCGTCAGGCGTGGATTCCAACAACCGGCGCTCACCCGTTTTGCGTTGTATGTCGAGGGTGTAGCCCTCGCCTTCGGGGAAGCGGCGGACCACATCCGCCAATGCATGCTCGGCAGCGGCATGCTCTATATCGAACTGGCACCAGTACGCCCGGTGCAATTGAACGATGACGCGAAAGTGCTGCATGGTTTCTACTCTCCTGAAAGGGGACCCAGCACTCGGCTGGCCCAGTTCTCGATCTGCCCCGTTGTCAGGCGCCGCTCCACGAGTGAGCGCCAGGATGGTACGAGCGGCAGTTGCGCAAGTTGGCTCAACTCATCGAGGTCCAGCGGCCGTTCGTACAACAGCGCGATGACTCTGCGCAACGGCCATCGAGGGATGGGGCGGCCCTCGAGCACCATTGCGTCGCCTGCTCGCAGGACACCGCCCTCGAGGACCCGGTAATACCAGCCGGTCATTGCACTGGCCTGCATGCGCAAGGCCATATCGCTCACCTCGAAGCGGTCGCTGAGCTTCCAGCAAGGCTGGCGGGTCTGGCTGACTTCGAGGAGCACGTCGCCGCAGCGAAAGATGTCACCCAGACAAACGGTGGTTTCGTCGAGACCGACAGTCGACAGGTTCTCACCGAATGCGCCTGGCCATGCAAGGCGTGGATGCTCGCCGATGAGCTGTGTCCACTCCTGATAGTGCTCGAACGGGTAGTGGTGAAGGGCTTTGTCGGGGCCTCCATGGATGCGGCGGTCCCCCTGCTCATCACCTGTTATTCCCAGCGTTCCCACTTCAACCGGTCCGCACACCGACTCCTTGTCGATACCGGTGAAACTGCCTGGGCGCGTAAAACGGCGAGACTTGCCCGCGAGCACGTGCCGCAACTCGATGACGGACCGCGCCCCACTCATCGCAGGCGCGCCAGCCAGTCGATCAGGATCGTACTGGCTGCTTGTACGCCTGCAGAACCCAAGGCCTGAGCCTGGGCGCGCAGTTCGCGGGGGTCGATTCGCTGTTGATGCAGTTCGTTGGCGTGGCCGACCAGCCATGCTTCGAGTGCCTGCGGTGCCACCTCGAGATGAAATTGCAGCGCGAGCACCTGATCGCCCACGCTGAATGCCTGATGGGGGCAGGCGTCGGTACCGGCGAGTAGCGTGGCCTGCGCTGGAATGTCGAACTGATCGCCGTGCCAGTGCAGTACGGGTATTCCGTTCGCCAGGGGCGCCAGTACCGAGGTGCTTCCGGCTGCGGTCAGCGTGACGGGGCCGAAGCCGATTTCCTTATGGCTCATGGCGGCAACGTCGGCGCCCAGGGCGCGAGCGATCAGCTGAGCGCCCAGGCAGATGCCCAACAAGGGTTTACCGTTGTCCAGGCGTTGGCGGATGAGCTGGAGTTCGTCCAGCAGGAATGGGTACAGCCCTTCATCGAAAGCGCCAATGGGCCCGCCAAGGATGATCAGCAGGTCTGCCGAGCTCACATCAAGCGACGCCAGCGGATGCAGAGGCGCCTCTATCGTTTGGATTGCATAGCCTTCGGCTTCCAGCACCGCAGCCAGGCAACCGAGGTCTTCGAACGCGAGGTGACGCAGGACCAATGCTCTTTTCATTTTTGTACCAATACAATAATATGAATGTATGAATACATTATTGACGAATGCGTCCACTGCCGTCGAGATCGCCGACGCCATCGAGCGGCAGATCCGCCAGGGTGATTTGCTTCAAAACGCTTCGCTGCCTTCGGTCCGCAACCTGGCCATGCAGCTCGAGGTCAGCCCCAATACCGTCGCGGCGGCCTATGGAAGGCTGCGCGACAGCGGCCTGTTGATCACCGACGGGCGCCGCGGCACGCGCGTCAATGCACCAGGGTTGCAGGTCGCCGAACACGGCTTCGTTATCCCTCAGGGCCTCGACGACATGGCCAGCGGCAATCTGGATGCCGCGCTGTTGCCAGCCGCGGATCACGACTGGCTGCTGCGCAACTTCAAGCAGAATGGTTTCGACCAGTTCGGCGATGATCCACAGCTATCCGGCCTGGCACGCGACTGGCTCGTGAGCCAGCGATTGCCCAGCGAGCACGTGGGCGTATATTGCGGGGCGCTGGACGCTGTGGAGCGAGCACTGCGGGCGCGCTGCCGACCCGGCGCCACGGTGCTGATCGAAGACCCGTGCTGGCCACCGTTGCGCGATCTACTCGCCGGGCTGCAGCTCAAGCCGGTGACCCTGGCGATGGACGACCATGGCGCGCTGCCACCGGCGCCCGAGGTGCTGCGCGGTGCGGCGGCCGTGGTATTGACGCCTCGCGCGCAGAACCCGACCGGCTGTTCGTTCGACGCCCAGCGGTGGCGGCAGTGGTCGCAGGCCATGCAGGACCCGGTGCAGACCCTGTTGGTGATCGACGATCATTGGGGGCCGCTGAGCCAGGCCCCGACCATTGATTTGCAGCCGCTGCCACAGCAATGGGTCTACGTGCTGTCGACCAGCAAGTTTCTGGGCCCTGATCTGCGGGTGTCGATTGCCGGCGCCAGCGCGTCCCTGCACGCCGAGATGCAACGCCAGCAGCGGGTCGGCCCGCGCTGGGTCAGTCTGCTGCTGCAACGGCTGACCGCCCATCTGTGGAGCGCGATGCTGCAAGGGAATCGTTTGGCGGAAGTCGGTGCAGCCTATCGAAGCCGACGACGCTCGCTGGTCGAGGCGCTCGAACTCAACGGTGTGAGGCCGTCCAGTTCGGGTGAAGGCCTGCACCTGTGGCTGCCGGTTGTGGATGAAACCTCGACGGTGCAGGCCTTGGCCGCCGCGGGTTGGGCGGTCCAGGCAGGGAGCCCGTTTCGGTTGCAGAGCGGGCAGGCGGTGCGTGTCAGTGTCGGCAACCTGGCTCATGCCGATATCGCGCGGTTGGCCGGCGACATTGCCAGTGCCATGCAGGCACCGCGGCGTCGGGTGTATTGAGAGAGGTAGGCTTGAGGGGCTCTTCGCGGGCAGAGGGATCGCCGCCCGCTTCGCTCCCACAGCAGAGGTTTCCGGGCTTCAGAACTTGATGAAATGCTTGCGGTAGTGTTGCAGCTCGGCGATGGATTCGCGGATGTCGTCCAGGGCCAGGTGGGTGCTGCCCTTCTGGAAACTGTCCTTGACCTCCGGAGCCCAGCGCGCGGCCAGTTCCTTGAGGGTCGAGACATCGAGGTTGCGGTAGTGGAAGTAGTTTTCCAGCTCGCGCATGTGCCGGTAGAGGAAGCGGCGATCCTGGCAGATGCTGTTGCCGCAGATCGGCGACTTGCCCTTGGGCACCCATTGCTCGAGGAAGGCAATGGTCTGCGCCTGCGCATCGGCCATGCTGACGGTGCTCTCGCGCACCCGCTGGGTCAGACCGGAGCCGCCGTGCTGACGGGTGTTCCACTCGTCCATGCCGGCGAGGATCTCGTCGCTCTGGTGGATGGCGATAACCGGCCCTTCGGCCAGGGTATTGAGGTCGCTGTCGGTGACGATGGTGGCCATTTCGATGATGACATCGTGATCCGGGTCCAGGCCGGTCATTTCCAGGTCGATCCAGATCAGGTTCTGTGGGTTCTGCATGAAAGTCTCCTCGGCGTAGCTGCGCAGTTTAGCCTAGCCGGCCGTGCTAGTATCCCGCCTTCGTCAACACCTGCATTCATTTACACGGAACACACATGGCCAAACGCCAACTGAACCGCCGCCAGAACTGGCGTATCGAAAAAATCCAGGGCGAGCGCGCTGCCCGCGCCGCCAAGCGTGAGTCCCAGGCCCTGGAGACGCTGGAAGGCGGTGACCTGGGCCCCGAGCAGACAGGGCTGGTAATCGCGCACTTCGGTGTTCAGGTGGAAGTCGAGGCGCTGGAAGGCGAACAGACCGGTCAGGTTTGCCGCTGCTACCTGCGCGCCAACCTGCCGGCGCTGGTCACTGGCGACAAGGTGGTCTGGCGCGCCGGCAATCAGGGCATCGGTGTCATCGTTGCCCAACTGCCGCGCAGCACCGAGCTGTGCCGCCCCGACAGCCGCGGGCAGCTCAAGCCGGTCGCGGCCAACGTCGACCTGATCGTCATCGTGTTCGCGCCCATGCCCGAGCCCCATGCCAACCTGATCGACCGCTACCTGGTGGCTGCCGAACACGCGGGCATCCATCCCCTACTGCTGCTGAACAAGGCCGACCTGATCGACGAGCAAAATGCGCCGGCGCTCAACGCGCTGCTGGCGGTGTATCGCCAGCTGGGTTACCCACTGCTCGAGGTCTCGGCTCATCAGGGCGATGGCATGCAGCAGTTGCAGGCACGCCTGGATGGTCACATCAGCGTATTCGTCGGCCAGTCCGGCGTAGGCAAGTCATCGCTGGTCAACAGCCTGCTGCCTGAAGTGCAGGCCCGTGTGGGTGCGCTGTCGGAATGGTCCGGCCAGGGCACGCACACCACCACCACCGCACGGTTGTTCCACTTCCCCGGCGGCGGTGAGCTGATCGACTCCCCCGGTATCCGCGAGTTCGGCCTGGGCCATGTCAGCCGCGCCGACGTCGAAGCCGGCTTCATCGAGTTCGCCGACCTGCTTGGCACCTGTCGCTTCCGCGATTGCAAGCACGACCGCGAACCCGGCTGCGCCTTGCTCGCAGCACTGGACGATGGCCGTGTGCAGCAGCAGCGCATGAACAGCTACCGCTCGATCATCGCCAGCCTGACCCAGGACACCTACTGATCCAGGGTATCTGCTGACCCTGAGGCCGGCTGCGGCCCCAGGGTCTGGACGATGTAGTCCACGAATGCGCGCAGCTTCGGCGAACGGTAGCGCGCCTGTGGATAAAGCAGGTGCATGGGTCTGCCGGGCAACGCGTATCGAGCCAGTACCTGGACCAGCTTGCCTTCCTCGAGATCGCCACGCACCAGCACGTCGGGAAGCATCACCAGGCCCATGCCCGCCAGGGCGGCCTGACGCAGCCCGGCGCTGCTGTTGGTGACCAGACGCCCTCGAACATCGACGCCGATCGAGCCATTGGGCCCCTGCATGGACCACCGCTTTTGCGTGCCGCGCCACTCATCGCCTGGGTTGTACATGAATTGCAGGCACTCGTGCGCAGCCAGCTCTTCGGGGTGGCCAGGCGTGCCATGGCGACGCAGGTAGTCCGGGGACGCACAGATGCTCAGTCGATAGTCGTCCAGGGGACGTGCGATCAAGGTCGAGGGCTCCAGATTACCCAGGCGCAGGGCGGCGTCGTACCGGCCGTCGAGCATGTCCTGTACCTGATCGCCGAGGCTGAGGCTGACGCTGATCTGCGGATAACGCTGAAGAAACCCCGCCAGTGCCGGCGCCAGGCACTCGGCGCCGAAGGTGGGCGGCGCGGTGATCCGTAACAGGCCCTGCGGGGTGCCTTGGGTGTGTTCGGCCCAGCGCTCGGAATCGGCGACCAGCCCCAGCACCTCCAGGCAGCGCTGGTAGTAGGCCTGGCCCGCGTCGGTCACCTGCTGACGGCGCGTGGTGCGCAGCAACAGGGTAACGCCCAGACGCTGCTCCAATGCCTGCAGATGGTTGCTGACCATGGTCGTGGACAGGTCGCAGGCGTTGGCGGCTGCCGTCATGGTGCCCAGCTCCACGACTTTCACGTACACCTGCATGGCTTGGAACAGATCCATTATCAACTCCAAGTGAAAAGTGCATCCAGTCTAGCGGCGTTTATCCATCTGAGCTTGAAGGGAATACTGCAGATTCATTTCCTCCCGAGAGATTCGCGATGAGCGCCAGCCACTTGATGCCGACCTATCAACCCCTGCCCCTGACGTTCACCCGCGGCCTCGGCACCCGCCTGTGGGACGACAGCGGCCGCGAATACCTGGATGCACTGGCCGGCGTGGCGGTGACCAACGTGGGTCATAGCCATCCCGACGTGGTAGCCGCCATTGCCGAACAAGCCGGGCTGTTGCTGCACACGTCCAACCTGTATGCCATCGACTGGCAGCAACGATTGGGCGCGAAGCTGGCCGAAAAATCCGGCCTGGCCCTGGCGTTTTTCAACAATTCGGGGGCCGAGGCAAACGAGACCGCATTGAAGCTGGCCCGCCTGCATGGCCATGCCCGCGGCATCGCCCGGCCTTTGGTGGTGGTCATGAACAACGCCTTTCACGGGCGCACTCTGGCCACCCTGGCAGCCAGCGACGGCGCGCACCTGAGCGCCGGACTGGGCCAACTGCCGGGCGATTGCGTTAGGATCCCCTTCGCCGACCTCGACGCGCTGGCCAGCGTCACCCAGGCGTTCGGACAGCGCATTGCGGCAGTGCTGCTCGAACCGATTCAGGGCGAAAGCGGTGTGCATGTCGCCTCTGCCGCCTACCTGCGCGCCCTGCGTGAGCACTGCGACAACCATGGCTGGTTGCTGATGCTCGATGAGATCCAGAGTGGCATCGGTCGCACCGGCCAGTGGTTCGCCTACCAGCATGCGGACATCCAGCCGGATGTGGTCACGCTGGCGAAGGCCCTGGGCAACGGCATTCCGATCGGCGCCTGCCTGGCCAGCGCGGCAGTAGGCCGCCTGTTCACGCCCGGCAGCCATGGCAGCACGTTCGGCGGCAACCCGCTGGCCTGCCGGGTTGGCTGCACGGTGCTGGACATCATCGAGCGCGAGGGGCTGCTGGACAATGCGGCGCGTCAAGGGCGAGTACTGCTCGAACGTTTGTGCAGCGAAGTGGGAAACCTGCCCGGGGTCAAAGCGGTTCGGGGCATGGGCCTGATGATCGGCATAGAGCTGGACCGGCCCTGCCGCGAGCTGATGCAGCGGGCGGCGCAAGAGCATGCCCTGTTGATCAACGTAACCCGTGGCACCACCCTGCGCCTGCTGCCGCCCTTGATCCTGAGTGCGGCTGAGGTGGAGCGTATTGCCGATGCCCTGTACGCCTTGGTCCATGCGCCGCAAGGGTTTTGCACAGGTGCCGGCTAGAGGAATTGGCCGTAGGAGAAGTTACTTTCCTAGGTAAGGAATGTCTCTTTTGAATGACATACCTTGCCGCTTAAACGGCATTGAACAATCTTTCAACCTTCAACACTCACGATGAAGGTTTTCCATGCTCGACCTGCCCGTTGCCTGCCTGCGCCTCGTTCGACCGACTGCTGGCGGGAGTCGGCGATGAGCGTGTTCATCGGCTACCAGCATGCCGATCATCCACACGCGTTGCGGGTCCGCAAGCAACTGCGCAGGGCCGGGATCGAGGTGCGCATGGACGTGATGGACTTCGAATCGCTGACCACCCTGCATGTCACCGAGACGATCACCGCGCACATCCGTGACTGCACCCACGTGATCCTGATGATGTCCCACAGCAGCGCGCGGCGTTGGTGGATACCCTTCTCCATCGGCGAGGCGACCTCGTGGGACCGACGCATCTGCGTGTATCGAATGGGTGACCAGGCGCTGCCCGAATACCTGGCCCATTGGCCGACCCTGACGCGCACGCAGCAATTGGACTTCGTCATCGAGGCCTACCACCGCGAGGCGGCCCTGCGCATGCCGGCCAGTCAGCGCGAGACGCCGCTGCAGCTGTGCGCGCGCGATATCCACAGGGGCCTGCGCGAACGCATCGGGCGTGGATTCTAGCTCGGCCGCAAGGCTGGGAAGGCGGTGCGGCCCATCAGGGCGCGGGTTTGCCCGGCTCGACCATCTTCGTCGAGCCGTCCTCGAAGAGGTTCAGCCGCTGGCGCAGCTCGCGCGGCTGCACCGGCGCATCGGGATCACCGATCGACGCGCCAGGAGGACTGGCAGCTGGAGGCACGCCGGGGGCCGGAGTTTCCAGGGCCGGTTGCTCGCCTTCGATATCGCGCTGGGCCTTCTTGGTCAGAACCACGATATCGATACGGCGATTGATGGAGTTCAGCGGATCCTTGCGGTCGAACAGCGAAGACGAGCCATAGCCAACCACGCGCGCGATCTGGTCTTCCGGGTAGCTGCCGGCTACCAGCGCGCGGCGCGCGGCATTGGCACGGTTGGACGACAGCTCCCAATTGCCGAAGCCGCCCGCCGCACTGCCGGCGTAGGGCTTGGCATCGGTATGACCGCTGACGCTGATCTTGTTCGGCACCGCCTTGATGGTGTCCGCCATGGCCAGCAGGATATCCTCGAAATAGGGTTTGAGCCGCGCACTGCCCAGGTCGAACATCGGCCGATTCTCGGCGTCGGTTATCTGGATGCGCAAACCGTCCTGAGTGATCTCGAAAAGGATCTGGTCCTTGAATTTCTGCAGCTGGGGGTTTTCGTCGACCTTGTTCTGCAGTTCCTGCAGCAACAATTCGAGGCGTTCCTTTTCAACCTGCTGGGCCACTTGCTCGGCCTGCTCGGCCGCGACCTGAGTCGAGGTCTCGGGCTTGGGCGGCGACACCTCGACGTCCGGATTCAGCGTCTTCTCGGGCGATAGTTGAGGCGAGCCGCCCAGGTCGATGACATAGGGCGTGCCGCTTTCGGAGAAGCCGATCGGGTCCTTGAAGTAGCCAGCGATGGCGATCTTCTGTTCAGGCGTGGCTTCGGACAACAGCCACAATACCAGGAAGAACGCCATCATCGCCGTCGCGAAGTCGGCGAACGCGATCTTCCAGGCGCCGCCATGATGGCCGCCGCCAAAGCGCTTGACCCGCTTGACGATGATGGGCTGGTTGTTTTCCATGACTCAGCGACCGCGTACGGCTTGATCGAGTTCGGCGAAGCTGGGCCGGTGCGCCGGGTACAGCACCTTGCGCCCGAACTCCACGGCCAGCGACGGCGGCATGCCCGAGGCCGAAGCCACCAGCGACGCCTTGATGGCCTCGTAGACGTTCAGTTCTTCCTTGGCATCATGGGCCAGGCAGGTCGCCAAGGGCCCGAAGAAACCATAGGCCGCCAGGATACCCAGGAACGTACCGACCAGGGCGGCGCCGACGTGGCCGCCGATCGCTGCCTTGTCGCCATCACCCAGCGAGGCCATGGTCACGACGATACCCAGCACCGCCGCAACGATACCGAAACCGGGCAACGCATCGGCGATGCCGGTGACGGCGTGGGACGGGTGCTCGAGCTCTTCCTTCATGCTCAGCAGCTCCATGTCGAACAGGCCTTCGAGTTCGTGTGGGGCCATGTTGCCCGAAGACATGATGCGCAGGTAATCGCAGATGAACGCCATCATCTGCTCGTCCTTGAGGAGGGCTGGGTACTTGGCGAAGATCGGGCTGGCGGCGACGTCCTCGATGTCGGCCTCGATGGACATCATGCCCTCGCGACGGCTCTTGTTGAGGATCTCGAACAGCAGGCTCAGCACTTCCAGATAGAAGGCATGGCTGAAGCGCGACTTGAACATCTTCAGCGACTTCTTCAGCACGATCATGGTGGTGCTGCCGGGGTTGGCCTGCAGGAACGCGCCCAGTGCGGCGCCACCGATGATCAGCACCTCGAAGGGCTGCACCAGGGCAGCCAACTGACCATGGGAAAGAACGTATCCGCCGAGCACGCTGGCGAACACGACAATGATGCCGATAATTTTAGCCATGGATAAAAAACACTTCAGAAGTCGGGTTCATGGACGAAAAAGGTGATGTTGAATCTGTTGTTCTCCTTATCGGCAGAACTGCGCCAGACTATAGGCAGCGGTTTTCAAAAGCCAGTTTGGTCCGTTCGTGTAGTCGGCCTGCATTCAGGCATGCATCAGGATAAGCATAGTGTCCAACGCCAAGCCTCAAACCCTCGACACCTGGCTCGCATTGCTCGATGGCGTGCGCCTGCCGATCCCCAGGCTCTACCACGACAAGGTTCGCGCGGCGATCAAGGACCGACGCCGCTCGCTGCGCGACATCGCTGACCTGATGCAGCACAGCCCGGCGCTGGTGCTCAGCGTGATGCGCGAAGCCAACCGGCATGCCAGCAACAGCCTGGCGGAACCGGCGGAAAGCCTCGAAGTGGCCCTGAACCGGCTCGGCCTGTCGCGTGCCGAAGAGCTGCTGATGCGCCTGCCCGCGCTCGACCCGCAGCAGATGCCGCTGACCCTGCGTCAGTTGCAGATGATCAGCCAGCATGCCAGCCAGCAGGCCAATGGCCTGTTCGCGGCACGGCTGGCGCGGCTGTGGCAGGAGATCCACTGGGGCAGCCTGTTGTTCCTGTCGCCGCTCTGGCCACTGGCTGCCACCTACCCCGAACTGCTCGATGAATGGGAGCACCGGGTCATTGCCGAGGGCGAAGCGGCGGCCACGGTCGAGCAGGCGCTGTTCGGCGTACCGCTGCTGGTGCTCTGCCAGGCACTGGCGCAGAAATGGCGCTTGCCGGCCTGGGTGCTGCACGGCTATCGCCTGCTGCTGGGGGAACGGCGGGCGCTGGTGCAGGCGCTGCACATCGCCCGCGACAACCAGCACCGCCTGCGTCAGCAACAGCAGCTGGACGACGAGCCGGCGCTGCGCCGCTGGTTGAACCAGCCGGCCAACACCATCCTGATGGCCAATGGTCTGGCCCTGGCGGCGCAGCACGGCTGGTTCACCCCCCACCTGCAGCGCTGGCAGTACCTGAGCTGCCTGTACCTGCAAGTGCCGCTGGAGCAGGTGCAGCAACAGGTTCATCAACATGCGGTGCACAGCGCCCGTGTGCACTGGGCTACCGACCTGTGGCACCCGGCGCGCAGCCTGCCGTGGCCGCCGCAGCACGCGCCCGCGACGCAGGACAGCGAACCGGCGCCGGCACCCAGCGAAGCGGCACTGGCGGGCTGGCGGCACCTGTGCACGCAGCTGCTGGCCACGCCAACGCCGTTCAACAATGCCTTGCACCTGACCACCTGCGCGCGCGATGCACTGCTGGCATGCGGCATGCAGCGGGTCATGCTGCTGATGGTCGACCGCAGCCATGGCAGCCTGCGCGTGCACCAGAGCGCGGGGCTGCCCAAGGAGGCGGCCGCGCTGAGCCTGGGCATCGAGCACAGCAGCCTGTTGCAGCGGCTGCTCGCCCAACCGACGCAGTTGCGCATGGGCAGCGCCAACAGCGCGCAGCTGCAGGCACTGCTGCCGGCGACCCTGCGCGCGCTGTTCCGCGGTGAACACGTGCTGCTGCGCTCGCTGGGCGTCGAAGGCCGCGTGCACACGTTGCTGGTCGCCGACCAGGGCGGACGCCCGTTTTCCGAGATCAGTGTGCAGGGCTTCGGCAAGACCGCACAGTGCATCGAGCGCGCGCTGGACACCTTTACCAACCGCAGCCGGTAAGGCTTGCGCTACAATCGTCGTTCCGTTTTATCTGGAGACCCGCATGCCTGACTTCGCTGGCCTGCCCCTGGTGATCGAGCCCGAGGCGCTGAGTACTCGGCTCGACGCCGCCAACCTGATCGTGGTCGACCTGACCAGCGACGCGCGCTACGCATCCGGGCACATCCGCGGGGCGCGTTTCGTCGATCCCAAGCGTACCCAATTGGGTCAGCCGCCTGCACCGGGGCTGTTGCCCGGGCTGGCGTCACTGGAGCAGCTGTTCGGCGAGCTGGGTCACCACCCGCAGGCGACCTACGTGGTCTACGACGACGAGGGCGGCGGCTGGGCCGGACGCTTCATCTGGCTGCTCGACGTGATCGGCCATTCTCGCTATCACTACCTCGATGGCGGCATCCTGGCCTGGGAGGCCGCCGGCCTGCCGCTGAGCCAGGACACGCCAGCCAGCGCCGGCGGCCCGGTGTCGCTGACCCTGCATGACGAGCCCACCGCAACCCGCGAGTACCTGCAAAGCCGCCTGGGCGCCAGCGACCTGGCCATCTGGGATGCCCGCGGCCCGCTGGAATACTCGGGCGAAAAAGTGCTGGCAGCCAAGGCGGGGCACATTCCCGGTGCGATCAACCTGGAGTGGACCGCCGCCATGGATCCGGCGCGCCAGCTGCGCATCCGCAGCGACGTCGCGCAGATGCTCGACGGCCTGGGCATCACCGCCGACAAGGAAATCATCACTCACTGCCAGACCCATCACCGCTCTGGCTTCACTTATCTCGTGGCCAAGGCGCTGGGCTATCCACGCGTCAAGGGCTATGCCGGTTCCTGGGGCGAATGGGGCAACCACCCCGACACCCCCACCGAAGTTTAAGGACACTCAATGAAAGATCGCCTGTTCATCATCAGCCAGTATCTGCTGCCCCATCACCTGCTCTCGCGCCTGGCCGGGTGCGTTGCCGAATGCCGCTCGCGCTGGTTCAAGAACGCCTTCACCCGCTGGTTCGCCGAGCGCTACAACGTCGACATGTCGCTGGCCCAGGTCGAAGACCTGAGTGCCTACGAGAACTTCAACGCCTTCTTCACCCGTGCCCTGAAGCCCGATGCGCGTCCGCTGGACCCGACCCCCGGTGCAATCCTCTCGCCGGCCGACGGCGCCGTCAGCCAGCTGGGCACCATCGAACACGGTCGCATTTTCCAGGCCAAGGGTCACAGCTTCAGCGTGCTCGAACTGCTGGGCGGCGATCCAGACAACGCCGCTCCTTTCATGGGTGGCAAGTTCGCTACCATCTACCTGTCACCGCGCGACTACCATCGGGTGCACATGCCACTGGCGGGTACCCTGCGTGAAATGATCTATGTGCCGGGGCGCATCTTCTCGGTCAACCAGACCACCGCCGAGAACGTGCCTGAACTGTTCGCGCGCAACGAACGGGTGGTGTGCATCTTCGACACCGAACGCGGGCCGATGGCCATGGTGCTGGTGGGCGCGATGATCGTCGCTTCGATTGAAACCGTCTGGGCGGGCCTGGTGACGCCGCCCAAGCGCGAACTCAAGACCTTTCGCTACGACGAAGCCGCTCGCGCGCCGATCCATCTGGAGAAGGGTGCCGAGATGGGCCGCTTCAAGCTGGGCTCGACCGTGGTCATGCTGTTTGGCCCGGAGCAAGTCAAATGGGCCCATCATCTGGCCAACTTGTCACCGGTGAACATGGGCCAGGGCATCGGGCTGGCGGCCAGCGCGGACGACGTGGCGCCGGCGCCGGCTTCCACCGTAATCTGAACCGCCTGCGGCGTGCGCGGCGCAGCCTCGGCGACATCTAGGCTGCGACCGTTATCCAATGCTGTTAGAGTCCTTGCATACGGCCAAATGAATGGCCTGTCTTTTCTCGTCGTTCAAGCCCTCGAGCGACGACCTGAGTTGAACCAGGAAACGACCGATGTCGCCACGCCCCCATCTGTTGTTGCGCGCACCGACGCCATCGCAGTTGAGCCTGACCTTCTGCGAAGCGACCCCGCGCGACCTCAAGCGCTGGATTGCCAAGCTGCCCAAGGCCAATCTGGGGGAAACCGCCCGGTTGCTGTACCAGGGCCTCGGCGAGCTCAACCAGCTGCTCACGCCCAGCGAAAACCGCCTGCAACTGCTCGAGCTGCTGCGGCCCGAGGTGTATTTCGTCTGCAAGCATCTGGAACGACACTTCCTCAACCAGTCTATCGTTCTCGACGAACGCTCGCGCAAGGTCGCTAACCTGTGCCAGGCCCTGCAGAACCACCTGGCGATCGGCTACAAGCAGATCGTGCTGCGCATGTGCGCCACCTACTCCAAAGACCGCGCCTCCAAGGATCGCGCCACGCTCCTGGCCACCGCTGCGCAGCGCGCCCTGCACTGCCTGAATGGGCCAGTGATGCGCGCCAGCCTGCTGTACTGCCCGGTGCCCGACGGAGTCTGGCTGGAACTGCACCAGCTGTACCAGGCGGCCCTGGCGCATCAGTTGCAGAACGTTCCGATCAATGACCCGCTGGCCGCGCATGGCACGACCCTGAGCGTGCAGCAAAGCTACACCGCCGCCTTGTTGCTGGGCAGTTCACGCTGCAACCAGATGCGCCAGCAGGCGATCCTGCGTCTGGCCGAAGTGCTCGAGGCCTGGAGCCTGCTGGTGCGTGTGCAGCCTGCCACCCTGGCTTCGAGCCTGTTCGCCATGGCGCCCGACGAAGACAGCCCACCGCGCTATAAGACGCTGTATGAAGAGGACCAGTTGCCACTGCTGGTCGGACTCGACCCCGCCGATCTGGTCGAGGCGATCAAGACGCACCTGGAAATGCCGGTCGAGCAGCGTGCTCAGTCGCGGCTGATTCCCAGCAATTTCAGTATCGATCTGCTGCAACACGTGGCGGCCGCCTGGGGCGATGTGGCGGAACGCACCTTTACCCGCACCCCCGGCCAGGGCAACCTGACGGTGTGCATCGGCATGAGCGCGCTGCATTACTACATTGGCGGCGAGCGTTCCTTCAGCGAGATCCTCAAGCGCCCGGCCCTTTCCCAGAGCGCGCAGTTCGTGCCGGGCGCCGCCACCCAGTCCTGGAGCAGGCCGAGCGAAACCGATCGGCACGGCGACTACGAAGAAATCCAGTACGACCTGCCGAGCGGCGAAGGCAGCGGCGCCGCCAGCGCGTCCAACAATGACCAGCACTTCCCTACCTACGCTCTGCAGATCGTCAACCACAGCCCCGGTGGCTATTGCCTGGCATGGCCAAGGGAAGTCCCGCCGCAGCTGCAGGCCGGCGAAATGATCGGCATCCAGGACACCCAGGCCCAGGGCTGGAGCGTGGCGGTGGTGCGCTGGATCCGTCAGGTGCGCAGTGGCGGCACGCAGATGGGCATCGAGCTGGTGGCACCGCACGCGCAGCCATGCGGTCTGCAACTGGTGCGCGTCAGCGAGCAGAACAGCCAGTTCCTGCGCGGCCTGTTGCTGCCGGAAATCCGCGCCATCGACATACCCGCCTCCCTGCTGGCCCCGCGCATGCCGTTCCTGGAAGGCAACAAGGTGATCATCAACACCCAAGGTGAAGAACGCCCGGCCGGGCTTGGTCAGCGCATGACCGGCACCGGCAGCTTCAACCAGTTCGAATACCACCTGCTGGAAGTGGCCAAACCGGCGCCGGCCGGTGCCGACGATGCGGCGCCCGAAGAAGACTTCGATTCGCTGTGGAAAGATCTCTGAGCCAGCCTGCGTTCAGTCGCGGCGGCCCAGCAGGTACAGCACGGCGTCCAGCCCCAGCACGCTGATGGCCTGACGCGCCGACTGGCGTACCAGCGGCTTGGCACGGAACGCCACGCCCAGGCCTGCAATCGCCAGCATGGCCAGGTCGTTGGCGCCATCGCCCACGGCGAGGGTCTCGCTCAACTCCACACCCTGTTCACGAGCCAGCTGCTGCAGCAGGTCGGCCTTGCGCTGGGCGTCGACGATCGGCTCGACTGCCACGCCGGTGCATTTGCCGTCGACCACCTGCAGTTCGTTGGCGAACACATGGGTGATGCCCAGGCGCTCCTGCAACTGCCTGGCGAAATACGTGAAGCCACCGGACAGAATGGCCGTCTTCACACCCATGCGGTTGAGTTCGGCGAACAGGCGCTCGGCCCCTTCACTCAGGCGCAGTTGGGCGCCGATGTCATCGAGGACCGCAACGTCGAGGCCGTCGAGCAGGGCCAGGCGTGCCTTGAAGCTGGCGCGAAAGTCGATTTCGCCGCGCATGGCCTGCTCGGTGATGGCCGCAACACGTTCGCCGATGCCAGCGGCCTTGGCCAGTTCGTCGATCACCTCGGCCTCGATCAGGGTCGAATCCATGTCGAACACCGCCAGGCGTGGCTGTCGGCGCTGAGGGGATTCGGGCTGGTAGACGATGTCCAGACCCAGCGCGGCGCTGAGCTCAAGCACTTGCCCGCGCAATTGCAGCGGCTGCTCCAGCGTGCCGAGCAGGCCCAGCTCGAAACAGGCGTTGCCGCCCGCCGCCGCAGACAGGCGCTCGATGCTCGCCAACGCCAAGCCATGCTCGCTCAGCAGGCTGATAACCTGCTGCAAGGCAGGGTAACCGACCTGGCGCCCCATCACGCTGACCACATGTTCAGCCGGCGTGGCGGACTGGGCGGCGCTGAACGTGGTATCGGCGGCCAGGGCGGCGCGCAAGGCATCGGCGATGCCCGACTGCTCCCGAGCGGTGATGTTGATCAGGACGATTTCGCGCAAGAGGCACCCCGTTTCATGAAAAAAAACGCATTCTAACCACTTTCAGTGACCATCGGGCACAGGCAGCGCTTTGCCGCTCGGAGGGTGCTCGTTATACTGCGCGCCAACTTCACGGACAAAGAGCCGCGCTCAGTGAACCGGCCTACGCCAGTCAAAACCGACAACTTCTTCCTGCTGATCTTCCGAGCCTTGCGCCACCGTCGAGTGCCCCTGGCTTTGCGCATCGCGTTCACCAACATCGTGCTGGTTGCCATTGCCCTGGTGATCTACGCCTGTGTCATGGGTCTGCAGTTCAAGCAGGCCATGCACGAGCAGGCCGACGCGGTGGGGCAGAGCCTGACCACGCAAACGGCCACGTCCGCCACCGAGTTGCTGGTGTCCAACGACATTCTCAGCCTCAACGTGCTGCTCAACAACCTGGTGAAGAACCCGCTGGTCGCCCACGCGGCGATCTTCAGCCCGGACAACCGCATTCTCGCCGAAGCCGGACAGCGCCCCAAAAGCGGCCTGCTGGGGCAGAGCCAGGGGCTGTACGAAACCAAGATCAACTTCCAGGATGCGCTGGCCGGGCAACTGCGCATCAGCCTGGACATGAATCAGTTCCAGCAGCCGTTGACCATCAGCCTGCAAAGCATGGGCGTTCTGGCCGGTATCCTGTTGGTGCTGGCACTGGCGTTGAGCCTGCGGCTGGGTCGCTACATTTCCACGCCGCTGCTGCAACTGCGGGTCTGGTTGCGCAACCCCGACGAGTTCACCCCGGCCACCCAGCGCACCGACGAGATCGGCGACCTGGCCCGGCAGCTGCACGCACAGCTGGCGCCAGAGCCGCGCGAGCCCGAGGTCGAACCCGAAGACACCGACGAAGACGAGGTGCCGCACGCAGCGCCACCCGTGCGCACGACAACCGCCAAGCCGGGCCCCTTCCCGCCCGTGGCAGCCAAGCCGGTAAAACCGGTCATGCGCCAGATTCAGGCTGACGAAGACGAAGAAGACTTCGGTGACGACCCGTTCGCCGACCTGCGCGAAACCCCGGTGGCCGTGATCAAGCAGCCGACCACTGCCGTGGCTCGGGTGCACACCGACAGCGCCGTGCTGGCCGTGCAACTGGGTGCGCAGGAACAACTGCGTCGCCTGCCCAAGGCACGTCTGGCCGAGCTGCTGGAGCGCTATCACGACTGCCTGCAACAGGCCGCCTCGCTGTACGAGAGCGAAGTGCACATGCTCAACGACGGCAGCACGCTGATGCTGTTCCACAGTGAACACAGCGGTGATGACTACCTGACCAACGCGATCTGCTGCGGCGAACTGTTGCGTGCCCTGGGCCATGCCTTGCAGATCGAGGTCGCCGACAGCGGCATCACCCTGCAACTGCAGTTGGGTCTGGTGCTCAGCGACGAAGTTCACGGCTTGAACTCCATCGACCTGCTGCTGACCGAATCGGCCCAGGATGCACTGGCGCTTTCGCAGCACAGCCGCAACCTGTTGCTGGTCGTGCGCGAGATCGGCGAAGACCCGCTGATCCGTCAACGCGCGCGCATTCGCTCGATCGCCAGCCCCGAAGGGGCCTGCTGCGTCGAGCGTCTGCTGGAGCCCTACCCGTCCCTGCTGGAACGCCAACTGGCACGAATCAGCTGATTGGTTGAGCGTTTGCCCATAAAAAAAGCCCGCAATGCGGGCTTTTTTGTGGGCGCCGTTCTAGAAGCGGAACACTTCCAGATCGGTGCGGATGGGCGTAGCCAGAGGAATTCGCGACTTTTCCTGCTCGCGGCGCACCTGCGCCGGCGCGGACTTGCGCTCCTCGACCAGCGCCGGCTGGTTGGCCAACGGCTTGAGCGCTGCAGTCAGCTGCGCGGCCAGGCGCTGCAGCAGTACGCCCTGGGCCTGGACTTGATCCGCGGTGCCGCCGTCATGCTTTTCCTCGAGATGGACGATGCGGTTGTCACGCACTTGCCCACGGCGGTCGAGAACACGCCACTGGGCATCCAGGACGGCAGGCTGGCCGCTGCCTGAATCGAGTCGCGTGATCGACAACAGCACCTGGGCGTCAGGCGTGAAGTTGGCGGGCGTAGGCGCCAACACCACGCGCTGGCTGTCCAGGCGCCAGGCCATCTGGCGCAACAGCAACTGGTCGATGTCGGCAGAAAGGCTGCCGGCCCAGCGACCGTCGGTGGACGCTCTCAGGCTGCCGTCGGACTGGCGCTGCAGCAGCGTTTCGCGCTGCAGGTAGTCGGCCACGGATACTGGCCCCAGCAGCACGGCCATACCCCGACTTTCCTTGGGCAGCCCGGGGTTGCCGCTGTCGAGCTGGTACAGGGCCACCGGTTGATGCGTGCTGCATCCGGCCAGTCCCAGCACGCCGCTGAGCAATAAAATCACGGGAAGGCGCAACAGTTTCATCATTTCATCCAGGCGGCTGCCACACGGCAACCGCAGCAATACTTGACCGAGTCGTCTGGACGCTGCCGCTTGGCAGCGCCGCGAAAGGGCCTATCATCCGTGAATCCGCGCCCTGACTCCAGTGCTTGTCCGTCGAACGGCAGCACGGCCACCGTCCAGGCGCGGGCGTCGATCAGAGGTTTTCCACGACCAGGGCGTCGACACGCTGGAAACCGCGGGGCAGCTTGTTGCCACGCCGACCGCGCTCGCCTTTATAGTGCTCCAGGTCATCGGGTTTGAGCGACAGCGTGCGTTTACCCGCGTGCAGCACCAGCGTCGAGCCTTCGGCGACCACCGCAAGGTCAGTGACGAATTCTTCACGACTGGCCACGCGATCACCGGGAATGCCGATGATCTTGTTGCCTTTGCCCTTGCCCAGTTGCGGCAGGTCGCTGATCTTGAACACCAGCAGGCGGCCCTCGGTGGTCACCGCGGCCAGCCAGTTCCGTTCCCGATCGGGTACGGCACGCGGGTTGATCACCTTGGCCCCTTTGGGCAGGCTGAGCAGTGCCTTGCCAGCCTTGTTCTTGGCCTGCAGGTCTTCGCCCTTGACCACGAAGCCGTAGCCGGCGTCCGACGCGATGACGTACAACGCGTCGTCGTCGGGCAGCATCACGCACTCGAAGCTTGCGCCGGGTGGCGGCGTCAGGCGGCCGGTCAGCGGCTCGCCCTGGCCACGGGCCGAAGGCAGGGTGTGCGCGGCCACCGAATAGCTGCGCCCGGTCGAGTCGATGAATACCGCGAACTGGTTCGAACGCCCGATGGCTGCGGTCTTGTAGCCGTCACCGGCCTTGTAGGAGAGACCCGTGGCGTCGATATCGTGACCTTTGCCACAGCGCACCCAGCCTTTTTCCGACAGCACTACCGTCACCGGCTCGGTCGGCATCAGCTCGTTCTCCGACAGCGCGCGTGCTTCGCTGCGCGCAACGATCGGCGAACGACGCTCGTCGCCATAGGTTTCGGCGTCCTTGATCAGCTCGGCGCGCACCAGCTTCTTCAGCTTGCTTTCGCTGCCCAGCAGCGCCTGCAGCTTGGCGCGTTCCTTCGCCAGTTCTTCCTGCTCGCTGCGGATCTTCATTTCCTCGAGGCGCGCGAGCTGACGCAGGCGCGTGTCGAGAATGTAGTCGGCCTGGATCTCGGTGAGGGCAAAGCGTTCGATCAGGCGCGCCTTGGGATGCTCCTCGGTGCGGATGATGTGGATCACTTCATCCAGGTTGAGGAAGGCGATCAGCAAGCCGTCCAACAGGTGCAGGCGACGTTCGACCTTGTCCAGGCGGAACTGCAGGCGACGGCGCACGGTGTTGACACGGAACTCCAGCCATTCGACCAGCAACGTGCGCAGGTTCTTCAACTGCGGGCGACCGTCCAGACCGATGATGTTGACGTTGACCCGGTAGGTCGACTCCAGATCGGTGGTGGCGAACAGATGCTGCATCAAGTCGTCGACTTCGACGCGATTGGAGCGTGGAATGATGACGATGCGACACGGATGCTCGTGGTCGGACTCGTCACGCAGATCGGCCACCATCGGCAGCTTCTTGGCCTGCATCTGCGCCGCGATCTGCTCCAGCACTTTGGCGCCGGACACTTGGTGCGGCAAGGCGGTGACGACTACGTCGCCGTCTTCCAGGCGATACACCGCGCGCATGCGCACCGAGCCGCGACCGGTCTGGTAGATTTTCAGCAGATCGGCGCGCGGGGTGATGATTTCCGCTTCGGTCGGGTAGTCGGGGCCCTGGATGTGTTCGCAGAGCTGCTCGATCGTCGCCTTGGGCTCGTCGAGCAGGCGCACACAGGCGCTGGCCACTTCGCGCAGGTTGTGCGGTGGAACGTCGGTGGCCATGCCTACGGCAATGCCGGTGGTGCCGTTGAGCAGGATATTGGGCAGCCGTGCCGGCAGCACCGACGGCTCGTCGAGGGTACCGTCGAAGTTCGGCACCCAGTCTGCCGTGCCCTGGCCCAGCTCGGTGAGCAGCACCTCGGAATAGCGCGACAGACGCGCCTCGGTGTAGCGCATGGCGGCGAACGACTTGGGATCGTCCGGTGCGCCCCAGTTGCCCTGGCCATCGACCAGCGTGTAGCGATAGCTGAACGGCTGGGCCATCAGGACCATGGCCTCGTAGCAGGCCGAGTCGCCGTGGGGGTGGAACTTGCCGAGTACATCGCCCACGGTACGTGCGGACTTCTTGTGCTTGGCGTCGGCGTCCAGGCCCAACTCGCTCATGGCATAGACGATGCGTCGCTGGACCGGCTTGAGGCCATCACCGATATGCGGCAAGGCGCGGTCCATGATCACGTACATGGAGTAGTTGAGGTAGGCCTGTTCGGTGAAGTCAGCCAGGGACCGGCGTTCTACGCCGTCAAGACTGAGATCGAGGGAATCGCTCATGCAAGCCTCATCGTTTCGTAGTCTGGCGCAGCAGCAAGTTGCCGCCGCGCTGAGTGAATTCAAGTTGTTTCAGGGCGCTCATGCCCAGCAGCACCTGGTCGCCGTCGAAGCCCGGCACCACCAGGGCGCGGACATTGCTCAGGCGTATGTCGCCCAGCTGCAGAGTGGCGATCTCGGTGCGATAGCCTTGGGTCTTGCCATTGGCAGTGGTCAGCAGCACCGGCGCACCGCGGGCCAGATCGAGCTTGCGCGCGACCGCTTCGGGCATGGCCACATCGGTGGCGCCGGTGTCGAGCATGAATTGCACCGGCTGCCCATTGATGAAGCCGCCGCTGACGAAGTGCCCCTGGCCATTGCCGGCCAGTTGCACTTCCACGTAGCCGTCGCCGTGCTGGGAAACCGGCACCGCATTGGGATTTTCTCGACGCTGTTCCCAGTCACCGAAGAACTGCGTGGCCAGGTACAACGCCGCGGCCCAGGCCAGCAGCATCAACACCTTGCCAACACGCCTGCCCGGTGCGGCCTGGCTCATGGCGCGGCGCTCCAGCCGCCGGCGGGGGCCGCGAAGCGCCAGACCACCGGACGCCGCTCGCCATCGGCGCGGGCCCACTGGTTATTGTCGGTGCCCACCCATGCCCCCTCGGCATCGACGCTCAGCGCTTCGGTCAGACCGTAGGGAGCATCATAGCGGCGAGCCGGCAACAGCGCCTCGGCGGCGAACGACCAGCATCGCTCCACGGCAGCCGTGTCCGCGTCGCGACGACAGATGCGATAGGCATTGCGTTCCAGCGTGAACAGCTTGCCATCGAACCAGGCCAGATCGGCAAAATCGCGCGGCATGTGCCTGGCCCGGGGAATCTGCACCGGCAGGGCTTCCGCACCGCCTTCGGCAAGCAATACGCAACGCCCCTCACAGCTCCAGCTCAATGGCCGCTTGCGAACGGCCAGCAGGCCGCGCTGCTGACGTTCGGCAGCCAGCCACAGGCGGTCGCCGGCCAGATTGACGGTCAGCCCTTCGAACAGGGCATTGAAATGCAACAGCAGGTGGCTGGCGCGTGCCTGACTGACCAGGGTCGGGTCCAGGGGCAACCATTTCGGCTCGCCTGACACGGGAATCTGCAGCACCGCGACGTGGGATTCACTGACCAGGTATTGGTTGCCTCGGGCATCGCAGCTGATGCCTTCGAAATCCAGGTCGCCGCCACGCACGAAGGCCGCCGCCCAACTGCTCATGCGCAGACGAAAGGGCAGCCCGCTGGGCGGTACCGGCGGCGCCTTGAAGGCTACGGCCGTGGCCTGCCAGTTGGGGGTCGAGGTGTCGAGTCGATAAACCGTACCGTCCTCCCGGTCCGAAACGGCCCACAAGGTCTTGCGGCACAGCGCCAGGCCGGACAGGTTTCCGGTGGGCATACCGTCCACCGCGTGCTCGCCGACCAGGGTCAGCTCGGGCACGGGTGGTTGCACCGACGCCACGGCCAGCGTCGGCAGGGCCAGGGCGAACAGGGCTGTCAGCAGCGCTGCGATCAAGCCAGCACCTCGGCCAGATTGCCCTTGGACTCGAGCCACGCCTTGCGGTCGCCCGCACGTTTCTTGGCCAGCAGCATGTCCATGATTTCGGTGGTCCCGGCGAAATCGTCCAGGGTCAGTTGCACCAGGCGGCGGGTGTTGGGGTCCATGGTGGTTTCGCGCAGCTGCGGCGGGTTCATTTCGCCCAGGCCCTTGAAGCGCGTGACCTGCGGCTTGCCGCGTTTCTTTTCGGCGACCAGGCGGTCGAGGATGCCGTCGCGCTCGGCCTCGTCCAGGGCATAGAAGATCTCCTTGCCCAGGTCGATGCGGTACAGCGGCGGCATGGCGACATAGACGTGACCGGCGTCCACCAGGGGGCGGAAGTGCTGGACGAACAGCGCACACAGCAGGGTCGCGATGTGCAGGCCGTCGGAGTCGGCGTCGGCCAGAATGCACACCTTGCCGTAGCGCAGCTGGCTGATATCGGCGGCACCGGGATCGACGCCGATGGCCACGGCAATGTTGTGGACCTCCTGGCTGGCGAGGACTTCGCTGCCGTCCACTTCCCAGGTGTTGAGGATCTTGCCGCGCAACGGCAGGATCGCCTGGAATTCCTTGTCTCGCGCCTGTTTGGCCGAGCCGCCTGCCGAGTCGCCTTCGACCAGGAACAGCTCGGAGCGGGCTGGGTCCTGGCCGGCGCAGTCGGCCAGCTTGCCGGGCAATGCGGGGCCCTGGGTGATGCGCTTGCGCTCGACCTTCTTGCTCGCCTTGAGGCGGCGCCCGGCGTTGCTGATCGCCAGTTCGGCCAACTGCATGCCCAATTCGGGATGGGCGTTGAGCCACAGGCTGAAGGCGTCCTTGACCACGCCGGAGACGAACGCGGCCGCCTCGCGCGAGGACAGCCGCTCCTTGGTCTGGCCGGAGAACTGCGCATCCTGCATCTTCATCGAGAGCACGAAGGCGATGCGTTCCCAGATATCTTCCGGCGCCAGCTTCAAGCCGCGCGGCAGCAGGTTGCGGAACTCGCAGAACTCGCGCATCGCATCCAGCAGACCCTGGCGCAGCCCGTTGACGTGGGTACCGCCCTGAGCCGTCGGGATCAGGTTGACGTAGCTTTCCTGAACGCTGTCGCCGCCTTCGGGCAACCACAGCAGTGCCCAGTCCACGGCTTCCTTGTTGCCCGCCAGGCTGCCGCAGAACGGCTCGTCGGGCAGGCGAGCGAATTCGGTGACCGCATCGATCAGGTACGAACGCAGCCCGTCTTCATAATGCCACTCGACCTTCTCGCCGCTGCCCTTGTCTTCGAAGCTGACCAGCAGGCCGGGACACAACACCGCCTTGGCCTTGAGCACATGCTTGAGGCGGCTGACGGAAAACTTCGGCGAATCGAAGTATTTCGGGTCCGGGGCGAAGTACACGCTGGTGCCGGTGTTGCGCTTGCCGACGGTGCCGATGACTTCCAGATCGGTGGCCTTGAAGCCATCGGCGAAGGTCATCTGGTACTCGTTGCCGTCGCGCTTGACCCTGACCCGCACCTGATTGGACAAGGCGTTGACCACCGAGATGCCCACCCCGTGCAGGCCGCCGGAAAACTGGTAGTTCTTGTTGGAAAACTTGCCGCCCGCGTGCAGCTTGGTAAGGATCAGCTCGACGCCGCTGACGCCTTCCTCGGGGTGGATGTCCACGGGCATGCCACGGCCATCGTCGGACACTTCCAGAGAGTGATCGGCGTGCAGGATGACCTGAATGGACCGCGCATGGCCCGCCAGGGCTTCGTCGACACTGTTGTCGATGACTTCCTGGGCCAGGTGGTTGGGCCGACTGGTGTCGGTGTACATGCCCGGGCGCTTGCGCACCGGGTCGAGGCCCGAGAGGACTTCGATGGCGTCTGCGTTATAGGAGCTAGCGCTGGGATTGGCCATGGGGTCTCGTCGTCAGTCGTTCGTGAAAAGAGTGATCAAAGCTGGGCAAAATCGACGGCCTGGTAACGCGCCGCATCGATGCCGGCGAATGCCAGCAGCGCTGGCAACTTTTGCGCAAAGCCTTGGAAGCCGTGGTCGCCGCCGTTTTCGATGTGTACGCTGCAGGCTTGGTAGAAGGCCGCAGCCTGGCGATAGTCGAGGGTTTCGTCGCCGGTCTGCAGCCACACCTGAAGCCGCTCGGGGTCGGTGGGCGCCGGCACTTCCAGCTCGGCAAGGGCCGTGACGTGGTCGCGGGTCAACTGCCAGCGTTCGCCCGTGTAGTGGTTGGTCTGCATTCCCAGGTAGCCATCGAACAGGTGGTGGGGATTGACCACCGGGTTGATCAACAATGCCTTGAGGCCGAAGCGCTTTGCCAGGTGCGTCGCATAGTAGCCGCCGAGGGAGCTTCCCACCAGCAATGGTGCGTCGAGCTGCGCCAGCGCGGCTTCCAGTTGGGCAATGGCCTGGCGCGGATGGTGGTGCAGCGCCGGCGCGCGTAGCTGGTCGGCCAGGCCGATGCGTTGCATCAGCGCGCTCAGCTGGCGGGCTTTCTGCGAATCCGGCGAACTGTTCAGACCGTGAATGTAGAGGATCGAACCGGGCATGGGGGCCTCCGGGCATAGAGATGGCGCGCAGTTTACCTTGTCGGGGGTGCAGTTGGGGTGTTGCTGCGTCGGTATATGGGCAAGCCGCAATCCTGGCGCGAAACCCTGCGGGAGCGGGCTCTGGCCGCGAAGGCCGCACTACCGCCTCCGATTCAATAACCCGCCGCGTCCAGGTCCGGGGTGAAGGTGAAGTTCGCCAGCCGCGACACGCCGGTCTCGATCTGCCCGTCGGGCATCAGGCGCAGCCAGCGGTAGCCCGGCGCGCGGTTGTCCAGGGCGAAATCCTCACTGCCTGGCAGAAACTGAATGCCCGTGGACGGCGACGCCAGCAGGCGCAAGCCATGGGCGTGCCGGTCGATCTCCTGATGCACATGCCCCCAGAGCACACCACGCGCCTGCGGAAAACGCCCGAGCAGCTCGAACAGGGCCCCGGCGTTGCGCAGCCCGATGGGCTCTATCCATTGGCTGCCGATCGCAACCGGATGGTGATGCAGGCACACCAGATGATGCTTGTGCGGTGCTTCAGCGAGCGCCCGCTCGAGCAACTGCAACTGGTCGTCGGCCAGATGGCCGGCTGCCGAACCGGCGATGGTCGAATCGAGCAGCGTCACCCGCCAGGCGCCCACGTCCGCCACAGGCTCCAGCCACTGGGTGCCTTGGGCGGCCTGCTGCATGAGCGCAGGCTCATCATGGTTGCCAGGCAGCCAGCGCGTGGGTGCGCAAATGACCTGGGTGGCCTGCGCGAATGCCTGGTAAGACGCCAGCGTGCCGTCCTGAGACAGGTCACCGGTGGCGACCAGCAGGTCGATGCGCGGCTGCTCCTCGAGCACCTGCGCAACCACCTGCGCCAGGCTCCGTCGCGTGTTCAAGCCGAACATGGCACCGTCGGCTGCGGCCACCAGGTGGCTGTCGGAAAGCTGCACGAGCACTACCGGTGCATCGACAGCAGGATCAGATAGGCTCGACAAGACCGTCTCCAGGCAAAAGGGCGAACCGGCAAATTATGCGTAGCCTGGATGACAAGGGCAATGCGACCTGCGGCGCTCGTGCAGGCCGATGTTCAGCGTACCGCTTCGTACTCGTGGCCACAGGCCAGGCAATGACTCAGCCACTCACCCAGGAACAGGTTGAGCTGGGCCTTTTCGTCAGGCTGGTGCATGGCCGCGTTGGGGTAGGGATAGACGCTGCGGAAACGCCGGGCGTGCTCGGCGCTGACGACTTCGGCCATGCGCGCGTCGTGGTACACCTGCACCTCCATCTGCGGCACCGGCAGCCATGGCAGGCTGTGTTCCTGGCGTACGCGCAGGGTGGTGGTGTACGGACAGGCAAGCAGCACCTCCAGCGTCAGCACACCGAGCATCTGGTCGGCCTGGGTCATGGCGATGCGGCGTGACAACTGCTGGCTGCGCATGTCCGGCAGCAGGCGCATGAGCCGCGCGTAATTGGCTTCGCAGGCGGCCTGCAGGCCGACCAGATCGACACGGTAGCGCTCGCGCAACGGGCTCACGACCACAGCCCCCTGACTTCGTCGCGGTTCAGGGCCAGCCATTGGATGGCGATGATCGCTGCCGCGTTGATGATTCGACCATCGCGCACGGCCTGCAGGGCATCGTCGAATGCCCAGACCTTGACGCGGATGTCCTCGCCCTCTTCTTCCAGGCCATGCAGGCCACCTGCGCCCTCGCTGCTGCAGCGGCCCAGGTAAAGGTGCACGTACTCGTCGCTGCCACCGGGAGACGGGAAGTACTTGCTGATCGGCCACAGCGCTTGAATCTGCAGGCCGGCTTCCTCATCGGCCTCGCGGTGCGCGACTTCCTCGGGCAGCTCGTCCTTGTCGATCAGCCCGGCAACCATTTCGATCAGCCAGGGGTTGTCGACCTTGCCCACCGCGCCGACCCGGAACTGCTCGATGAGCACCAGTTCGTCGCGAGCGGCGTCGTAGGGCAACACGCACACGGCATCATGGCGCACGAACAATTCGCGGCTGATCTGCTTGCTCATGCCACCGTTGAACAGCTCGTGGCGCAGGAACAGCTTGTCCAGTTTGTAGAAGCCCTGGAAGCAGAGCTCGCGCTTGTCGATTTCGACCCTTGTAGGCATCGACCGGGATGAATCTGACATGGAAAAACCTCTTACTCGTGCATGCAGCATGGGGCCATCCTAACCGCGATGCGCCTGTATTGCAGCCCCCTTTGCGGTGAAGCCGCAAGCCTCGGGATAGGCGGTTGGGCGAGCAGGCATTAAGATGGCGCAGCTGGCGAACCGACGGTTCGACCGACAGTCCAACCACGATAATTCCATTACCCGCCAAGGACCCTCATGTCGTTTCTCAAGTTCGCCTCCGTGGCCTGCGTCGCCCTGACCCTGGGTGCCTGCTCCAGTGTCTTCCAGCCCAACTACCGGGCGCCGCTGGACACCAAGCGCGAGGCTTTCGAGCACCTCAAGCCTGGCTGCGACAATCAGGACTGCCCGCTGGTGAACATCGACGTGGTGCACTTTCCCGACGAGCCGGGCCTGGATGCAGCCATCGACAAACGCCTGCGCGAGATGACCGTCAATACACCCGACGCCCGCGTGCCAGCGACCCTTAAGGCCTACGAAGAGCAGTTCATGCGCGAGGCCCAGCCACGCTACAGCAGCTACCTGCAAGCCAAGGTACGCGAACAGCATGACGGCATTGTTGTGGTCGAGCTGTCCAGCTACGCCATGACCGGCGGCGCCCATGGCATGCCCGGGCGCGGCTTCATCAACTGGTCGCGTCGCGAACACCGCGAGCTGACCCTGCAGGACATGCTGGTCCCGGGCCAGGAGCGTGCGTTCTGGCAGGCCGCCGAAGAAGCCCACCGCGGCTGGCTGGTCGCCAGCAAACTGGACAAGGATGCCGAGTTCATTCGCCAGTGGCCCTTCCAGCAAACGCCGAACATTGCCCTGACCTATGGGGGCGTGGTGCTCAAGTACAATGTGTACAGCATCGCCCCCTACGCCATGGGCCACCCGGAAGTGAAGATCGCCTACCCGCGCCTCAATGGCGTGATCAAGCCCGAGCTGTTCCCGGGTCGCGGTTGAGCACTCGCTCGATCAGGTAGTACAGCAACCCGGCCACCAGCAGCGCTGGCAGGGTTGCGCCGATCTGCGGGTACAGATTGGCCAGCACGTGGTACAGGCATACGCCGCCAAGCCAGGCCAGCAGCGCACTCCAGTGCACGGCGCGCGGTTCGACCTGCGCCGAACGCCTGCGCAGCACGAAGTGGTCCATCAGCACCACGCCGAACAGCGGCGCGAACACCGAGCCAATCAGCAGCAGGAAGTTCTGGTACTGCGCCAGCGGTGCCAGGCAGGCGATCAGCGTGCAGATGATGCCGATGGCCAAGGCCAGGTGTTCGACCTTGAGCCCTGACAGCAAGCTGGTCGATACCGCCGCCGAATGGATATCGGCGAAGGCGTTCTCCGACTCGTCCAGCAGGATCAACAACAGCGGTATGCCCAGGCCGGCCCCGGCCAACGCCAGCAGCAGCGCATTGACTTCGCCACTGGGCGCGAACGCCAGGGTGTAGGCGACGCCCAGGCTCATCAACCAGAAGTTGCCTATGAAAAACCCGACGGCGGTGCCGCCGAACACGCTTTTGGCGCGCTTGCCGAATCGCGAATAGTCGGCAATCAGCGGCAGCCACGACAAGGGCATGGCGATGGCGATGTCGAAGCCCGTGGCCAGGTCCATGGAACCGTCGCCAGCGGTGTTCCACAGGGTCGTCAGGTCGGCCTTGGCGAACAGGTTCCAGGTCAGCCACAGGCACGCTGCCAACAGCAGCCAGATGCCCCATTTGCGCAGCACCTTGCGCACGAAGGTCAGCGGCCCGGTGACCGCCAGCAATGTCGCCAGGCCGCCGAAAAACACGGTCCACAGCCAGGGGTTGCTGCCCAGGCTGCCCTCACCGAACGCGCGCGTGCCCAGCAGGCTCGCCGCATCGCGCATCACGATGATCTCGAACGATCCCCAGCCGATCAGTTGCAACAGGTTGAGCAAGGCCGGAACGCTGCCGGCGCCACGGCCCAGGGTCAGGCGCAGGGCCGCCATGGCGGACAGGCCGGTGTCGCTGCCGATGACGCCGACCGAGGCGAGCAGCAAAACACCCACCAGGGTGCCCAGGAAGATCGCCGCCAGTGCGCCAGCCAGGCCCAGGCCAGGCGCCAGCAGGGCGCCGGTCTGCAGCACCATGAGGCCCACGCCCAGGGAAAACCACAGGGAGAACAGGTCGCGCCCGCCCAGCACGCGCTGGGCGGCGGACACCGCAGTATCGGGAGAATAGGAGGTTTTCAATGGCTGGGCTCGAGTGGAAATGGGTCGAAGGTTGTTGGGGCATTGGCGGTGCCTGTTCGCGGCCGCTGACCGCTCCTACGGAGGGATCGCAGGAGCGGTCAGCGGCCGCGAAAACCGCACCACCGAAGATACTGACTAGACCTTTTGGTACAGCTGGCTGCCTTCCTGCTTGAAGCGCTGCGCCTGTTCGCGCATGCCCTCCTCCACGCTCAGGTCGACGGCTTCGATCTTCTGGTTGGCCGCGTACTCGCGCACTTCCTGGGTGATTTTCATCGAGCAGAACTTCGGTCCGCACATCGAGCAGAAATGCGCGACCTTGGCCGAATCCTTGGGCAGGGTTTCGTCGTGGTAGGCGCGCGCGGTGTCTGGGTCCAGCCCCAGGTTGAACTGGTCTTCCCAGCGAAACTCGAAGCGCGCCTTGCTCAAGGCGTTGTCGCGGATCTGCGCGCCCGGGTGTCCCTTGGCCAGGTCGGCGGCATGGGCGGCAATCTTGTAGGTGATGATGCCGGTCTTCACGTCATCCTTGTTCGGCAACCCGAGGTGCTCCTTGGGCGTCACGTAGCAGAGCATGGCGCAGCCGAACCAGCCGATCATCGCCGCACCGATACCCGAGGTGATGTGGTCGTAACCCGGCGCGATGTCGGTGGTCAGTGGGCCCAGGGTGTAGAACGGCGCTTCGTCGCAGCACTCCAGCTGCTTGTCCATGTTCTCCTTGATCAACTGCATCGGCACATGCCCCGGACCTTCGATCATGCACTGCACGTCGTGCTTCCAGGCGATCTTGGTCAGCTCGCCGAGGGTTTCCAGCTCACCGAACTGGGCTTCGTCGTTGGCGTCGGCGATCGACCCGGGACGCAGGCCGTCGCCCAGGGAAAAGCTGACGTCGTAGGCCTTCATGATCTCGCAGATCTCGTCGAAGTGCGTGTACAGGAAGTTTTCCTTGTGATGCGCCAGGCACCACTTGGCCATGATCGACCCGCCGCGACTGACGATGCCGGTGACCCGCTTGGCCGTCAGCGGTACGTAGCGCAAGAGCACGCCGGCATGGATGGTGAAGTAGTCGACGCCCTGCTCGGCCTGCTCGATCAGGGTGTCGCGGAACAGCTCCCAGGTCAGGTCCTCAGCCGCGCCGCCGACTTTTTCCAGGGCCTGATAGATGGGTACGGTGCCGATCGGCACGGGCGAGTTGCGGATGATCCACTCGCGGGTTTCATGGATGTGCTTGCCGGTGGACAGGTCCATTACCGTGTCAGAGCCCCAGCGAATGCCCCAGGTGAGCTTGGCCACTTCTTCCTCGATGGAAGAACCCAGCGCGCTGTTGCCGATGTTGCCGTTGATCTTCACCAGGAAGTTGCGGCCGATGATCATCGGCTCGAGTTCGGTGTGGTTGATGTTGGCCGGAATGATGGCGCGGCCGCGGGCGATCTCGTCGCGCACGAATTCGGCGGTGATCTCCCGGGGAATGCTGGCGCCGAAGCTGTGGCCCTTGTGCTGGTCCTTGAGCAGGCCGGCAGCGCGCGCCTCGGCCAGCTTCATGTTCTCGCGGATGGCGACGTATTCCATTTCGGCGGTAATGATGCCCTGGCGGGCATAGTGCATCTGGCTGACGTTGGCGCCGGCCTTGGCGCGGCGCGGGTTGCGCACATGGGCGAAGCGCAGTTTGGTCAGTTCGTCGTCGCTCAGGCGTTGCTGGCCGAAGTTCGAGCTCAGGCCGGCCAGGCGCTCGGTGTCGCCGCGGTCGTCGATCCAGGCCGAACGTATATCAGCCAGGCCCTTGCGTACGTCGATGACGACGCTGGGGTCGGTGTAGGGGCCCGACGTGTCGTAGACGGTCACCGGCGGATTGATCTCGCCCGCGCCGTTGCCGGTCGAGAAGTCGGTGGGCGTGACATCCAGGCTGATCTCGCGCATCGGCACGCGGATGTCCGCACGCGAGCCTTGGACGTAGATCTTGCGTGAACGGGTGAAGGGCTGCACGGAGCCGGAATCGACTTGGGCCGATTCGCTCAAATGCACGGTGTTTTTTGCTTTTGTATTCATCACAGGCTCTCCAGACGGCATCCAGCACGGGAATGTCGGAGCGAACCTGAAAGGCACGGATGCACCCTGTGAACGGATGCTGTGCTTGTACGCGAGGTGCTGTGCAGAAAATGCGCGAGACCCCGGACGAAGCACAAGAGGACTCGCCGAAAGGACGAGAAATCTTGTTCCCTACGCAGGCGTTAACCTGATCAGGTTCAACGGGATCCGGATTATCCGATCTCAGCCTCATAGCAAGGCACCCCGACAAGAACGTGCACAGCATAGACGGCCCGCACACGGAACGCCAACTCCGCCTGCAGGTCTTGATATTGGCCGTTGCGCCGGATTGTTGTGCGGCGCGCCGCGCTCTACACTCGCCCTGCCCCACGCCTATTTTCACAGCTGATGCCCAGACCCAGCTTTCAGACCAAGGATTGCCCCATGCTGCGCAGTAGATTTCCCTCGGCAACGGCCCTCGCCCTGGCCGTGTCCGGTGCCATTCCAGGCATGGCCCTGGCGCAGCAGGCACCGCTGGCGAGCATGACCGACCTGGTCAGCGTCTATCAGGAAGCGGTGCTGAACAACGCCGACCTGGCCGCGTCGCGGGCCGACTACGCCGCGCAAAGCGAAATCGTGCCGCAGGCGCGGGCCGGCTTGCTGCCCAACCTGTCGGCGGGCTACGACATCAACGATACCCGCACGGCGCTGGACCAACCGTCGGCGGTGTACAACCGCAGCGGCAATTCCTACCGGGCGCAGTTGAGCCAGCCGCTGTTCCGCGCCGACCGCTGGTTTCAGCTCAAGGCCGCCAAAGCGGTCGACGAGCAGGCGGCCGTGCAGCTGTCGGCCACCGAGCAGAACCTGATTCTGCAGAGTGCCCAGGCCTATTTCTCGGTGCTGCGCGCGCAGGACAACCTGGCCACCGCGCGTGCCGAAGAGAATGCTTTCCGGCGCCAGCTCGATCAGTCGCAGGAGCGTTTCAACGTCGGTCTGTCCGACAAGACCGACACCCTGCAATCCCAGGCCAGCTACGACACCGCCCGGGCCAATCGAATCATCGCCCAGCGTCAGGTCGACGACGCCTTCCAGGCCCTGATCACGCTGACCAACCGCGAATACAACTCGATCCAGGGCATCGTTCACACCTTGCCGGTGCTGGCGCCGATGCCCAACGACGCGAGTGCGTGGGTCGACACCGCTTCCCGGCAGAACCTCGATCTGCTGGCCAGCAACTACGCCGTGGAAGCTGCCGAGCAGACCTTGCGCCAGCGCAAGGCCGGGCATGCGCCCACGGTGGATGCGGTGGCGCAATACCAGAAGGGTGACAACGACAATCTGGGTTTCAGCAATCCCTCCAATCTGCCGGGCGTGAGCTATGGCAGCGACGTGTCGCAGCGCAGCATTGGGGTGCAGTTGAACATTCCAATCTACAGCGGCGGTTTGACCAGTTCGCAGGTCCGTGAGGCCTATGCGCGGCTCACGCAAAGTGAGCAGCAGCGTGAAAGCCTGCGCCGACAGGTGGTGGAGAACACCCGCAACCTGCACCGTGCGGTGAACACCGATGTCGAGCAGGTGCAGGCGCGCAAGCAGTCGATCATCTCCAACCAGAGCTCGGTGCTGGCCACGGAAATCGGCTATCAGGTGGGAACGCGCAACATCGTCGACGTGCTCGATGCGCAGCGCCAGCTGTACAGCTCGGTGCGCGACTACAACAACACCCGCTATGACTACATTCTCGACAACCTGCGGCTCAAGCAGGCGGCGGGCATTCTGAGCCCCGGCGACCTGCAGGACCTGACACGATTCCTCAAGGCCGATTACAACCCGGACCGGGATTTCCTCCCGCCAGACCTGGCCAAAGCGGCCGAAGCGCTGCTCAAGCCGCCAGCGAAACCATGACCTGACGCGCCGCTGCTACAGGGGGTGGGTGAGCCGCGTCCGGCGTCGAAGCGGGGTGTCAGGTGTATCGCGTCGCCAGTGACGCGGCTTGCGCCGCTGCTACACGGGTCGCGCAGCCCGTAATGAGCCCCACGCGTTCCTGTAGCAGCGGCGCGAGCCGCGTCCGACGTCGATGCGGAGTGTCAGGTGTATCGCGTCGCGAGTGACCGGCTTGCGCCGCTGCTACAGGGGTCGCGCAGCCCGTAATGAGCCCCACGCGTTCCTGTAGCAGCGGCGCGAGCCGCGTCCGGCCTTGATGCAGTGGGTCAGGTGTACCGCGCAGTCGGTGACGCGGCTTGCGCCGCTGCTACAGGGGAAATTATTCGGGAGCGGAAAAAAGAAAACCCCGCCGAAGCGGGGTTTTGCAGACTGTTTCCCATGACATCCATTTCCGTCCGCCGTCCTGGCAGAAATCCTACGTGTCCCTGTTATATCTAGGCGCATCCTGCGCAACGTCCTTGGAGTGAAGATTAACTGTGGATCCAATCTACGGATATAGCTCAAAGACACCACGTGATGTAAGCCAAAGCTTACACCGTCAGAATTGCTCTTCATCCAACAGAAACAGTGACGCGCTGCCAGCATCGACGGCAGCCGCCAACGAGTGGATCCGCGGCAGCAACCGGGCGAAATAAAAGCGCGCAGTGCCCAGTTTGCTGGCATAGAAAGCCTCGTCCTGCCGGCCCAGCGCAGCAGCCGCCATC
Source organism: Pseudomonas sp. CFBP 8771 (assembly GCF_014841695.1). Lineage (NCBI taxonomy): Bacteria > Pseudomonadati > Pseudomonadota > Gammaproteobacteria > Pseudomonadales > Pseudomonadaceae > Pseudomonas > Pseudomonas sp. CFBP 8771. Next base: position 336,614 of record NZ_JACYUJ010000004.1, on the reverse strand, counting down.
CTTGTCCACATGTAGGCATAGGCGGTGTAGCCAAAGGCTTGCAGGTACTCGACCGACGCGGCGCCGATCTCGCGCGGGTCGTTCGCGGCGCGGTCCAGAACCCCGGCAGTCAGCGCATCCAAACGGTCCAGCGCGTGGATCAGCGGCTGGGTGAACTCCTGCAACGCGGCGTCGGCATCGGCGGCGTAGGCACGCACTTCGTCGGAAAACAGCTGATAGAACGCACCACCGTTGCCCACCACCTTGCGGCCCATCAGGTCCAGTGCCTGGATGCCGTTGGTGCCCTCGTAGATCTGGGTAATGCGCACATCGCGGACCAACTGCTCCTGGCCCCATTCGCGGATATAGCCGTGGCCACCGAATACCTGCTGGCCATGCACCGTGGTTTCCAGGCCCAGGTCGGTGAGGAAGGCCTTGGCCACCGGAGTCAGCAAAGCCACCATGTCTTCGGCGCGCTTGCGCGTGGCCGGCTCTTCGCTGTACTTGGCGGTGTCCAACTGCAGCGCCACGTAGGTGGAGAACGCCCGCCCGCCTTCATTGCAGGCTTTCATGGTCAGCAGCATGCGCCGCACGTCCGGGTGGACGATGATCGGGTCGGCCATCTTGTCGGCCTGCATGGCCCCGGTGGGCGAACGGCTCTGCAGCCGGTCACGGGCGTACTCCACAGCGTTCTGATAGGAGCGCTCGGCCGACGCTAGGCCCTGAATGCCTACGCCCAGACGCTCGTAGTTCATCATGGTGAACATGGCCGCCAGGCCCTTGTTGGCCTCGCCGACCAGGTAACCGGTGGCGCCATCGAAGTTCATCACGCAGGTGGCCGACGCCTGGATGCCCATCTTGTGTTCGATGGAACCGCAGGACACCGCGTTGCGCGCGCCCAGGTTACCGTCGGCATCGACCATGAACTTGGGCACCAGCAGCAGCGAGATGCCCTTGGGGCCGGGCGGTGCGTCGGGAAGCTTGGCCAACACCAGATGAATGATGTTCTCGGTCAGGTCGTGTTCGCCGCCGGTGATGAAGATTTTCGTCCCGCTGACCTTGTAGCTGCCGTCTGCCTGCGGTTCGGCACGCGTGCGGATCAGGCCCAGATCGGTACCCGCATGGGCTTCGGTCAGGCACATGGAGCCGGCCCAGGTCCCGGCATACATCTTGGGCAGGTAGGTGCGTTTCAGCTCTTCACTGGCATGGGCGTTGATGGACAGGCAGGCACCGGCAGTCAGCATCGGGTACAGGCCGAACGCCAGGCTGGCCGAGTTGACCATTTCCTCGACCTGCGCCGAAATCACCTTGGGCATGCCCATGCCACCGTGGGCAGGTTCGCCACCCACGCCGACCCAGCCACCCTCGGCGTAGGTCCGATAGGCCTGGATGAACCCGGCCGGAGTGGTCACCGCGGTATCGCGCCAGTGGCAGCCCTCTTCATCGGCCGCCCGGCTCAAGGGCGCGATGGCCTGGGCGGTGACCTTGCCGGCCTCCTCGAGAATGGCCTCCATGGTGTCGACATCGACGCTGTCGGCCAGGCCCGGCAGCTGCGCCCAGTGGCTGGCAACGTCGAATACTTCGTTCAGAACAAAGCGCATATCGCGCAGGGGAGCTTTGTAATCCGCCATGGCTGACTCGCAGAAATTCGAGGGCTGAGGTTCGAAAGCCGGGTGGCGCGCTCGGCAAGACGCGCGCCGCCCGGCTGGTTGGCGTACCTGTCAGTAGGACAGGCCGAAGTGCGCTTCGTCCATGTCCATCAGGTTGGCCGCGCCCGAGAGCATGGCGGCAACGTGAGTGCGGGTGCGCGGCAGGATGCGCTGGAAGTAGAAGCGCGCCGTTTGCAGCTTGGCCGTGTAGAACGCGGCATCGCCCGTGCCTTCAGCCAGCTTCTGCGCTGCCACACGAGCCATGTCGGCCCAGAAATAGGCCAGGCAGGCGTAACCCGAATACATCACGTAATCGACCGAGGCTGCGCCGACTTCTTCGCGATCCTTCATGGCGGCCATGCCAACCTTCATGGTCAGCTCGCCCCACTCCTTGTTCAACTGCGCCAGGGGTGTAACGAACTCGGCAACGGCTTCGTTGCCTTCGTTGGCCTGGCAGAACTTGTGCACGATCCGGGTAAAGCCCTTGAGGGCCTCGCCCTGGGTCATGAGTACCTTGCGCCCCAGCAGGTCGAGTGCCTGGATGCCGGTGGTGCCTTCGTACAGCATGGAAATACGGCTGTCGCGCACGTTCTGCTCCATGCCCCACTCGGCAATGAAACCGTGCCCGCCGTAGATCTGCACGCCGTGGTTGGCGGCCTCGAAACCGACTTCGGTCATGAATGCCTTGGCGATCGGCGTCATGAACGCCAGCAGGGCATCGGCGCGCTTGCGCTCTTCCTCGTCCTGGCTGAACTTGAGCACGTCCACCAGCTTGGCGGTGAAATAGACCATGGCCCGCGTGCCTTCGGCGAAGGCCTTGATGGTCAGCAGCATGCGCCGTACGTCCGGGTGCACGATGATCGGGTCGGCAGCCTTGTCGGGCGCCTTGGGGCCGGTCAGCGAGCGCATCTGCAGGCGATCGCGGGCATAGCGCAGGCCACCCTGGAACGCGACTTCGGCATGGGCCAGACCCTGCAGGGCAGTGCCCAGGCGTGCCGTGTTCATGAAGGTGAACATGCAGTTCAGGCCCTTGTTGGCGGGGCCGATCAGGTAGCCGGTGGCGCTGTCGAAGTTCATCACGCAGGTGGCGTTGCCGTGAATGCCCATCTTGTGTTCCAGCGAGCCACAGCTCACCGCATTGCGCGCGCCGATCGCGCCATCGCTGTCAGGCAGGAACTTGGGCACGATGAACAGCGAGATGCCCTTGGTGCCGGCCGGTGCATCGGGCAGGCGTGCCAGCACGATGTGCACGATGTTGTCGGCCATGTCGTGTTCGCCGGCAGAAATGAAGATCTTCGTGCCGCTGATTGCATAGCTGCCGTCGGCCTGGGGTTCGGCCTTGGTGCGCAGCATGCCCAGGTCGGTGCCGCAGTGCGGTTCGGTCAGGCACATGGTGCCGGTCCACTCGCCGGACACCAGCTTGGTCAGGTAGGCCTCTTGCTGCTCGGGCGTGCCGTGGGCGGAAATGGTGTTCATGGCGCCGTGGGACAGGCCGGGGTACATGCCCCACGACCAGTTGGCGCTGCCGATCATCTCGCTCACCGCCAGACCGAGGGATTCGGGCAGGCCCTGGCCACCGTGTTCGACGTCATGGGCCAGGCTTGGCCAGCCGCCTTCGACGAACTGTTTGTAGGCCTGCTTGAAGCCGGTCGGCGTCTTCACGCCGTCTTCGCTCCAGGTGCAGCCTTCGATGTCGCCCACACGGTTCAGCGGCGCCAGTACCTGTTCGCAGAACTTGGCGCCTTCTTCGAGGATGGCATCGACCATGTCCGGGGTCGCATCCTGGCAGCCGGGCAGGCTTTGATAGTGCGCTTCGTAGCCGAGCAACTCGTCGCGGACGAAGCGAATATCACGCAAGGGGGCCTTGTACTCAGGCATAGCGATAAACCTCTGCTGATGAATTCCGATGGGTTCGACCTGCGACAGGTTGTCGCTATCAAACGGCTGTTTGAAACATACGTTTACGCCTGCGCAAAGTCAATACCCGCCCGGCGGCCGTCACGGTGCAGTGGCGGCTGCGGGCTGGCTCGCTGAAAAGGGGGATCGACAGGGTTCGGCGGGTATGGCGCGGGTTAGAGCGGAGTACCGAGTAGAACGTTGGCAGGATCGAGCCACACATTGACCGAGTCGCCCTCGCGGATCGAGCAGTGCTCGGAAAGTGCGCACAGGGTCTGCCCATTCGCCAGGCCGATACGCATTTCGCAAGGCCCTCGAGCGTCCTTCAGGACCTGCTCCAGCACACCCTGCAGGCAGCTGTGACCAGGCATGGCGGGGGCATCCAGTGGCAACACGCACAACCAACCCGCCTTGATCAAGGCCACCACACCAGCGCCGGGCACCAGCGTCAGGGTTTGCGTGCTGTCATGGGTGATCTGCGCGCGCAGGCTCAACCCGGCGCCCAGGTCCAGGGTGATTTCGTCGTTGCGCCCTTGAGCGTCGATGGCAGTCACGCGGCCGTGCAGTTGATTGCGGGCACTGGTACGCAGCATGAGTCGGCCCAGCAGGTCGAGGTCGCCGACGTCCTCGGCGGCTTCGAGCACCTGCGCCTGCAAGGCCTGGAGCTTCTGGTAAAGGCGCAGCATGCGCTGCCCTTCCGCGGACAAGCACGCGCCACCACCGCCCTTGCCGCCCACGACCCGTTCGACCAGCGGCGTTTGGGCCAGGTTGTTGAGTTCGTCGATGGCGTCCCAGGCGCCCTTGTAGCTCAGGCCAGCCGCCTTGGCGGCACGGGTGATCGAACCCTGCTCGGCGATATGACGCAGCAGTTCGATGCGTTGCGGACGACGTGCGATGTACTGGGCAAGCAAAGGAGGCAAGGTCATGGCCCAAGGCTACTCGGGCTTGGCCGTGCGCGCCAGACAGTAGACGTCGACCCGCGCGGCGCCGCCCTCGCGAAGCAGCGTGGCCAGGGCCTGCGCGGTGGCGCCGGTGGTCATCACATCGTCGACCAAGGCGACGTGCACTCCATCGAGCACCGCACCGGGCATCAAGGCAAAGGCGCGTTCCAGGTTGTGCAGGCGCGCCTTGGCGCCCAGTTCCTGCTGCGCCTGGGTCTCGCGCGGTCGTTGCACCAGGGTCGAATCGCAGTCGATGTGCAGTGCCTCGGACAACCATCGAGCGAGCATTTCAGCCTGGTTGAAACCCCGTCTGCGCAGGCGTTTGCGCCCCATGGGCACCGGGATCAGCAACTGCGGGCGTGGCAACCCTTCATTGAAACGATGATCGAGCCAGTGACTGGTCAACTCGGCCAGCAAACGTCCGTAGGGCCACTGGCTGTTGTGCTTGAAGCGGGTGATCAGACTGTCGAGGGGGAAACCATAGTGCCAGGGGGTTTCCACCTTGCCGAATGCGGGTGGCCGGCGCCGACAGGGCGCGCAGGTGAACCCACTCATCGCCAAGGGCAATGCGCACACCGTGCACTGCTCCTCCAGCCAGGGAAGGTCGCATTCGCAGGCCTCGCACAGGGCATAGGGATTGCCCGACGCTTCGTCGCACAGCAAGCAAATCTGATCAGTTTCTAGCCACTTGTAGACCTTGGCGCCTACAGAAGGTTGACAGTGCATGGAGCTTCCTTAATCATGCCCGCATTCGACTCAATAGCCGCGTTGCGCCCATGGACATTGCAGCGTCCCTGCGCGCGCCCAAGCATAAACAAGGAATCGCCGATGAGCGCCAGTACAACTGCAACCGTTCGTCACGACTGGACCCTGGCCGAGGTCAAGGCGCTGTTCGTGCAGCCGTTCAACGACCTGCTGTTCCAGGCGCAAAGCGTGCACCGGGCGCATTTCGACCCCAATCGGGTCCAGGTCTCGACCCTGCTGTCGATCAAGACCGGCGCCTGCCCCGAGGACTGCAAGTACTGCCCGCAATCGGGGCACTACAACACCGGGCTGGAAAAAGAAAAGCTGATGGAAGTGCAGAAGGTGCTCGAGGAAGCCGCCCGCGCCAAGGCGATCGGTTCGACGCGATTCTGCATGGGCGCGGCCTGGAAACACCCCTCGGCCAAGGACATGCCGTACGTGTTGCAAATGGTTGCCGGGGTCAAGGCGCTGGGCCTGGAAACCTGCATGACCCTGGGGCGCCTGGACGAAGACCAGACCAAGGCGCTGGCCCAGGCCGGCCTCGACTACTACAACCACAACCTGGACACCTCGCCGGAGTTCTACGCCAGCATCATCACCACCCGCACCTACAGCGAACGCCTGCAGACCCTGGCCCACGTGCGCGACGCCGGCATGAAGATCTGCTCCGGCGGCATCCTGGGCATGGGCGAGTCGCTGGACGACCGCGCCGGGCTGCTGATCCAGTTGGCCAACCTGCCCGAGCATCCCGAGTCGGTGCCGATCAACATGCTGGTGAAAGTGGCCGGTACACCGCTGGAAAACGCCGAGGATATCGACCCGTTCGATTTCATCCGCATGCTGGCCGTGGCGCGCATTCTCATGCCGCAGTCCCATGTACGACTCTCCGCCGGGCGTGAAGCGATGAACGAACAGATGCAGGCCCTGGCCTTCCTGGCCGGAGCCAATTCGATCTTCTACGGCGACAAGCTGTTGACCACGGCCAACCCGCAGGCGGACAAGGACATGCAGTTGTTCGCCCGCCTGGGGATCGCTCCCGAAGCGCGCGAAGAACACGCCGACGAGGTCCATCAAGCGGCCATCGAACAGGCCCTGGTCGAGCAGAAGAGCAGCGACCTGTTCTACGACGCCGCGTCCGCCTGACCCTGCGCCGGCCCCAGCGGCCGGCGTTCACCCCCTGCCATTCGAGGCCTGCATGCCCTTCGACCTCAGCGCGCGCCTGGCCGAGCGCCGCGCCGCCGACCTCTATCGTCAGCGTCCATTGCTGCAAAGCCCGCAGGGGCCATGCGTGGTGGTCGATGGCCAACCGCTGCTGGCTTTCTGCAGCAACGACTACCTGGGCCTGGCCAACCACCCCGAAGTGATCAAGGCCTGGCGCGAGGGCGCCGAGCGCTGGGGCGTGGGCGGTGGAGCATCGCATCTGGTGGTCGGTCACAGCAGCCCTCACCACGCGCTGGAAGAGGCCTTGGCCGAATTGACCGGGCGTCCGCGGGCGTTGCTGTTTTCCACCGGCTACATGGCTAACCTGGGGGCGGTCACCGCCCTGGTGGGGCAAGGCGATACCGTGCTGCAGGACCGGCTCAACCACGCCTCGCTGCTGGACGCCGGGCTGCTCAGCGGCGCGCGCTTCAGCCGTTACCTGCACAACGATGCCGCCAGCCTGAACACGCGCCTCGACAAAGCCACCGGCAATACGCTGGTGGTGACCGATGGCGTCTTCAGCATGGACGGTGACCTTGCCGAGCTGCCGCAACTGGCCGCTTCGGCCCGCGCCAAGGGTGCCTGGCTGATGGTCGACGATGCCCACGGGTTCGGTGCCCTGGGCGCCACCGGTGGCGGTATCGTCGAACACTTCGGGTTGGGGTTGGACGATGTGCAGGTGCTGGTCGGGACCTTGGGCAAGGGCTTCGGCACTGCGGGCGCCTTCGTAGCCGGCAGCGAGGAACTGATCGAGACGCTGGTGCAGTTCGCCCGGCCCTACATCTACACCACCAGCCAGCCACCGGCGCTGGCCTGCGCCACGTTGCGCAGCCTGCAGCTGCTGCGCAGCGAGCACTGGCGGCGCGAGCACCTGGCGACCCTGATCGCGCAGTTCAGGCAGGGCGCTGCCCGGTTGGGCCTGACCTTGATGGACAGCTTCACGCCCATTCAACCCATTCTCATCGGCGACGCCGGGCGAGCCCTGCATTTGTCGCGTCTGCTGCGCGAGCGCGGAGTGCTGGTGACGGCCATTCGCCCGCCAACGGTGCCCGTCGGCAGTGCGCGATTGCGGGTCACGCTTTCGGCCGCTCACAGCAGTGCCCAGGTGCAGCGACTGCTCGATGCGCTGGCTGAGTGCTACCCGCTGCTGGGAGCTGAACATGCTTGATCGCTTGATCCTGCTACCTGGCTGGGGCCTGGGCAACGGTGCTTTGGATCCCCTGGTCGCCGCCTTGCGAGGGCTCGCTGAACCCGTGCAGGCGCGGATCGAAGCCTTGCCCGAGCCCGGTTCCATCCAGCTTTCCGACTGGCTCGACGCGCTCGACGAACGCCTGCCGGACGGTGTCTGGCTGGGCGGCTGGTCGCTGGGAGGCATGCTTGCTGCCGAACTGGCGGCGCGCCGTGGCGAGCGCTGTCGTGGCTTGCTGACGCTGGCCAGCAACCCCTGTTTCGTGGCCCGGGCCGACTGGCCGGATGCAATGCCCGCTAAGACGTTCGAAGCGTTTCTGGCCGCTTGCGAGGCGGATCCGAAAAACCTGCTGAAGCGCTTCGCGTCGCTTTGTGCGCAAGGCGCTGCTGATCCGCGCGGGCTTTCTCGGCGACTGGCGGTTGCTGAGCCGACTTCGACACAGACGTTGGTGGAGGGCCTGCATGTGCTGGCGGAGCTGGATACCCGGGCCGCGTTGCAGGCGTTTGCCGGGCCGCAACTGCACCTGTTTGCCGGGAACGATTCGCTGGTGCCTGTTGGTGCCGTAAGCGCGTTGCGGGAGCTGCTGCCAGAGGCGGAGATCGGCCTGGTCGAGCAGACCAGCCATGCGTTCATGCTGGAGGACTCGCAAAGGGTCGCCGGTGCAATTCAGGCCTTCCTGCGTGAGCGAGGTTTTGATGAATAACGGCAAGGGTTTTGCGTTTGACGCACGTTTGGCGATGGTAGATGACGCGGCTTGCGCCGCTGCTACAGGGGCCGAGGCGGGGTCTGCGTTGCCGGACAAGCGGCGGGTGGCGGCTTCCTTTTCCAAGGCAGCGGCGAGTTACGACAGCGTCGCGCAGTTGCAACGCGACGTTGGGCACGCGCTGCTCGCACGCCTGCCGACCGGTCTGCAACCCTCGCAATGGCTCGACTTGGGCAGCGGCACGGGCTATTTCAGCCGCGCCCTGGCGCAGCGTTTTCCCGAGGTCGCCGGCGTGGCGCTGGACATTGCCGAAGGCATGCTGACCCACGCCCGCGCCCAGGGCGGCACCTCTTGGCATGTGGCCGGAGATGCCGAGCAACTGCCGTTGCGCAATGGCAGCTGTGGCCTGATCTATTCCAGCCTGGCGGTGCAATGGTGCGGCGACTTCGCCGCGGTGCTTGCCGAGGCCCACCGAACACTGCAGCCCGGTGGCGTGCTGGCATTCGCCAGCCTGTGCGCGGGCACGCTGCACGAGCTGCGCCAGAGCTGGCGCGCAGTGGATGGCCGGGTGCACGTCAACCGCTTCCGTGAGTTCGCCGACTACCAGCGCCTGTGCGCCAACAGCGGTCTGGAGGTACTGAGCCTGGATAACGTGCCCCATGTGCTGCACTACGCGGACGTGCGCGGCCTGACCCATGAACTCAAGGCGCTGGGCGCGCACAATCTCAACCCCGGCCGACCCGACGGCCTGACTGGCCGCACGCGCATGCTTGGCCTGCTGCACGCCTATGAAACCTTTCGCACACCGCTGGGGCTGCCCGCCACCTACCAGGTGGTCTACGCTGTGTTGCGCAAACCTGTCGAGCAAGGACAATCCCGATGAGCGCCTATTTCATCGCCGGTACCGACACGGACATCGGCAAGACCACGATCGCGGCCGGCCTGTTGCACGGCGCTATGCTCAGGGGCCTCAGCACGCTGGGTGCCAAGCCCGTTGCCTCGGGCTGCGATGTCACACCCAAGGGCCTGCGCAACAGTGATGCGCTGGCCTTGATGGCGCAGAGTTCGATCAGCCTGGAATATGCGCAGGTCAATCCAGTGGCCTTCGAACCGGCGATCGCTCCACACATTGCCGCTCGCGAGGCTGGCGTGGCGCTGACGGTTGGATCGTTGCTGGCGCCCATGCGCCACGTGCTGGCCCAGCAGGCAGACTTCACCCTGATCGAAGGCGCCGGCGGCTGGCGCGTGCCGCTGTCCGACCAGGCCAACCTGTCGGACTTGGCCATTGCCCTGAAACTGCCGGTGATTCTGGTGGTGGGCGTGCGCCTGGGCGCCATCAGCCATGCGCTGCTCAGTGCGGAAGCGATCGCCCGCGACGGCCTGCAGCTGGCCGGCTGGGTGGCCAACATCATCGAACCGAAAACCTCACGCCTGGAAGATAACCTCGCCACCCTGGCCGAACGCATGCCAGCGCCCTGCCTGGGTCGCGTGCCCTACCTGAAGGACGCCAGTGCCCAAAGCGTTGCCGAGCATCTGCATCTGGAGCTTATTGGGTAGGACGATTCAAACGTGCAATGCGGGTGCGCCGTATTGGCTCAACAATGCGTCGGCCGTCAGTAACTGCATGCTCTCGAGGGTAGCCTGGGCGAATAGCAGGCGATCGAACGGATCGCGATGAATGGGCGGCAGTTTTTCCACGGCCATGCCATGGGCTGCAGTGATGGGTAGCTCGCTGTAGCCATTGAGCAATAGCTGCCGGCGCAGACGCGCCGTATCGATGACCGTGGCGCTGCGGCTCAGACCGTTCTTGATGGCCACTTCCCACAGGCTCGCTGCGCTGAAGTACACCTCGTGATCCATATTGCCGATCAACGATCGAGCACTTGCTGAAAGCATCGGGCTGTCCTTGGCAACCCAGATCAGGATATGCGTGTCGAGCAGTAACTTCACACCTTGCCCTCGAAGAGATTGGCGACCTCAATGTCCAGCTCATCAAAGTCTTCGGGTACCTCCAGGTCAAGCATGAAACCGATACGCTTTGCTTCACCCGCTAGTGGCGTGTCATAAGCCACCAGCCGGGCAACCGGCTTGCCGGCTTTGGCAATGACGACCACTTCACCGGCCGCAGCTTGATCCAGTAGCCGGGACAGATTGCTTTTGGCATCGTGAACATTGTGAATGGCCATCGGTGGCGACTCCTTTGTACAGGTGACTACAGTGTATCTTAGCCCATCTGGTTAGCTAATTCTCTTGTGCGCATTCATGCTGGCTTTGCACCGTGGTTCCCCCCGTATTGCTGTATTCGGAAACATTTCTGCACGCACGCATCGGCACACCCCCTGCCTGCAACCTGTTCGTCATAATCCCTCCTTAAGGTACTCGCTGACCTGAAGGGAGATGATCATGAGCCTATTAGAAGAACATCAAGCCACCGACCTGGAAAAGATCACCGGCCTGAGCCGTCGTCGCTTCATCGGTGCTGGCGCATTGTGCGGTGCCGCAATGTTCATGGGCGGTAACCTGCTGACCCGCACGGCCGTGGCCAGCGCCGTGAGCGCCGGTAACAGCGGCCTGCTCGGTTTCACCGGCATTGCGGCTGCCACCAGCGACACCATCAGCCTGCCGCCAGGCTATCGGGCCAGCGTGCTGATCAGCTGGGGGCAACCCCTGCAAGCCGGCGGCCCTGCGTTCGACCCCAGTGGCAACGGCAGCGCCGAAGCCCAGGAAGTGCAGTTCGGCGACAACAACGATGGCATGAGTCTGTTCCCCTTCCCCAACGACGCCAATCGCGCGTTGATGGCCATCAACAACGAATACACCAACTACCGCTACCTCTACGCCCACGGCGGCAGCCCGCAGTCGGCTGAAGAGGTGCGCAAGGCCCTGGCCTGCGAAGGCCTGTCGGTGATCGAGATCCAGCGCAAGGCCGGCCACTGGCACTTCGTCCAGGGCTCGCAGTACAACCGCCGCGTTCACGGCAACACGCCGATCCGCGTCAGCGGGCCAGCCGCAGGCGACGCTCTGCTCAAGACCGCCGCCGACAGCACCGGGCAACTGGTGCATGGCACGTTCCAGAACTGTGCCAATGGCAAGACGCCCTGGGGCACCTACCTCACGTGCGAAGAAAACTTCACCGACTGCTTCGGCAGCACCGACGCGACGCTGGCCTTCACGGCGCCGCAGAAACGCTACGGCGTGGTCGCGGCCAGCAAGGAAATCAATTGGCACCCCCACGATCCGCGCTTCGACATGGCGCGCAACCCCAACGAACTCAACCGTCATGGCTGGGTCGTGGAAGTGGACCCGTTCGACCCCACCGCCATGCCGGTCAAGCGCACCGCACTGGGTCGCTTCAAGCATGAGAACGCAGCCCTGGCCGAAACCCGCGACGGGCATGCCGTGGTATACATGGGCGACGACGAGCGTGGCGAATTCATCTACAAATTCATCAGCCGCGATCGCATCGATCACCACAACCCCAAGGCCAATCGTGACCTGCTCGACCACGGCACACTGTACGTTGCGCGTTTCGACGACGGCGACGGCAACCCCGACCACCCCAAGGGCCGCGGCCAATGGCTGGAGCTGACCCATGGCAAGCACGGCCTGGATGCCAGCAAAGGCTTTGCCAGCCAGGCCGAGGTACTGATCCACGCGCGACTGGCTGCCACCGTCATGCAGGCCACGCGCATGGACCGTCCCGAGTGGATCGTGGTCAGCCCGAAAGATGGCCAGGTCTATTGCACCCTGACCAACAACGTCAAACGCGGTGACGACGGCCAACCGGTCGGCGGCCCCAACCCGCGCGCGAAGAACGTCTACGGTCAGATCCTGCGCTGGCGCGAAAGCGGCGACGAGCACGGCGCCATGGAATTCGAGTGGGACCTGTTCCTGGTGGCCGGCAACCCCAGCGTGCACCCTGGCCAGGCCAAGGGCGGCTCGTCCAACATCAATCCGCAGAACATGTTCAACAGCCCCGATGGCCTGGCGTTCGACGATGCCGGTCGACTGTGGGTACAGACCGATGGCGACACCAGCAACGCGGGTGACTTCGCCGGCATGGGCAACAACCAGATGCTCTGCGCGGACCCGGCCAGCGGCGAGATCCGTCGCTTCATGGTCGGCCCGGTCGGCTGCGAAGTCACCGGCGTCAGCTTCGCCCCCGATCAACGCACCCTGTTCATCGGCATCCAGCATCCGGGTGAAAACGGTGGTTCGACCTTCCCCGAGCACCTGCCCAACGGCAAGCCGCGCTCCTCGGTGATTGCCATCAGCCGCGAGGATGGCGGGGTGATCGGCGCGTAACGCGCCACCGCTGCCGCAGCGTCTGCGCTACCATGGCGAGCCGGACGCGGCAGCCTGCCGCGCGCAGGAGTACGCATGGCCCACCCTTTTGAAACACTGACCCCAGACCTGGTGCTCGACGCCGTGGAAAGCATCGGCTTTCTCAGCGATGCCCGGGTGCTGGCGCTCAACAGCTACGAGAACCGCGTCTACCAGGTGGGCATCGAAGATGGCCAACCGCTGATTGCCAAGTTCTACCGTCCCGATCGCTGGACCAACGCGGCCATCCTCGAAGAACACGCCTTCACCGCCGAGCTGGCCGATTGCGAAGTGCCCGTGGTCGCCCCCATGGTGCATGAAGGCGAAACGCTGTTCGAGCACGCCGGTTTCCGCTTCACCCTGTTTCCTCGCCGCGGCGGCCGGGCGCCGGAGCCGGGCAATCTCGATCAGCTCTATCGCCTGGGCCAGCTGCTGGGCCGCCTGCATGCCGTGGGCGCCACACGCCCGTTCGAGCACCGCGAAGCGTTGGGGGTGCAGAATTTCGGCCACGATTCGCTGCAGACCTTGCTCGAAGGCAACCATGTACCGCGCAGCCTGCTGCCCGCCTACGAGTCGGTCGCCCGAGACCTGCTCAAGCGCGTGGAAGAGGTGTACAAGGCCACACCGCACCAGAACATCCGCATGCACGGCGACTGCCACCCGGGCAACATGATGTGCCGCGACGAAGTGTTTCATATCGTCGACCTCGACGATTGCCGCATGGGCCCGGCGGTTCAGGATCTGTGGATGATGCTCGCCGGCGACCGCCAGGAATGCCTCGGCCAGTTGTCCGAGCTGATGGACGGCTACCGCGAATTCCACGACTTCGATCCGCGTGAGCTGGCGCTGATCGAACCCCTGCGGGCGCTGCGCCTGATGCACTACAGCGCCTGGCTGGCGCGGCGCTGGGAAGATCCAGCCTTTCCGCGCAGTTTTCCCTGGTTCGGCACCGAGCGGTATTGGGGTGACCAGGTGCTGGCGTTGCGCGAGCAGCTGGCAGCACTCAACGAAGAACCGTTGAAGCTGTTCTAGCCGGGCGCCGGACCTGAAAGCAGCGTTCGCCTTTTTGTTTCCAATGCTTTGATGTGTAACAGTTACCGACCAGCGATTCGATTTCGAAACCGTGCCAGCAGGGAGCTCCATGCAAGTCGCCAATCCCCGTCGGGGGTACATCCTGGGCCTGAGCGCCTACATCTGTTGGGGGTTCATCCCTCTCTACTTCAAGACCCTTGCGCACTACCCGGCCGTGGAGATCATCGCCCAGCGCGTGCTTTGGTCGGCGCTGCTCGGCTCATTGCTGCTGCTGGTGTGGAAGCATCCCGGCTGGCTGCGCGAATTGCGCGACAACCCTGTGCGCCTGGCGATCCTGGTGGGCAGCGGTTGCCTGATCGCCGCCAACTGGCTGGTCTATGTGTGGGCGGTGAACAACGGTCGACTGCTCGAGGCCAGCCTGGGCTACTACATCAACCCGCTGCTCAACGTCGTGCTCGGCTTGCTGATCCTGCGCGAGCGGCTGCGCCCGCTGCAATGGATCGCCGTGGCGCTGGCGGCGACGGGGGTGGCGCAGCAGGTCTGGCAGGTGGGCAGCCTGCCATGGGTCTCGTTGGCACTGGCCCTGACGTTCAGTTTCTACGGACTGATCCGCAAGCGGGCACCGGTGGCCGCGTTGCCAGGGTTGGTGATCGAAACCTGGTTGCTGGTACCGCTGGCCGCGGGCTGGCTGCTTTGGCACGGCGATGCCGTCAGTATCCAGCCGGCCTTCTGGACTACCAGCGATGCACTCTGGTTGATGGCTGCAGGGCCGATCACACTGGTGCCGCTGCTGTGTTTCAATGCCGCCGCGCGCCACCTGCCTTACACCACACTGGGATTTTTGCAGTACATCGCACCCACGCTGGTGCTGCTGTTGGCCGTTCAGGTATTCGGGGAACATCTGGCGCCAGCGACATTGGTCACGTTCATCTTCATCTGGGCGGGACTGGTTATCTACAGTGTGGATATCTGGTGGAACCGGCGCGAACGTCACTGATCAAAAAATGATCTACCGGCTGCAGGCCACGCCGGGCGTAGTGTACAGAGATCTACGCCGAGGTTATCCACAGCCTGGTCCCCGTGGATTGTGCACAACATGCCGTAAACTGGCTGTTTTTTGAACGATTTCCTGTAAGCCTTGCAGGACGCGCCCTGCAGAGAGGTCGACACAGGTTATCCACAGGCAGGCGCAGGATAACCTTGGATAACCTGAGAGAGGCTTCAGATCAAGCCGAGCTCTTCGCGCGCCAGTTTTACCAGCAGGTCCAGGTCGATCGGCTTGAGGAGAAAATCCACCACGCTCAGGTGCATGGCAGTAATCGCATCCTTCACGCTGGCATCGCCTGAAATGATGATGATCGGCAGCGCCGCACGCTCCGACTCGCGCACTTCACGGATGAGGTCCAGGCCCGACTCGGGCCCCATGCGCAGGTCGGTGATCAACAGCCCGATGCCCCTGTTGGCGCGCAACTGCAGCATTGCGCCCATGGCGCTGTCGGCCTGCAGGCACTCGATGCCATGCAGCGCCAGAATCTGCGCAAGGACATCCCGCGTGTCGTCGTCATCATCCACTACCAGCACCAGCTGCGGCGGCAGCGCCTGCACCTGGCCCAGTTCGCTGAGCGCTTCACGCTCGGCATCGCTCAACAACAATTCGTGATCGGACATACGCTTCCCGTCATCCAGAACCTATCCATCTGGCCATTGCGCTCGATCCCGCCTTTTAGACTTACGTCCAATGGGCACCTTCGCCCATGCAGTCGACCATGGCCGAACGATAAAGACAAATCTCCCATAACAACAACTTCCGATTCGACCTATCGAGCGGTAATGGCCATGAGCAAAACCGACGCCTTCACCCAGGCGGGCAAGACCGCGGTGCTGCAGAACATCCACGGCACCGTGCAGTTCCTGCAACGTTTCCCACCGTTCAACCAGATGGAAAACGCCCACCTGGCGTACCTGGTCGAGCAGTGCCAGCTGCGCTTCTATGCCGGCGGTGAAAGCATCATCAAACCGGCCGACGGTGCTGTCGAGCATTTCTACATCGTCAAGCAAGGGCAGGTGGTGGGCGAGCGGCCGCACAGTGCGCGTCGCGGCACCGAAACCACGTTCGAGATCACTGCCGGCGAGTGCTTCCCGCTGGCCGCCCTGCTCGGCGAGCGCGCCACGCGCACCGAGCATCTGGCGGCCGAAGACACCTTCTGCCTGCAGTTGAACAAGCCGGCCTTCATCAAGCTGTTCGCGCTGTCGACGGTGTTCCGCGACTTCGCCCTGCGCGGGGTGAGCAGCCTGCTCGATCAGGTCAACCAGCAAGTGCAGCGCCAGGCCGTGGAAACCCTCGGCACCCAGTATTCGCTGAACACCCGACTGGGGGACCTTGCCATGCGCCACCCGGTGACTTGCTCAGGCTCTCTGCCGCTGCGCGACGCCGTGCGGCTGATGCACGAGCAGCAAGTGGGCAGCATCGTCATCGTCGATGACCTGAAGGCCCCCCAGGGCATTTTCACCCTGCGCGACCTGCGCCAGGCCGTGGCCGACGCGGCCACCGATTTCGGTGCGGGCATCGAGCGCTACATGATCCCGCGGCCCTTCCACCTCAGCCCTGAAGCCAGCGCCTTCGATGCTGCCGTGGCCATGACCGAACGACACATCGCCCATGTCTGTCTGGTGAAAGACCAGCGCCTGTGCGGCGTGGTGTCCGAGCGCGACCTGTTTTCCCTGCAGCGGGTGGATCTGGTGCACCTGGCACGCACCATTCGCCATGCCTCGCGCCTGGAACAGTTGGTTGCCTTGCGCGGGGAGATCAGCGCTCTGGTCGAGCGCATGCTGGCCCATGGCGCATCGTCGACGCAGATCACCCAGCTCATTACCTTGCTCAACGATCACACCGTCTGCCGGGTGATCGAGTTGGTGCTGGAAGAGCGCGGTGATCCGGGCGTGCCTTTCAGTTGGCTGTGTTTCGGCAGCGAGGGCCGCCGCGAGCAGACCCTGCACACCGATCAAGACAACGGCATCGTCTTCGAAGCCCGTGACGCCGCCCACGCCGCCGAGATCCGCGGCAAGCTGCTGCCGCTGGCGCACCAGATCACCCTGGCCCTGGCGCAGTGCGGCTTCAGCCTGTGCTCGGGCAACGTCATGGCCAGCAACCCCGAGCTGTGCCTGTCGCGTCTGGAATGGGCACGGCGTTTCGCCGGTTTCATTCGCGAAGCGAGCCCGGAGAACCTGCTCAATTCGAGCATCTACTTCGACCTGCGCACGGTATGGGGCGATGATTCGGCGTGTGCGCAGTTGCGCCGCAGCGTGCTGGAGCAGGTGGCCGACAATCGACTGTTCCAGCGCATGCTGGCGCAGAACGCCTTGCGCCAACGCCCACCGGTGGGGCGCTTTCGCGACTTCGTGCTGACCCGTCAAGGCAGCGACAAGGCAGCCACCCTGGACCTCAAGGTGCAAGGCCTGACGCCCTTCGTCGACGGCGCGCGCCTGCTGGCCTTGGCCAACGGCATCGACACCGGCAATACCCTGGAGCGCCTGCGCCAACTGGTGGCCAAGGAGGTCATCGACGCGCAGGACGGCGCCGCCTACGAAGAGGCGTACCATTTCATCCAGCAGACCCGCATGCAGCAGCATCAGGCCCAGGCTCGGCAGCACTTGCCCTACTCCAATCGCATCGACCCCGCCGAACTCAACCACCTGGACCGGCGCATCCTGCGCGAGTCGCTGCGCCAGGCCCAACGTCTGCAGGCCAGCCTGAGCCTGAGGTATCAACTGTGAATTTGTTCCCGTGGCGGCGGCCACGCCCGATGCCGCTGGCGGCCGAGCTGCAGCAGCGCCTGCAAGGGTTGCCAGGCCCGCAGCCTTTGACTGACTGCAGCCTGCGCGAACAGCGCTGGGTGGTGCTGGACCTGGAAACCAGTGGCTTGAACCTGAACAAGGACCAGGTGCTGTCGATCGGCGCGGTGGTCATCGAAGACGGCGCGGTGGACTTCTCCCAGCAGTTCGAACGCACATTGCTGCGTGAGCAACCGCGGCTGGGCGCCAGTGTGTTGATCCATGGCCTGGGGCCGGAAGCGATCGCCGCCGGCCAGGTGCCCGCAGACGCCCTGCTCGATTTCATGACCTTCGTCGGTGACAGCCCGCTGCTGGCGTTCCACGCACCGTTCGACGAGCACATGCTGGGCCGCGCGCTCAAGGACAGTCTGGGCTGCACGTTGCAACACCCCTTCATCGATGTCGCCGAGCTGGCGCCGATGCTCTGCCCCGATGCGCTGCTGCGCGCAGCTGGACTGGACGACTGGACCATGCATTTCGGCCTGCAGGTCGGCGAGCGCCATCACGCCAGTGCCGATGCGCTGGTCACCGCGGAATTGGCCATGCTGCTGTTCAGCCGTGCGCGCCGCCAAGGTCTGGATAGCCCCCGCGTCCTGGCCGAGAAAGTGAGCCAGTGGCGGCGCAGGCAGCAGAACCAGGTGTTCTGACCAGCGCAAAGGCGTGTATGCACCCGACCGCTACCCGACAGCGGTCGCCAGTATCGACTACAGGTGATAACGTCCTGGCACTCAACGCGCCATGACCCAGCCATCCCTGTGTGGACGGCTGGGTTCTTTTTGCAGGCCCTGAAATGAAAAGCACCACCATCCGCCGCTGGTCCTTCATCCACACCTGGACCAGCCTGATCTGCACCCTTTTCCTGCTGATGCTTGCCATCACTGGCCTGCCCCTGGTGTTCCATCACGAGATCGAACACCTGCTGGGCGATGCGCCACAGTTCCGCGAAATGCCTGCCAATACGCCGCAACTGGATCTGCAACAACTGGTGGAAGCCGCCCAGGCCCATCGTGCGGGTGAAGTGGTGCAATACTTCAGCTGGGACGAGGACGAGCCTCACGGCGTGCTGGCGATTACCGCTGCCACCGCCAACACCGAGCCCAATTCGTCGCACACCTTCATGCTCGATGCGCGTACCGGCGAAGCCGTGGAAACGCCCTCGGCCAACGGTGGCTTCATGATGGTCATGCTGCGCCTGCATGTGGACATGTATGCCGGCCTGCCCGGCAAGCTGTTGCTGGCATTCATGGGTCTGCTGTTCGTGCTGGCGATCGTTTCCGGGGTGGTGCTGTATGCGCCGTTCATGCGCAAACTCACGTTTGGCACCGTGCGCAATCAGAAATCCACCCGCACCCGCTGGCTCGACCTGCACAACCTGATCGGCGTGGTCACCTTGACCTGGGCGCTGGTGGTGGGCGTGACGGGGGTGATCAGCGCCTGCGCCGACCTGCTGATCGGTGCCTGGCGGGCAGAAACCCTCAGCGCCTTGATCGAACCCTACCGCGACGCGCCACCGCTCAAACAACTGGCGCCCGCCACCCGCCTGTTGGACATCGCCCATGGCGCTGCGCCAGGCATGACACCCGACTTCATCGCCTTCCCCGGGACGCGCTTTTCCAGCGAACATCATTACGCGGTGTTCATGCAAGGCGGTACCCACCTGACCTCGCACCTGCTGACGCCAGTGCTGATCGACGCCACCACGCTGGACGTCACTGCCGTGGTCGAACGGCCTTGGTACATGGACGCCATGGGCCTGTCGCAGCCGCTGCACTTCGGCGATTACGGCGGCATGCCGATGCAGATCCTGTGGGCGGCGCTGGATGTATTGACCATCATCGTGCTGGGCAGTGGCGTGTACCTGTGGTGGGTCCGCCGCCGCGCCGCCAAGGCCTCTGGCGCAGAGGCCACGGCGTGACGAAAAGGAAGAAGTCGATGTTCTGGCCGGTGTTCCGCATTCCGCTGTTGGTCAGCGTGCTCGGCACCACCGGATTGTTCGCCGCCCTGTTGGGGGATGGCGGGTGGGATGCCCTGGCGTGGGTGGGGTTGGGGGTTCCTGCGGTGCTGGGGGTGTGGGGATTGGTGAGGAAGGGCTGAGCTGGGAGGAAGGAAGTTACCCCTGGTTAACTAGGCGGTAATGTTTTGTTTAACTTTATCATCCGAGCAACCGAAGTTTCCAAATCCTACACATCAAACCGTTCTACATCAAACAATCGAAGATCACGCCCTACTTTGAAGCTAATTACTCTGATAGCTCACTGTTAAATATCCTACAATTTTTCAGGACGCAGCACTGTGCGTTAACGTTGTATCGAATCAAACATAATGATATCTCTATCTGCCTCGCACTACGCCCACTGGTTTGCTCGGGCTAATTGTGCATTCAGCTCGTGAACAAACCAACATTGAAATGAGGCCCCATCGGTATGAGGCGTTTCCTGGCGCATGCAGTAACGCAAAGGCCAGCCCTGTTCGGGGCTACCTTGATCACGATATTCATCCTCAAGCTTTCGTTGTTTGCGCCTCCACTCTTGCTGGGTTCCATTATTGACAACCTGTCACTCGACAACAGCGCTGAAAACCTGACGATACCTTATCTGCTCGGTGGTTATGCGTTGGTCATACTGGTGACAGCTGCGGTTGCACCCATCCAGACGTATGTCCTGACTCGACTGGTGCAGCAGACGGTCAAGGATCGATCCATCAGCTGGATGGCGGAGATATTCAGAAAAGAATTCAGCATCTTCAATAATCTGAGAATCGGCCATTTGATCAAAGCGACGGACCGGGGCATTACCGCTCATGAGCAGATACTGAATTTCTTTGTCACCGTTGGGCTGCCCCTGATCATCGAGATCCTTGTCGTCAGCGTTCTGTTTGTGCACTTTGGCGGCGCCCAACTCTTTGCAGCGCTGTTGACGGCGTCATGCATCTATTTATATGTGTGCCACAGAATCATTCAGTGGCGGACTCGACATATCAACGACGTCAACGACAGCGAAGACGAAGTCTCTGAACGTCTGTTCAGCACGCTGCGCGCCGCACGGTCGATCAAGCTGGAAGGCGCGGCAGAACAAACGCTATCCCCGCTCAACCTCGCATTCGAGCGCTACGCGCGTTGCGCTACCACCGTCGCCAGTTCTGCCGCGGCGCTGGGGTCCGCGAAAATGCTCTTCATCGGGCTTTCCACGTGTGGACTTCTGGTGTGGGGCGTTCGAAACCAGGGGGTGACAAACCCGACATTGACCATCGGCGAGTTGGTTGCCCTGTGCTCGATTGCGGGTGGATTTCTCACCAACATATCGGGCATTGCCGAAGCCTATCGTTCGGCCCACCAGTTCATGGCTGACAGAGTGAAACTGCAGCAGACCCTCAGCCTTCCGCGATTCGATGGACCGGACCGATCCCTGGAACCTGGGACACCCCTCTTCTCCTCGTTGGAGTTGGCAGCATGCGAGGTGTCAGGCCGACATTTGACGCTCGACGCTTCCCTGCGATTCAAGTCCGATGAGAGCGTGGCCATCACGGGCCCCAGTGGTGCAGGCAAGTCAACACTGCTCGAGTTGCTGGCGGGTATGGATGCGGCGTATCGACAATATCTCTCTTTGAATGGTATCTGCGTCCAGCGTATCTGCGGCGCCTTGCAGCTGCGCGCGCTGCGCTACTGCCCGCAAAGTGCGGTATTTCTGCCGGGCGATCTGGAATCGGGCGTGATGTATGGCCATGCCGCCGGACCTGAACTGTTGAAGCAGGCCCGGCAACTATCATTGAGCGCACTCCTGAGCCAATTGAATCTCAACGACAACGCTTCCAACCTTTCCGGTGGACAGGCCAAGCGGCTTGGCCTGCTTCGCTTGTTGAACAGACCTGGACGCTTCAATCTTTTTGACGAGCCAACCGCTTCACTCGATCAGGAGCTGGCCATGGCTACGTGGGACACCTTGATGCATGCATTCAAAGGTAAAGGGTTGATCTGCGTTACTCACGATATCGAAGCATTGGCGCGTTTCGACCGGGTTCTGGTTATTCAGCAGGGCAGAATCGTTGCCGATGGGCCATGGCATCTGTTGAGAAAGAAGGCAGGTCTGCTCGAAGGCATAGCGGAGGTGCCAGAACGCTGAGCGATAGCCCTGTGTACAAGTTGAGCTGTGAACCTGCATTCCTGGCCAACGCACCCAATGTCGGAGAGCGTAGGTCACGATCAAGTTGAGACGGCTTGACCCCATCTCACAGCTGATACAGGGTGTTTCCTTATCCAAGGAGAACACCTCATGCCCGCCATGACGCTCTACCACAACCCCGCCTCCCCCTTTGCTCGCAAGGTCATGGTGCTGCTGCATGAGACCGGTCAGTTGGAGCGGGTCGCGCTGAAGACGGTGGCGTTGAGCCCTGTCAGTCCGGATGCGTCAGTGAACCAGGACAACCCGGCCGGGAAGATTCCGGCGTTGGTGCTCGAAGACGGCACTACGCTGCATGACAGTCGGGTGATCCTGGAGTATCTGGATCACCAGCATGTGGGCAACCCGCTGATCCCTCGGGAAGGGGCGTCGCGCTGGCGGCGGTTGACGGTGGCGTCATTGGCGGATGCGATGCTCGACGCGGCCGTGCTGATTCGCTACGAGAAGGCCCTGCGGCCGCCTGAGCTGCACTGGCCGTTGTGGCTGGATAATCAGGCGGAAAAGATCGAACGGGGACTGGCGTATCTGGAGGCCACGGCGGTCGCGGAGTTGAGCGCAGCGTTCGATATCGCAGCGATCGGGGTGGCCTGTGCGCTGGGGTATGTTGATTTTCGCATGCCGGAGTCTGGCTGGCGGCAGCGCTATCCGGGGTTGGCAGGGTGGTATGCCGAGGTGAGTGAGCGCGAGTCGCTGCGCTCGACTGTGCCGTCGGCCTGACAGGCCGGGGTGCTCACGCGACCTCGCACCAGTCCTGTACCTCGAGTCCCTCGACAAAACGAAACGCCTTGTCACTGGTGACCAGTGTCATCCCGAGCGAAAGGCTATGGGCGGCGATAAGGCCGTCCAATGTGCCCAGACATTGCCCGCGACGCTCGCCTACGGCTCGGCTCGAGCCATAGGCCTGGGCCGCCTGGCTGCCCCAGGGAAGGATATCGACGGTTTTCAAGAACGCATTGACAAGCCCCGCCAATCGCTGCGCCGACGGTCGCTTGGCCAGGCCATAAAGCAACTCTGCCTCGGTGATGGAGGAAATGCACACCGATGCCATTGGCACAGCGCTCAAGTTCTTGATGACCGCTGGATGCCCCTTGAGCAGGTAGCTGACTGTATTGGTGTCCAGCATCAGCTGCTTCATTCAGGGATACCGTCAAGTGGATCACGGTTTTCACCACCCACCTTGGTGCGATCGTCGGCGTTCAGGAAGTCGTCTGGAATGCCGCCTTCCGCGACAAGTGCCAGAAACTCATCCCATGAATCCGGCTTTCTGGACAAAATAACATCGCCGGTCTCGGGATCGCGCCGTATGAAGACTTCATCGGTGTCGAATCGGAAAGCGGCAGGCAAGCGCACGGCTTGGCTTCGACCATTTACGAAGACTTTTGCTGTCTGAGACATGTGCATTCCCCAGTGCTGGTATACACCACAATATATACCAGCATCCAAGGGGGGAAAATGAGAGATTTTCCGTTCGCCTCGTAGGCCTCACGATCCTGATTAATGCACGTTGGATACGTGACAGGCGCATTGCCAGCCTGTCACACGCAGAATCAGCAGTCGGGCTTGTCGGCGACGAAGCGGCGGGCAGGGTTTACCGCGGCCTTGAATTCACGCAGGCCCTTGGCGCCGATCAGCAGGGGGTAGTTGAAGCTGCTGCGGTCTACCAGGTTGACCTCGATGGTGCGCTTGACGTCGCCCAGGCACAGCTCCAGGTCGACCACGGGGCGTTGCGAGACTTCGGTACCTTCACCATCGTCGTCTTCTTCGGCGCGGTTCTTGATCTTGCTCATGCGCGAGATCTTGTGCTCGTAAATCTTGTTGTCGGCATCCTTGGTGGCCAGGCGAAAGCGTACCCAGTCGTCGCCGTCGCGGGTGAACGTCTGGATGTCCTTGGCCGACAGCGACGCTGTCAGTGCGCCGGTGTCCATCTTGGCCTTGAGCGTCTGCCCGCCAATTTCGGGCAGCTTGATGTATTCATAGCGACCATACAGGGTCGGCTCTGCTGCCAGCGCGGGCAGGGCCAGTATGGACAACAGGGCGAGTACGTTCTTCACCTGGGATTCCTTCGGGGCAGTGTGCAATGCGCGCAGCATACCGAGATAAAAGTGAAACATTTGTTGACGAAACCCTCGGGCAGAATTGGTTACAGGC
Source organism: Pseudomonas sp. CFBP 8771 (assembly GCF_014841695.1). Lineage (NCBI taxonomy): Bacteria > Pseudomonadati > Pseudomonadota > Gammaproteobacteria > Pseudomonadales > Pseudomonadaceae > Pseudomonas > Pseudomonas sp. CFBP 8771. The sequence continues at coordinate 312,804 of NZ_JACYUJ010000004.1, read as the reverse complement.
GCGCTTGTGCTTATCATTGCCTGCTTCATGAAGCCAGAGTAGCCCTATGCGCCGCCTTCTCACCGGCTGTCTCGCGACCGCCCTTCTGCTGCTCAATACGCTGGTGTTGATCGGCCCCTTGCTGGTGTTCGCCTTGGTCAAGCTGGGGGTGCGTGGTCGCTGGCGCGACCGTGCCTCGGCGGCGGTCATGTGGACTGCCGAGACCTGGTCGGAGATCGACAAACTGATCTTCAAGGTCTGCACCCGTACCGAGTGGGATATTCGCGGGGCACGCGACCTGCGCAAGGGCACGTCCTATCTGGTGGTAAGCAATCACCAGTCGTGGATCGACATTGCCGCGTTGATCCAGGCACTCAACGGTCGCGCGCCGTTCTTCAAGTTCTTTCTGAAGAAGGAGCTGATCTGGGTACCGTTCCTGGGGCTGGCCTGGTGGGCGCTGGACTATCCGTTCATGAAGCGCTACAGCAAGGCGTTTCTGGACAAGCACCCACACCTCAAGGGCCAGGACCTGGAAATCACCAAGGCGGCGTGCGAGCTGTACAAGCGTCAGCCGGTGACCATCGTCAATTATCTGGAAGGGACTCGCTTCACCCAGGCCAAGCGCGAGCAGCAGGCCTCCCCTTTCCGCTATCTGCTCAAGCCCAAGGCAGGCGGCGTGGCCTTCGTACTGGCCGCGATGGGGCCGCAACTGGATCGCTTGCTGGACGTCACGGTGGTGTATCCGCACGGGCGTACCCCGGGCTTCTGGAACCTGTTGTGCGGGGATGTGCGCAAGGTGATCGTGGATATCAAGTCGCGCAGCATCGATCCGGGCCTGATCGATGGCGATTATGAAAACGATGCGGTATTTCGGCTCAAGGTCCAGAACTGGGTCAACCAGCTATGGACCGAGAAAGACCAATTGATCGGCACATTGCGCACCGAATCGGGACGTTGATCAGCTGCCGGTGGCGCCCCAGATGCTGCCCAGGCTTTGCAGCAACGGGCCGCCGACACCCTGCTGGCCCAGGTACTGAAGAATGACTGGCGCGAACTGACCGACCATGCCGCTGTTCATGCCCAGCGCGCTGAAGGCGCTGTTCATGTCGCTGGTGGTTTTCACGTCGCCAAGGGCGTTGTTCAGTGCGCTGATGTTTTTCTGGTCGGACTTGCCGAGCAGGCCGCTCAGGCCACCCAATCCACCCAAGGCGTTGTTGCCCGAAAGCTTGTCGATGCCGGGAACGGATTTGCTCAGTTGCGAATAGTCGGCGGTGCTGAGTTGATTCTTGGCCAGGCCCAGCATGGCGCCGGTGCCGCCGATGGCCTGGGTCGGAGTGATGTTCAGGGTCGAACCCAAGGTGTTCAGCAGGCCTGCGGCTTCCGGGGCTGCAGCGACGGCAGCGTTGTTGCCTTGCTTGCCGTTCTGCAGGGTGGAGGCGGCATTGACCGCGTCGTTCAGGTTGAAGGCGAAGGCGGGACTGGTGGCAACGGCCATCAGGGAAGCCAGGGCCATGGCGCGAGTGATGTTCATTGTGCAGCAACCTCGGGGACAGATAGACGGACCGTCGTCAAACGGCAGTTCGGTCCCATTATGTTCCTCGGGGGTGAAAATTGTGTAATGGCAAAGATGAAGCCACGTAGGAGCGGTCTGTGGCCGCGAAGGGCGCGCTGCGGTGATTCAGGTACTGCGCGGTGTACTCTTCGCGGGCAGAGCCCGCTCCCACAGGATTCAGGTACTGCGCGGTGTACTTTTCGCGGGCAGAGCCCGCTCCCACAGAGAACCGTGGCGCATCAGGCGCGACGCGTTGCGTTTTCGCGGGCAGAGGGCTCGTCGCCCGCCCCGCTCCCACAGGGAGGTTGTGGGAGCGGGTCTGGTCAGGCGGCGCTGAACAGCTTGTGCGGGTCGATGACGAATTTCTTCGGTACGCCCGCGTCGAATTCGCCGTAGCCGCGCGGGGCCTCGTCCAGCGAGATGACTTCCACGCCGACGATATCGGCGATCTTGATGCGGTCCCACATGATGGCCTGCATCAGCTGCCGGTTGTACTTCATCACCGGGGTCTGGCCGGTATGGAAGCTGTGCGACTTGGCCCAACCCAGTCCGAAGCGAATGCTCAGGCTGCCCATTTTCGCCGCCGCGTCCACCGCGCCCGGATCTTCGGTAACGTACAGGCCGGGAATGCCGATCTTGCCCGCCACACGCACCACGCCCATCAATGAGTTGAGCACGGTAGCCGGTGCTTCTGCCTTGGCCCCACTGTGACCGTGACCGCGTGCTTCGAAGCCTACCGCATCGACTGCGCAATCCACTTCCGGCTCGCCCAGCAAGGCGGCGATCTGCTCGTGCAACGGTGTGTCCTGGGACAGGTCGGCAATCTCGAAGCCCTGGGCCTTGGCATGCGCCAGACGTACCGGGTTGACGTCACCGATGATCACCACTGCCGCACCCAGCAGGCGCGCGGAAGCCGCGGCAGCGAGCCCGACCGGACCTGCACCGGCCACGTAGACGGTACTGCCAGGGCCAACGCCTGCGGTCACGGCACCGTGATAGCCGGTCGGCAGAATGTCGGAGAGGCACGTCAGGTCGCGGATCTTCTCCATGGCGGCATCGCGGTCCGGCAGCTTCAGCAGGTTGAAGTCCGCATAGGGCACCAGCACGAACTCGGCCTGGCCACCGACCCAGTCGCCCATGTCGACGTAACCATAGGCGCCGCCGGGGCGCGCCGGGTTGACGGTCAGGCAGACGCCGGTGTTCTGCTCCTTGCAGGAGCGGCAGCGGCCGCAGGCGACGTTGAACGGTACCGAAACCAGATCGCCGACTTTCAGGTGTTCCACGTCGCGACCGGCTTCGATGACTTCGCCCGTGATCTCATGGCCCAGCACCAGGCCGACCTGAGCGGTGGTACGGCCACGGACCATGTGCTGGTCGGAGCCGCAGATGTTGGTCGAGACCACGCGCAGGATCACGCCATGCTCGATGCGTTTGCCCCTGGGGTCCTGCAATTTGGGGAAATCGATATTCTGCACTTCGACTTTGCCGGAGCCCAGATACACCACTCCACGATTACCAGACATGCTTTCACCTCGCTGTTTGTTGTTTTTGAGCTTGGGTTTTGCGTGCTGCGGTCATGCGTTTGTTCGTGCGATGCCCTGACGCGGCTCGCGCCGCTGCTACAGCACTACCGTGCGGTTGGCGTTGAGGAACACGCGGCGCTCGATGTGGTAGCCGATGGCTCGGGCCAGGGTCAGGCATTCGATGTCGCGGCCCTTGGCGATGAGGTCTTCGGGGTAGTGACTGTGATCGACCACTTCTACACCCTGGGTGATGATCGGGCCTTCGTCCAGATCGTTGTTGATGTAGTGCGCCGTTGCCCCGACCAGTTTGACGCCTTTGTTGTAGGCCTGATGATAGGGTTTGGCGCCCTTGAAACCAGGCAGCAACGAGTGATGGATGTTGATCGCCCACCCGTCCAGACGCCGACACAGCTCTGGCGACAACACCTGCATGTAGCGGGCGAGGATCACCAGTTCGGCGCCGGCCTGCTCGATCACCTGCAACACCTTGCGCTCCTGGGAGGGTTTGTCCTTGGGGTCGAGCGGAAAATGGTAATAGGGAATGTCGTGCCAGCGCGCCAGCGGCTCGAGGTCCGGGTGGTTGGAGATCACCGCGACCACGTCCATCGGCAACTGGCCGATGCGCTGGCGGTAGAGCAAGTCGTTGAGGCAGTGATCGGCCTTGGAAACCATGATCACCACCTTGGGCCGGTATTGCGGCGCGGTCAACTCGAAGATCATGCCGAAGCTGGCTCCGCGCTCGGCGAGGCCTTCGCGAAAGGCAACTTCATCGAAGCCGTCGGGCTGACGAAACTCGACCCTGATGAAGAAGCGCGACGACAGTCGGTCATCGAACGAGTGGTGCTCGGTGACATAGCAGCCCTGCTCGAACAGGTAGCGCGTAACCGCATCCACCGTGCCCAATACGCTGGGGCAATCGGCGGTGAGGATCCAGGTGTCAGGGGCGCGGCTCATGGGTAGTCCTTGGTGTCGAGGTCGAAACAACTGTAGGAGCGGTCATCGGCCGCGAACGGCGCACGGTGGTATGTCCGATGCACCGCGGCGCCTGGTTCGCGGTCGATGACCACTCCCACAGGGCTGTGCAATCCCTGCACTGTCAGGCCTGGATGCTCAGCCCATACTCGGCCGAGGCATCCTGCAACCACAGCCACCAGTAATCGGCGAAGCTGCGGCGGATCAACAGCTCCCAGGTGTCCTCGTCGGTGCGGCGGATCACCAGCTGAGACTTGGCGAACACGGTGCCCACCGCCTTGCCTACCGGAAAATTGTTCGGGTGCACATCGTAGCTCGTGGACTTCATCAGCACGTCGCGCACGTTCGGCCCGCTCAGTTCGATCAGCGACTGGCCGCCGCTGACGTTGACCACCGCGACATGCAGCCCGGCCAGCGCTTCGCGCAGGCGTTGCTCGGTGGCCAGTTCCTCGCCACCGGGAACGATCAGCAGCCACTCGTCCGGGCCCAGCCACTGCAGCGACGTGTCGCCGCTGCTGACCAGGCTCAAGGCGCCGGGCAATTCCAGGCCGGTTGCCTTGTGCACGGCGCCGGCAAAGATCGGGTCATGGCCGTCGCCGCGCAGGGTCAGGTGACCCAGCAGCTTTTTCTCGCGCAGGGTCACACCGGCGCCCTGGCGACCCTTGCCCACCAGGCTGGCGAGGTCGGCATGGTGGAGCGGGTCTTCGGCCTTGGCGCCCGAAGCGGGGCGTTGCTGGTATACGTTGACTGTGGTCATTTTGCTGCACCTGTCAGTGAATGCTGTTCAAGCCTGTAAGAAGGTGGTGAGCTCCCGTAGGAGCGATCATCGGCCGCGAAGGGCTTGCTGCGGTAGGCCTGGCACACCGCGGCGTGCCTTTCGCGGCCACTGGCCGCTCCTACGGGCGCCTTGTGCTAGATGTTCTGCCGCTCGCCCTTCGGATCGAAGAACACCGAGGAGACGATTTCGGCTTCGATCACGCTGCCATCGGCCTGCGGCGAGAACACCCGTTCGCCCATGCGCTTGAGACCGCCCTTGACCACACCCATCGCGAACGAATAACCCAGCGAGTTGCTGGCATAGCTCGACGTTACGTGGCCGACCATGCTCATGGGGATGGCCTGCTTGGGGTCGAATACCAGCTGGGCACCCTCGGGCAACCACTTGTTCGGATCGACCGGCTTGAGGCCGACCAGTTGTTTGCGCTCGTGGCGCACGGTGTCTTCGCGGTTCATGCCGCGCCAGCCGATCCACGAGAAGGGCTTGGTCCGCCCGACACACCAGCCCATGTTCAGGTCGTCGGGGGTCATCGACCCGTCGGTGTCCTGGCCGACGATGATGAAGCCCTTCTCGGCACGCAGCACGTGCATGGTTTCTGTGCCGTAGGGGGTCAGGTTGTACTGCTTGCCGGCCTCGATGATCTTCTCCAGCACGCCCATGGCGTAGTCGGCCTGGACGTTGACCTCGTACGACAGCTCGCCGGTGAAGGAGATGCGGAACACGCGCGCCGGCACACCCCCCACCTGCCCTTCTTTCCAGGTCATGAAGCCGAAAGCGTCCTTGTCCAGATCGATGTCGGTCACTTCACTGAGCAGCTTGCGGCTGTTGGGGCCGGACAGGGTCAGGGTCGCCCAATGGTCGGTGACCGAAGTGAAGTAGACCTTCAGGTCTGGCCATTCGGTCTGCTGGTAGATTTCCAGCCATTGCAGGACCCGCGCGGCACCGCCGGTGGTGGTGGTCATCAGGAAGTGGTTGTCGGCCAGACAGGCGGTGACACCGTCGTCGAAGACCATCCCGTCTTCCTTGCACATCAGGCCGTAGCGTGCCTTGCCCACGTCCAGCTTGGTCCAGGCGTTGGTGTAGATGCGGTTGAGGAATTCGCGGGCGTCCGGGCCCTGGATGTCGATCTTGCCCAGGGTCGAGGCGTCCAGCAGACCGACGCTGTCGCGCACCGCCTTGCACTCGCGGGCGACGGCAGCATGGATGTCCTCGCCACGCTTGGGGAAGTACCAGGGGCGCTTCCATTGGCCGACGTCTTCGAACTCGGCACCGTTCTTCACATGCCAGGCATGCAGCGCGGTGAAACGCACCGGCTCGAACAGGTGGCCACAGTGACGCCCGGCCACCGCACCGAAGGTGATCGGCGTGTAGTTGGGGCGGAACATGGTGGTGCCCATTTCCGGAATGGTGACGTTCAGCGAACGGGCGGCGATGGCCAGGCCGTTGACGTTGCCCAGCTTGCCCTGATCGGTGCCGAAGCCCAGCGCGGTGTAGCGCTTGACGTGCTCCACCGACTCGAAGCCCTCACGGGTGGCCAGTTCGATGGCGGCCGCGGTGACGTCGTTCTGCAGGTCGACGAATTGCTTTGGCGCGCGCGCCGTGTCCTTGTCGTGAGGGACCTGGAACAACGCCAGGGTCGGTTCCTCTGCACGGTTCAAGACCTTGGGCAGGGTGCCTTCGACGATGCCGAAACCGGTCTCGGACGCTGCCCGGGCACCGCCTTCGAAACCGTCGGCCATGGCGTCGGCCAAGGCATACACGCCGTTCACGCCGCCCACGCACACGCGTTTCTGCGGCGCTTCGCCCGGCACGAAACCGAGGATGTCTTCACGCCAGACGGGTTTGCCGCCCAAGTGCGAGGCCAGGTGCACCACCGGGCTGTAACCGCCCGAGCTGCCGATCAGGTCGCAATCGAGCCATTCGCCGGGGCTGACTACCCTGTGCGCCTTGACGTCGATGGCAGCGACCCGGGCAGCGGTGACATGCTTGCTGCCACGAGCTTCGATCACCGCGCTTGCAGTCAGAATGCGAATACCCTTGGCGCGTGCTTCCTCGACCAGCGCGCCGCGCGGATTGTGGCGGGCATCGGCCACGGCAACCACCTTGAGGCCGGCGTCGTGCCAGTCCAGGGCCACGCGGTAGGCGTGGTCGTTGTTGGTCGACAGCACCAGTTTCTTGCCCGGCGCCACGCCGTAGCGGCGCACGTAGGTGGAGATCGCACCGGCCAGCATATTGCCCGGCACGTCGTTGTTGCCGTACACCAGCGGCCGCTCGTGGGTGCCGGTTGCCAGCACCACGCGCCCGGCGCGAACCCGGTGCATGCGCTGGCGGACCTGGCCCATCGGCGGTCGGTCGCCGAGGTGATCGGTGAGGCGCTGGTGAATGGTCAGGAAATTATGGTCGTGGTAGCCGTTGACGGTGGCACGCGGCAACAGCACCACGTCAGGCATGCCTGCCAGCTCGCGGATCACCGCGGCAACCCATTCGCCGGCCGGCTTGCCATCGAGGCTTTCACGGGTGTCGAGCAGCGAGCCGCCGAACTCTTCCTGCTCGTCGGCCAGGATCACCCGGGCGCCACTGCGCGCGGCGGCCAGAGCGGCAGCCAGGCCGGCAGGACCGGCGCCGACCACCAGCACGTCGCAGGTGCGGCTCATGTAGTCGTAGGAATCCGGGTCCACCTCGGTCGGCGAGCGACCCAGGCCGGCGGCCTTGCGGATGTACTTCTCGTAGGTCATCCAGAAGGACTGCGGGTACATGAAGGTCTTGTAGTAGAACCCCGGCGGCATCAGCTTGCCGCCGACCTTGCCGAGGATACCCATCATGTCGGTGTTGACGTTCGGCCAGCCGTTGGTACTGGTGGCGACCAGGCCTTGGTAAAGCGCCTGCTGAGTGGCCCGCACGTTGGGAATCTGGGTGGCTTCGGTGGCGCCGATCTGCAGCACCGCGTTGGGTTCCTCGGCACCCGCTGCGACAATGCCGCGCGGACGCGAATACTTGAAGCTGCGACCGATCACGTCGACGCCATTGGCCAGCAGGGCCGAGGCCAGGGTGTCGCCTTCATAGCCGATGTAGGTCGTGCCATTGAAGGTGAAGGTCAGCTTCTTGCTGCGCTCCAGACGTCCGCCGGTGGAGAGGCGATTGACCTGGCTCATGGCTTGTCTCCCGAGGCGATCTGCGGCGCCTCATCAATGGTCTTCTCGACGAACTGCGGCTGGCTGCCGATGCGATAGGTTTCCAGGATCTCGTAGGTCACCGTGTTGCGGGTCGCATTGAAATACTGGCGGCAACCGGCGGCATGGATCCACAGCTCGTGCTGCAGGCCGCGCGGGTTGTTGCGGAAGAACATGTACTCGCCCCATTGCGCGTCGGTGCACGCACCCGGGTCGAGCGGGCGGGCAATGTGCGCCTGGCCCGAGCAGTGGAATTCTTCTTCGCTGCGCAGCTCGCCACAGTGTGGACAGAAGATGTTGAGCATGGTGGTTTCTCCTGTCAGTGGGCGACGGCGGCGGCGCCGTGTTCGTCGATCAACGCGCCGTTGTGGAAGCGCTCGATGGAAAACGGCTTGGCCAGCGGGTGCATCTCGCCCGTGGCCAGGCTGGCCGCGAACACATGGCCCGAGCCCGGCGTGGCCTTGAAGCCACCGGTGCCCCAGCCGCAATTGAAGAACATGTTCGGCACCGGGGTCTTGGAGATGATCGGGCAGGCGTCCGGCGTGGTGTCGACGATGCCGCCCCACTGGCGGTTCATGCGCACCCGCGAGAGCACCGGGAACATCTCGACGATGGCCTGCAGGGTGTGTTCGATGATCGGGTACGAACCGCGCTGGCCGTAGCCGACCCAGCTGTCGATACCGGCACCGATCACCAGGTCGCCCTTGTCCGACTGGCTGATGTAACCATGGACGGCGTTGGACATGATCACGCTGTCGATGATGGGCTTGATCGGCTCGGACACCAGCGCCTGCAGCGGATGGGATTCGACCGGCAGGCGGAAACCGGCCAGCTTGGCCATGTGCCCGGAGTTGCCGGCGGTAACCACACCGACGCGCTTGGCACCGATGAAACCCTTGTTGGTTTCGACACCGATGCACACGCCGTTTTCCTTGCGAAAGCCGGTCACTTCGGTCTGCTGGATCAGGTCCACGCCCAGGGCATCGGCGGCACGGGCATAGCCCCAGGCCACGGCGTCGTGGCGGGCCACGCCGCCACGGCGCTGGACGGTGGCGCCGATGATCGGGTAACGGGTGTTCCTGGTGCAGTCCAGGTAGGGGATCTCTTCGGCCACCTGCTTGTTGTTCAACAGCTCGCCGTCCACGCCGTTGAGGCGGTTGGCGCTGACGCGGCGTTCGGAGTCGCGCATGTCCTGCAGGGTGTGGCACAGGTTGTACACGCCGCGCTGGGAAAACATCACGTTGTAGTTGATGTCCTGGGACAAGCCTTCCCACAGTTTCATGGCATGTTCGTACAGGTGGGCCGACTCATCCCACAGGTAGTTGGAGCGCACGATGGTGGTGTTGCGCGCGGTATTGCCGCCGCCCAGCCAGCCCTTCTCGACCACGGCCACATTGGTGATGCCGTGGACCTTGGCCAGGTAATAGGCGGTCGCCAGGCCGTGCCCGCCGCCGCCGACGATGACGACGTCGTAGACCTTCTTGGGGGTCGGTGTGCGCCACATGCGCTGCCAGTTTTCGTGGTGGCTGAGCGAGTGCTTGAAAAGGCCGAAGCCAGAATAACGTTGCATGGTGTTCACTCCACTCTCAGCGGTAGACCGGGAAGTCGCTGCACAGGGCCGTCACGTGACGGGCCACGTTGGCCTCGACGTCGGCATCGCCCAAATTGTCGAGGATGTCGCAGATCCAGCCGGCCAGATCAAGGCACTGGGCCACCTTGAAACCACGGCTGGTGACCGCTGGGGTACCGATGCGCAGGCCCGAGGTCACGAACGGTGACTGCGGGTCATTCGGCACGGCGTTCTTGTTCACGGTGATGTGCGCACGGCCCAGGGCGGCGTCGGCGTCTTTGCCGGTGAGGCCCTGGCGAATCAGGCTGACCAGGAACAGGTGGTTGTCGGTACCGCCGGACACCACGTCGAAGCCACGCTCGATGAACACGCCGGCCATGGCCTGGGCGTTGTCGATGACCTGCTGCTGGTAGGTCTTGAACTCGGGCTCCAGCGCTTCCTTGAAGCACACCGCCTTGGCAGCGATCACATGCATCAGCGGGCCGCCCTGGCCGCCGGGGAATACCGCGGCGTTGAATTTCTTTTCCAGGGCTTCGTTGGCACGGGCCAGGATCAGCCCGCCACGCGGACCGCGCAGGGTCTTGTGGGTGGTGGTGGTGACCACGTCGGCGAACGGGATCGGGTTGGGGTACAGGCCAGCGGCAACCAGCCCGGCAACGTGGGCCATGTCGACGAACAGGTAGGCTCCGACCTTGTCGGCGATTTCACGGAAGCGAGGGAAGTCGAGGGTCTTGGAGTAGGCCGAAAAGCCGGCAATGATCATCTTCGGCTGGTGCTCGACCGCCAGGCGCTCGACTTCGTCGTAGTCGATCAGGCCGGTGTCGGTGTCGATGCCGTACTGCACGGCGTTGTAGAGCTTGCCGGAGAAGCTGACCTTAGCACCGTGGGTCAGGTGACCGCCATGGGCCAGGCTCATGCCCAAGACCGTATCGCCGGCCTGCAACAGTGCCAGGTAGACCGCGGCGTTGGCCTGGGAACCCGAGTGCGGCTGGACGTTGGCATAGTCGGCACCGAACAGCTGCTTGGCGCGATCGATGGCCAGTTGCTCGACCTTGTCCACGTGCTCGCAGCCACCGTAGTAGCGCTTGCCCGGATAGCCTTCGGCGTACTTGTTGGTGAGGCCGCTGCCCTGGGCTTCCATCACGCGCTTGCTGGTGTAGTTTTCCGAGGCGATCAGTTCGATGTGGTCTTCCTGACGCTGGTCCTCGGCGTTCATGGCAGCCAGCAGGACGTCGTCATAACCTTGGATCTGATCTTGTTTGCTGAACATCGCGGTCTCCCCAGCGGCGGCGTGGCGCCTGGCATGTTGGACGAAGGCGACCGGCAACGGCTGCCTCCCTTGATTGCGATGGTAGGGCCGGCGCGATCCGACCAAATGCCTGCGCGCGCCTTGCAGAGGTTCGTTTACGACATGGCGCGATCAGGCCAGCGTCAGAGTGCCCGCAACAGCAGGCGCAGGCCCAGCAGGGCGAGGAAATGCAGGGGGTAGATGGCGTACGCCCAACGGCGCATGGGGACAACTGCCTGGTGTATCCCGACGCGCAGCACCAGCAGGCCCAGCCCTGGTGCCAGCAGACAGGCAACGATGCCGCCGATTGCCGGCCAGTAGAAGTGCCGCGCGGATTCGAACAGGTTGGCCCAGGCGTTGGCGGCCAGGCACAGCACGCCCAGGGGCAACGCCCAGTACAGCGGGCGCTGCCAGGCCAGGACAAACCCCAATGGCAGCAGCACGCCCGCCAGACCGAACATCAACTGGTGGTCGAACAACGCCGCCACGGCAACCACCGCGCAGCCAAGTGCGACCATGGCGGGTTGTCGACGTTGCTGCCAGGCCTTGGCCACGATCAAGCCCAGAGCGAGGGTGGGCAGCACGTTGAGAGTGTCGGCCGGGTAGACGAACAGGCGGTAGGGGATTTCAGACAGAGCGGCAAAGCTCAGCAACCAGGCCAGGTAGCGGCCGCCCAGGGGAGCCTCAGGGCGGCGCGTCAGGTTGGCGGCAATCGCCAGGCAGAACCAGGGGAAAGCCAGGCGGCCCGGCACGTAGAGGAAGTCCAGCGACCAGCCGACATAGCGCAGGTGGTCGAGGACCATGCACAGCATGGCCAGCCATTTGAGCAGATCCAGTGCGTGATGTCGGATCATCCGAGAAAAAGCTCCAGTTTTTGGGTTGTCATACCGGCCTCTTCGCGGCGACAGACCGCTTCCACGCGAGCCTCACACAGCGCAGGAGCTGTCCGCATGGACGACACGTTTCCCGTAGGAGCGGCCAGTGGCCGCGAAGAGGCCCGCCTAGACGACACATCTTTCACAGTTGGTTTACAGTGCCCCCATACCTAACACCAAGGACCCGCCCATGAACGACCAAACCCAACAGTTCGCCAGCGACAATTATTCGGGCATCTGCTCCGAGGCCTGGGCGGCCATGGAGCAGGCCAACCAGGGCCATCAGCGCGCCTATGGCGACGATCAATGGACCGCACGCGCCGCCGATGAATTCCGCCGCCTGTTCGAAACCGACTGTGAAGTGTTTTTCGCCTTCAACGGCACTGCGGCCAACTCCCTGGCCCTGTCGTCGCTGTGCCAGAGCTACCACAGCGTCATCTGCTCGGAAACCGCGCACGTCGAAACCGATGAGTGCGGTGCTCCGGAATTCTTCTCCAACGGTTCCAAACTGCTGACAGCACGCACCGAGCTGGGCAAGCTGACCCCTCAGGCCATTCGCGAAGTCGCGCTCAAGCGCCAGGACATCCACTACCCCAAGCCTCGCGTGGTCACCCTGACCCAGGCCACCGAAGTGGGCAGCGTGTACCGCCCCGAAGAACTCAAGGCCATCAGCGCCACCTGCAAGGAACTGAACCTGAACCTGCACATGGACGGCGCGCGCTTTGCCAACGCCTGTGCGTTTCTGGGCTGTACACCGGCCGAGCTGACCTGGAAAGCGGGAGTGGATGTGTTGTGCTTCGGCGGCACCAAGAACGGCATGGCCGTGGGCGAGGCCATTCTGTTCTTCAACCACCGGCTGGCCGAAGATTTCGACTATCGCTGCAAGCAGGCGGGGCAGCTGGCGTCGAAGATGCGTTTCCTGTCGGCGCCTTGGGTGGGGCTGCTGGAGAACGATGCCTGGCTCAAGCATGCGGGGCACGCCAACCATTGCGCGCAACTGCTCAAGGCGTTGGTCGAGGGTATACCGGGGGTGGAGTTGATGTTTCCAGTAGAGGCCAACGGGGTGTTTCTGCAGATGCCGGAACCGGCGCTGGAAGCCCTGCGCGCCAAGGGCTGGCGCTTCTACACCTTCATCGGCAGCGGCGGCGCTCGCTTCATGTGCTCATGGGACACCGAGGAAGCCCGCGTGCGCGAGCTGGCCCGCGACATTCAGGCCGTAATGGCCGCCTGAGCACCGGGTCGTCCCGTTCGCGGCCACGGACCGCTCCTACATCTCGCTCATGCCACCGCAGTTCCACCGTAGGAGCGGTCATCGGCCGCGAAGGGTGCGCCGCGGTATGGCTGAACACCCCGCGGTGCTCTTTTCGCGGCCGATGACCGCTCCTAGCTCACCACCGCCCAGTCTGACTCAGACTTCCAGGTAATCCAGGATCCCTTCGGCAGCGTTGCGGCCTTCGAAGATGGCGGTCACCACCAGGTCCGAACCGCGGACCATGTCGCCGCCAGCGAAGATCTTCGGGTTGCTGGTCTGGTGCTTGAACCGACCCTGCTCCGGCGCCACCACGCGGCCCTGGCTGTCGGTCTGGATGCTGTGGTCCTGGAACCACGCCGCCGGGCTTGGGCGGAAACCGAAAGCGATGACCACGGCATCGGCCGGGATGATCTCCTCGGAACCCGGAATCGGCTCGGGGCTGCGACGGCCACGGGCATCGGGTTCGCCCAGACGGGTTTCGACCACCTTCACCCCTTCGACCTTGTCTTCGCCAACGATGGCGATCGGCTGGCGGTTGTAGAGGAATCTGACCCCCTCTTCCTTGGCGTTCTTCACCTCTTTGCGCGAGCCCGGCATGTTCGCCTCGTCACGCCGATAGGCACAGGTCACCGCCTTGGCACCCTGGCGAATGGAGGTACGGTTGCAGTCCATCGCCGTATCGCCACCGCCCAGCACCACGACCTTCTTGCCCTTCATGTCGACGAAATCTTCCGGCGACTTTTCGAAGCCCAGGTTGCGGTTGACGTTGGCGATCAGGAAATCCAGGGCATCGTGCACGCCAGGCAGGTCTTCACCGGGGAAGCCGCCCTTCATGTAGGTGTAGGTGCCCATGCCCATGAACACCGCATCGTATTCTTCCAGCAACTGCTCGACGCTGATGTCCTTGCCCACCTCGGTGTTCAGGCGGAACTCGATGCCCATGCCGGTGAAGACTTCGCGCCGATTGCTCAACACGCTCTTCTCCAGCTTGAACTCGGGGATACCGAAGGTCAGCAGGCCGCCGATTTCCGGGTTCTTGTCGAACACCACCGGGGTCACGCCACCGCGCACCAGCACATCGGCGCAGCCCAGACCGGCCGGGCCGGCGCCGATGATGGCGACGCGCTTGCCGGTCGGCTTGACCTTGGACATGTCCGGGCGCCAGCCCATGGCAAACGCGGTGTCGGTGATGTACTTCTCCACCGAACCGATGGTCACCGCGCCGAAGCCGTCATTGAGGGTGCAGGCACCCTCGCACAGACGATCCTGCGGGCACACCCGGCCGCACACTTCAGGCAGGGTGTTGGTCTGGTGCGACAGCTCGGCGGCGGCGAGGATGTTGCCCTCGGCCACCAGTTTCAACCAGTTGGGAATGAAGTTGTGCACCGGGCACTTCCACTCGCAGTACGGGTTGCCACAGCCCAGGCAGCGGTGGGCCTGGTCGGCCGACTGCGCGGGTTTGAAGGGCTCGTAGATCTCTACGAACTCTTTCTTGCGTTGACGCAACAGTTTCTTCTTCGGATCTTTGCGCCCGACCTCGATGAACTGGAAGTCATTACTCAGACGTTCAGCCATTGTTAAAACCTCATCAAACTGTTCAGGCGCATATCACTGCGGGTTGGCACGGGTGCTGGACAGCAGCGATTTCAGGTTGGCGGCCTTGGGCTTGACCAACCAGAAGCGACGCAGATAGTCGTCCAGGTTTTCCCAAAGGTTGCGGCCCCATTCGCTGTCGGTTTCGGCGACGTATTCGGCCAGCACGCGCTCCAGGTGAGTACGGTAGGCCTCCATGGCTTCGCCACTGATGCGCTGGATTTCCACCAGCTCGTGGTTGACCCGGTCGACGAAGCTGTTGTCCTGGTCGAGCACGTAGGCGAAACCGCCGGTCATGCCCGAGCCGAAGTTGTAGCCGGTCTTGCCGAGCACGCAGACGAAACCGCCGGTCATGTATTCGCAGCAGTGATCACCCGTGCCTTCCACGACCGTGTGGGCACCGGAGTTGCGCACCGCGAAACGCTCGCCTGCGGTACCGGCGGCGAACAGCTTGCCACCGGTGGCGCCGTACAGACAGGTATTGCCGATGATGGCACTGTCCTGGGTCTTGAACGGGCTGCCCTTGGGCGGCACGATCACCAGCTTGCCAGCGGTCATGCCCTTGCCGACGTAGTCGTTGGCATCACCCTCCAGGTACATGTTCAAGCCACCGGCATTCCAGACGCCGAAGCTCTGGCCCGCAGTGCCCTTGAAACGGAAGGTCAGCGGATTGGCGTTCATGCCCTGGTTGCCATGCAGCTTGGCGATTTCCCCGGAGATGCGCGCGCCGATGGAGCGGTCGCAGTTGCAGATGTCCATCGCGTATTCGCCACCGGTCTTGCCCTGAATCGCCGGCAAGGCCATTTCCACCATCTTCTCGGCCAGCAGGCCCTTGTCGAACGGCGGGTTGCGCTCCACCTGGCAGAACTGCGGCTTGTCGGCTGGAATATGGTCGCTGCCCAACAAAGGGGTCAGGTCCAGGTGCTGCTGCTTGGCGGTTTCACCCGGCAGCATTTCCAGCAGATCGGTGCGCCCGATCAGCTCGCCCAGGCTGCGCACGCCCAGCTTGGCCAGCCACTCGCGGGTTTCCTCGGCCACGTAGGTGAAGAAGTTGATCACCATGTCGACCGTGCCGATGTAGTGATCCTTGCGCAGCTTCTCGTTCTGCGTGGCCACGCCGGTGGCGCAGTTGTTCAGGTGGCAGATGCGCAGGTATTTGCAGCCCAGGGCAATCATTGGCGCGGTGCCGAAGCCGAAGCTCTCGGCACCCAGGATCGCCGCCTTGATCACGTCCAGGCCGGTCTTCAGGCCGCCGTCGGTCTGTACCCGCACCTTGCCGCGCAGGTCGTTGCCGCGCAGGGTCTGGTGGGTTTCAGCCAGGCCCAGTTCCCACGGTGCACCGGCATACTTGATCGAGCTCAGCGGCGATGCACCGGTGCCACCGTCGTAGCCGGAAATGGTGATCAGGTCGGCATAGGCCTTGGCCACGCCAGCGGCGATGGTGCCCACACCTGCCTCGGCCACCAGTTTGACCGACACCAGCGCGGCCGGGTTGACCTGCTTGAGGTCGAAGATCAGCTGCGACAAGTCCTCGATGGAGTAGATGTCGTGGTGCGGCGGCGGCGAGATCAGCGTCACGCCAGGCACGGCATAGCGCAGCTTGGCGATCAGGCCGTTGACCTTGCCGCCGGGCAGCTGGCCGCCCTCGCCGGGCTTGGCGCCCTGGGCCACCTTGATCTGCAGCACTTCGGCGTTGACCAGGTATTCGGGAGTGACACCGAAGCGGCCGGTTGCGATCTGCTTGATCTTCGAACTGCGCACGGTGCCGTAGCGCGAAGGGTCTTCGCCGCCTTCACCGGAGTTGGAACGCGCACCCAGGCGGTTCATTGCCTCGGCCAGCGCTTCGTGGGCTTCGGGCGACAATGCACCCAGGGAAATGCCCGCCGAGTCGAAACGCTTGAGAATCGCTTCCAGCGGTTCGATCTGGTCCATGCCCAGCGGCTCGTCGAGCGTCTTGACCTTGAGCAGGTCGCGGATCATCGACACCGGACGGTTGTCGACGATCGCGGTGTATTCCTTGAACTTGCTGTAGTCGCCCTGCTGCACGGCGGCCTGCAGGGTGTTGACCACGTCCGGGTTGTAGGCGTGGTACTCGCCGCCGTACACGAACTTCAGCAGACCGCCTTGCTGGATCGGCTTGCGCGGGCTCCAGGCCTCGGCGGCAAGGGCTTTCTGCTCGGCTTCCAGGTCGACGAAGCGCGCGCCCTTGATGCGGCTCGGCACACCACGGAAGCTCAGCTCGCAGACTTCCTCGGACAGACCGATGGCCTCGAACAGCTGGGCGCCGCGGTACGACGCCACGGTGGAGATGCCCATCTTCGAGAGAATCTTGAGCAAACCCTTGGTGATGCCCTTGCGGTAGTTCTTGAACACCTCGTAGAGGTCGCCCAACACTTCACCGGTGCGGATCAGGTCGCCCAGCACTTCATAGGCCAGGAACGGATAGACCGCCGAAGCGCCAAAGCCGATCAGCACGGCGAAGTGATGCGGGTCGCGGGCGGTGGCGGTTTCCACGAGGATGTTGCTGTCGCAGCGCAGGCCCTTTTCGGTCAGGCGGTGGTGCACCGCACCGGTGGCCAGCGACGCATGCACCGGCAGCTTGCCCGCAGCGATGTTGCGGTCACTGAGCACCAGCAAGGTACGTCCGGCGCGTACCGCTTCCTCGGCCTGATCGGCGATGTTGCGCACGGCCGCTTCAAGGCCCATGGCTTCGTCGTAGTTCAGCTCGATGACCTGCCGATCGAACCCCGGCCGATCCAGGTTCATCAGCGAGCGCCACTTGGCGGGCGAGATGACCGGCGAGCTGAGGATCACCCGCGAAGCATGCTCCGGGGATTCCTGGAAGATGTTGCGCTCGGCACCCAGGCAGATTTCCAGGGACATCACGATCGCTTCGCGCAGCGGGTCGATCGGCGGGTTGGTCACCTGCGCGAACTGCTGGCGGAAATAGTCGTAAGGCGTGCGCACGCGACGCGACAGCACGGCCATCGGCGTGTCGTCGCCCATCGAACCCACGGCTTCCTGGCCTTGTTCACCCAGTGGGCGCAACACCTGGTCGCGCTCCTCGAAGGTCACCTGGTACATCTTCATGTACTGCTTGAGCTGGTCGCTGCTGTAGAAGGCCGAACCGTGGTCGTTGTCTTCCATGGTCGACTGGATACGCAGCGCACTCTTGCGCAGCCACTGCTTGTAAGGGTGGCGCGACTTCAGGCGGTTGTCGATGTCATCGGTGTGCAGCACCTGGCCGGTTTCGGTGTCGACGGCCAGGATCTGGCCCGGGCCCACACGCCCCTTGGCGATGACGTCCTCGGGCTGGTAGTTCCACACGCCGATTTCCGAGGCCAGGGTGATGTAGCCATTCTTGGTGGTGACCCAGCGCGCCGGACGCAGGCCGTTGCGGTCGAGCAGGCACACGGCATGGCGGCCGTCGGTCATGACCACGCCGGCCGGCCCATCCCAGGGCTCCATGTGCATCGAGTTGTATTCGTAGAACGCCCGCAGGTCCGGGTCCATGGTCTCGACGTTCTGCCAGGCCGGCGGAATCAGCATGCGCACGCCACGGAACAGATCGATACCACCGGTGACCATCAGTTCGAGCATGTTGTCCATGCTCGAAGAGTCGGAACCCACGCGGTTGACCAGCGGGCCGAGCTCTTCCAAATCCGGGATCAGATCGTTGGCGAACTTGGCGCGACGGGCCAGCGCCCAGTTGCGGTTGCCGGTGATGGTGTTGATCTCGCCGTTGTGGGCGAGAAAGCGGAATGGCTGGGCCAGCGGCCATTTCGGCAGGGTATTGGTGGAGAAGCGCTGGTGGAACACGCAGATGGCGGTCTGCAGACGCTCGTCGGACAGGTCTGGATAGAAGGCCGTGAGATCGGCCGGCATCATCAGGCCTTTGTAGATGATGGTCTTGTGCGAAAAACTGCAGATGTAGTGATCGGTGTCGGCGGCATTGGCCACGGAGGACCGGCGGCGGGCACTGAACAACTTGATCGCGAACTGCTGATCGCTCAGGCCTTCGCCCCCGACGAACACTTGCTGGATTTTTGGCAGGCGCTCAAGGGCCAGGCGGCCCAGCACGCTGGTGTCGATCGGTACGTCGCGCCAGCCGACCAACTGCAGGCCGGCAGCCTCGATTTCGCGGTTCATGTTTTCGCGGGCCGCTTGGGCGCGTACCGGGTCTTGATTGAAGAAGACCATGCCCACGGCATATTGCTTGGGCAGTTCGTTGCCGAAGTGCTGTTGGGCGATGGCACGCAGAAACAGGTCGGGCTTCTGGATCAGCAAGCCGCACCCGTCGCCGGTCTTGCCGTCGGCGTTGATCCCACCGCGGTGGGTCATGCAGGTCAGGGCCTCGATGGCCGTTTGCAACAGGTTATGGCTGGGCTCACCCGACATATGGGCAATCAGGCCAAAACCGCAGTTATCCTTGAATTCATCCGGACGATACAGACCTGTTTTCATAGACACATTCTCACCAGGCTGCCTCTTGTTCGAGGCAATTTCTTTTCGATTCAACTAGTTACCACACGCGCCGAACGTTCGCCGGCTTTGCGGGGGCAAAAGGGAGGTCATTGTACACAGCGCTACGGGTGGTCACAAATTCAGCGACGAAATCAATAACTCATTTGTCGCAAATGTGAACGTTTCCAGCAGGCTATTGTGATAGCGACTTGAGCTGGATTCTGAATCCCGCAGCCTGACAGTGCAAGCCCGCATGCCTGCAGGGCCCGTGCTTGAGCCTTTCAGAGCAAACCAGGGGACAGGGACGGCGAAGCCTGCCTCGCAGTGCGGGGCAGGCTCGGGATTCAGATGACGCCGGAGGGTGGGGCGGCGGGGATAGGGTGCCGCCCGACAATCAGCGAGCTGTCGCGAGGTCCTGTTGGACGCTGGCGACAGTGCGTGGCCAAGGTTTACCAGCCTGGACCTTGGCTGGCAAGTTCTTGATGGCGGCAACGGCGGCATCACGGCTGGCGAAGCTGCCATAGGTGATCACGTAGAGCGGTTTGCCTTGCAGGGTTTTCTTGAAGTAGCGGAACTCGCCACCCTGTTCCTTGACGTAGGCCTGCGCAGCGCCTTCGTTGCTGGTCCCCAGAATCTGCACCACATAATTGCTTGGCGACTGCCCGGCATACCAGCTGCCGCCGGCGGCAGGTTTGCCGGCCGCTGCAGGGGCCGCCGGAGCTGGCTTGGCCGCCACGGTGGGCGCAGGCGCAGGCTTGACGGCAGTGGTCGGCGCAGGTTTGGTGGTTGCTGGCGGAGCTGTCTGACGCGCAGGCGCCGGGCTCGGCGCAACCGCTGCAGGCGAACCTGCCGGCACACCGGCTGGCGGTGCGATGGTGGTCACGGTAGGCGGCTGCGGCGACGTATTCACCGCGTCGCCCGTCTCTTCTCCGTCGCCCATGCCGGTGGACTCGGCCAGCGGGCCACGCATGACCGGCTGCTGTCCATTCATCGGCAACGACTGCGAACTGCCATTGAATTCGACCGATGGATTGCCGTTGTTGGACTGAGCTGCACTTGGCTGCCCCTGCCCCATTGGCAACTGGGCCTGTTCTGTCGTGCTCGGTGCCTTGCCGTCGCGGCTGGGGATCAGCCAGGCGGCAGCCACAGCGACGACGACAACGGCGGAAATCGCCAATACGTGTTTCTTAGGCATCTTAAACCCCATAGCAGGACGCTTCACCGACGAGCGGCTAGCGATCATGGCCTCGATCAGCGCGTCACGAGCAACCTGGTTGATGGCTCCTGGCCAACCATCCGAGTTCTCGTGAATGTCGGCGATCTGATCATTGGTGAGCAACTGGATTCCCTTACCGGCACCCTCCAGACGCAGGGCCAGGTATTCGCGGGTTTCCTCGAGGCTGTACGGTTGCAGCTCGATCACGTGGAACAATTCCTGCCCGGCGCTGAACTGCTCCAGGCCCGCGATCAATGAAGGCTCGCCGAACAGGAACACATGTGGGCGCCCGTCCGCGGTGCCCGCCGCCAACGCCAGCAGGGCTTCGAGTGCGGATTCGTCGAGTTGTTCCGCGTCGTCCACCAGCAGGTAGACTTCCTGCCCGGTCAGCCCCAGCTGGACGATCTGCGCCAGCAGGGCCGGCACTTCCAGAGTATTGAGGTTGAGCGATTGGGCGACCTGGGTCAGCACGCTGGCGGCATCGCCGGCTCCGCGCGCCGACACCACGATGCTTTGCACCGACTGCTTGTTGGTACTGGCGACCAAAGCCTGGCGCAGCAGGGTCTTGCCACTGCCATGCGGGCCGGTAACCACCAGCAACAGCTGGCTATAGCGCGCCAGATGGTGCAATTGGCCCAGCACCGGCTTGCGCTGGGCCGGGAAGAATTTGAAGCCAGGCACCCTTGCGGCGAAGGGGTCATGATCCAATTGGTAGTGGCCGAGAAAGGCCTCATCGGCATGCAGACTTGTCATCGAACTCTCGTAGAACAAAGGTGGATCGTTGATGGGTTGCTGGAAACACGTCCTGCTGGAACAGGCTCCACTAGGCTTCCAGCCCGGCGACGATGGCGCGGTAATCCGCTTCCAGGGTCGCCTGAAGCACATCGTGCGGGTAGTCGGCGGTGATCACTGCTTCGCCGATGCTGCGCAGCAGCACCAGGCGCAGACTGCCATCCAGCACTTTCTTGTCGATTGCCATGTGCTCGAGGAAATCGGTCGGCGTCATTTCCGCCGGCGGCACCACCGGCAGGCCGGCGCGCTGCAGCAGACGAATGCCGCGATCCCGCTCGGCCTGGGTGATCCAGCCAAGGCGCATGGACATCTCCAGCGCCATCACCGTACCGGCCCCCACGGCCTCACCGTGAAGCCACACACCATACCCCATATGGGTCTCGATGGCGTGGCCGAAAGTATGCCCCAGGTTCAGCGTGGCGCGCACACCGGACTCGCGTTCGTCCGCACCCACCACTCGTGCCTTGGCCTCGCAGGAACGGGCAATGGCCAGCGTGAGGGCCGCCTGATCGAGCGCCCGGAGGGCATCGACGTTATCTTCCAGCCAGCCCAGGAACGGTTCGTCGCAGATGAATCCGTACTTGATCACCTCCGCCAGCCCCGCCGACAGCTCGCGCGGCGGCAAGGTGGCCAGGGTGGTGGTGTCGATCACCACCGCCTGCGGCTGATAGAACGCACCGACCATGTTCTTGCCCAGCGGATGGTTGATGCCGGTCTTGCCGCCCACCGACGAGTCGACCTGGGACAGCAGCGTGGTCGGCACCTGGATGAAATCGACACCGCGCTGGTAGCAGGCAGCAGCGAACCCGGCCATGTCACCAATGACACCGCCGCCCAAGGCAATGACCGTAACGCGCCGATCCAGCCGTGCCGTGAGCATGGCATCGAAAATGGTCTGCAGGGTTTCCCAGTTCTTGAACGCTTCGCCGTCCGGAAGCACCACGGGCACCACCGAATAGGCGCCCAGGGTCTGGGTCAGGCGATCCAGGTAGAGCGGCGCCACCGTGGCGTTGGAGATGACCGCCACCTTTCGCCCGGCAATGTGCGGGGCCAGCAGCCCAGCCTGATCTAGCAGCCCTTCGCCAATGTAGATCGGATAGCTGCGTTCGCCGAGGTCAACCTTGAGTGTCTGCATGTGTCCCCACTATTGTTCTGTGAATCGAATGCCGTCAAACGGCGCCCTGCGCCGGTAGCGGATAGCCGCGCGTACGGCCGCCTTCAGCGCGGCGGCAGGCGTTGCAGGCGTTCGAGGATATCGAGGACCACCATGCGCGGTGGGCGCTCGTCGGTCTGCACCACCAGGTCGGCGATCTCGCGGTACAGCGGATCGCGGATTGCCAGCAAGGCCCGCAGCGTGGCCTCCGGGTTGGCGGTGCGCAATAGAGGCCGATTGCGATCGCGTGCCGTGCGACCGACTTGCTGTTCGACCGAGGCGTGCAGGTAGACCACGCGCCCGCCGGCGTGCAATGCCTGGCGGTTTTCATCACGCATGACCGCGCCACCGCCGGTAGCCAGCACCAGGCCGTCGAACTCGCACAGCTCGGCCAGCATGGCCTGCTCGCGGTCGCGAAAGCCGGCCTCGCCTTCCTGATCGAAGATCCACGGGATATTCGCTCCGGTACGGGTCTCGATTTCCTTGTCGGAATCCTTGAACGGCAACCGAAGCTCTTTGGCCAGCAAACGGCCAATGGTGCTCTTGCCTGCACCCATTGGCCCAACAAGTATCAAATTTCGCACAGAATCAACGACTCACAGCAATCGCCTGGTTATTCATGATACGCGGTGTCAAGAATACCAGCAGCTCGGATTTGGCTTCCGACACGACATCCCGACGGAAAAGGCGCCCAACATACGGCACGTCGCCCAAAAAGGGCACCTTGTCCACGGTTTTACTTTGCGTGTTGGAGAAAACCCCACCGATGACGATGGTCTCGCCGTCGTTGACCAGCACCTTGGCGTTGACCTCGTTCTTGCTGATCGGCGGTACACCCAGCACCGCGTTCAGGTAGTCGGGCTCATCCTTGGTGACCTTCACTTCCATGATGATACGGCTGTCCGGGGTTATCTGCGGCGTCACCTCGAGTGACAGCGAAGCCTCCTTGAACGACACCGTGGTGGCGCCGCTGGAGCTGGCCTCCTGGTAGGGCACCTCGGTGCCCTTGAGGATCTTCGCGGTTTCCTTGTCCGAGGTCACCACCTTGGGCTGGGAGACGATCTCGCCATTGCCGGTGCTTTCCATGGCACTGAGCTCGAGGTCCAGCAGAACGTTGTTGGTCACGAAGCCCAGGCCGATGCCGGAGGTTGCATCGGCGGCCCCCAGGTCGATGAAGGGCGTGTTGCTGCCGACGTCGGCGCCGGTGTTGCCGGCTTCGTCGCCATTGTTGTCCAGCCCGTAGGCCGTCCAGTTGTTCTTGCCCCTCAGGTTGGTCGAACCGCCCCAACGCACGCCCAGCGCCTTGTTGTAGCCGACGTTGGCTTCGACGATGCGCGCCTCGATCATCACCTGACGCACCGGAATATCCAGTTGGGTAACGATACGACGCAGTTCGTCGAGGCGATCCTGGGTCTGGTAGGCAATGATGTTGTTGGTGCGCTCGTCGACAGTGATCGAGCCACGCTCGGTCTCGACGTTCTCGCCGCGGGTCACCGACTGGAACAGCTTGGCGATGTCGGCAGCCTTGGCATAGTTGACCTGCATCAACTCGCGGCGCAGCGGCGCCAGCTCCTGAATCTGCCGCTGCGACTCCAGCTCCTGGCGCTCGCGGGCGGCAATCTCGTCGGCCGGGGCCACCAGCAGCACGTTGCCGACCTTGCGTTTGTCCAGGCCCTTGGTCTTGAGCACCAGGTCCAGCGCCTGATCCCAGGGAACGTTCTGCAGGCGCAGGGTGATGCCACCCTGCACCGTGTCACTGGCCACCAGGTTGAGGTTGGTGAAATCGGCGATCAGCTGTAGCACCGAACGCACGTCGATGTCCTGGAAGTTCAGCGAGAGCTTCTCGCCGGTATAGACATTGCGCTCGACATTGCGCCGCGCGACGTCCTCGTTGGTCAGCGGCCGCACACTGATGGTCAGGCGGTTTTCGGTCTGGTACGAGGAGTAGTCGAAGCTGCCGCTGGGCTCGATGGTCACGGTCGCGCCAGTGGCGCCGACCGAGGAGTTGACGAACTGCACCGGGGTCGCGAAATCCTTCACGTCCAAACGCACGCGCAACGGATCGGGCAGCTGGGTCTTGGCGAAAGTGAGCAGGATCTTGCCGCCCTGCTCCTGGATATCGGGGCTGATGGTCGGGTCGCTCAGGTCGATGATGACATTGCCCTCACCCAGCTCGCCGCGCTGGAAATCGACGTTGCGAATGGCCCGGCCGGCGGGCACTGCCGCGCGCGCAGGCGCAGGCGCAGGCACGGCTGCGGGTCGCGGGGCGGGCCGGGCTGCCGTCGGAGCCGGTATCGCCGTGCCCTGCAGGGCCGCGGCACCCTCGCCCACCAACACGAACAGGTCGTTGCCCTGCACGCGAGTGCTGTAGGGCGCGAGCTTTGTCAGGTTGACGATGATCCGTGTGCGGTCGGTGGCCTCGACCACCACCACACTGCGGGCATTGCCCACGCCCAGGTCGCGACTGCGGGCGCCCAGTTGACTGGTCACACCCGGCAGGTCGAGGGCGATCCGGGCCGGTTGCTCGGTGGTATAGCCGCGTGGCGCCGTGACCGGGCCGTCGAACGAAAGCTTGAGCTCGACGCGATCACCGGGCAGGGAGGCAACGTCGAGCGTCTTCAAGTTCGCGGCCATGACGATCGGTGAAAGCATCGCTATCCCTAGCGAAATACCGAAGGCTGAGAGAATCCTGTTCATTTTCGAGTTCCACTAGACATGCTTGACCCAAGCCCTTTACGAGCGCTCTTTGAGCGGGATGGTGCGAGGCCGCTCCAACCAACCACCATCCCCATCGGGAACGATTTCAACGACATCGACCTGGGCATCGCTGATGGCGATGATCCGCCCGTCGTTGCGACCCAGGTAATCGCCTACCTTCAGGCGGTGCACGCCACCGGCGCCGCGCATCAGGGCAAAGCGCCCACCGGCATTGCCCAGGGTGCCGACCATTTCGAAATCCTCGATGTTGAAACCCTCCAGGAATTGCTTGACCCGCGTCGTGTCGGGCTTGATGAGCCGGGAGCCCTTCTGCCTGTTCACCAGTTCGATCTTGATCGGTGGCTGGAACGGACTGCGCAACGACGCAGCCTCGTAACTGAACGCCTGATAGGGCGCAAAGCGCGGTATCGGTTCGATCTTGCCCTTGGGCCTGGCCTTGACCTCGGCCATGAATGCGTCGAGGTCGGCGAAATCGCCGTTGCCACCGCAACCTGCCAGCACCAGCATGCACGCGGCCAGGCCTGCAACGAATACTGCTTTCATTTCGCTTGCCCCTGTGTCGGTGCCGCGTCCGCGCCAGGCAGGCCTTGATCGTTGTAGCGGTAGGTCTTGGCCAGGATACTCATGCGCAGCTGGCTGTTGCTGGCCTTCGGATCCACGGGTTTCACTTCGAAATCGTGCAGGGTGACGATCCGTGGCAGGCTGGCCACGCCACTGACGAAGGTGGCCAGGTCGTGGTAGGTGCCGGTCACGCTGATCTGTATCGGCAGCTCGATATAAAACTGCTGGGTCACCTCAGGCAACAATTTTATTTCTTCGAACTCCAACCCCGAACCCAGACCGGTGCGCGTGATGTCCTCGAGCAGGCCCGGCACTTCGGTGTCGCTGGGCAACTGGCGCAGCATCGCGCCGAACGACGTTTCCATTTCCTGCATCTGCTCGGTGTAGGTTTCCAGGTTCGCCGCCTGGAAGGCCTTGGTGGAGAACTGCTCCTTGAGCGCAGTTTCCTGATCGGCCTGCTGCTGCAATTGCGCTTCGAGGTCCGAGATGTGGAAGTTGTAGCCCAGGCCGAGAATGAGCGCCATCAGCAACACGCCGGCAATCACCTTGACCGCAGTCGGCCACGAACCGATGTTGTTCAGGTCAAGCTCGCTGAGCTCGACCTTGCGCAGGCTGTCCATCCAGCTCGAAGGGTTCATTTGTCGTCCCCTTCGGCCTGGACCGGAGCGGTCTGGCGCACGGTCAGCTGGAAACTGTTGGCGCCGTTGACGTCGGCACTGGTGTTGGCCTTGACTTCGTTGAGGGCGGGCGCTTCCAGCCAGGGCGAAGCGTCGAGGTTGCGCAGCAGGTCGGACACGCGGTTGTTGGTCTCGGCGGCGCCGGCAATGGCAATGCTCTTGTCGGTCATTTTCACGTCGGTGAAGTACACGCCGTCGGGCAGCGTGCGCGCCATCTGGTCGAAGATGCGTCCGATGATCGGGCGGTTGCCCTGCAGGTCCTGGATGGTTTTCATGCGCTCGAGCAATTGCTTGCGCCGCGCCTTGAGCTCACTGATCGACTTGATGCGCTGATCGAGCAGGACGATCTCGGACTGCAGGTGGGCATTGCGCGCCGTCTGGGTGTCGATGGCATTGCCGATGAATCGGTCCGCCAGAAAAATGACCGCGATGGCGCCGACCAGCACGCCGGCCATGGCAATCAGGAATTGTCGCTTGCGCTCTTCTCGCAGCTGCTCGCGCCACGGCAGCAGGTTGATCCTTGCCATCTAGTCGAAGCTCCTCAGCGCCAGGCCACAGGCGATCATCAAGGCCGGTGCATCGCTGGCCAGCGCACCGGCATTGACCTTGCTGCTCAGGGCCATGTCGGCGAACGGGTTGGCCACCAGGGTCGGGGTGCCCAGGCGTTGCTGGATCAGTCGATCCAGGCCGGAAATCGAAGCAGTGCCACCGGCGAGCATGATGTAGTCGACATCGTTGAACTGGCCGGCGGCAAAGAAGAACTGCAGCGAGCGCGACACCTGCTGTACCACGGCATCCTTGAACGGTTGCAGCACTTCGGCCACATAGTCGTCGGGCAGCCCGCCCTGCTTCTTGGCCAGGCCGGCTTCCTCGTTGGAAAGGCCGTAGCGGCGCTGGATTTCCTCGGTCAGCTGGCGCCCACCGAACAACTGCTCGCGGGTATAGATGATGCGGCCGTTGTGCAGCACGCTGAGGGTGGTCATGGTCGCGCCGATGTCCACCACGGCCACGGTCAGGGCCTGGTTGCCACCGGCCAGCTGCGCGGTGAGCAGGCCAAAGGCACGCTCCAGCGCATACGCCTCGACATCCACCACCTTGGCGCTCAGCCCGGCCAGGGCCAGGGCAGCCTCGCGGACCTCGACGTTTTCCTTGCGGCAGGCAGCCAGCAATACCTCGACCCGCTCGGGGTTGCGCGCCGAATAGCCCTGCACTTCGAAGTCGATGGCGACTTCTTCGAGGGGGTAGGGAATGTACTGGTCGGCCTCGACCTTGAGCTGGGTTTCCAGCTCGTCGTCCGACAGGCCGGCGTCCATCTCGATGGTCTTGGTGATCACCGCCGAACCGGCCACGGCCACCGCGACGATGCGGGTACCGGTGCGCGCCTTGACCAGCACGCGGCTCAGGGCATGCCCGACGCCTTCGAGTTCGGCAATGTTCTTCTCGACCACGGCATTGGCCGGCAACGGTTCCACGGCATACGACTCGACCCGGAAACGGTTGCCCGTGCGGCTCAGCTCGAGCAATTTGACCGACGTGGAGCTGATGTCGATGCCCAATAGCGAATGTGCTTTCTTGCTGAAGAGTCCACGCACAACCGATTCCCTATTACTATCCGCGACTTACGGACCCTTTGTCGTACGAGGCATTTAATAGCAGTCTTGACAGAAGCGCAAATGACGCTCCGGGTCGAAAAATGCTTATAATGCCCAGCGTTTTTTTCCACGTACCGCGTGCTGCGCTTAACCCATTCTTTTATCTGGAAATCCAAAAGCCTTGATACGCCTGCTGAAGTTTTTCTGGTGGTCTTTCCTCGCCGTCGTCTGCGGGCTGTTGCTCGTACTCAGCGGGGCATTTCTGTATCTCAGCCCCAGCTTGCCGTCTGTCGACGCCCTGCGCAGCGTCGAGCTGCAGATCCCCCTGCGGGTCTTCAGCAGCGACGGAAAACTGATCGCCGAGTTCGGCGAGATGCGCCGCTCGCCGATCAAGTTCGCCGAGATTCCGCCACATTTCATCCAAGCCCTGTTGTCCGCAGAAGACGACAATTTCGAAAACCATTACGGCGTCGACCCCAGCAGCCTCATGCGCGCCGCCTCGCAGCTGGTGCGCAGCGGTCATATCCAGACCGGCGGCAGTACCATCACCATGCAGGTCGCCAAGAACTATTTCTTGACGTCCGAACGCAGTTTTTCACGCAAAATCACTGAAATCCTCCTTGCCTTGCAAATCGAGCGCCAACTTACCAAGGATGAGATTCTCGAGCTGTACGTGAACAAGATCTACCTGGGCAACCGGGCCTACGGGATCGAAGCCGCCGCACAGGTGTATTACGGCAAGTCGATCCGCGACGTAAGCCTGGCGCAGATGGCGATGATCGCCGGCCTGCCCAAGGCGCCTTCGCGCTTCAACCCGCTGGCCAACCCGGTGCGCAGCAAGGAGCGTCGCGACTGGATCCTGGGACGCATGTTCCGCCTGGGCAAAATCGACGAAGCCAGCTACAACGCTGCCGTCGGCGAGCCGCTCAACGCCAGCTATCACGTGCCCACGCCGGAAGTCAGCGCGCCGTGGATCGCCGAAATGGCCCGTGCCGAAATGGTCGGGCGCTACGGCAGCGAGGCCTATACACAGGGCTTCAACGTCACCACCACGGTGCCGAGCAATCTGCAGGAAGACGCCAACCACGCCATCAGCTCCGGGCTGATCGCCTACGATCAACGCCATGGCTATCGCGGTCCGGAAGCTCGCCTGCCCGGCAAGACGCCGCGCGAGTGGGCCCAGGAACTGACTCGCCAGCGTCCGCTGAACGGCCTGGAGCCTGCCATCGTCACCAAGGTCGACAAGACGGGCATCGTCGTGCTCACCCGCGACGACAAGCAGGAGTCGATTGCCTGGGACAGCATGAAATGGGCGCGCCCCTTCATGAACACCAACAGTGTCGGGCGCACGCCTGCGCAGCCGTCGGACGTTGCGCAGGTAGGCGATCTGATCCGCGTACAGCGTCAAGACGATGACACCTTGAAGTTCAGCCAGGTACCGACGGTGCAGAGCGCGCTGGTGTCGCTGGACCCGCGCACCGGCGCCATCCGTGCCTTGGTCGGTGGTTTCTCGTTCGAACAGAGCAACTACAATCGTGCGATGCAGGCCAAGCGGCAGCCGGGCTCCAGCTTCAAGCCGTTCATCTATAGCGCGGCACTGGACAAGGGCTACACGCCCGCCAGCCTGGTCAACGACGCCCCCATCGTGTTCGTCGACGAGTCGGTGGACAAGGTCTGGCGCCCCAAGAACGACACCAATACCTTTCTGGGCCCGATCCGTTTGCGTGAAGCGCTGTACAAGTCGCGCAACCTGGTCTCGATCCGCGTGCTGCAGAGCCTGGGTGTAGACAGCACCATCGACTACATCAGCAAGTTCGGCTTCAACAAGCAGGACCTGCCCCGCAACCTGTCGCTGGCACTGGGCACCGCCACCCTGACACCAATGGAAATTGCCACGGGCTGGAGCGTGTTCGCCAATGGCGGCTACAAGGTTTCACCGTACCTGATCGAGCGTATCGACAGCCGCAACGGCGAGACTCTGTTCCGCGCCAATCCGCCGACGGTACCGGCCGACGACATCGCCGCCGCCACGCCCCAGGCCGCACCGGCCAGCGCGACCACGGTATCGGCCCCCATCGCGGTGGACGCCACCTTGATGCCAGGCGCCGCCCCGGCCCCGGTGATTGCCGAGCGGATTATCGACGGGCGCACCGCGTTCATCCTCACCAGCATGCTCGAGGACGTCATCAAGAAGGGCACCGGGCGCCGCGCCATGGCCCTGGGTCGCACCGACCTGGCCGGCAAGACGGGCACTACCAACGACTCGAAGGATGCCTGGTTCTCGGGCTACAACGCCGACTACATGACCACTGTCTGGTCGGGCTTCGACCAGCCTGAAACCCTGGGCCGGCACGAGTTTGGCGGCACCGTTTCACTGCCGATCTGGATGACCTACATGGCCGCCGCGCTCAAGGACAAGCCGGCTCATGTGCAGCCCGAGCCCGACGGCATCCTCAGCCTGCGGGTAGACCCGATCAGCGGCCGCGCGGCCGCACCGGGCACGCCGGGCGCCTACTTCGAGCTGTTCAAGAGCGAAGACACACCGCCTTCCAACAGCGAGTTCGGTGGCGGCAGCGCACCGGGCAGCCCGCTCCCGGCAGACGAATCGGCGCCGATCGACCTGTTCTGATACCAGACCGCGTCGAGCCCTTCGCGGCCACTGGCCGCTCCTACACGGTTTGTGGACATCCGTAGGAGCGGTCAGTGGCAGCGAAGGCGCCAGATCGTGCACACCCGTAGGAGCGGCCAGTGGCCGCGAAAGCGTCAGATCGTGCACACCCGTAGGAGCGGTCAGTGGCCGCGAAGGCGCTAGATCGTGCACACCCGTAGGAGCGGCCAGTGGCCGCGAAAGCGTCAGATCGTGCACACCCGTAGGAGCGGTCAGTGGCCGCGAAGGCGTCAGATCGTGCACACCCGTAGGAGCGGTCAGTGGCCGCGAAGGCGTCACTCGGATCACAAAAAAAGCCCCGACTCTCGCGAGCCGGGGCTTTTTCATGGCGCTTCCAAAGGCTTAGCCGTTGAACACGTCATCCACGCTCTGCAGCGGGTAATGCTTGGGGTACGGCAGGGTGGCCACACCGGTCTCGATCGCAGCCTTGGCCACGGCGTCGGAGATCAGGGTGATCAGCCGTGGGTCCATCGGCTTGGGAATGATGTACTCGCGACCGAATTCCAGCGAGATACCGCCGTAGGCGTCGCAGACTTCCTGGGGCACGGGCAGCTTGGCCAGTTCACGCAGGGCGTTGGCGGCGGCGATCTTCATTTCTTCGTTGATACGCTTGGCGCGAACGTCCAGGGCACCACGGAAGATGAACGGGAAGCCCAGCACGTTGTTGACCTGGTTCGGGTAGTCGGAACGACCGGTGGCCATGATCACGTCGTCGCGGGTGGCGTGCGCCAGTTCCGGTGAGATCTCCGGATCGGGGTTGGAGCAGGCGAACACGATCGGATTGGCGGCCATCGACTTCAAGCCTTCGGCGCTCAGCAGGTTGGGGCCCGACAGACCGACGAATACATCGGCGCCCTGCAGGGCATCGGCCAGGGTGCGCTTCTCGGTGGTGTGGGCGAAGACCGCCTTGTACTGGTTCAGGTCGTCGCGGCCGGCGTGGATCACGCCCGTGCGGTCGATCATGAAGATGTTCTCGATGCGAGCGCCCATGCTGACCAGCAGCTTCATGCACGAGATAGCGGCGGCACCCGCGCCCAGGCAGACGATCTTGGCGTCTTCCAGAGTCTTGCCGGCGATTTCCAGGGCGTTGATCATGCCGGCTGCGGTGACGATCGCGGTACCGTGCTGGTCATCGTGGAATACCGGAATGTCGCACTGCTCGATCAGCGCGCGTTCGATTTCAAAGCACTCGGGCGCCTTGATGTCTTCCAGGTTGATGCCACCGAAGGTGATCGAGATACGTTTGACGGTGTCGATGAAGGCCTGCGGGCTTTCCGAGTCGACTTCGATGTCGAAGACGTCGATGCCGGCGAAACGCTTGAACAGAACGCCCTTGCCTTCCATGACCGGCTTGGAAGCCAGCGGGCCGAGGTTGCCCAGGCCCAAAATGGCGGTGCCGTCGGAGATGACCGCTACCAGGTTACCCTTGCCGGTGTACTTGTAGGCCAGCTCGGGATCGCGACCGATTTCGCGAACGGGCTCGGCTACACCGGGGCTGTAGGCCAGCGACAGGTCGCGGGCGGTTGCAGTGGGCTTGGTGAGTTCGACGCTCAGTTTGCCTGGGCGTGGATGGGCATGGTACTCGAGAGCGGCAGTTTTCAAATCTGACATTGGGGGCGTTCCGCTTTTACGTTGGTCTGACGAGACCCGCGAGGATACGCAAGATGCCTACACCCGACAAGACTACCCGGTCACATGCGTCAAGGCCCCTGGCCTACGACTTTCGGCGGGTACCGACAGGGCCGTCGAGGGCCTGCGAGGCAGCCCATGCACAGGCGCCTCTGGCCGGTTCACGGCTGTATCTGCACCATCTGCGGGGTGCTCACCGGCAACATCCAGCGCAACTGCCCGGCAGCCCGATTGCCGCGCCGATTGCGATCCAGCACCCAGCCGCGGGCCTCGACCTTTTGGCCTTTGAGGGCATCGAGCCAGCCTTCGGGGAACAGCGCGAACACCTTGGGCGCGACGTGCAGGACCACCGAGTCGTCCAGTTCGATCCAGGCCCCGGCGCGGTTGCGTTCGACCTTGCTGACCCGCCCGCCGAGCAGGGCGAAGCCGGCACGCTCCACCTGCGCGGCGGCGATGGCCGGCGATTGACGCCACAGCCCCAGCCCGGCCTTTCGAGCGGCGTGCTCGGCCTGCTGCTGGCAGGCCACCTGCTCGACATTGGGCGCCACCGCGACCTGCAGGGCCAGCCCTTCGGCCAGCAATTGCGCCTCGAAGTTCAGCCCACCGCGGCCATAGACATGGGCCAGGGTGCGCTGGTAGCGATCCTGGCTCTCGCGGCCCAACTGCAGGCCGACCAGGCCGTCGCTGTCATCGACCAGCGCCTGCAATCGGCGCCGCGCGGCCACGGCGTAGGGCTCGTCGCCGCGCCCCTGGCGACCGATCTCAGGCGCATTGATACCGATCAGGCGGACGCTGCGGCCATCCTGCAGGCGCAGGGTATCGCCGTCGATGACCTGGCGGACCTGGGCGGTGCCCAGCCCGCTCGGAGCCGGGCAGAAGGCCTCGGCCTGAGCGGCGCCAAGCCAGAAAACGCCCACAAAAAAGGCGCCCGCAAGGGGCGCCTTCTTCAACAGCGAGAGCAAACCAATCAAGCTTTCTTGGCGCCGAAGCCGCCGAAACGCTGCTTGAAACGGTCAACACGACCGCCAACGTCCAGGGTCTTCTGCTTGCCAGTGTAGAACGGGTGGCATTCGGAGCAGACGTCGAGGCTCAGTGGCTTGGCCAGAGTCGAACGGGTCTTGATGACGTTACCGCAGCTGCAGGTAGCGTCGATGGCTTCGTATACTGGATGGATATCGGCTTTCATGGTGACTTCCTCAGGCTGCGTGCCGCCACCCGACACCATTGTCGAGTACCGCACGTAATTAGGCCGCGTATATTAACAGAACAGGGCGAACACGCAAGGTGTCGCTCGCACCGGCCGTCGTCTGCTAGTCTGCGCACCTCGAACCCCGTGCGAGCGGCAACCAGCCGCGACCCGTAAATCACGTAGGAGCGGTCTCCGGCCGCGAATGGCGTACCGCGTCATTTCGGTAACACCGCGGCGCAGCCCTCGCGGCCGATGACCGCTCCTGCGACTGCAGTTGCTCCCACTCAAGAGAACTCCCGCGTGCCCGACGTCATCCTGCGCCTCGCCCTGCCCTCGCCGCTGCGACGCCTGTTCGACTACAAGGCGCCCGCCAACACTGCGCACACCGTGTTCATGCCCGGCATGCGCCTGCGGGTACCATTCGGGCGGAGGGAAATGATCGGCATCCTGATCGAAGTGGCCAGCCACAGCGATGTACCGCCCGACAAGCTCAAGCCCGCCATTGCCCTGCTCGATGCGGTAAGCCCCCTGCCACCTGCGCTGTTCAAGTTATGCCTGTGGACTTCGCAGTACTACCAGCACGGCCTGGGGGACACCCTCAGCTGGGCGTTGCCGGTGCTGCTGCGTCAGGGCGAACCGGCCGAAGCGCGCCAGGAGCGCTTCTGGCACGCCGCCGCCGATGCCCGCCTGGACGACCCGCGCATCGCCCGCGCACCCAAGCAGCGCGATGCCCTCAAGACCCTGGCCCAGCACCCCCATGGCGTCGCCCATCAGCTGTTGAGCAAGCTGCAACTGAACAAGGACAGCCTCGACCTGCTGCTGGCCAAGCAACTGGTCAGCGTGGAAGTTCGCCGCCACGGCCCCGGGCCGCGGGCCGAACACTGGCTGGCGCAACCGGAACTGCCGCTCAACGAAGAGCAACGCGCGGCTTTCGAGGCGATTCGCGCCAGCCTCGGCGGCTTCCATGCGTTTCTCCTGGCGGGCGTGACCGGCAGCGGCAAGACCGAGGTGTACCTGCAACTGATCCACGAATGCCTGGAAGCCGGCAAACAGGCGTTGGTGCTGATCCCGGAAATCAACCTCGGCCCGCAAACCCTGGCGCGCTTCGAGCAGCGCTTCAACGCACGCATCGCGCTGGTGCACTCGGCGGTCAATGACCGCGACCGCCTCGACGCCTGGCTGGCGGCACGCGATGGCGAGGCCGACATCATCATCGGCACCCGCTCGGCGCTGTTCACGCCGATGAAGAACCCTGGGCTGATCATCATCGACGAAGAACATGACGGCTCCTATAAACAGCAGGAAGGCCTGCGTTACCACGCACGCGACCTGGCGCTGGTGCGCGCCAGCCAAGAGAACATTCCCATTGTGCTGGGCTCGGCCACGCCTTCCCTGGAGAGCCTGCACAACGCCCATACCGGCCGCTACGGCCTGCTGCGCATCGACCATCGCGCCGGTGGCGCCCAGCAACCCAAGTTCATGCGCCTGGATGTAAAGAGCCGGCCGCTGGACAGCGGCATCAGCGGACCGATGCAGCAGGCCATCGGCCAGACCCTGGCCAATGGCCAACAGGTGCTGGTGTTTCTCAATCGCCGCGGCTTCGCGCCCACCCTGCTGTGCCACGACTGCGGCTGGTTATCCGAGTGCCCACGCTGCGATGCCCGTACCACGGTCCACCAACGCTCGGGCGAGTTGCGCTGCCATCATTGCGGGCATGTCGAACGCGTGCCGCGCCAGTGCCCCAAGTGCGGCACGGTAGACCTGCGTCCGGTCGGCGCAGGCACCGAGCGCGCCGAGGAACGCCTGGCGATCCTCTTTCCCGATTACCCGGTGCTGCGCGTCGACCGCGACAGCACCTCGCGCAAGGACGCGATGAACCAGCTGTTCGCAACCATCCAGAAAGGCCATCCGTGCATCCTCGTCGGCACCCAGATGCTTGCCAAGGGGCATCACTTTCCACGGGTCACCCTGGTGTCGATTCTGGATGCCGACGGCGGGCTGTTCTCCGGCGACTTCCGCGCCAGCGAGCGCATGGCACAGTTGATCGTTCAGGTGGCAGGCCGCGCCGGTCGCGCGGAGGAACCGGGCAAGGTGATCATTCAGACCCACCTGGCCGACCACCCGCTGCTGGTGCAACTGACCGAGCAGGGCTACTTCGCTTTCGCCGAGCAGGCCCTGGCCGAGCGACGGGGCGCAGGCCTGCCGCCGTTCGCGCACCTGGCGCTACTGCGTGCCGAAGCGCACAAGCCGGGCCAGGCCGAAGCCTTTCTGGATGAGGCCTGTGCGGCAGCCGAAGTGCTGGTGGCGCAACTGGCCCTGGGCGGCCTGGAGCTGCTGGGGCCGGTCCCGGCACCCATGGAACGGCGCGCCGGACGCTATCGCGCACAGTTGCTGGTCCAGGCAACGCTGCGCGCCCCGCTGCACCGCCTGCTCAATGCCTGGATGCTGCAACTGGAGCAACTGCCGAGCGGGCGACAGGTGCGTTGGTCGCTGGATGTGGACCCGGTGGATTTGTATTGAGATAGGCGCACCTGAGGCAGGGATCGGCGGCGTCCGCCGTCGCGGCTGGCGCCGCTGCTACAGGGGTGGTGGTTTGCAGGGGGGATTTGCGGGTTGGCAACCCCGGCCAACAACCGGATAATGCCCAGTTTTTCCACCCGTGCATCCAGCACCGCCGTACCTGCGGTCGACCGAGAACCCCATGAAAGACACCATTCGCCAGCTGATTCAACAAGCCCTGACCCACCTTGTCGCCGAAGGTGTGCTGCCAGAAGGTCTGACGCCGGCAATCCAGGTGGAAAACTCGCGCGACAAGAAGAACGGCGATTTCGCCAGCAACATCGCCATGATGCTGGCCAAGCCTGCCGGCATGAAGCCGCGCGACCTGGCAGAAAAGCTGATTGCCGCACTGCCGACCGACGAGCAGGTGAGCAAGGTGGAAATCGCCGGCCCCGGCTTCCTCAATTTCTTCCAGAACAGTGCGGCCCTCGCCGCGCGCCTGGACGCCGCCCTGGCCGATGCCCGCATCGGCGTGCGCAAGGCCGGCCCCGCGCAGCGTGTGGTGGTCGATCTGTCTGCACCCAACCTGGCCAAGGAAATGCACGTAGGCCACCTGCGCTCGACCATCATTGGCGACGGCGTGGCCAATGTGCTGGAGTTTCTTGGCGATACCGTGATCCGCCAGAACCATGTCGGCGACTGGGGCACGCAGTTCGGCATGTTGCTGGCCTATCTCCAGGAAAAGCCCGCCACCAGCGACGAGCTCTCCGACCTCGAGAATTTCTACCGCGCGGCCAAGCAGCGCTTCGATGAATCCGCAGAGTTCGCCGAGCGTGCCCGCGGCCTGGTGGTCAAATTGCAGGCCGGCGATGCCGAATGCCTGGCCTTGTGGAAGCGCTTCAACGAAATTTCCCTGTCGCACTGCCAAAGCACCTACGAGCGCCTGAACGTCAAACTGACGCCGGCCGACGTGATGGGCGAAAGCGCCTACAACGACGACCTCGCCAACGTGGTCGCGGACCTACGCGCCAAGGGTCTGCTGGTGGAAAGCAACGGCGCGCAGTGCGTGTTCCTCGAAGAATTCAAGACGGCCGAAGGCACGCCCCTGCCGGTGATCGTGCAGAAGGCCGGTGGCGGTTATCTGTACGCCACCACCGACCTGGCAGCGGTGCGCTATCGCAGCAACGTGCTCAAGGCCGACCGCGCGCTGTACTTCGTCGACCAGCGCCAGGCCCTGCACTTTCAGCAGGTG
Source organism: Pseudomonas sp. CFBP 8771 (assembly GCF_014841695.1). Lineage (NCBI taxonomy): Bacteria > Pseudomonadati > Pseudomonadota > Gammaproteobacteria > Pseudomonadales > Pseudomonadaceae > Pseudomonas > Pseudomonas sp. CFBP 8771. Next base: position 275,842 of record NZ_JACYUJ010000004.1, on the reverse strand, counting down.
TTCGAGGTCGCGCGCCGTGCCGGTTTCATCACCAACGGCATGCAGCCGGAGCACATGGGTTTCGGCACCATGAACGGCGCCGACGGACGTCCGTTCAAGACCCGTGACGGTGGCACCGTGAAACTGGTCGACCTGCTCGATGAAGCCGAGCAACGCGCCTACACCCTGGTCAAGGAAAAGAACCCCGAGACCGCCGAGGCCGACCTGCGCGTGATCGCCCGAGCCGTGGGCATCGGGGCGGTGAAATATGCCGACCTGTCCAAGCACCGCACCAGCGACTACAGCTTCAACTTCGACCTGATGCTCAATTTCGAAGGCAACACCGCGCCCTACCTGCTCTACGCCTATACCCGCGTGGCCGGTGTGTTCCGCAAGCTGGGCAAGAACTTCGCGGACGTCGAAGGACAGATCGTGCTGGAAGCCGAGCACGAGAAGGAACTGGCTGCCAAGCTGGCGCAGTTCACCGAAGTACTGAACAACGTCGGCGAGAAAGGCACGCCCCATGTGCTGTGCACTTACCTGTACGATGTGGCCGGGCTGTTCTCCAGCTTCTACGAGAACTGCCCGATTCTGGCGGCCGAACACCCCCCTCAGCAACACAGCCGCCTGCGCCTGGCGGCGCTGACCGGTCGCACCCTCAAGCAAGGATTGGCTCTGTTGGGCCTGGAAACACTGGAGCGTATGTAAGTTGGCTGCCAAGAAAAAACCCGCACCCAAACGCGGCGCCAGCCGCAATTCCGCACCTGCGAAGAAGCCCATCCCAGGCTGGCTGTGGCTGGCGATCGGCCTGAGCGTGGGGGCCTTCGTGGTGTTCCTGATGAAGCTCGAGCCGGGCAACAGCGACGTCAAGCGGGTCAAGGCCGAGCAACTGAAAGCGGAAAAGATCGCCGAGGCGAACAAGACGCCGCCCAGCCCGCAGGCACCGGTCAAGCCCAAGTACGACTTCTATACGCTGCTGCCGGAATCCGAAGTGATCGTGCCACCCGAAGCGGTGCCCGAGAAAACCCCACCGATTCCGGCCCAGGCGCCGGTAACCCCGGCCGAGGCAGCCAAGATCGACACTGCCCGGGCTCAGGCCGCGCTCAGTGGCGCGACCCCGCCGCCGGCCCCGCCGGTGATCAAGCCTGCCGCAACCACGCAGTTCTACCTGCAGGCCGGTTCGTTCCGCAAGCAGGCGGACGCCGACCGGGTGCGGGCGCAGATCATCCTGCTGGGGCAGTCGGTGAACGTGGAATCCGGGACGGTCAAGGAAGACACCTGGTACCGGGTGCTGGTGGGTCCGTTCAGCAACCGCGAGCAGCTGACCGTGGCGCAGAAACAGCTGGCCGGCAGTGGCTTTAGTAACCTGCTGTTGCAGCAAAGGCAGATCCGGCAGTAAACCGCGGCGCGCCCTTCGCGGCCGCTGACCGCTCCTGCAGACCGTAGGAGCGGTCAGCGGCCGCGAAAGCCGTGACACGGACCTCCCGATACCCGCAAGCTGTCCCACCACCCCGCACAACCGACAAAGGTTGAAATCTCCTCACCCACCCCCATATTCGTTTCCATCAGGGCATTTTCGCCCCGCTGCGTGGAGACTCTCCCCTTGACCACCATCGTTTCAGTCCGCCGTCATGGCAAAGTCGTCATGGGCGGCGACGGCCAGGTTTCTCTCGGCAATACCGTGATGAAAGGCAACGCCAAGAAAGTCCGTCGCCTGTACCACGGCCAGGTCATCGCCGGCTTTGCCGGGGCCACCGCCGACGCCTTCACGCTCTTCGAGCGTTTCGAAGGCCAGTTGGAGAAACATCAGGGCCATCTGGTCCGTGCCGCCGTGGAACTGGCCAAGGAATGGCGCACCGACCGCTCGCTCAGCCGTCTCGAGGCGATGCTGGCGGTGGCCAACAAGGACGCTTCCTTGATCATCACCGGCAACGGTGACGTGGTCGAGCCCGAAGACGGCCTGATCGCCATGGGCTCCGGCGGCGCGTTCGCGCAGGCCGCGGCCAGTGCGCTGCTGAAGAAGACCGAGCTGGGCGCACGGGAAATCGTCGAGACCGCCCTGGGCATCGCTGGCGACATCTGCGTGTTCACCAATCACAACATGACCATCGAGGAGCAGGATCTCGCCGAGTGATCAGACGGTTGTGGTGCCAGGCCTGCACGCTATGCGTCGCAAGCCTTCACCCCTTCCCTGCCTGAACCTCCGAGTCCGGAACACACCATGTCCATGACCCCCCGCGAAATCGTCCACGAACTCAATCGCCACATCATCGGCCAGGACGATGCCAAGCGCGCTGTCGCCATTGCCCTGCGCAACCGCTGGCGGCGCATGCAGCTGCCCGAAGAACTGCGCGTCGAAGTGACGCCCAAGAACATCCTGATGATCGGCCCTACCGGCGTCGGCAAGACCGAAATCGCGCGGCGCCTGGCCAAGCTCGCCAATGCACCGTTCATCAAGGTCGAAGCGACCAAGTTCACTGAAGTTGGCTATGTCGGCCGCGATGTCGAATCGATCATCCGCGACCTGGCCGATGCGGCTATCAAGCTGCTGCGCGAGCAGGAAATGGTCAAGGTTCGCCACCGCGCCGAGGATGCGGCCGAAGAGCGCATTCTCGATGCGCTGTTGCCCGCCGCCCGTGCAGGCTTCAACGAAGAGCCGGTGAGCAACGATTCGAACACCCGTCAGCTGTTCCGCAAGCGCCTGCGCGAAGGCCAGCTGGACGACAAGGAAGTCGAGATCGAGGTGGCCGAGCAGATGGGTGGCGTGGACATCTCCGCGCCTCCCGGCATGGAAGAAATGACCAACCAGCTGCAGAGCCTGTTCGCCAACATGGGCAAGGGCAAGAAGAAGAGCCGCAAGCTCAAGGTCAAGGACGCGCTGAAAATGGTCCGCGACGAAGAAGCCGGCCGCCTGGTCAACGAGGAAGAGCTCAAGGCCAAGGCACTGGAAGCCGTCGAGCAGCACGGTATCGTCTTCATCGATGAAATCGACAAGGTGGCCAAGCGCGGCAATGTGGGCGGTGCCGACGTGTCCCGTGAAGGCGTGCAACGCGACCTGCTGCCGTTGATCGAAGGCTGCACGGTCAACACCAAGCTGGGCATGGTCAAGACCGACCACATCCTGTTCATTGCTTCGGGTGCGTTCCACCTGAGCAAGCCGAGCGATCTGGTTCCCGAACTGCAGGGTCGCCTGCCGATTCGCGTCGAACTCAAGGCGTTGAGCCCGCAGGACTTCGAGCGCATCCTCAGCGAGCCACATGCCTCGCTGACCGAGCAGTATCGCGAGTTGCTGAAGACCGAAGGCTTGAACATCGAGTTCGTGCCCGAAGGGATCAAGCGTTTGGCCGAGATCGCCTGGCAGGTCAACGAGAAGACCGAGAACATCGGTGCGCGCCGCCTGCACACGTTGCTCGAGCGGTTGCTGGAGGAAGTCTCGTTCAGCGCCGGCGACATGGCCGCTGCGCACAGCGAGGCGCCGATCCAGATCGATGCCGAGTACGTGAACAGCCACCTGGGTGAGCTGGCGCAGAACGAAGACCTGTCGCGCTACATTCTGTAAGACGGCCTGTCATGCGCGGTGCGGCCTTTGCGGCCGCTGACCGCGCCTACGGAACGCGGCTCGCGGGCGACGTCAATGATCGTTCGCACAGGCCGGGTTCGCAGGAGCGGTCCGTGGCCGCGAAACAGACACCGCGCGACTTCGAGACCCACCATGACCAGAATCCCCAGCGCCATCAATTTGCACAAGGCCTCCAAGACTTTGAGCCTGACCTATGGCCCCGACGAGGTGTTTCACCTGCCCGCCGAGTTCCTGCGCGTGCACTCGCCGTCCGCCGAGGTCCAGGGCCACGGCAAGCCGATCCTGCAGGTCGGCAAACTGGGGGTTGGCCTGGCCAAGGTCGAAGCTGCAGGCCAGTACGCCTTGAAACTGACCTTCGACGACGGCCATGACAGCGGCCTGTTCACCTGGGACTACCTGTACCAGTTGGCGCTGCGCCAGGAGCAGCTCTGGGCCGACTACCTGGAACAATTGCGCGCGGCCGGCAAATCCCGCGACCCCGCCGAATCCGTGGTCAGGTTGATGCTTTAAGCCGCCAGGGCCTTGTCCAGGGCCTTTTCGATCTCGCTCTGGATGGTGCCGCTCATCATCGCCAGCATCATGCCCAGCTTCAGATCGATTCGAATCGCTTCGTCGTCGATCTGCACGGTGCCCTGTGCACCGCTGCGCTTGACCGCCACCGTGTCACCTTGCCAGGTAGCCTGCACGTCATAGCGGTCGATCAGCTTCTGGACCACCACTTCAGCTTTCTGCCGCGCCGCGTCGCGGCCCAGATTGTGTTTGCGTTCGACGTTGATCTGGGTCATCGGGGATTCCAACAGGTAAGGGTTCAATGGCGCACAGTTTAACCCGGTTGCCCCGGCAATCCATCGTGCCAAGACAAAGCGCCCTTGTGCGGCTTAGAATGGTGCGTAATTTTTCCTGGTGACAGCGATATGAATGATCAGCGCAAAGGCGGCGATGCCGAACCCACCACTCACTTCGGCTACAAGCACGTACCGGAAAGCCAGAAGGCCGAAAAGGTCGCCGAGGTGTTCCACTCGGTAGCGGCCAAGTACGACTTGATGAACGACGTGCTGTCCGGCGGCATGCATCGGCTGTGGAAGCGCTTCACCATCGAGCTCTCGGGCGTGCGCGTGGGTAACCGGGTGCTCGACATCGCCGGCGGCACGGGCGATCTGGCACGCAAGTTCTCCGACCTGGTAGGGCCTACCGGCCAGGTGGTGCTCGCCGACATCAACGCCTCGATGCTCAAGGTCGGTCGCGACCGGCTGCTCGACCGCGGCGTGGCCGGCAACATCGAATTCGTCCAGGCCGATGCGGAAAAGCTGCCGTTCCCCGACAATCACTTCGATTGCGTGACCATCGCCTTCGGCCTGCGCAACGTCACCCACAAGGAAGCGGCCATCGCTTCCATGCTGCGCGTGCTCAAGCCAGGCGGGCGCCTGCTGGTGCTGGAGTTTTCCAAGCCTACCAACAAGCTGATGTCCAAGGTCTACGACGCCTATTCATTCGCGTTCATGCCGCTGGCCGGCAAGCTGATCACCAACGATTCGGAAAGCTACCGTTACCTGGCCGAATCGATCCGCATGCATCCCGATCAGGAAACCCTCAAGGCCATGATGGTGCAGGCCGGTTTCGACCGCGTCACGTACCACAACATGACCAGTGGCATCGTTGCCCTGCACCGCGGGATCAAGCCCTGATGCTGCTCGGTGGCCTGATCGCCAGTGTCGAACACGGTCTGAACCGTGTGCTGCGCCTGGACGCCACGGCGTTGCCGCGCCTGGCGCACCTGCACGGCAAGGTGATTGCCATCCAGGGCCGCCAGCCCGCCTTTACCCTGTACATACTGCCCAGTGCCCATGGCCTGATGCTGGCCCAGCAGTGGGCCACGCCGCCCGACTGCACGTTGCGCGCGCCGGCTGCCAGCCTGGTGCAACTGGCACTGCGCAAGGACAAGACCGCGGTGCTGCACAGCCCGCAGGTCGATCTGGACGGCGACAGCGCCGCGCTGCTGGACCTGGTCAAGGTGCTGCAGGACCTTGAACTGGACTGGGAATACGAAGTCTCACGCTGGCTGGGTCCGGTGCCCACCGCCTTGTTGGCCGGGCATTTGCGCAGCCGCACGGGCTGGACCCGTGAGAGCCTGGCCACGGCGGCGCAGAACCTGGGCGAATACCTGGCCGAGGAAGCGCGTACATTGGTGGGCGAGCAGGAAGCCCAGGCCCGTTTCAGTGAGCTGGATGCTTTGAAAGTCGACGTCGAACGCCTCGAGGCGCGTATTGAGCGCCTCGCCCGATCCCACAATTCCAGCGATAACGCATGAAGCTGCTTGCCGTCCGCCGTCTGTTGCGCATCCAGCGCGTCATCATTCGTTACCGCCTCGATGACCTGATGTTCGCCCTGCCACTGCCGTGGTGGCTGAAAATCACCCGTTTCGCCATGCCTTGGCGCTGGCTGCCGCGCAGCCGCCAGGAACTCAACCGTGGCGCGCGCCTGCGCCTGGCCTTGCAGGACCTGGGGCCAATCTTCATCAAGTTCGGGCAGATCCTTTCCACCCGCCGCGACCTGCTGCCCGAAGACATCGCCGATGAGCTGATGCTGCTGCAGGACCGGGTGCCGCCGTTCGACCCCAAGCAGGCCATGGCCCTCATCGAGCAGCAACTGGGTGCGAAGATCACCGACGTGTTCAGTCGCTTCGACGTCGAGCCATTGGCGTCGGCCTCGGTGGCCCAGGTTCACGCCGCTCGGCTCAAGACCGGTGAAGAGGTGGTGGTCAAGGTCGTTCGCCCGGGGCTCAAGTCGGTGATCAGCCAGGATCTGGCCTGGCTGTTCCTGCTCGCCCGCCAGGCCGAGCGGCTGTCCGCCGACGCGCGCCTGCTGCACCCGGTCGACGTGGTCGCCGACTACGAACGTACCATCTACGACGAACTCGACCTGTTGCGCGAAGCGGCCAACTCCAGCCAGCTGCGGCGCAATTTCGAAGACTCCGACCTGCTCTACGTGCCCCAGGTCTACTGGGACTGGTGCCGGCCGAAGGTCTTGGTGATGGAGCGCATCTACGGCGTGCAGGTCACCGACATGGCTGCCCTGGCCGACCAGCGCACCGACATGAAGCTACTGGCCGAGCGCGGCGTCGAGATTTTCTTCACCCAGGTGTTTCGCGACAGTTTCTTCCATGCCGACATGCACCCCGGCAACATCTTCGTCAGCACCGTGGCACCGTGGAGCCCGCGCTATATCGCCATCGACTGCGGCATCGTCGGCAGCCTGACCCCTGAAGATCAGGATTACCTGGCGCGCAACCTGTTCGCCTTCTTCAAGCGCGACTACCGCCGCGTGGCGCAGCTGCACATCGATTCGGGCTGGGTACCGGCCGAGACCAAGCTCAACGAATTCGAAGCGGCGATCCGCACCGTCTGCGAGCCGATCTTCGAGAAGCCACTGAAGGACATCTCCTTCGGCCAGGTGCTCATGCGCCTGTTCCAGACCGCACGACGCTTCAACATGGAAGTCCAGCCGCAACTGGTGCTGCTGCAGAAAACCCTGCTCAACATCGAAGGCCTGGGTCGACAGCTGTACCCGGACCTCGACCTGTGGAGCACCGCCCAGCCGTTCCTGGAACGCTGGATGCGCCAGCGGGTCAGCCCGAAATCTTTGTTTCAGAATGTTCAATCGCAGGTCGAACAATTGCCTCACCTGGCCAATATGACCCGCGATCTACTCGAACGAATGTCTCAGCCCCATCGCAAGGATCCACCGCCGCCCTGGGAGCAACGCCACGATCGCTGGGCCCTGCGGCTGCTCGGCGTCGCCTTGCTGGTGGGTGGAACGGTCACCGCCGTCTCCGGCATAGCCCTGGACAGCGTCCAGGCATGGCCCGCCTGGTTGATGCTGGCATCGGGCTTGTACCTGGTCGTGCGCCGATAGCCAGTCGCGCCATCGGCTGGCACACTAGCCCTCTCTGTTGTCGGAGTCGCACATGAAAGACTGGCTGGACGAGATCAAATGGGACCGCGACGGCCTGGTGCCGGCGATTGCCCAGGATCACCACACCGGGCGCATCCTCATGATGGCCTGGATGAACCGCGAGGCACTGGCATTGACCGCTGCCGAAAACCGGGCGATCTACTGGTCCCGGTCGCGTGGCAAGCTGTGGCGCAAGGGCGAGGAATCCGGCCACGTGCAAAAACTGCACGAGCTGCGCCTGGACTGCGACGCCGACGTGGTCGTGCTCAGCGTCGAGCAGGTCGGTGACATCGCCTGTCACACTGGCCGCCAAAGCTGCTTCTATCGGGTCTTCGAGAACGGCCAATGGACCGTCGTCGACCCCGTCCTGAAAGATCCCGCTGCCATCTATTCCGCAGGCCATGGCCATGAATGACACTCTGGACCGCGTCGCTGCGGTGCTCGAAGAACGCAAGGGCGCCAGCGCCGACAGCTCGTATGTCGCCAGCCTGTACGCCAAGGGATTGAACAAGATTCTGGAAAAGCTCGGCGAAGAATCGATCGAGACCATCATTGCCGCCAAGGATGCCGCCCACAGCGGCGACTGCAGTGATGTCATCTACGAAACCGCCGATCTGTGGTTCCATAGCCTGGTCATGCTTGCACAACTGGGCCAACACCCACAGGCTGTACTCGATGAACTGGATCGCCGATTCGGCCTGTCCGGTCACGATGAGAAAGCCGCCCGCCTGCCGTCAGCCTGAAATGTCTTTTTGGAGGAGTTGAATCATGGGTCTGTTTGATTGGAAACACTGGATCGTCATCCTGATTGTCGTGGTACTGGTCTTCGGCACCAAGAAACTCAAGAACCTGGGCACCGACGTCGGTGAATCGATCAAGGGCTTTCGCAAAGCCATGAACGACGACGACAAACCGGGTGCCGAGCAGCCGACACAGCCGGTGCACCCGCAGGCCAGCTCGCCGCTGACTCCGCCGCATACCCTCGACGGCCAGCATCAGAAAGTCGAAGAACCCATCAGGAAAGACTGATCAATGTTCGGTATCAGCTTCAGCGAACTCATGCTCGTGGGCCTCATCGCCCTGTTGGTGCTGGGCCCTGAGCGACTGCCCGGTGCCGCGCGCACCGCAGGGTTGTGGATCGGGCGCCTGAAACGCAGCTTCAACGCGATCAAGACCGAAGTGGAACGCGAGATAGGCGCCGACGAAATCCGTCGCCAACTGCACAACGAGCACGTGCTTTCGCTTGAGGAGCAGGCGCGCAAGATCCTCGATCCGCAGCGCGCTGCGCGTCCGAGCGAGCCGCCCGCACCGCTGGCCGATCCGATTCCACCCGGCGCCCAGGCGCAACCGGTGCTTGATCGTGATGCGGTGAGCACCGATGTGACGCCTACCACGGTGCCCACTGCCACGCAGACACGGGCTGTGGTTGACCGTGACACGAGCAGCGCCCAGGCTGTTGCGATACCCGTATCCTCCAATGAACCTACACAGCCACCGCGGGCCCCATGAGCGAAATTCCGGAAAACGACCAGCCCATGCCGCTGGTCTCGCACTTGACCGAATTGCGCACGCGCCTGCTGCGTTGCGTTGCCGTGATTTTCCTGGTCTTCGCCGGGCTGTTTTCCTTCGCCCAACAGATCTACACCCTGGTGTCGGCGCCGCTGCGCGAGTACCTGCCCGAAGGGGCAACGATGATCGCCACCGACGTGGCCTCGCCGTTTCTCACGCCATTCAAGCTGACCATGATGGTCTCGCTGTTCCTGGCCGTGCCGATCATCCTGCACCAGGTCTGGGGCTTCATCGCACCGGGCCTGTACAAGCACGAAAAACGCATTGCCATACCATTGCTGGTGTCGAGCATCTTCCTGTTCTATGCCGGGATGGCCTTCGCCTACTTTCTGGTGTTTCCGCTGGTCTTCAAGTTCTTCGCCAGTGCCACGCCCGTGGGCGTGACCATGGCCACCGACATCGCCAGTTACCTCGATTTCGTCATGACGCTGTTCTTCGCTTTCGGTGTGGCGTTCGAGATTCCGGTGGCCGTGGTACTGCTGGTGTGGATCGGCGTGGTCGACGTCAAGTACCTGCGCAAGATCCGCCCGTACGTGATCATCGGCTGCTTCGTGGTCGGCATGATTCTGACCCCACCGGACATTTTTTCGCAGACACTGCTGGCCGTGCCGATGTGGTTGCTGTTCGAGATCGGCATCCTGTTCGGTGCCCTGATCCGCAAGCGCGGTGATGAACCGACCGAGGACGATGACCGCAACGGCCAGCCGCCTGCGACTCAGGCATGAACCTGCTGCTGCTAGAAACGGCCGACTTCACCGCGCCGGACAAGGTAGTGCTGCGTGATCGACGCTTCACCCACATGCAGGCCGTGCACCGTGTCGAGCTGGGCGACAGCCTGCGGGTGGGCAAGGTCGATGGCTTGATGGGGCGTGCCCAGGTCACAAGGTTGGAAGATCACGAGGCCGAACTTGCCGTGGTGCTCGACCAACCGCCACCGGCGAAACTGCCGCTGACACTGGTCCTTGCGCTGCCCCGCCCGAAAATGCTTCGCCGAGTGTTCCAGACCATTGCCACCATGGGGGTGGCCAAGCTGGTCCTGGTGAACAGCTATCGGGTCGAGAAAAGTTTCTGGCAAACCCCTTTTCTCGAGCCGGCTGCCATTCGCGAGCAGCTCATTCTGGGCCTGGAACAGGCACGCGATACCCAGCTCCCCGAAGTGCTGATCGAAAAGCGTTTCAAGCCCTTCGTCGAGGATCGCCTGCCTGCTGTGAGCGCCGGCACCCTGGGGCTGGTCGGGCATCCGGGCGACTACCCGCCCTGCCCGCGTCATCCGGAGCAGCCAGTGACCCTGGCCATCGGCCCGGAAGGTGGCTGGATTCCCTACGAGGTCGACCTGCTGGGCCTTGCAGGTTTGCAGCCAGTGCAGCTGGGCGAACGCATCCTGCGGGTTGAAACCGCCGTGGCGGTGCTGCTCGCGCGGCTGTTCTGACCCACGTCGTCCAGGCTTGACGATTCCCGGTGGGTCACGTCACTTAGCCACCATCGAGTTTCGGCGACACCTGCCGATGCCCCTGAACTGCCGACAATCATGCTGTCGGCCTGTCAGGGAGCTTCATCATGTCCAACACCTTTGCCCGCTACCTGGGCAATCTGAGCGTCAACCTGAAACTGGGGATTGGTTTCGGTGTGGTGCTACTGCTTACTCTTTTGATTGCCGCCACGGGCTGGTCTGGCCTGACCCGCTTGATCGAGCGCGCCGACAAGATCACCAGCATTTCCATACTCGACGACCGCATGCGTGACCTGCGCATTGCCGCTCAGTCGTTCGAACTGCAGAAAGGCAGTTCCGGTGCCGACAATGTCACCCGTCTTCTCGACCAGCTCGACACCGATCTTGCGGCCGCCCAACACACTCTGGTGCAGCCCGAAGACATCGCGCTCGTCGAGCAGGAAATAGCCACCACCCAAGCCTATCGCCGGGAATTCACCGCATCGCTGGCGTCGATCCAGGGTCGCGAAGCAGCCCGCAGCCAACTGGGCAGCACCGCCGACCGCGCCGTGGCCGAAGTCAATCAGGCGCAGGCAGCGCTGCTGAGCCAGGGCGAGCTGACGGCCTACAGCACCCTGGTGGAAACCAGCCGGCTGATCCAGCAGGCGCGCTTTCAAGTGCGTGGCTACACCTATAGCGCCAAGGACGAAGCACGTCAGCCGGCGCTGGCGGCCATCGACCAGGCGATCGCTTCGGTCGCCTCTGCGGGGGCCAGTGTCTCCGGCGAGTTCACCGGTCGGCTGCAACAGGCCGGCGAGTCCCTGCGTGCCTATCGCGCGGCGGTGGCGCAGTTCAGCGAAAACCAGCAGGCCACGCTGCAGAGCATCGACAAGATGACGGCATTGGGCACCACCCTGCTCGAGCTCAGCGACCGACTGGGCGACTCGCAGACGGCCAAGCGCGATGCCGACACGGCCCAGGCCAAGGCGTGGCTGGCCACTGCAGCCGCCCTGGCCACACTGCTTGGTATCGCTGCGGCATGGGCGATCACCGCGCAGATCGTCGGCCCGTTGCGGCAGACCCTGGCGAGCGTCGAACGCGTCGCTTCCGGCGACCTGCGGCAGTCGCCCGCCATCACCCGACGTGACGAACTGGGCCAGGTTCAACTGGCCCTGCAGCGCATGACCCTGAACCTGCGCGAACTGGTGGGTGGCATCAGCGAGGGCGTCACGCAGCTGGCCAGTGCCGCAGAGGAGCTTTCCGCGGTCACCGAGCAGACCAGCGCCGGGGTCAACGCGCAGAAAGTCGAAACCGACCAGGTGGCCACGGCCATGAATGAAATGGCGGCGACAGTGCAGGAAGTGGCGCGCAACGCCGAGGAAGCCTCGGAAGCTGCCGTGGCTGCCGATCAGCAGGCCCGTGAAGGTGATCGAGTGGTCAGCCAGGCCGTGGGCCAGATCGAGCGACTGGCAGCCGAGGTGCTGCATTCCAGCGAGGCCATGAATCAGTTGAAACAGGAAAGCAGCAAGATCGGCGGCGTGCTCGATGTGATCAAGTCGGTGGCGCAGCAGACCAACCTGTTGGCTCTGAACGCGGCAATCGAGGCGGCCCGTGCCGGCGAGGCAGGCCGCGGTTTTGCCGTGGTGGCCGATGAAGTGCGCAGCCTGGCCCAACGCACTCAGCAATCGACCGAAGAGATCCAGTCGTTGATCGCTTCGCTGCAGACCGGTACCCATGAGGTTTCCAGCGCACTGGACAGCAGCCGGGCGATGACCGACAGCAGTGTGCAACTGGCCCGGCGTGCCGGTGAGTCGTTGAGCGACATTACCCGTACCGTGTCGACGATCCAGGCGATGAACCAGCAGATCGCCGCCGCGGCGGAGCAACAGAGCGTGGTGGCCGAAGAAATCAACCGCAGCGTGCTCAACGTGCGCGACGTTTCCGAGCAGACATCGGCGGCGAGCGAGGAAACGGCAGCGTCGAGCATCGAGCTGGCGCGTCTGGGCACACATCTGCAGGGGTTGGTGGGTCAGTTCAAGGTCTGACCCTGGTTGGGTGAGCCTGAGGGCCTCTTCGCGGGCAGAGCCCCGCTCCCACAGGAGCCTGCAGCGATCTTGTGGGAGCGGGGCTCTGCCCGCGAAAGCGGTCTGCGGATCGGCGCAGGAACCCGGGCTACAACACCTGGCGCAAAAACGCCTGTGCCCTTGGGTCCTTGGGTGCGTCGAAGAACTCGGCCGGGGGCGCATCTTCCAGCAAACGGCCATGGTCGAAGAACAGCACACGGTCCGCCACTTCACGGGCGAAGCCCATTTCATGGGTGACGCACACCATGGTCATGCCTTCTTCGGCGAGGGTCTTCATCACTTCCAGCACCTCACCGACCATCTCCGGATCGAGCGCCGATGTCGGCTCGTCGAACAGCATGACCTTCGGGTCCATGCACAGCGCCCGGGCAATGGCCACGCGCTGCTGCTGGCCACCGGAGAGCCGTGAAGGAAACGCATCGGCCTTCTCGCCGATGCCTACCTTGGCCAGCAATGCGCGTGCCTTGGCCTCGCGCTCGGCCTTGCCGCGCTTGCGCACCACTTTCTGCGCCAGGCACAGGTTTTCCAGCACGGTCATGTGCGGAAACAGGTTGAAGTGCTGGAACACCATGCCGACTTCGCGCCGGTAGGCATTGATGTTGGTTTTGGGATCGTCGAGGCGCAGGCCATCGATGCTCACCGAGCCTTCATCGAACGCCTCAAGGCCATTGAGGCAACGCAGGAAGGTGGACTTGCCCGAGCCCGAGGGGCCCAGTACCACCAGCACCTCGCCCTTGGCCACCTGGGTGCTCACCTGATCGACCGCGCGCACCACCTGGCCACGGGTATTGAACACCTTCAACAGGTCGCGTACTTCAATCACTTTGCGCAAGCCTCCGCTCGAGCCGGCTGGCGAAATACGACAGCGGCAGATTGATGACCAGGTACAGGGCCGCCACGCAGAACCAGATCTCGAACGTCGAGAACGACGTGGTGATGGCTTCGCGACCGCTCTTGGTCAGCTCGGTAATGGCAATCACCGACACCAGCGACGTGTCCTTGACCAGGCTGATGAACTGCCCGGCCAGGGGTGGCAGAACACGCTTGAAAGCCTGCGGCAGGATGACGTGACGCATCGACTGTCCGGCATCCAGGCCCAGGGAGCGGGCGGCCTCGCCCTGCCCCTTGGCAATGGACTGCACGCCCGAGCGTACGATCTCTGCCACGTAGGCACCGGTGAACAGCGCCAGCGCCGCCACCCCGGCGAATTCGCGCGAAAGGTTGAGCACGGTACCGATGAAGAAATAGAAGATGAAAATCTGCACCAGCAGCGGCGTACCCCGCACCAGCTCGACATACACCGTCGACAGGTGGCGCAAGGTGGGGTTGCTCGACAGCCGGCACAGCCCGGTGACCAGGCCCAGCAGCAGGCCGGCCACGCCCGACACCAGCGACAGCCACAGCGTGGTCCACAGCCCCCAGGCGATCGGCCCGGCGGTCCAGTGGCGCGTCACGCCGATCTGGTCGCCTTCGGAGACGTCATCGCCCTCTTCGAGTACGACACTGCCACTGTCCGCCAGCAACACCTGTTCGCCACCGTCTTCGTCGCGCAGGGTGACCCGTGCCTGCCCGCCCTGCCGGACGATCCGCTCGACGCTGCCATAGCCCTCGGCGCGCTGCGGCAGCTCGGCCTGATAGACGAAGTACTGCGGCACTCGATTCCAATGCCACTCATAGGAAATGCGCGAGGTGGCAGCGTACAAGCTGAAAGCCAGGCCGATGAGCACCAGCGCGGTGAGCCCGTGCCAGGGCCATTGAGCTTTGTGGTGTTTGATCACAGGGGGTTCAATCCGCTAGAAGACCGCCGCGCAGGGCAGGCCTGCGCGTCAGGGAGAGTCTGGCCAGAGGCGCAGTCATTGCATTTCGTCGAGCCAGTTCTTGCTCACGAACCACTTCTTGTGGATACGATCGTAGCTGCCGTCTTCACGGGCCTGGCGCAGGAAGTTGTTGATGAAGTTGAGGCTGTCGTAGTCGCCCTTCTTCAAGCCGAACGCCAAGGGCTCGTAAGTGAAAGGCTCGTCGAGGTAGACCAGCTTGCCATTACCGACCTTGTCCACCGCCACCACGTTGTAGGGCGAATCGTAGATGAACGCATCCGCCTTGCCGTTGACCACGTCGAGTACCGCTTCAGGCTCGTTGTCGTAGCCGTGGTACTGCGCCTTGGCGATCAACTTGCGCGCCACGAACTCGCCGGTCGTGCCGACCTTGGAGGTGATGCGGTAGTCCGGCGAGTTCAGGTCCTTGTAGGTCTTGACCTTGTCGGCCAATTCCTTGCGGATCAGCAGGGTCTGGCCGACGACGATGAACGGGTCGCTGAAGTTGATGCGCAGGTTGCGCTCCTGGGTCAGGGTCAGGCCGCTGCCGATCATGTCGAACTTGTCGGTCATCAGCGCTGGAATGATGCCATCCAGGCTGGTCGATACCAGCTCCAGCTTGACGCCCATGGACTTGGCCATGGCCTTGAGCAGGTCGACTTCGAAACCGATGATTTCGCCACGCTTGTTTGTCATTTCGAACGGCATGTAGGTCGGGTCCATGCCCACGCGCAAAGTGCCGCGCTTGACCGCTTCGTCGATAGCGCCCGCTTGCGCCGAACCCACGACCGCCATGGCCATGACGCCGAGCAGCAGCCGCGACAGATACTTGTTCATTACCAATTCCCCTAGCCAACTTCGGGCACGGCCAAGCCTGGGCGCACCATTTCGGGGTGCGATCCTAACTCAAACAGGGGGTTGAACAAAGTTTGGCGATGAAATGAGTGCCAGGTGGCACTATTGGAGGGCATGGCGGAGTAACCGTGGTGCGGCCTTCGCGGCCGCTGACCGCTCCTACAAAGAACTGCAGCATGCCTGTGGGTGCCAGATGGCGCTGTTGGGGGGCATGGCAGGAATATCGAGGTGCAGCATTCGCGGGCAGAGGGCTCAGCCGCCCGCCCCGCTCCCACAGGAGTGCTTTTGCTACTTGAGGGAGCGGGCTCTGCCCGCGAATGAGGCCAACACGGTCAGGCGTTCTGCAAGCCTGCCGCTGCAGCGGTGTCCAGCGTTGGCACAGCCGGCGATTGCCGCTCCGCCTGCTTGGACTGACGCCACGCTTCCAGCCACGCGACGTTCTGATCAGCCCAGACATGCTCGTGCAGACGCGAGATCGCTACCGGATCGCTGAGCAGCGACATGCGCGTGCTGTTGTCGAGCTTCTGAGGGCCACCTTCGAGCGCTTGGTGCACCCACTGCGCGCGCATGCTTTCGATCGGCGCAGCCTTGCCGTGCCGCGCCGTGCCCAGGCCGTAGGCCAAGGCATTCTGGCGCGGATCGACAACGGCACGCACGAAACCATCCTTGAGCGCGTTATCACGGTTTGCCTGGGTATAGCGATCGGTGGACAGCAGCTCCTGTGGCGTGTCGTACTCCTCGGGAATCAGGAACAACTTCTCATCGCGTGCCTGCATGCCCAGATTGGTCCGGCTGGAGATCACCGACACCGGGATCGACAGCATCAGCGAACCCACGATCGGAGTCAGCCACCACAGGAAGCTGGGGTTCAGCCAGATCACCAGGGCAGCCCAGGCCGCGCCCAGCAGCGTCTGCGAGCCATGACGCTTGATCGCCTCGCTCCAGGGCGTGGAGTCGTCGTCACGCTGCGGCGAGTTCCAGGTCGCGGCCCAACCCAGGAACGCGGCGAGCACGAAACGGGTATGGAACAGCATGCGCACCGGCGCCAGCAGCATCGAGAAGAGCATTTCCAGCAGCATCGACAAGGTGACCTTGAAACGGCCGCCGTATTCTTTCGCGCCCTTGGCCCAGATCAGGATGATGCTCAGCAGCTTGGGCAGGAACAGCAGCACGATGGTGGTGGAGAACAGCGCCACCGCCTTGTCCGGGTGCCATTGCGGCCACAGCGGGTACAGCTGACGCGGCGCCAGGAAGTAGGTCGGCTCCATCAGCGTGTTCACCGCCAGCAGCGCGGTGGACAGCACCAGGAAGAAGAACCACAACGGTGCCGACAGGTACGACATCACGCCGGTGAGGAATACCGCCCGGTGAACCGGGTGCATGCCCTTGACCAGGAACAGCCGGAAGTTCATCAGGTTGCCGTGGCACCAGCGGCGATCGCGCTTGAGCTCGTCGAGCAGGTTGGGCGGCAGTTCTTCGTAGCTGCCCGGCAGGTCATAGGCGATCCATACGCCCCAGCCGGCGCGGCGCATCAGTGCCGCCTCGACGAAGTCGTGAGAAAGAATCGCACCGGCGAACGCACCCTTGCCCGGCAACGGCGCCAGGGCGCAGTGCTCGATGAAAGGCTTCATGCGAATGATCGCATTGTGCCCCCAGTAGTGCGATTCGCCCAACTGCCAGAAGTGCAGGCCGGCGGTGAACAGCGGACCGTACACGCGGGTAGCGAACTGCTGCATGCGCGCGTACAGGGTGTCCATGCCCGAAGCCTTGGGCGCGGTCTGGATGATGCCCGCATCCGGGGTCGCTTCCATCAAGCGAACCAGGCTGGTCAGGCATTCGCCACTCATTACGCTGTCGGCGTCGAGTACCACCATGTAGCGGTATTCGCTGCCCCAGCGACGGCAGAAGTCGTCGAGGTTGCCGCTCTTGCGTTTGACCCGACGGCGGCGACGACGGTAGAAGATATGCCCGAAACCACCGGCTTCGCGGCACACTTCCAACCACGCCTGTTGCTCGGCAACCGCGATATCGGGGTCGTTGGTGTCGCTGAGCACGAAGAAGTCGAAACGATCCAGGTCACCGGTCGCCTTGACCGACTCGAACGTGGCGCGCAAACCGGCGAAGACGCGTGTCACATCTTCGTTGCAGATCGGCATGACCAGCGCGGTGCGCGCGCCTGCCTCGATCGGCTCGTTGCCCGCGCTGGCGCCGGAGATGCGGTACTTGTCGCGACCGGTTAGCAGTTCGAGGAAGCCCATCAACGCCGTCCAGAAACCCGCCGATACCCAGCAGAACAGGATACCGAAAAGGATCAGGATGCTGGTCTGCAGGAAGTACGGCAGAACCTGCGTAGCGGTCTGCATGATCGGCTGACGAACCACTTCGTCGAGGTCGACCATGCCCCAGCCCTGGTACGGCATGATGCCTTTCATGTACCAGCCGGCGACGATGGTCTGGCCCAGCATCAGAACCAGCAGAATGTAGCGACGCATCGAACCGACCCAGCGCCAGCGTGCCTTCGGCAGCACCCGCTTGTCGCTGGTGGGCTCGGGCTTGCTGGCCTTGCCGGTCAGCTTGCGCCACACCCGCACCAGCACGTTGGTGCGCCACGGCTCGGGAATCACCAGCGTGCGGTTGATCGGTGGCGTGGCCTTGAGCTGCAGGCGACCGCTGGCGTCGACGCCAAGCATCTCGGCCTCTTCCAGCTCGGCAGCCGAGTCCAGCCGCAGGCGCTGCTCGACCGAGTTCTGTGCGCCAAGCACGGCATCGTGCGACGGGCGCCCGGACAGGCGCTCGTGCAGTTCGGTGAAGGACGTGCAGTCGGCAAGTTCTGCGCGCTGTGCGTCCCCCAGGGGCAAATGAGCCAGATATTCGCCAAGCGATTCTGGCCGAGCTGGAGAATTAGTCATCGGCGGGCAACTGGTAGCTCCAGGTTTCAGTCAGGACCTGCTCGGTCTTGACCGGTTCGGTCGGTGTGACAGGAGCGGTTTCAGGCGCGGCGGGTGCCGGAGCCTGTGCAACCTCGGCAGCCTTCTCGGCCTTGCCGTGTGCCTTGTCATGCTTGGGCGCAGCCTTGTCTTCGACCGGCTCGGCTGCCTTGACAGGCTCCACCGGCAGATCCTTGACCAGCGCTGCACGCATTTCCACGGCCTTGTTCGGATCCTTCACCTTGACCCGCAGGGTCAGGCGCCAGCCTTTGGTCAGCGGGTTGTAGCGGACGTTGTTCTCGACCAGCTCGGCGTTGTCATCGACGCTGACCTGACTGCGAACGGCGGTGTCTTCAGCCAAAGCGGCCAGCACCGGACCTTCGTAGTCGATCAGGAAGGCAATGCTGCCATCGGCCTGACGGATCAGGTTGGACTGCTTCACGTCGCCGGTCGAACGCAGGGTCTGATTGACCCAGGCAACGTCGGGCGAGTGAAACTCGTCTTCGTCCGTGGTCCAGTGCAGGCGGTAGTTGTGCTCCAGCGCCTGACCGGGCTCCGGGATCTTTTCCGGGTTCCAGAAAGCCACGATGTTGTCGTTGGTTTCGTCGGCGGTCGGAATTTCAACCAGGTCGACGGTACCCTTGCCCCAATCGCCCTTGGGCTCGATCCAGGCGCTCGGACGTTTGTCATAGCGGTCATCAAGGTCTTCGTAACGGGAGAACTCGCGGCCACGCTGCAGCAGACCGAAACCGCGCGGGTTCTCCACGGTGAAGCTGCTCACGGCCAGGTGCTTGGGATTGTTCAGCGGGCGCCACAGCCACTCGCCGTTGCCGGCATGGATGGACAGGCCGGTGGAGTCGTGCAACTCGTGACGGTAGTTCTGCACACGGGACGGCTGGTTCGAGCCGAACAGGAACATGCTGGTCAGCGGCGCAATGCCCAGGCGGCTGACACGGTCACGCAGGAACACCCGCGACTCGACGTCGACGGTCGTGTCCTTGCCCGGACGCAAGGTCAATTTGTAGGCACCAGTTGAACGTGGCGAATCGAGCAGGGCGAAGATCACCAGCTGCTTGTCGCCTTCGTTCGGCCGTTCGACCCAGAACTCGCGAAACCGCGGGAACTCTTCGCCCGACGGCAATGCCGTATCAAGGGCCAGGCCGCGGGCCGACAGACCGTAGACCTGGTTTTTGCCGATGACGCGGAAGTAGCTCGCGCCCAGCATGGTCATGATTTCGTCCTGCTTGTCCGCCTTGTTGATCGGGAACAAGACGCGGAAACCGGCGTAGCCCAACTGATCGGTGGATTTGGGATCGAACTGCAGGTCACCGAAATCGAAACGCGCTGGGTCGTACTTGATTTCGTTGACGGTGGTAGCGGTGACTTCGTTGATCTTCACCGGGGTGTCGAAGTGCATGCCCTGATGATAGAAGGACAGCTTGAACGGGGTCTTGGCGTCGGCCCATTCGGCGTTTTCGTTGCGGAAACGGATCTTCTGGTAGTCCGCAAACTTCATGTCGCGAAACTCTTTGGGCAGATTGCTGCGCGGAGTTTCGAATTTCTGACCGGCGAGCTCCTTGGCGCGTCCGGCAACATCATCCAGGCTGAAAGCCCAGAGTTGGCTGGCGCTGAACAGGCAGAACAGTGCAGACCCGGCCAGCATCGCATTGCGCAACCGAGTGCGGGGTGTTCTTGAAGCATTTAAAGGACTAACAATCACGAGCAACCCTCGCCGAAAACATATCGAAAAACCAACGGCCAGCAGTCTTGCGCCGGGTTGGCGAGCACTGTTCCGACTCCAAAAGGGCACAATGATTCCCCAAGCGGAGCCGGACACGCTTCAAACTGGACATACCGGGTAGCGAAATGTGGCCCCCTGGCGCGCGATTATCTAGTACGTCGCGTCACAACGCATCAGGGTAGCTCAAGTATTTATGCTGTGAGAAACGGACGACGACTGCAAACTCGCCAGCAATAGGCCATTAAATTTGTAACAAAAAGGTTACGGGGCCATCGTTAGTCAGGCTTACCTGCATATCGGCACCGAACTGCCCGACCTGAACCTGTGGATGCGCTTTTTTTGCAGCGTCCACGAGGTGCTCGAAAAGCGCCTGCGCCAAGGCCGGCACGGCTGCAGTGGAGAAGCCTGCGCGCAGGCCGCTGCGGGTGTCCGCCGCCAAGGTGAATTGCGACACCAGCAACAGGCCGCCGCCAACATCTTTCAGCGACAGGTTCATCTTGCCTTGCTCGTCGCTGAACACTCGATAGTTGAGCAGCTTGTGCAGGAGCTTGTCGGCGCTGGCGGCGGTGTCGTCCGGCTCGACCGCTACCAGCACCAACAGCCCCTGGTCGATGGCCCCGATGGTTTGCCCGGCCACCTCGACGCGGGCCTGGCTGACCCGCTGCAGCAGCCCCTTCACGCTTCTTCCAGGGGCAGGTCCAGCAAACGCCGCGCCATCTGCTCGGCGGCGCGCACCAGGGCGTCGGTAATGCCCGGCTCCGAAGCGGCATGACCCGCGTCGCGAATGACCTGCAGCTCGCTGTTTGGCCAGGCCTGATGCAGCGCCCAGGCGTTGTCCAGCGGGCAGATCACGTCGTAGCGGCCGTGTACGATGACTGCCGGCAGATGGGCGATGCGCGGCATGTCGCGGATCAGCTGGTCGGGTTCGAGGAAGGCATTGTTGACGAAGTAATGGGTTTCGATGCGCGCGATCGACAGCGCACGCTGCGGCTCGGAGAAACGATCGACCACCAGCGGGTTGGGCCGCAGGGTCGCGGTGCGCCCTTCCCAGGTGGACCAGGCCTTGGCCGCATGCATCTGGGCAATCTGGTCGTTGCCGGTAAGACGCTTGTGGAAAGCCTGCAACAGGTTGCCGCGCTCATCCAGCGGTATCGGCGCGATGTAGTCCTGCCAATAGTCGGGGAACAGGCGACTGGCGCCGGCCTGGTAGAACCATTCTATTTCCTGCGGGCGGCAGAGGAAAATGCCGCGCAGGATCAGGCCGTGGACCCGCTCGGGATGGGTCTGGGCATAGGCCAGGGCCAGCGTGGAGCCCCAGGAACCGCCGAACAGCACCCACTTGTCGATGCCAAGGTGCTCGCGAATGCGCTCCATGTCTGCCACCAGCCGCCAGGTGGTGTTGTTCTCGATGCTGGCATGAGGCGTGGAGCGGCCGCAGCCGCGCTGGTCGAAGGTCACGATGCGATAGACGTTGGGATCGAAGTAGCAACGGCTCTGCGCGTCGCACCCGGAGCCCGGGCCGCCGTGGATGAACAGCACCGGCAAGCCCTTGGGCGAGCCGCTTTCGTCGACATACAGCACGTGCGGCTCTTCCACGGCCAGATCATGCCTGGCGTAGGGTTTGATCTGCGGGTACAAGGTTTGCATCGTGCGCTCCGTTGGATGTTGGGTCTCTGCCGTTGGCCATCATAAACCCGAATGACCGCTCGGCGCATTCTCCCTATTCATTGCAGGGTTTCCACTGCAGGGTTTCACAAGCGCTCCCCTACCAGATAGGCGCCACCCGGCACGCCCTGGTGCAAAGCCGTGCGGATATCGCGATACAAGCCGTCGGCCTGCTGCGCAGTCAGGGACTGGGCGTGGTCGCGCAGCACCACCTGCAGCACCAGGTTGTGCTGGCCGCGAACGATGCCCAGGCGCTTGATGGTCAGCGCGGGTAATTCCTCGAACGGCCAGCAGCCGCGTATGTGCAGTTCCTCGATCCAGCTGGCGCGGTAGCCGGCCACCTGCAGGACCTGCTCGGTGATGTCCTCGATCCCCAACCCCGGTGCCACCGCCAGCGACAGGTCACGGCTGATCGCCGGCTGGCGGTACAGGGGCTGCCAGGCCTTGAGGTCGCCCATCTGCGCCTGCACCTGGGGATGGCCGTCGCGCAGCAGGCGGATGTCCGGAACGCCCTTGCGCAGCATGGCCAGGCGGTCCAGCCCAAGGCGCAGAACCAGACCACCATGGGCCTGGGGATCGACCTCCAGACGCTGCAGGAACGCCGGGCAGATGCAGCCGCAGGCGAGGATGTCCACCGGTGCCTGGCGGGTCACCAAACTGACGTTGAGGCCATCGCGGGTAAAACCGCAGGCTCCGCAGCTGTGCCCCCACATTCGCCCCGGCACGGCGATGTCCAGCACATCACCGACCAGACGCAGCAGATCCTGACGATTGCCCAGTTCGGCGTCGCCCAGTACCCAGATGTCCATCTGGTGCGGCTCGGCGCAATGCCAGCGATCACGGATATCGCGACGGAAAGTGATGCCCGGTGCGGCGAGCATGATGGTTTCGCCCGGTGCCCGACGCGCCGCCGCCGCTTGCAGGCCGGTGATGATCGCGCTGCTGGTCTGGGTGCGCAGCAGCAGTTCGTCATCCACCCAGCAGCTGTGGTTGCCTACCTCATCCATCACCTGGGGATCGTCGCCGCACAGCTGGAAGTTTTCCACGGCAGAGATGATCCGCGGCCCCTTGTGCACCTCGGCCAAGGGCCAGCCTTGTCGCACCAGGCCGGCAAGCAGATCCTTGACCAGCAGGCGCACGGCATGGGGCGGCTCGCAGGCGTCGGTCAGGTCGGCAATGCGCAGCGCCTTGTGTATCGCTTCATGGCTGAGATAGTGCTTGGTGACGGGCATGCAGGCATTCCTTGTTCGAGGCGAATGCCTGCACGCTAGGCAGGGTATTGGGGGACCACAATCAGAAAAGTCTGAAAGGCCTGTTATTCAGAAACGTCTGTCGGACGTTTCTGAATAACAGGCCGTTTGGAGCTTCAGATCGCGACGCTGCGCCGCTGGACGAACCGGTCCACATAGTCGTCGGCCGGGTTGTGCAGGATTTCCCTGGCGGTGCCGGCCTGGATCAGGCGTCCGTCCTTGAGAATGGCGATCCGGTTGCCCAGGCGAAGCGCTTCGTCCAGATCGTGGGTGATGAACACGATGGTCTTGTGCAGGCGGGTCTGCAATTCCAGCAGCTGGTCCTGCATTTCGGCGCGGATCAAGGGGTCCAGGGCACTGAATGCTTCGTCCATGAGAATGATGTCGGTGTCGGCGGCCAGTGCCCGCGCCAGGCCCACACGCTGGCGCATGCCGCCGGAAAGCTGCTGCGGGTAGGCGTGTTCGTAGCCATTGAGGCCCACCGCTTCGACCCAGTGCTGCGCGCGCTCCTCGCACAGCGCCTTGCTCTCGCCCCGCACCTTGAGGCCATAGGCGACGTTGTCCAGCACGCTTCTGTGCGGCAACAGGCCGAAGCTCTGGAACACCATGCTGATCTTGCGACGGCGAAATTCGCGCAGCGCCGGCATGCCGTAACGCAGGATATCCTCGCCATCCACCAGTATCTGGCCACTGGAAGGATCTACCAGTCGGTTGAAATGCCGCACCAGGGTGGACTTGCCCGAACCGGACAACCCCATGATGACGAACACTTCGCCTGCGGCGATCGACAACGACAGGTCGTCGACCCCGACCACGCAACCGGTAGCGGCCAGCACCTGCTCCTTGCTCTGCCCTTGCTGGCTCAGCGCCAGCGCCTCTTTCTCGCGCTTGCCGAACACCTTGTAGACATTGCGCACTTCGATCTTCGGCGCGTTCATCGGCCTGCCTCGTGACGGGGACGACCATAGGCCTGGGTGATGCGGTCGATCACGACCGCCAGAATGACGATTGCCAACCCGGCCTCGAGCCCCTTGCCCACGTTCAAGGTCTGGATACCCACCAGCACGTCTTCGCCCAGGCCACGGGCACCGATCATCGAGGCAATCACCACCATCGACAGCGCCATCATGGTGGTCTGGTTGATGCCGGCCATGATGCTCGGCAGGGCCAATGGCAATTGCACACCGAACAGCTGCTGCCAGCGATTGGCACCGAAGGCATTGATCGCTTCCATGACCTCGCGATCGACCTGGCGAATGCCCAGGTCGGTCAGGCGTATCAGCGGCGGCGCCGCGTAGATCACGGTGGCGAAGATGGCCGGTACCTTGCCCAGGCCAAACAGCATCAGTACCGGGATCAGGTACACGAAGCTGGGCATGGTCTGCATGATGTCGAGCAGCGGCATCAGTACCGCGCGCAGACGGTCGCTGCGTGCGGCAAGGATGCCCAGGGGAATGGCGATCACGACGGAAATCAGTGTGGCAACCAGCATCAATGCCAGGGTCTGCATGAGCTTGTCCCACAGCCCCACCGCGCCGACCAGAAACAGCAGGCCGACGATGACCGCGGTGGTCAGCCACTTGCGCGATGCATGCCAGGCGATGCCGCCGACAATTGCCAGCATCAGCCACCAGGGCGTCATGCGCAGCAGGCTTTCCAGGTTGACGATGGCCCATAGCAGGGTGTCGGATATCTGCCGGAAGACATCGCCATAGCGGGTCACCAGCGCATCGACGCCGTCATTGACCCAGTTGGCGATGGAAAAAGTGAAGCTTTCAGGAAACATGGGGCGCTCTCGATGCTGGGGGCTTTGTCGATACCAAAGACCAGGTCAAAGCGCTGCTTCGATCTTGGTGGCGGCCGCTTCGCTGACCCATGGCTTCCAGACGTCCGGGTGCTCCTTGAGGAACAGGCGCGCCAGCTTGGGCGACTCGATACGCTCGCGACTCATGCGCGCCAGATTCTGGTTGAGCAGGTCGATGGGCAGGTTGACCTTCTCGAACACGCCGAGCAATTCCGGCGCACCGTCGTGAAAGGCCTTGGACAGGCCGACCTTGATGCTGATGGTCTTGTCCACACCGGGTTTTTCCGCCAGCTTGACGACGTCGACCTGGCCCAGCAGAGGGGTCGGTGACCAGTAATAGAACAGGATCGGTTCGCCACGCTTGTAGCTCGACAGTACCGCCGCATCGAGGGCGGGCCCTGTGCCTGGGCGGAAATTGGTGTAGCTGTCCAGCAGGCCGTAGCTTTTGAGCATTTCGCTGTTTTCCAGCTCGCAGGTCCAGCCGGCCGGGCAATTGTAGAAACGACCCTTGTTCGGTTCTTCCTGATCCTTGAACACCTGGGCGTATTTGCCCAGGTCGGCGATGGCTTTGAGGTCGGGCGCTTTGGCGTCGAGGCCGCGCTTGGCGTCGCCTTCGACCACATAGCGCGGCACGTACCAACCTTCCACGGCGCCGGTGATCGGCGCGCCTACACCCACCACCTTGCCCGCCTGCTCGGCCTTGTTCCAGACCTCGCTGCGACCGACCCATTCCTCGGCGAATACCTGGATGTCGTTGCTGCCCAACGCACTTTCCATGGTGATGGAGTTGCCCGGCAGGCTGTCGGTCTTGCAGTCGTAGCCGTGTTCCAGCACGAACTGCAGCAGGTCGGTGAGCAGCATGCCGCTCTCCCAGTTCAGGCCGGCGAATTTCACCGGTTTGCCCGATTCGCACCACCCGGCGGCTTGGCTGTTACCGGCAGCGGCCAGCAAGCCCAGGGAAAGGGTCGTTGCCAGGAGGGTCTTGTTCAGTTTCATCGGGTCCTGCTCCACATGGGCCATGGGTCACGGCGGTCTATGGCTGTGACCGCGCGATGAGCCATTGTTCTGCGCGACCTGTGGCAGATTGGCGTATTTGTGTCGCCAGCAGGCCTATTTGGTGAAGCGTCCTTCCAGCCGATGACGCGAACCTGGGTGGATCAAGCGCGCCGCCGTGACCGGCGTCTTGCCCGACCAGGTGCGCCGCAGGATCAGCAGGCAGGGCTCGCCGCGCTCGATCTGCAGCAGTTCGCACTCGCTGGGGTTGGCGAGCATGGCTTCCACCAGGTGCTCGCCGGCGGTCAGCGGTGCCACACGGGTCAGGTAGGCATACGGCGTCTCTTCGACGAAGTCCTGCTGCAGGTATTGCGGGGCGATCTGGGCGTTGACGTAGCGATCCTCGATCTGCACCGGGATGTCGTTTTCGTAGTGGACGATGATCGAATGAAACACGCGTTGGCCTTCGCGCATGTTCAAGGTCAAGGCGCGCTCGGCGCCGGCCGCTTCTTCTTCCAGCAATACCAGGCGGCTGCTGTGGCGGTGGCCGCGGGCGGCGATCTCGTCGGCGACGTTGTGCACTTCGAACAGCGCCGACTGGCTTTTCGGCTCGGCCACGAACGTCCCTACGCCCTGCATGCGCACCAACAGGCCTTCGGCCGTCAACTCGCGCAAGGCGCGATTGATGGTCATGCGGCTGAAGCCCAACTGGTTGACCAGCTCGCTTTCCGAGGGCACCCGGTAGTGCGGTGGCCAGGTACCGTTGAGGATCTGCACCGCGATCATCTGTTTGACGCGGGCATACAAGGGCGCCGGACTTTCGCCCATCTGGGCAGCCAGCGCAGGGACAACGGGCGGAGTCGGCACAAGAATTCCTTGGATTGATTCGTGGGGCACAGCGAGTGACATTGTAACGCGACTCGCGCCTGGGCAGGACAACTCTGCACGGGCCGGGCGCGAGCGGGGTCACGCCATCACTTGCCGATATCGGCATCCGCCGCGCGCCAGATCAGGCGCGTGGTGTCATAGCCCTGCTGGCGTGCTTTCGTCAGCATGCGCTCGCGCACGGCCGTGGACACCTGCGGCGTGCGCGACAGCAGCCACAGGTACTTGCGGTTCGGGCTGCCGACCAGCGCGTGCTGGTAGCCGTCGTCCACGTCCAATACCCAGTAGTCGCCCTTGGCCAGGTCTGGGGCCATTCTGGAGAACCAGTTGTCGAACACCACCCACAGCTTGTCGGTCTTGCCGGGGACCTGCGGCGAAGCGGTGCCGTTGGCTTCCTGCCACTTGCCACTGTCGGTGCGGCAGCGGTTGAGCACGCCGATGTTGCCGTCGGCCTGCAGGGTGTAATGGGCTTCGGATTGGGCGCAGTTGCGCTGGAAGAACATGGGCAACCTGGCCACTTCGTACCAAGTGCCTTGGTAGCGCTTCAGGTCTACGCTGTCGACGGTACGTGGCGCCATGCTGGCGTCGGGGGCATTGCTGCAACCGGCGATCAACAGCGACAGGCACAAAGGCAGCAAGGCAAACGTGCGCAACGACATGGGGGGCTCTCCTTGAACGGCAGACACAGGGGATGTGCTGCTTAGAAGAGCGCAAACGGCGCGGGTTCCAATTGGCAACGGTGCGCCTACCGCGGTGGGCCAGAGGCACCCCATGCACCAGCGCCTGTCTTCAACGCGGCCCCTGTAGCAGCGGCGCAAGCCGCGTCAGGGGCACAGCAATGATTCAACTCCACCGCATGCACCGCCGACGCGGCTCGCGCCGCTGCTACAGAAGAATCCGCCAACCCCTGCACCAGCGCCCGGCTTCAATGCGGTCTTGCGGCGTTTACTCGGTGTGGTAACCGGTGACGCGCTCGACTTCCTGCTTGGAACCCAGGAACACGGCAACACGCTGGTGCAGGCCCTCGGGCTTGATGTCCATGATGCGCTGGCGGCCATCGGTCGAAGCACCACCGGCCTGCTCCACCAGGAACGACATCGGGTTGGCTTCGTACATCAGGCGCAGCTTGCCTGGCTTCTCTGGCTCGCGGCTGTCGCGTGGGTACATGAACAAGCCGCCGCGGGTCAGGATACGGTGCACGTCGGCGACCATCGAGGCGATCCAGCGCATGTTGTAGTTCTTCTTCAACGGGCCTTCTTCACCGGCCAGCAGCTCGTCCACATACTTGGTCACCGGGGCTTCCCAGTGACGCTTGTTGGACATGTTGATGGCGAACTCGGCGGTGGTTTCCGGAATCTGGATGTTCTCGTGGGTCAACACGAAGCTGCCCATTTCGCGATCCAGGGTGAAACCCTTGACGCCGTTGCCCAGGGTCAGGATGAGCATGGTCTGCGGGCCATAGATGGCGTAACCGGCAGCAACCTGCTCGGTGCCTGGCTGCAGGAAGGCTTGTTCCTTGAGGCTGTCGTTCTGGCTCAGGTGCTCGGTAGGGCAGCGCAGGACCGAGAAGATGGTGCCGACCGACACGTTGACGTCGATGTTGGAAGAGCCGTCGAGGGGGTCGAATACCAGCAGGTAGGCACCCTTGGGGTACTGGCCGGGAATCTGGTAGGCGTTGTCCATTTCTTCGGACGCCATGCCGGCCAGGTGACCGCCCCATTCGTTGGCTTCGAGCAGGATGTCGTTGGACAGCACGTCCAGCTTCTTCTGCACTTCACCTTGGACGTTTTCGGTGCCCATGCTGCCAAGCACGCCACCCAGGGCGCCCTTGGACACCGCATGGCTGATCTCTTTGCACGCGCGCGCCACCACTTCGATCAGGAAGCGCAGATCGGCCGGCGTGTTGTTGCTGCGGGTCTGCTCGATCAAGTAGCGACTCAGGGTAACGCGGGACATGGACGACTCCGGAGTAGAAAAGGGTTGGGGAAAGCCCGCACAGTTTACACGGGTGCGGTCAAACCTAGCGAGCGCTAGCCACGCCGCGGCAGCCATCAGATCGCTATCAGGGAATATAGTTCGCCGCTGAGTATGCGGCGAGCCCTTCGCGGCCGAAGACCGCTCCTACCGGATGAACACAAAAATCCGAAGGAGCGGTCTGTGGCCGCGAAAAGGCTGGTGCGCTGTATTTGATACACCGCGGTGCGTTCTTCGCGGCCGATGAACCGCTCCTACAGACATCCGTAGGAGCGGTCTTCGGCCGCGAAAAGAGCGCCGCCGATCCTGGCCCTACTCCAACGCCTGCCAGATATCCTGCGCATACTCGCGGATGGTCCGGTCGGAAGAGAACCAGCCCATGCGCGCCGTGTTCAATACCGCCATGCGCCACCACTTGTCGGCGTCATGCCAGGTGTCCTCGACCTTGCGCTGCGCATCCCAGTACGCGTCGAAATCGGCGCACAACAGGAAGCGGTCGTAATTGGTCAGCGAATCGACCAACCCGACATAGCGCGATGGATCATCCGGCGAGAACACCCCACCGCGGATGGCCTGCAGCACATCGTTCAACCGATGGGAAGCCGCGACATCGCCATGGGCACTGTAGCCCCCGGCATGCTTGCGTTCTTCCACCTGAGCGGCGGTCATGCCGAAGATGAACATGTTTTCCTTGCCCAGGAATTCGCACATCTCGACGTTGGCACCGTCCAGCGTACCGATGGTCAAGGCGCCATTGAGGCCGAACTTCATGTTGCTGGTGCCCGATGCTTCGTAGCCGGCCGTGGAAATCTGCTCGGACAGATCCGCTGCCGGAATGATGCTTTCCGCCAGGCTGACGTTGTAGTTGGGCAGGAACACCACCTTGAGCAGGCCGCGCACGGTCGGGTCGTTGTTGACCACGCGGGCGATGTCGTTGGCCAGTTTGATGATCAGCTTGGCCTGGTGATAACTGGCCGCGGCCTTGCCGGCGAAGATCTTCACCCGCGGCACCCAGTTCGTCTCCGGCTCGGCGCGAATGGCCTGGTAGAGCGCCACGGTGTGCATCAGGTTGAGCAACTGCCGCTTGTACTCGTGGATGCGCTTGACCTGAACGTCGAACATCGCCTCCGGATTGACCGCCACCCCCACGCGCTCATGAATGATGCGCGCAAGCGCCTTTTTGCTGTTCAATCGCTGCGCAGCGAACGCCTTGCGGAACTCGGGCTGGTCGGCAAAAGGCTCGAGGTTTTTCAGCAGCCCTTCCGGGTTGTCGAGCAATTGCGGCCCGAGCTTGTCGACCAGCATGGCGGTCAGCTCGCTGTTGGACTGGTACAGCCAGCGGCGGAAGGTGATGCCGTTGGTCTTGTTGTTGATCCGGTCGGGATAGAGCTTGTGCAGTTCGGAGAACACGGTGCTGCGCATCAACTGGGTGTGCAGGCCCGACACGCCGTTGACACTGTGCGAGCCGAGGAACGCCAGGTTGCCCATGCGCACGCGACGGCCGTTGTCTTCCTCGATCAGCGATACCGCGCGCAGCACATCGACGTCGTCCTGGCCTTTGGCGCGCAGCGAATCGATGTGATAGGCGTTGATCAGGTAGATGATCTGCATGTGCCGCGGCAGCATGCGTTCCATCAAGCCCACCGGCCAGGTTTCCAGCGCTTCGGGCAACAGTGTGTGGTTGGTGTAGGCCAGGGTGTTGACGGTGATTTCCCACGCCGTGTCCCAGGCCAGGCCATGTTCGTCCACCAACTGGCGCATCAGCTCTGCCACGGCGATGGAGGGGTGAGTGTCGTTGAGCTGGATGGCGGCCTTGTCGGACAGGTTGAGCAGGCTGTCGTTGCCATTGAGGTGACGACGCAGCAGGTCCTGCAGGGAGGCTGCAACGAAGAAGTACTCCTGGCGCAGGCGCAACTCCTGGCCCGCCTCGGTGCTGTCGGCGGGGTACAGGACCCGCGAGATACTCTCGGCGCGTGCCACTTCGGCCACGGCGCCCAAGTGGTCGCCCGCGTTGAAGCGTTCCAGGTGCAGCTCTTCCAGTGCCCGCGCACGCCACAGGCGCAGCGTGTTGACACTGGAGCCACGCCAGCCGACCACTGGCGTGTCGTAGGCAACCGCGCGAACGGTCTCGCTGGGCCACCACACCTGCTTTTGCTGGCCTTCGCTGTCGGTGACGGTTTCCACATGACCACCGAAGCTGATCGGATAGATCACTTCAGGACGCTCGAACTCCCAGGGGTTGCCGAAATTCAGCCAGTTTTCCGTCTGCTCCTGCTGCCAGCCGTCGACGATGGCCTGGCGGAACAGGCCGTGTTCGTAACGGATGCCATAGCCGTGGGCAGCGACGCCCAGGGTCGACATGCTTTCCATGAAACAGGCGGCCAGGCGGCCGAGGCCACCATTGCCCAGCGCTGCATCGGGCTCGAGCAGACGGATGCGTTCCAGGTCCACGCCCAGGTCGGTCAACGCTTCACGGGCGATGTCCAGCAGCCCGAGGTTGCTCAGGCTATCGTAGAGCAGCCGGCCGATGAGGAATTCCAGAGAAAGGTAATAGACCCTTTTCTGACCCTTGCGGTAGATCTGCCGGGTGTGATCCATCCAGTGCTCGACCATGTGGTCGCGCGCCGCCAGGGCAATGGCCTCGAACCAGTCATGGTCGAATGCGTGATCGGGGTCCTTGCCCACCGCGTAGGTGAGTTTGGCGAGTACAGCAGCGCGGAAATCGGCCACCTCGGCGTCACGGACAAGCGGTTCCTGAGACATGCAATGCGTCCTCGGGGAAATTGACGATTCTAGATGGAATACCTGAGCCTAGACGCTTCGACACACGCTGAAAGCTCAGGTTCGTAACTTTGCACGATTAGCAGGGTTTCAGGCAGATGGTTGTTCACTTTTTCACCAATGCCGGTATGATCGCGCGCCCTGATCCACGTTACCTGATGACCTGACGATGAAAAGCTCTTTGATTGCCGCCGCCGAAGTGGACCGCCTGGACACCTGGCAGAAATATTCCGCGCCGATGTGCGGCGCCTGTATCTCGACCTGCTGCACGCTGCCGGTGGAAGTGAAGATCAAGGACCTGATCCGTATCGGCGTGGTGGATGAATTCGAGAAAGGCGATCCCCCCAAGAACGTTGCCAAGCGTTTGCAGAAGGAAGGCATCGTCGAGCGCTTCAACCAGAAGTCGGGCATTTTCACCCTGACGCGCATGAGCAACAACGATTGCCTGTACCTGGACAAGAAAAGCCGCCTGTGCACCATCTATGAAAAGCGTCCGGACACCTGCCGCAATCATCCGAAGATCGGGCCTCGCCCAGGCTTCTGTGCCTACCAGCCCAAGCCAGTATCGCGCCAAGGCTGAGTAACGTCCCTGCTACCCCTGTGGGAGCGGGCTCTGCCCGCGAAGGGAGCGCCGCCCAATTGCCGCCGGTCACCCCTGTCGGCTCAGCCCTGCCAGACGGGTCGACAGAGCCTGCATGCCCTGGCTCAGTTCACTGAGGCTCGACGCATCGCGCGCGCCGTCTTCGCTGGCTGCGTGAATGCGCACTGCCAGCTCGTTGATCTCCTGGGTGACATGGCTCTGTTCCTGGGCGGCCACAGCGATCTGCTGGGTGCGCTGGACGATGTCGTCGAAACCGACCACCGTGCTCCCCAGCGACACGCTCAACACGTCAGCTTGCTGCGCCACGGTCCGCGTGCGGTCCTCGCCCGCGACCATGGTATTGACCGCCTTCACCGACGCCTGGCGCAGTTCGCCGATCATCTCCTGGATCTCGTCGGCCGAAGCCTGGGTCCGTCCTGCCAGGGTGCGCACCTCGTCGGCAACCACTGCAAAACCTCGCCCCTGCTCACCGGCGCGAGCGGCTTCGATCGCGGCATTGAGTGCCAGCAGGTTGGTCTGCGCGGAAATCGACTTGATCACGTCGAGCACGCCACTGACACTTTCGATGTCCTGACCCAGGCTGGTGATCGCCTGCGCCACGCTGGCGATATCACCGGTCAAGGAATTGATCGTCTGGCTGTTCTGCTGAACATGCCCCTGGCTCTGGCGCGCCGTCGACAGCGACAGCTGCGCGGTGTCGGAACACTCCGTGGTGTTGGAGGCAACCTCCTGGGCACTGGACGACATCTCGGTAATCGCCGTGGCCAGCAAGGTGTTGTCCTGACGCTGGGTTTCGGCGCGTTCGGCCATGATCACCGACAACCGAGCAACGTCATCGGACTGTTTCTGCAGGCGCAGCGCCTCATCGGCGATGGCCTTGAGCATGCTGCGCAGGTTGCCGGCGTAACGGTTGACCGCCCCGCGCAGCAGGCCGATCTCGTCCGCGCGAGCCACGTCCAGTTCGGCGCTGGCGCCACCGCCCTGCTCGCCCAGCTTGTCGATCTGTGCCGTGGTTTCGTTGATCTGACTGAACACCGCGCGCCCGGCCAGCCAGGCCAGACCGAACACCAATGCAAGGATCGGCAGCAAGGTGGTGAGGATATCCACAGTCAATTTGCTGGCAATGCCGGTCATGTGTGCCTGCGGCGTGGCCAGGCCCACCACCCAACCACTGGCCGGCACCCGCGTGAGACTGATGTAGCCCGCCCCACCCAGTTGCGCGTCCTGATCGATATGAAACGTCTGCGCTTCGCGCTGGCCGCTGCTGCGCCAATCGGCAACGCCCTTGAACCAAGGGTAGGCAGCGAGCATCGCCGCCTCGTCGGCAGGTGCCGGTTTGTCGTTGGCGGTCGGGAAATACAGGACCTTGCCCGAGGGGTCGATGGCGAACGCATAACCCCCGGTGACCTGCCCGTTGGACTTGAGGAAGTTGGCCAAGCCCGTGAGTGTCAGGTCGATGGTCGCCACACCGGCGAAACGTCCTTCACGACTGTAGGGCACGGTACAGGTGGTCATCAGGATCTTGCTGACCGGATCCTCGTAGGCATCCGACCACGCGCAGCGGCCAGGCGCGGATGCCTTGCCCTGCACGTACCAGTCGGCGGCGTGATAGTCATCGACGGCGCCGGCATTGTATTCCTCGGAATAACCCAAACCCTGCCCACTGCGCGCCCAATAGAAACTGCGCCGCGGCACGCCTGCGCTGAACGCATTGGGCTCGGGCCACAGGCCACCACCGGCAATGGCGGCATCGCCCTGTGAGTCGATGATCGGTGCCAATGCACCCTTCACCAGCTCGACGTCGGCCCGCAGCGTCGCGCCCAAACTCGCCAGCGCGGCGACGCGCCCCTCGACCTCGGCCAGCTGGATCGACAGCTGCCGAGCGATGGCCGTGGCCGACTGCTCGGCGCTCTTGGTGTTGGACTGGATCAGCTTGGGCTCGCCGCTGAGTACCATGACCGCGTAGATGGCCACCGTCGTGACCAGAAGGATGAACAGGATGCCCAAGCTGAAGCGGGACATGATCTTGGTAGGTAGCAGGCTCACGGGGCCCCCTTCGGAGGGAATCGATATTGCCTGCGCTATCGGCTCGGTCCGAGGAAACTCGAGAAGTGGGCGATGGAAGGTATGCAGGGTGCCAGGGCCGGTTCTTTCGCGGCCAGACCTGCCAACACACAGCCATAAAAAAACCCCCGGACGCTTTCGCGCCGGGGGCTTTTTCAATCAACCGGAACTACGGATCAGTTCTTGGCTTTCTTGGCAGCGCGGGTACGCTCGCCTTCGTCCAGGATCTTCTTGCGCAGACGGATCGACTTCGGCGTAACTTCGCACAGCTCGTCGTCCTGGATGAATTCCAGCGCCTGTTCCAGGGTGAAGCGAACAGGTGGAACCAGAGCGATGGTTTCGTCTTTGCCCGACGCACGCATGTTGTCCAGCTTCTTGCCCTTGGTAGGGTTTACGCCCATGTCGGTGTCGCGGCTGTTCAAGCCGACGATCTGACCGTTGTAGATCTCCTGGCCGTGCTCGACGAACAGCTTGCCGCGCGCCTGCAGGGTTTCCAGCGAGTAGGTCAGTGCCTTGCCGGTTTCGACCGAAACCAGTACGCCGTTCTGACGGCCGGACATGTGGCCCGACTTCATCGGAGCGTAGCGATCGAAGATCGAAGTCAGGATGCCAGCACCGTTGGTCAGGGTCAGGAACTGGTTACGGAAACCGATCAGACCGCGAGCAGGGATGTTGTATTCCAGACGAACACGGCCCTTGCCATCCGGCACCATGTTGGTCAGGTCGCCTTTACGCAGGCCCATCTCTTCCATGACCTTGCCCTGGGATTCCTCAGGGGTGTCGATGGTGACGTTTTCGAACGGTTCCTGCTTCTCGCCGTCGATGACGCGGATGATCACCTCAGGACGACCGACACCCATTTCGAAGCCTTCGCGACGCATGGTTTCGATCAGTACCGAAAGGTGCAGCTCGCCGCGGCCGGAGACCTTGAACTTGTCGGCCGAGTCGCCTTCTTCAACGCGCAGGGCAACGTTGTACAGCAGCTCTTTGTCCAGACGTTCCTTGATGTTGCGGGACGTCACGAACTTGCCTTCTTTACCGCAGAATGGCGAGTCGTTGACCTGGAAGGTCATGGAAACGGTTGGCTCGTCGACGGTCAGCGGCTTCATCGCTTCGACGTTGTCCGGCTGGCACAGGGTGTCGGAGATGAACAGCGAGTCCATGCCGCTCACGCAGACGATGTCGCCAGCGAAGGCTTCTTCAACGTCGATGCGGTGCAGGCCGTGGTGACCCATCAGCTTGAGGATACGACCGTTGCGCTTCTTGCCGTCGGCGCCGATGGCGACCACCGGGGTGTTCGGCTTGACGCTGCCGCGAGCGATACGGCCAACACCGATGACGCCCAGGAAGCTGTTGTAGTCCAGTGCCGAGATCTGCATCTGGAACGGGCCGTCGCGGTCGACTTTCGGAGCCGGTACGTTGTCGACGATCGACTGGTACAGCGGGGTCATGTCTTCGGCCATGTCGGTGTGTTCCAGACCGGCAATGCCGTTCAGGGCCGAGGCGTAGACGACTTTGAAGTCCAGCTGTTCTTCGGTGGCACCGAGGTTGTCGAACAGGTCGAAGATCTGGTCCAGAACCCAGTCCGGACGCGCGCCTGGACGGTCGACCTTGTTGATGCAGACGATCGGACGCAGGCCGGCTTCGAACGCCTTCTTGGTCACGAAACGGGTTTGCGGCATAGGGCCGTCCTGGGCGTCGACCAGCAGCAGCACGGAGTCGACCATCGACATCACGCGCTCTACTTCACCACCGAAGTCGGCGTGGCCCGGGGTGTCCACGATGTTGATGTGGTAGCCGTTCCAGTTGATGGCGGTGTTCTTGGCCAGGATGGTGATGCCACGCTCTTTTTCCTGGTCGTTGGAGTCCATCACGCGCTCGTCGTTGAGCTCGTTGCGCTCCAGGGTGCCGGACTGACGCAGGAGTTTGTCTACCAGGGTGGTCTTGCCATGGTCAACGTGAGCAATGATGGCGATGTTGCGTAGATTTTCGATCACTTGTGTATCTCGATCAGGGGATTCGGTTGCCGCGCATTCTACGTGGCGAATATTAAACAAAAAGCTATCCGGGCCAGACAGCTTAGGAACGTAGCGAGCGACGGCAAGGCAAGGAAGAAATAGGCGAGGAAGCACAGTTTACTGGTTGTAAATGAGCATTCCGAGCCTGTTTCTGACGCAGCATTGCCTAGCGCAGTAGTTCCTACGCTGTCTGGGGGTCGGGAGGGCGATGGCGGATACTTCCACCATTCAACCCTGGGACTCTATGTCGGACGATAAACGCGCACATTGGCATGTCCCTCACTCAACAGATGGTGAGCATGCAGTCGGCTCATGACGCCCCTGTCGCAATACAGCAAGTACTGGCGAGTGAAATCCAGTTCCTTGAAGCGGCTGTTCAGGGCATAAAAAGGCATTGCCTTGACCTCGATGCCGGCCAGTGACAGCGGCTGGTCTTCCTGGGCATCGGGGTGGCGGATATCGATGACGACTTGTCCGGACAGCGCCTCGCTGACCTCTTCGACCTCGATATCCCGGCCCAGCTGGTCGATGACTTCATCAATGGACACCAGCTTGGCGCGTTCCAGCGCTCGCTCAAGAACGGCCATGTCGAAAGACTTCTCTTCATGGACGACGCGCGGCAATTTTGCACTGGTGGTCGGGTTGACCGAAATCACGCCGCAATATTCTGGCATGTGTTTGGCAAAATCGGCAGTCCCAATTTCAACTGCTTGATCGATGATGTCTTGTTTGTGGCTCGCCAGCAGCGGGCGCAGTACCAATTTGTCGGTCGCGCTGTCGATCGCCGACAGGTTGGGCAGGGTCTGGCTGGACACCTGCGAGATGGCTTCGCCGGTGACCAGCGCGGGAATCTTCAGTTGGTCGGCCAGGCGCGTGGCGGCCCGCAGCATCATGCGCTTGAGGATCACGCCCATATGGCTGTTGTCGACCTTGCCGAGAATCTCGCCCAGCACTTCTTCGAACGGCACGCTGATGAACAGCACGCGCTGGGAGCTGCCGTACTTCTTCCAGAGGAAGTGGGCAACTTCCATCACCCCCAGCTCATGGGCGCGACCGCCCAGGTTGAAGAAGCAGAAGTGGGTCATCAGGCCACGGCGCATGATCTG
This sequence comes from Pseudomonas sp. CFBP 8771, assembly GCF_014841695.1. Lineage (NCBI taxonomy): Bacteria > Pseudomonadati > Pseudomonadota > Gammaproteobacteria > Pseudomonadales > Pseudomonadaceae > Pseudomonas > Pseudomonas sp. CFBP 8771. The sequence goes on along the minus strand of NZ_JACYUJ010000004.1, from coordinate 238,772 downwards.
GTAGGCGGCAACGGTGGAGTCGAAACCGCCCGACATCAACACCAGCGTCTGTTCCAGCGCGCCCAAGGGGTAGCCACCCATGCCGTCATGCTGGTCATGGATGACGAACAGGCGCTGGTCGCGGATTTCCAGGCGCACCACCACGTCGGGCTTTTTCAGGTCGATGCCGGCAGCACCACACTCGCGGCGCAATTGGCTGCCGACGGTGCGTTCCACATCCATCGAGCTGAAGGCATGCTTGCCGGCACGCTTGGCGCGTACCGAAAAGATCTTCCCAGGCAGCAGCGGGCCGAAGTGCGCCTTGCACTTGGCCACGATGTCATCCATATCGCCCAGCGGGTATTCGTCCACTTGCAGGAAATGCGCGATACCTGGCGTGCAGCTCAGGCGTTCGGTCATCTCGCGCAACACCTTGGCGTCCGTCAGCTTGGTCTGGACTTCAAGGTTGTCCCACACGCCAGTGACCATCAGCTGCGGGTCCAGGTCACGGAGCACCATGCGGATGTTCTTGGCGAGCTGGCGGATGAAGCGCTTGCGCACCGGCGGGCTCTTGATGGTGATCTCTGGAAAGACTTTTACGATAAGTTTCATGAAAACAGCGCGCGAAATGCCAGCCTGAAAAGAGGGGCGCGGATTATAGCGGAAATTGCTCAAGGTTTGACCAGTTATCGTACGAACGGGCAAACGCACCAATATTGACCACTCAAAACAGACACGCACCAAACCAGCGCACCCCTATTCAACGCCACCTCCGGTAGCAGCGGCGCAAGCCGCGTCCCGCGCTCATACCTATTAATGCCGGGGACGAAGCGTGACGCGGCTTGCCCCGCTGCTACAGGGGAATGGGTTCGAACCTGCGGATAGTGAGAATCAGCGTTGCGCCCATCACGGGGCACTGGCATGCAAATTGCTCCCTTGTGAGGCAGGTTGCCTTGGCCGACTATCGGGCCCGGCATCACACATATTTAGGGGCCCCCTTTCACAATCGGCCCCATTCCACCCCGGAGGACAACATGTCGAAGTCGGTTCAACTCATCAAAGATCATGACGTCAAGTGGATTGATCTGCGCTTCACTGATACCAAAGGCAAGCAGCAGCACGTGACCATGCCAGCGCGCGATGCCCTGGATGACGACTTCTTCGAAGTCGGCAAGATGTTCGACGGTTCCTCCATCGAAGGCTGGAAAGGCATCGAAGCCTCCGACATGATCCTGCTTCCGGACGACAGCACTGCCGTTCTGGACCCGTTCACCGAAGAGCCGACCCTGATCCTGGTCTGCGACATCATCGAACCGTCCACCATGCAGGGCTACGATCGCGACCCACGCGCCATCGCCCATCGCGCCGAGGAATACCTGAAGTCGACCGGTATCGGCGACACCGTGTTCGTCGGTCCGGAGCCTGAGTTCTTCATCTTCGACGAAGTGAAGTTCAAGTCCGACATTTCCGGCTCCATGTTCAAGATCTTCTCGGAACAGGCTTCCTGGATGACCGACCAGGACGTCGAAGGCGGCAACAAGGGCCACCGTCCAGGCGTCAAGGGCGGCTACTTCCCAGTGCCACCGGTCGACCATGACCACGAGATCCGTACCGCCATGTGCAACGCACTGGAAGAGATGGGTCAGGTCGTCGAAGTTCACCACCACGAAGTGGCGACTGCCGGCCAGAACGAAATCGGTGTCAAGTTCAACACCCTGGTCGCCAAGGCCGACGAAGTGCAGACCCTGAAGTACGTCGTGCACAACGTTGCCGACGCCTACGGCCGCACCGCTACCTTCATGCCCAAGCCACTGTACGGTGACAACGGCTCGGGCATGCACGTGCACATGTCGATCTCCAAGGATGGCAAGAACACCTTCGCTGGCGAAGGCTATGCCGGCCTGTCCGACACCGCGCTGTACTTCATCGGCGGCATCATCAAGCACGGCAAGGCGCTGAACGGCTTCACCAACCCGTCGACCAACTCCTACAAGCGTCTGGTCCCAGGTTTCGAAGCGCCGGTCATGCTCGCCTACTCGGCCCGCAACCGTTCGGCTTCCATCCGTATTCCTTACGTCAACAGCCCGAAAGGCCGTCGTATCGAAGCGCGCTTCCCGGACCCGGCAGCCAACCCGTACCTGGCTTTCGCGGCCTTGCTGATGGCTGGCCTGGACGGCATCCAGAACAAGATCCACCCCGGCGATGCCGCCGACAAGAACCTGTACGACCTGCCGCCCGAAGAGGCCAAGGAAATCCCGCAGGTTTGCGGCAGCTTGAAGGAAGCCCTGGAAGAGCTGGACAAGGGCCGTGCGTTCCTGACCAAGGGCGGCGTGTTCAGCGATGACTTCATCGACGCCTTCATCGCCCTCAAGAGCGAAGAAGAAATCAAGGTCCGCACCTTCGTACACCCACTGGAATACGACCTGTACTACAGCGTCTGATCCCTGTGATGTGACAGAAAGGCCACCCTCGGGTGGCCTTTTTTCGTTCTGCGCCTACCATGGCAACGCTGCACGCACCCCCTCAATTGCTCTATGCTGGCCACCATGCAAGCGCCACTCAGAGAAGTTTCCATGCGCTCACCCCTAGCCTGCCTGTTGCTGCTGTGCGCGCTGCCCGCCGTGGCGCAGATCTACAAATACACCGACGCCGAGGGCAACACGGCCTACAGCAACCAGCCGCCCCAGGGGCGTGCCAGCCAAACGGTCGAGTTGCCGCCGCTCAACAGCGTGGAGTCGCTGCGCAAGCCAGCGCCGACCACCCTGCCGAGCACCACCGTCGCGGTGCCGCAGACCCAGTACAGCCAGCTGGAACTGACCGGGCTGCCAACCGACGAAGCGCTGCGGGCCAACAACGGCACCTTCGATGTCGGCGTGGCGATCGTGCCACGCCTGCGTTCGGGCGATCGCCTGCGCCTGGTACTCGACGGCGAACCCTATGGTCAGCCAAGCAACGTGCCGCGCCTGCAACTGGTGAATGTCGATCGCGGCGAACATGGCCTGGCGGTACAGGTCATCGACGCCCGCGAAACGGTGATCCAGCAGAGCGCCACCGTCACCTTCACGGTCCAGCGGGTTCACCTGCCGTGATGCGCTGGACGCTGCTCTGGCTGGTAGTGATCGCCGCGTCGGCCCATGCCGCGGTGTACACCTACGTCGACGCCAATGGCAACCGGGTCTTTACCGACCAACCGCGCAAGGGCGCCGAACGGGTGCCGATGCCTGCACGCGCCACGCCCACCGCCCCGGCTACCGTGATGCCGCCGCGCACCAGCAAGGTGCCAGTGCCGAACAGAACCGCGGCGACGCGTTATCAGATGCTGCGCATCCTCGGGCCCCTGCCGGACACCGCCGTGCGCGAGGAAGACGGTTCACTGATCGTGACCCTGACCAGTGAGCCGGCCTTGCAGCCCAACCATCGCTACCGCCTGTTGCTCGACGGCGAAGTGGCACAGGCGCCGGGGCGCAGTCCGGTGTTCGCCCTGAGCAACGTCGACCGCGGCACCCATACCCTGGCCGCCGAGATCATCGATCAGGACGACCATGTGATCGAGCGCACGCCAGCCCAGCCGGTTCACCTGCAGCGCATCTCGCTGATCCAGAAACGCCGGGTTCACCCCTGCCGAATTTCCGACTACGGTGTACGCCCGGAATGTCCACTCAAGGACAAGCCGGAAGACGACTGAGCAGCGACAGCCGAAAACGATATATACCTGACCGCACTTTTTTGGTGCGCTATGCTGGTCATTGCCAGGCATGCCGTGCCATTTTGGGTCGCCGCGGCATTTGACGGACCGAAGATCCCCAGCTGCGAAGCACTAATGGTACCCATTTGCAGGATCCGCGCTTCTTTTCGGAGCCTTGGTTTGGTTCTTGCATTTTCCCTGCACCAGCGAGTTTGTTTCGCGCGCGAACCCGGGCGCTGCCACGGGCGCCCTGTGCCAAAAGAGGTCACCTGTCCCCATGACCATCAGCGATGCCCTGCACCGACTGTTACTCGACAACCTCACCACTGCCACCATTCTGCTCAATGCCGACCTGCGCCTTGAGTACATGAACCCCGCAGCCGAGATGCTGCTGGCGATCAGTGGCCAACGCAGCCATGGTCAGTTCATCAGCGAGTTGTTCACCGAATCCACCGAAGCCCTCAACTCCCTGCGCCAGGCAGTCGAACAGGCTCACCCCTTCACCAAGCGCGAAGCGATGCTGACCGCGCTGGCCGGGCAGACGCTGACGGTCGACTACGCGGTGACGCCGATCCTCAGCAACGGCGCCACCTGGCTGCTGCTCGAAGTGCATCCGCGCGATCGTCTGCTGCGCATCACCAAGGAAGAGGCCCAGCTGTCCAAGCAGGAGACCACCAAGATGCTGGTGCGCGGCCTGGCCCACGAGATCAAGAATCCGCTGGGTGGCATCCGTGGCGCGGCTCAATTGCTGGCGCGCGAGCTGCCCGAGGAAAGCCTCAAGGACTACACCAACGTCATCATCGAGGAAGCCGACCGCCTGCGTAATCTGGTCGACCGCATGCTCGGTTCGAACAAGCTGCCTTTGCTGGCCATGACCAATATCCACGAGGTGCTGGAGCGCGTGGCCAACCTGGTCGAGGCCGAAAGCCAGGGCTGCATCACTCTGGTGCGCGACTACGACCCGAGCATTCCGGATGTATTGATCGACCGCGAGCAGATGATCCAGGCCGTGCTCAATATCGTGCGCAATGCCATGCAGGCGATCAGCGGCCAGAACGAGCTACGCCTGGGACGCATCAGCCTGCGCACCCGCGCCATGCGCCAGTTCACCATCGGCCATGTGCGGCATCGCCTGGTCAGCAAGATCGAGATCACCGACAACGGTCCGGGCATTCCTGCGCAACTGCAGGAAACCATCTTCTACCCCATGGTCAGTGGCCGTCCCGACGGCACCGGCCTGGGGTTGGCCATTACCCAGAACATCATCAGTCAGCACCAGGGCTTGATCGAGTGTGAAAGCCACCCCGGCCACACCACCTTTTCGATCTTCCTGCCGCTGGAACAAGGAGCCGCTTCGTCATGAGCCGTAGTGAAACTGTCTGGATCGTCGATGACGACCGTTCCATCCGCTGGGTACTGGAAAAGGCCCTGCAGCAAGAAGGCATGACCACCCAGAGCTTCGACAGCGCCGATGGTGTCATGAGCCGACTGGCACGCCAGCAGCCCGACGTGATCATCTCCGACATCCGCATGCCCGGGGCCAGCGGCCTGGACCTGTTGGCGCGCATTCGCGAACAGCATCCGCGCCTGCCGGTGATCATCATGACCGCGCACTCGGACCTGGACAGCGCGGTCGCTTCCTACCAGGGCGGCGCGTTCGAGTACCTGCCCAAGCCGTTCGACGTCGACGAGGCAGTGTCGCTGGTCAAGCGTGCCAACCAGCACGCCCAGGAACAGCAAGGCCTGACCGAAGTACCGGCACTGACCCGCACGCCCGAGATCATCGGCGAAGCACCGGCCATGCAGGAAGTCTTCCGCGCCATCGGCCGCCTCAGCCACTCCAACATCACCGTGTTGATCAATGGCGAGTCGGGCACCGGCAAGGAGCTGGTCGCCCACGCCCTGCATCGGCACAGCCCGCGGGCCGCGTCGCCGTTCATTGCGCTGAACATGGCGGCGATTCCCAAGGACCTGATGGAGTCGGAGCTGTTCGGCCATGAAAAAGGCGCCTTCACCGGCGCTGCCAACCTGCGCCGAGGCCGCTTCGAACAGGCCGACGGCGGCACACTGTTCCTCGACGAAATCGGCGACATGCCGGCCGACACCCAGACGCGCCTGCTGCGCGTGCTGGCCGATGGCGAGTTCTACCGCGTCGGTGGGCACATACCGGTCAAGGTCGACGTGCGCATCATTGCCGCCACCCACCAGAATCTGGAAACCCTGGTGCACGCCGGCAAGTTCCGCGAGGACTTGTTCCATCGCCTCAATGTGATTCGCATCCACATTCCGCGTCTGTCGGACCGTCGCGAAGACATCCCGACCCTGGCGCGACATTTTCTCAGCCGCGCGGCCCAGGAACTCGCGGTCGAGCCCAAGCTGCTCAAGAGCGAGACCGAGGACTACCTGAAGAACTTGCCGTGGCCTGGCAACGTGCGTCAGCTGGAGAACACCTGCCGCTGGATCACGGTGATGGCCTCGGGCCGCGAAGTGCACACCGGCGACTTGCCGCCCGAGCTGCTGAGCCTGCCGCAGGACGCGGCACCGGTGACCAACTGGGAGCAGGCGTTGCGCCAATGGGCCGACCAGGCCTTGGCACGCGGGCAATCGAGCCTGCTCGACAGCGCCGTGCCCAGCTTCGAGCGGATCATGATCGAGACCGCCCTGAAGCACACCGCCGGGCGACGTCGTGATGCGGCCGTGCTGCTGGGCTGGGGTCGCAATACCCTGACGCGCAAGATCAAGGAGCTGGGCATGAAGGTCGACGGCGCCGACGAAGACGAAGTCGAAGAAGCCTGAGGTCCCGCACACCGCCACCGGCATACCCGATCCCTGTAGCAGCGGCGCCAGCCGCGTCCGGCCTCACCGCGCTGGGGCAGACGCACCGCACATACCGCCGACGCGGCTTGCGCCGCTGCTACAGCGGTACGTCAGATGCCCAGCACACACCCCCACGGCATACCCGATCCCTGTAGCAGCGGCGCAAGCCGCGTCCGCCCTCACCGCGCTGGGGCAGACGCACCGCACATACCGCCGACGCGGCTTGCGCCGCTGCTACAGCGGTACGTCAGATGCCCAGCACACAACCCCACGGCATACCCGATCTCTGTAGCAGCGGCGCAAGCCGCGTCCGGCCTCACCGCGCTGGGTCTGATGCACCGCACGTACCGCCGACGCGGCTTGCGCCGCTGCTACAGGGGGTTTGAAGAAACTCTCCGCTTTCGTGCATTCGCCTTGTGCAGTGCACCCACACGATGCGCTAGCGAACATCGCTTATTGCTCGGATAAAACCTCGTCCGTTTCAATGAGCTAAAAGACTGTTATCCGATAAAAATAATTTTCCCTTACATTCCAATCAGATAGATTCCAAGACAAAACGTTTTTGGCGTTCAGAAAGCTTCTGCAACAAAACTGGCACGCACGCTGCAATGTACTAACCATTACCCAGTTTCGGGAACCTCGGTACAGGCAGGCCGGGGATTCCCTCTTTACACCGCGACTCCAGCCAAGGCTGGAATACCGCACAACTGTTTTGGGGACCTTGGTACAGGCAGGCCGGGACTCCCCTTCTTTACATCGAAACGCCCGGCTGCAAGGCCTGGTATTTCAACCCCGCTTGGGGGGCCCCGGTACAGGCAGGCTGGGGTCCCCTCTTTTATTGCTCGCGCAGCTCGACGGTGGTTTGCCAGCGTCCATCGAGCTGCACCGCGCGCCATTGCATCTGCAACGGACGCGCTGCCACCACCGTCAACAACAACCCCTGATCACTGCGCTGAATGCGCCAGGTCACCGGCTTGCCGCCCACCAGCAACCGCCCGCTGGCCGGAGCGCCGGTGGCGTCGAACAGCATCGCCACCGTTCCTTCCACCACCTCGCCATGCAACCGCGGCTCATCGTTGAACCACAGCACCAACTGGTCGCGGTGCACTTCGATGTTGTCCAAGCGGGCAGGCTCGGGATTTGCCAGGCGGCCGATCATCAGTCCGACCAGCAAGCCAATGATCGCCAGCGAGCCCAACACCCGTGGCCACAGTTGCGAACGCTCGCTCGGATCAGGAGTAGAATGCTGCCCGTCCTTCAGTTCGGTGCCGCGCATGTTTCACGTGATCCTTTTTCAACCAGAGATTCCGCCCAATACGGGCAACATTATCAGGCTGTGCGCCAACAGCGGCTGCGCCTTGCACCTCATCGAGCCGATCGGCTTCGAGCTGGACGACAAGCGCCTACGCCGCGCCGGCCTCGATTACCATGAGTACGCCACCCTGCAGCGCCACGCCGACCTGGCCAGTTGCCTGGAAAGCCTGGGGCAGCCACGGGTTTTCGCCTTCACCACGAAGGGCTCGCGACCTTTTCATGATGCCAGCTTCCAGAAGGGCGATGCCTTCCTGTTCGGCCCGGAAAGCCGCGGGCTGCCCGCCGAGGTGCTGGACGCGCTGGACAGCCAGCACAAGCTGCGCCTGCCGATGCGCGAAGGCTGCCGCAGTTTGAATCTGTCCAATACGGTGGCAGTGGCGGTGTATGAGGCTTGGCGGCAACTGGGGTTCGAGTAGGGCTTGAGGGCCTCTTAGCGGGCAGAGGGCTTGCGAAATGGGCACCACGCACCTACGAAAAAGCGCCCCGAAAGGCGCTTTTTGTTCACTGCAAGCCAACGCTTACTGAGGCGCAGGCGCTTCGCCCGATTCCTGCATGCGCTGCAGTTCCTGGGCATAGAGCATGTCGAAGTTCACCGGAGCCAGCATCAGCGCCGGGAACGAGCCGCGGGTCACCAGGCTGTCCAGGGTCTCGCGGGCATACGGGAACAGGATGTTGGGGCAGAACGCACCCAGGGTGTGGCTCATCGAACCCTCGTCCAGGCCCTTGATCAGGAAGATGCCGGCCTGTTGCACTTCGGCGATGAACGCGACTTCTTCACCGTTCTTGACCGTGACCGACAGGGTCAGCACGACCTCGTGGAAGTCCCCTTCCAGGCCTTTCTGACGAGTGTTCAGGTCCAGGGAAACGCTGGGTTCCCACTGCTGGCGGAAGATCGCCGGGCTTTTCGGCGCCTCGAACGACAGGTCACGCACGTAGATGCGCTGCAGCGAGAACTGCGGTTCGTTTTCGGCGGCAGCAGCGCCATTGTTCGCTTGGTCGGTCATCGCAGATCCTTGTGATCTTCAGAGGTGTGGGGGTAAGGGGACCGATCAGGCCCCCAGCAACGCGTCCAGCTTGCCGGCACGCTCGAGGGCGAACAGGTCGTCGCAGCCGCCGACGTGCAGCTCGCCGATCCAGATCTGGGGCACCGACGTACGGCCAGCCTTGGCCGCCATCTCGCGGCGCAGCTCGGGCTTGCCGTCGACCTTGATCTCGGTGAACGGCGCCTTCTTGCTTTCCAGCAGGTACTTGGCCCGCGAGCAATACGGGCAATAGTCGCTGGAGTAGACGAGGATCGGCTTCATGTCACTTCACCACTGGCAGGTTGTCGGCACGCCAGCTCGAGACGCCACCGGCCAGCTTGGCGGCGGTGTGGCCGGCCTTGACCAGCTCGGCGCAGGCAGTGCCGGCGTGCTGGCCGATGGCATCGACCACGATCAGGGTCTTGCCCTTGTATTTTTCCAGCTCGCCGACGCGGCTGGCCAGCTTGTCCTGGGGAATGCTCAGCGCGCCGACGATGTGGCCCGCGGCGTAGTCCTTCTTGTTGCGGATATCCACGACCACGCCTTGGTCGCTGTTGACCAGCGCAGTCAGCTCGCGGGGGCTGAGGCTTTTGGCGCCCTTGCTCATTTCCAGCATGATCAGCATGACCAGCAGGACCACGAACGCGGTCACGAGCAGATAGTGATTTGTGGCGAATTCAATCAGGTGAGCGACCATCAGCGGGTTCCAGGGCGTTAAAATGTCGGCCAGTATACACAGCCGCCAAGTCCGGCCAAAGCCCGCCGGACGGAACCGCTCGGCCTGATTGCGGGTCTGTGCTTGTTGTTCTTGCACCCGCGGTGAAATAAACCGCCATGATTCGTCACGCAGGCCCGCAATGCCCTAAAATGCCGGGCTTCTCCTGAATGCTCTTCTGACATAGCGAGTGGGATCCATGACAGCCACGCCCAAACCCTTGGTCCTGATCATCCTCGATGGTTTCGGTCACAGTGAAAACCACGAGTACAACGCGGTCTATTCGGCTCGCAAGCCGGTGCTCGATGCCCTCATGGCACGCCAGCCCAATGGCTTGATCTCGGGGTCGGGCATGGATGTCGGGCTGCCCGACGGGCAAATGGGCAATTCGGAAGTCGGCCACATGAACCTGGGGGCCGGGCGTGTGGTGTACCAGGATTTCACTCGCGTGACCAAAGCCATCCGCGACGGCGAGTTCTTCACCAACCCCACTATCTGCGCAGCCGTGGACAAGGCCGTGGCCGCCGGCAAGGCGGTGCACTTCATGGGCCTGCTGTCGGACGGTGGCGTGCACAGCCACCAGGATCACCTGGTGGCCATGGCCGAACTGGCCGCCGGGCGCGGTGCGCAGAAGATCTACCTGCACGCCTTCCTCGACGGCCGCGACACTCCGCCCAAGAGCGCCCAGGCCTCGCTGGAACTGATGGATGCCACGTTCGCCCGCCTTGGCCGTGGGCGCACCGCCAGCCTGATCGGCCGCTACTTCGCCATGGATCGCGACAACCGCTGGGAGCGCGTCAGCGCGGCCTACAACCTGATCGTCGATGCTGCCTCCGAATTCCACGCGGCCACTGCCGTGCAAGGCCTGCAGGCCGCCTACGAGCGCGGCGAGAGCGACGAATTCGTCAAGGCCACCACGGTCGGCGAGCCGGTTCGCGTCGAAGATGGCGATGCCATGATCTTCATGAATTTCCGCGCCGACCGTGCGCGCGAGCTCAGCCGCGTATTCGTCGAAGACGATTTCCACGATTTCCCGCGCAATCGCCAGCCCAAACTGGCCGGCTACGTGGGCCTGACCCAGTATTCGGCAAAGATCCCGGCACCGGCGGCCTTTGCTGCCACCGGCCTGACCAACGTGCTGGGCGAATACCTGGCCAAGAACGGCAAGACCCAGCTGCGCATCGCCGAAACCGAAAAGTACGCCCACGTGACGTTCTTCTTCTCCGGTGGCCGTGAAGAAGAGTTCCCTGGCGAAGAACGCATCCTGGTGCCCTCGCCCAAGGTGGCGACCTACGACCTGCAGCCCGAGATGAGCGCGCCGGAAGTGACCGACCGCATCGTCGAAGCCATCGAGCAGCAGCGCTATGACGTCATCGTGGTCAACTACGCCAACGGCGACATGGTCGGCCACAGCGGCATCATGGCTGCAGCCATCAAGGCGGTCGAGTGCCTGGACACGTGCGTGGGTCGCATCGCTGCGGCACTCGACAAGGTCGGCGGCGAAGCGTTGATCACCGCCGACCACGGCAACTGCGAGCAGATGGAAGACGTCTGCACCGGCCAGGCGCATACCGCGCACACCACCGAGCCGGTGCCGTTCATCTACGTCGGCCAGCGTGACGTCAAGGTACGCGCAGGCGGCGTATTGGCCGACGTGGCGCCCACCATGCTCTGGCTCATGGGCCTGCCCAAGCCCGAAGAGATGACCGGCACCTCGATCCTGGTACAAGGCTGACCCATGCTCCGCGTCCTGATGTTCCTGACCCTGACATGCCTGCTCGGCCCGGCCTTCGCCGACGAGCGCGCGCAAACCCAGCAGCAGATCGACGCCACCCGCAAGGACATCGCCGAGCTGCAGAAAACCCTTGGCAAGCTGCAGGCGGAACGCTCCGGGGTGCAGAAAGAGCTGCGCACCACTGAAACCGAGATGGGCAAGCTGGAAAAGCAGGTGGAGGCCCTGCAGAAAGAACTAAAAAAGACTGAGGGCGAACTGGAGCGTCTGCAAGGCGAGAAAGCCAAGCTCCAGGCCGCCCGGGTCGAACAGCAACGTCTCATTGCCATCCAGGCCCGCGCGGCCTATCAGAGCGGGCGCCAGGAATACCTGAAACTGCTGCTCAATCAGCAGAATCCGGAGAAGTTCGCCCGCACCCTGACTTATTACGATTATCTGAGCCAGGCGCGCCTGGAACAGCTGAAGAACTTCAACCAGACCTTGCACAAGCTGGCGGGTGTGGAAAAGGACATCAATCTGCAGCAGGCGCAGTTGCTGGTGCAGCAAGGCAATCTGGACAGCCAGCGCGAAGACCTCGACAAGGTGCGCAAGGAGCGTCAGGTCGCCTTGGCCAAGCTCAACGATCAGTACAAGCAAGGCGACCAGAAGCTGCAGACGCGTCAGCAGGACCAGGAAGACCTGGCCAAGGTGCTCAAGACCATCGAGGAAACCCTGGCACGCCAGGCTCGCGAAGCCGAGGAAGCGCGGCAGAAGGCCCTGCTGGCCGCCCAGGAGGCTGAAAAACGTCGGCAGCGCGAAGCGCAGGCGGCCGCCACCCGAGAAGCGCCAGCACCCGCACCACAGGCCCCTCGCGCACCGAGTGGCCCGCTGGTGTCGAGCAGCGGCGAAAGCTTCGGTGGTGCATTTGCTTCGGCGCGGGGAAAACTTCCATGGCCTGTCGATGGTCGACTGTTGGCACGTTTCGGGGAAACCCGCGGCGACGATGTCCGCACCAAATGGGACGGGGTCATGATCAGTGCCTCGGCCGGCAGCCAGGTGCATGCGGTGCACGGTGGCCGCGTGGTGTTCGCCGACTGGTTGCGCGGCGCCGGGCTTCTGGTCATTCTCGACCATGGCAATGGCTACCTCACCCTGTACGGGCACAACCAGACCCTGCTCAAATCGGCCGGTGATGTGGTCAAGCCCGGTGATGCCATCGCCACTGTAGGTACCAGCGGCGGGCAGAGCACGCCAGCGCTGTATTTTGCAATACGCCAGCAAGGCAAGCCGACCGACCCCTCGCAATGGTGTCGAGGCTGACTGGCGCAGTCGTTCAAAAGCAGCCCTCAAAGGCGCGAACCCGTATCAGGAGTCTGTTAGACATGCCGCATCTGTCCCGCCTTACCTCGCTGGCCCTGACGATCGCCGTGGCCTGTGCTGCCCCGGCAGTGATCGCCGCCGATCTGGCTCCCCAGCCCGCCCGGTCGGTCGGCACGGCTCCGGCCGCCGCACCGTTGCCGCTGGACGAGCTGCGGACCTTCGCCGAGGTGATGGACCGCATCAAGGCGGCCTATGTCGAGCCTGTGGATGACAAGACGCTGCTGGAGAATGCCATCAAGGGCATGCTCAGCAACCTCGACCCCCACTCCGCCTACCTGGGCCCCGAGGACTTCCAGGAGCTGCAGGAAAGCACCAGTGGCGAGTTCGGCGGCCTGGGTATCGAGGTGGGCAGCGAGAACGGCATGATCAAGGTGGTATCGCCCATCGACGACACGCCAGCCTCCAAGGCCGGCATCGAAGCCGGCGACCTGATCGTCAAGATCAACAACCAGCCCACCCAGGGCCTGAGCATGACCGAGGCCGTCGATCTGATGCGCGGCAAGCTCGGCGAGAAAATCACCCTGACCCTGGTGCGCGACGGCGGTACGCCGTTCGACGTGACCCTGGCCCGCGCCACTATCCAGGTCAAGAGCGTCAAGGCGCAGTTGCTGGAAAACGGTTATGGCTATTTGCGCATCACCCAGTTCCAGGTGAAAACCGGCGAAGAAGTCGGCAAGGCCCTGGCAAAGCTGCGCAAGGACAACAACGGCAAGCTCAAGGGCCTGATTCTGGACCTGCGCAACAACCCCGGCGGCGTACTGCAAAGCGCCGTGGAGGTGGCCGACCACTTCCTCACCAAGGGCTTGATCGTCTACACCAAGGGCCGCATCGCCAACTCGGAACTGCGCTTCTCGGCAGACCCTGCCGATGCCAGCGAACGGGTGCCTTTGGTGGTGCTGATCAACGGCGGCAGCGCCTCGGCGGCAGAAATCGTCGCCGGCGCACTGCAGGACCACAAGCGCGGCATCCTCATGGGCACCGACAGCTTCGGCAAGGGCTCGGTGCAGACCGTGCTGCCGCTCAACAACGATCGCGCCCTGAAGATCACCACGGCGTTGTACTACACGCCCAATGGCCGCTCGATCCAGGCCCAGGGCATCATCCCGGATGTTGAGGTACGTCAGGGCAAGGTCACCCGCGATGCCGACACCGAAAGCTTCAAGGAAGCCGACCTGCAGGGTCACCTGGGCAACGGCAACGGCGGCGCCGATCGACCTTCGGGCAAGCCGGTGATCGGCGCCCGCAAGGCCCGGCCACAGGACGACGACTTCCAGATCAGCCAGGCGCTCAGCCTGCTCAAGGGCCTGAGCGTGACGCGCGGCAACTGACATGCGCCGCATCCTGTTGCTGGCCGTGCTGTTGCTGACTGCCGGCCCGGCCTTCGCCGGGCCGGCGTACCTGAGCCTGATCATCGATGACCTGGGCCAGTCCCCGGCTCGCGACAGCCGCACCCTGGCTCTGCCCGGCCCAGTGACGCTGGCAATCATGCCCGACACGCCACACGCTGCGGACTTTGCCCGCCAGGCGCACAAGGCCGGCAAGACCGTGATGGTGCACATGCCCATGGATCCTGCGACCGGCCCGTTCGCCTGGCGACCCGACATGCCTGCCAGTGAGCTACTCGCTCGCCTGCAGGCCGCGCTGCGCGCCGTGCCGTATGCTGCCGGCCTGAACAACCACGAGGGCAGCCGCATGACCTCGCAGCCCGAGGCCATGGCCCTGTTGATGAACGAGCTGCAGCAGCACGGCATGTTCTTCGTCGACAGCCGCACCAGCGCCGCCACCGTGGCCGCCGCCAAAGCCCAGGGCATCGGCCTGGCCAGCCTCTCCCGGGACGTCTTCCTGGATGACACGCGCACCGTCGAGGCCATCGCTGGCCAGCTCGAAAAAGCCATTGCCTTGGCACACAAACAGGGCACGGTGGTGATCATCGGACACCCCTATCCACAGACCCTGGAAGTGCTGGAGCGCGAACTACCGCGCTTGAAGGCCAGGGGAGTGGAGTGGATACCGGTCCGGCAGATGATCGGCGAGCGCGGCAATCGCGCCACGGCCGCCCATGGCAAGGGCGGGATCTACCACTGATTCGCCATTGCCCTGTTTCATGGAGTGCCGTGTCTCATAGATAGTCGGCGAATACCCGATCGACGAAACCGTCGCGGCGCATCTCATCGAGTGATCGTTGCAGACGCTCGACCACCGCCTGCGGTGTGTCCTTGTTCAGCGCCAGAAACAGCTCGGCGCTGTTGAAGCGCAGCACGGTCTTGAGCCCGTTGATCCCTTCCAGACGTGCCAGATAGCGGCCAGCCGGATCGCCCGTGGCCCACAGGTCGATCTGGCCATCCAGCAACTTGCGTGCGTTGTCCTGGTCGCGCAGGGCGACGATCGGGCGCATGTCGCGCTCGGCAAGACTCTGCGCAATGGCATCGCCCTTGTAGGCGCCGATCCGGTAGGGTCGGGCCTGGTCGAGGGTCTCCAGGGTGATCGGGCTGTCCGCACGGGCCAGCATGATCCAGTCATCCGGACCCAGTGGGCCAACCCATTTGAAGGCCTGTTCGCGCTCGGGAAGGCGCGCGGTGACGAACACCCCATAGCCGGCATTGCTCAGGGCCAGCTTGTAGATACGGTCCCAGGGAAACCGCAGGGTCATGCTGTAGGGGATGTCCGCCCGACGGAACATTTCGCGCACGAGTTCCGCTGCGATGCCGCGGATGTTCTCTTCCTGGGCGAAGTTCTTGTCGTTGCTGGCCATGTTGTAGGGTGGAAAGTTTTCGGTCAGCAAGACCATCGAATAGCCTGCCGGGACCTCGGCGCGCACGGGGCTGCCACTGAGCAGCGCAGTACAAAAGGCAAAGGCGAGAAAAGTGCGGTCGAGCATTACGAGGTCCCTGCAGCAAAGGCAACGCCAGAGTGCCGGTCAGGCCGACGGCTGTAAAGCCCTGCAACGATTACGTGACAAGGTGTCTACACCGCGCTGTGCAGCAGGTTTTCCAAGGCTGTGAGGTCCGGCACCCGCGCTACGGTTTCGCCGACCTGCACCGCCGCCATTTCCAGCGGCTTGAGCGGCACGTCAACGTAGCTGAGCTGGCTGTCGACCCGGCACGAGCGAGGCACGTGCTGGATCAATACGGCCATGAAGCGCGTCGAGGTTTCACCCAGTGCATTGAGCACGACGATACGGGCGCGCTCGCCGATCACCGCCTCGCCACCGCTGGCCGCTTCGAAGCTGACCAGCGGCAGGCGCAGGTTGCGCCACTCGATCATTCCCAGGTGCCAGCGCGCGGCGCCCAGCACCGGTTCACCGGGCAGATAGTCGATCAGCTCGGCCACCGCCACGTTGGGCAGCAACAGGCTTCGATCGGCCAGGGGCAGCACCAGCGCGGTAAGGCTGTCGCGGCGGCCGATCGCCCGATCAAGCATGGACCTGGCCCCAGCGTTCGATGCATTCCAGCAACTGGCTCTCCTGATAAGGCTTGCCCAGGTACTCGTTGACGCCAATGGCCATCGCCCGCTCGCGATGCTTTTGCCCCGTACGTGAGGTGATCATGATGATGGGCAGGTCCTTGAGCGTGGGATGCTGGCGGATGCGCCGGGCGACCTCGAAACCGTCCATGCGCGGCATCTCGATGTCCAGCAGGAGAATATCGGGGCTGTGTTCCTGCAACAGCGCCATGGCGTCGACCCCGTCCTTGGCGGTCAGCACCTGCATGCCGTGACGCTCGAGCAAGCGACTGGTGACCTTGCGCACGGTCACCGAGTCGTCGACCACCAGGACTTGCAGGCGCCGTACCTGCGCACCGTGCTGATAACCGGCGCGAGCCACGGCCACACCCTGACGGGCCCGCAGCTGAGCCAGCAGGTCGAGGATCAGCACCACGCTGCCATCGCCCAGGATGGTCGCGCCGCCCAGGCCCGGCACGGCCGCGAACTGGCTTCCCAGGCTTTTCACCACGATTTCGCGGGAGCCGGCCAAGGCATCGACCTGCACCGCCACCTGCTGATCGAACGCGCGCACCAGCAGCACGGGCAACGGTTGGCTCTGCGCAGTCAGCGAGGGGACGGCGAGGCCATGCAGCAGGGTGCCCAGGTAGCGCAGGTCATACACCCGCCCGGCGTAGCCGTAGCGCGGTGGGGCAGACTGGTAGGCATCGTGCAGCTCGCCGGGCATGACCCGCACGATCCCCTCGATGCTGTTCAGGGGAATCGCGTACTGTTCTTCGCCACACTGCACCATCAGGGCGCGGTTGACCGACACGGTGAACGGCAGGCGAATCTGGAACCGCGCACCTTGCCCCGGCCGCGAGTCGATACTCATGGCGCCGCCCAACTGCTTGACCTCTTCGTGGACCACGTCCATGCCCAGGCCACGGCCGGAGATCTGCGTCACCTTGGTGGCGGTGGAGAAGCCAGGCTGGAGGATGAACTGCAGCACGTCGTGGTCGCTGAGGTCGCTGTGCGGATCCAGCAAACCACGCTTGATGGCCTTGGCGCGCACCGCTTGCAGGGGCACCCCGGCACCGTCGTCACTCATCTCGATGACGATGTCGCCGCCTTGGTGCAGCAAGGCCAGACGAATGTGCCCCACCGCCGGCTTGCCCGCAGCCAGCCGCTGCTCGATCGGCTCCAGGCCATGATCGACGGCATTGCGCAGCATGTGTTCGAGCGGCGCGATCATGCGTTCCAGGACGCTGCGGTCCATCTCGCCCTGAGCCTGGCTGACTTCGAACTCGACCTCCTTGCCCAGCGCCTCGGCCACCTGGCGCACTACACGCTGCAGGCGCGGCAGCAGGCGCTCGAACGGCACCATGCGCGTGCGCATCAAGCCCTCCTGCAACTGGCTGTCGACGCGCGCCTGTTGCTGCAGCAACGTCTGTGCTTCCAGGTTGCGGCCGGCCAGGGTTTCCTTCAGATCGAGCAGGTCCGAGGCCGATTCGAACAGGGCCCGCGACAGCTGCTGCAGGTGTGAATGACGGTCCATTTCCAGTGGGTCGAAGTCTTCGTAACCCTGACCATCGACCTGCTGACGGCTGAGGATGCGGCCTTGGGTTTCGGTATCGAGGCGGCGCAGCTGATCGCGCATGCGCTCGATGGTGGTTTCCATTTCCTGCAGCGCCGCCTGGGCGTCATTGACCTGCTGCTCGATGCGGCCGCGAAAGATTGCGGTTTCCCCCGCCAGGTTGCCCAATTCATCAAGCAGCTCGGCGCCGACCTTGATCACATCGACGGGACCGCGTTCGGCGGCCACCGGTTCGGCAATGGCGGGCTTGGCCGAAGCAGCTGGCCCGGCGGGCCCGGCTGGCTCACTGCCGGCGGCGAATTCGGCGATCGCGGCAATCAGCTTTCCGGCGGCTGGCAACGCCTGCCGCGAGCGGACCGCGTCGAGCATCTGGGCCAGGCGGTCGTGACCCTTGTGCAGCAGGCCAAACAGTTGGCTGGAAGCCTGCAGCTGGCCCTGGGAAATGCGTTCGTACACCGATTCCAGCTCGTGGGCCAGGTCGCCCAGCGGACCGATCTCTACCATCCGTGCGCCGCCCTTGAGCGTGTGCAGGTCGCGCAGCAGGTTTTCCGCTTCGAGATGGTTGCCCGGTTCGGCCTGCCAGCGCACCAGTGCCGCGCCTGCGCTCTCGACGATGTCCAATCCCTCTTCGATGAAGATACCCAGCAATTCACCGTCGGCGTCGTCCACCTGCTCGATTCCAGGCTCCGATGGAGCCGGACGCGGCGGGAGCTGGGATGACCCCTCGTAGCCGGGTTCGCTCAGCCAGCGCCGCTGGGTCTGCTCGATGGATTCCTCGGTGAATGACCCTTCATCGTCGGCACCTGTCGCAGCGACGTTGCCAAGCAGGGCAAGATCGATCACCGCGCCGCCTTCGCGCTGCACCACACCCATGGCGTGCGGGGCCAGGGCACCCTGCAGCAGTGCCCGCAGGGCACGCACGTGGGTGGGCTGGGCCTTGACCTCTTGCCCGGCCGCCAATTGATCGAGCATGCCGATCATGGCTTCCTGGGCTTGTTCGGCCTGCTGGAAAAAATCCGTGCTGACACTCAGGCTGCTTTCTTCGACCGCGCCATACAGATCGAGCAGCGCCTCGCACAGCTCGTCGAGCGCCTGCACGTCCGTCAGTTGCGCCTGTTCGCCCAGCAGGGTCAGCTGATCAAGCAGCCGTGGCAACTCCACACGGCTGGCCGGCGTCTGTTGCCAGCGCTGCAGCAAGCGCTCGGCATCGAGCAGGATATCCATGCCCTCGTCGAGCAACCGCTCGATCAGTTGCGGCGCCTGGACCTGGCGGGCATCGCCCAGCGTCTGTACGCCCTGCAGGCGTTCGATGGTGTGTTCCTGTACCTGCCGGATCAGCTCGCCGGCACCGGGAATGGGCGTCAGCGGCTGCGCAGGCAATTGCAGCAGCTTCTGCCGCATCAGATAGTGGGCATCGCCCAGCAGGCCCAGCGTTCGGGCCTGGAACGGCAGCCGGTGGGCACGCAGCTCGCGGGCCATGATGTCGAAGGCGGTGGCCAGTTCGGCCAGCGGCGTGACACCGGCCACCAGCGCGCTGCCCTTGAGCGTGTGCAGGGCACGCTGCAATTCGTCGGTGACGGCGACGTCGTTGCCTTGCTCGTCCAGGGCGAGAAATCGCTCCACGGCGCTCAGGTGGCTCAAGGCCTCGCTGTGGAAGATCTCCAGCAATTGGGTATCCACGGGGTCGGGCTCCGGGCCCGTCGCGGCATGCGCCTCGCCGTGTGGGTCTGTTGGCGCAGCCGCTGCCAGGCCAGCCTCGGCCACCGCCAGCAGGCCCTCATGGGCAAGCTGCGGTGCTTCGCTGGTGCGCTGCAGGTAATGCTCGACCGCCGCGAGTGCAGCCGTCACCTGCTCCAGTGGCACAGGTACCGATGCCGTCGGCTCGTCCAACAGGTGCGCTTTAACGGCGTCATTGCAGCCTTGCAGCACCGCGGCGGCCCTGGGCAACGGCAGCATGACCAGCGCACCGCGCAGCTGGGTGAGCAGCGGCACCAAGGTGCGCAGCCGTTGCCGGTCCCAGCGGCCGTCGCTGGAATCGGCCAGTACGTCCCTGGCCTCCTGCAGGCCGAAGCGGGTTTCGCGCATCACCAGTTGGCGAATCTGCACCAGGTCGGTGCTGGACGTCTGCTGCTCATCGCGCCCCGGCGTATCACTGGGTCCCGCCATGCCCGCCAGCGTGGCTTCGACATAGAGCAATGCCCCGGCGACGTCCATCAACACGGCGTCGTTGGGCTCGCGGGTCCCCTGCACCAGGCTCTGGATCACCGCCAACTGGTCGATGATGACCTTGCGCGGCTGGCCGAAACCGAGCACAGCCAGGGCATCGGCAATCTGTCGCAACGATGCCGTCAGGCCGTTCAACTCCTGGGTGTACTCGCGACCACCGCGCACGAACAGGTCCAGCTGCTCCTTGACCTTGAGCAACTCCTCGCACAACGCGGGAAGTACGTATTCGTGCCGTTCAGCCATGATCACTCCGCAGTTGCATCGGCACTGGGCGCCGGCAAGGTGAAACCGGACACCGAACGGCGCATCTCGCTGGCCATCTGCGCCAGATTGCCGATGCTTTCAGCCGTTGCACTGGAGCCTGAAGAGGTCTGCTCGGTGATCTGCTGGATCACCGACATGGTGTGCGAGATCTGTCCCGCCGAACTGGTCTGCTGCTGGGCAGCGCTGGAAATCACCTGGATCAGTTCGGCCAGATCCTGCGACACGCCCTCGATCTCTTCCAGGGCGATCCCGGCGTCGTGAGCCAGGCGCGCACCGCGCACCACTTCGAACGTGGTCTGTTCCATGGAGATCACTGCCTCGTTGGTGTCGGCCTGGATCGCCCGCACCAGCGTCTCGATCTGCCGGGTAGCCGATGACGAGCGCTCGGCCAGGCGTTGCACTTCGTCCGCGACCACGGCAAAGCCACGCCCGGCCTCGCCAGCCATGGAGGCCTGGATCGCCGCGTTCAGGGCAAGGATGCTGGTCTGGTCGGCAATGTCGTCGATCAGGCTGACGATGTGGCCGATTTCCTGGGACGATTCGCCCAGCCGCTTGAGGCGCTTGGCGGTGTCCTGGATCTGCTCGCGAATGTTGTCCATGCCCTGGATGGTGTTGTTCACCACCTCGCTGCCCTTGTTGGCGATGGTCACCGAACGATCCGCAACCTTGGCCGACTCCCAGGCGTTGGTCGACACCCGGTCGATCGACTGGGCCATGTCGCTGATCGCCACCGATGCGTCACTGATCTGCTGCGCCTGATGCCCCGAGGCTCGCGCCAACTGGTGAGCGGTGGCCTGGGTGTCCTGCACGGCCGTAGCGACCTCTTCGGCGGTGAGGTTGATGGTGGCCACCAGATCGCGCAACTGGTCGATGGAATGATTGATCGAATCGGCAATGGCACCGGTGAATTCCTCGGTCACCGAGGCGGTCACGGTCAGGTCGCCATCGGCCAACCCACCGATCTCATCGAGCAGGCGCATGATCGCCGCCTGGTTGCGCTCGCTTTTCTCTGCGGTCTGGCGCAGTTGCCGTTTGGTTTCGCGCACCATCACCAGGGCGATCAGAATGATCGAAGCCAGCGCCGCCAGGCCCAGCACATAGCCGCCGACGGTACCAGCGGAACGCCCGCTGGCCAGGTTCTCGAAGCCGCTGGCCAGGCGCGAGGCTTCTTCCAGAAGGGTCTGCGACTGATTGAAGATATTGCTGGCCGAGGCCCGCACCTGAAACAGTTCGGGCGAGGTTTCCAGGATCTCGTCGACACTGCCCGAGACGAACTGGAACAGCTCGGCGATCTCGCGCAAGCGCGCGCGTGCCTCCGGATCTTGTACCTGGGTCACCCGGATCAGCGCATCGCCGTCGAGCATGCCGCCCAGCACCTGGCCGAAACGGTTGGCGTCGCGGCCGAAGCTTTCTGCAGCCTGGGCCGCGCTTTCGTCGCCGGACAGCACCGTGTTGACGGCGCCCAGAATGCGTTCGGCGAGCAACGACTGGCGCTGGGCCACGGCGACCTGGCTGGCAGGCGCGGCGCCGCGCAGCAGCGTGTCGACGACCTTGTCGTACTCGACCTGCAGTTGCGGCACGGTTTCGGCCAGGGTTGCGGCCACCTGGTGCAGCGACAGCACCGTCTGCTCGCTGGCCAGGATCGCATCGGAATTGTGGCGCAACTCGTCCCAGTCGCGCTGCACCAGGCGCATCTGTTCGCGCATCGCCGCGGGGGCCGCAGGCAGGCCGGTGGCGCTGTCGCCCTCCTTGAGAAAACCCCAGCGGCGCTCGAAATCGTTGCGCGCATCGGCCAGCAACTTGAACGCTGCAGCCTTGCCCGCCGCCGCCTCGGTGGCGTTCTTGGCGATGCGCTGCGACAGCACGCGCAATTCGCCGGCATGGCCGATGTACTGCTTGTCGTAGGTGGATTGAGTGTTGAGGTAGGTGAAATTGGCGAACAGCAGAACGATGAAGATCACCAACGCCACGAACAGGCCGATGATCTGCGCGCCGGCTCGGGAGCCCAACAGAGAGTTGCCTGGCCAGCGCTTGGTCATGATGTGGGCCCGTGTAGGGCGAGTCTGCTGGGGGAAGTACGGAAACGCATAGGCATGCTCAGAGTGCTACATCCAGGAAAGCGGGGGCCTGTACCAGCCGGGCCGGGCTGAACACGCACCAGGGGTGTTCACGCAGGAAGTGGCCCTGCAGGAACGGCGCGGCGGCAGCCAGCGCCGTTTCGGGCAATGATGCCTGGTGGTTGGCCGAGCTGAAATGCTGCAGACCTGCGACCTCGTCCACCAGCAGGCCGACGAAGATGTCCGCTCGGTCCACCACCAGCACCCGGTGCTGTTTGCGCTGCGGCGACAGGCCATGGCCGAAGAATCCGCCCAGGTCGATGACCGGCAACAGCCGCCCGCGCAGGTTCGACACGCCCACGACCCAGGGCCTGACCCCCGGCAGCCGCGTGCTGCGTGGCTCGGGCAGCACTTCGGCGACCTCGCCCATGGGCGCGACGTACCAGTGCCCGGCCAGACGAAAACCTATGCCGCTCCAGGTCTGCAGGCGCAGTTCCTGCGAGGGCAGCTCGGCGGCCAGCAGGCGACAACGCTGGTCGATATCGAGCAGCAGGTCGAAGGCGGTGCGTGACTCCAGCATCGGCGTGGGTCAACCGGCCAGGACGGTGTTCAACGTCTGGATCAAGGTGTCCTCGTCCACCGGCTTGGTCAGGTAGCCCTTGGCCCCCTGGCGAGTGCCCCAGACCTTGTCGGTTTCCTGATCCTTGGTGGTGATCATGATCACCGGAATGTGCGCGGTCTCTTCGTCCTTGTGCAACTGGCGGGTCGCCTGGAAGCCGTTCAAGCCGGGCATGACGATGTCCATGAGGACGGCGTCGGGCTTCTCCTGGCGGGCCAGGGCCACACCATCGGCACCATTCTGGGCCTTGAGCACTTCATGACCGTGCCGTTCCAGCATGCCGGTGAGTTTGTAGGTTTCCGTCTGCGAATCATCGACGATCAGGATTCGAGCCATGCTGTTCCCCATGCGGTAAAGGCCCTGGCACGCGCCAGGGCTGGACAACGTTCGCTACGCGGCGAAACCCGGCACATGGGTGCGGATCGCGGCGAGCAGTTCTTGCTTGCTGAAGGGCTTGGTCAAAAATTGATCCGAGCCGACACTGCGGCCGCGAGCCTTGTCGAACAGGCCATCGCGCGACGACAACATCACCACCGGAATGGCGCTGAAGGCGCTGTTGCTCTTGAGCAGCGCGCAGGTCTGGTAGCCATCCAGGCGCGGCATCATGACATCAATGAAGATGATATCGGGACGTTCGTCGACGATCTTGGCCAGGGCATCGAAGCCATCGAGTGCGGTGATCACTTGGCAGCCTGCCTGTTCGAGCAACAGTTCGGCGCTGCGACGAATCGTCTTGGAGTCGTCGATCACCATGATCTTGAAGGCTTCGGACGTTTTCATGGAGGCTCTGATGTGCGCTTGCCCCGACGGGCGCCTTCGCGGGCAATAAAGAAGTCCGAGCCTTTTTAGCACACTCTCCAACAGCGTTCCATCGGCCGCTGCCCCTTGACCTGCGGGCCATGCGGCGCCACCCTGACGCCACTTTCCAAGACCCATTCGCAAGCGGCACGTCCCGCGTACAGGAGCTACCCCATGAGCGTTCGCCTCGGCATTGTCATGGACCCGATCGCCAACATCTCCTACAAGAAGGACAGCTCGCTGGCCATGCTGCTGGCAGCCCAGGCACGCGGTTGGTCGCTGTTCCACATGGAAATCCAGGACCTGTATCAAGGCCAGGGCCAGGCCCGCGCGCGGATGCGTCCGCTCAAGGTCTTCGCCGACCCGCAGCACTGGTTCGAATTCGAGTCGGAATTCGACGCGCCGCTGGCCGATCTCGACGTCATCCTGATGCGCAAGGACCCACCCTTCGACCTCGAATTCGTCTACAGCACCTACCTGCTCGAACAGGCCGAGGCCGCGGGCGTACTGGTGGTGAACAAGCCGCAGAGCCTGCGCGATTGCAACGAGAAGATGTTCGCCACGCTGTTCCCGCAACTGACCCCGCCCACGCTGGTCAGCCGTCGGGCCGACATCCTGCGCGAGTTCGCCACCGAACATGGCGACGTCATTCTCAAGCCGCTGGACGGCATGGGCGGCACCTCGATCTTCCGCCATCGGGTGGGCGATCCGAACCTGTCGGTCATCCTCGAAACGCTGACGGCCATGGGTACCCAGCAGATCATGGCGCAGCGCTACCTGCCGGCGATCAAGGACGGCGACAAACGCATCCTGATGATCGACGGCGAGCCGGTGCCCTACTGCCTGGCGCGTATTCCCGCCAGCGGCGAGACTCGCGGCAACCTGGCAGCCGGGGGGCGTGGCGAAGCGCGTCCGCTGAGCGACAAGGACCGCTGGATCGCCGAACAGGTCGGCCCGTCGCTGCGCGCCCGGGGCCTGTTGTTCGTCGGCCTGGACGTGATCGGCGAGCACCTCACCGAGATCAACGTCACCAGCCCGACCTGCATCCGCGAAATCGACGCGGCATTCGGCACCGACATCGGCGGCCAATTGATGGACGCCATCGATCGCAAGCTCAAGGCACGCTGACCCTACGCCCCTGCTCCGGGTTATGATGCACGCCCTTTCAGTTGCCGGGCGCGCATCGCCGCCCGGGTTGCACGCCTGCCGGATTCTTCATGACGCTGCCCGCCGACCTCCCTGCTGAACTGACCCGCATCGGCGCCCGCCCTGCGGATCGGCTGGGTTTTACCCTGTTCCTCGCCGCGCTGCTGCACGTCGCCCTGATCGTCGGCGTGGGCTTCGGCACGCAGCCGCCTACCCAGATCAGCAAGACCCTGGAAGTGACCCTGGCACCGCTCAAAAGTCAGACCGCGCCCAAGGATGCGGATTTTCTTGCCCAGGACAACCAGCAAGGCAGCGGCACCCTGGACAAGAAGGCCGTGCCCAAGACCACTGAAGTCGCGCCCTTCCAGGACAGCAAGATCAACAAGGTGACGCCACCGCCTGCGCCCAAGCCGGTCACCCAGCCCGAGCCTGCACCGCTGAAGAAGGCCATCGCCACCACGGCCCCCCGGCCGGTGAAGACCGAGGCACGACCGCCACCGGTCAAGCCCGACCCCAAGCCAAAGGCCGTTACCCCGGAATTCGACAGCTCGCAGCTGTCCAGCGAGATCGCCAGCCTGGAAGCCGAGCTGTCCCACGAGCAGCAGGCCTACGCCAAGCGTCCGCGCATCCACCGTTTGAGCGCGGCCTCGACCATGCGCGACAAGGGTGCCTGGTACAAGGATGACTGGCGCAAGAAAGTCGAACGCATCGGCAACCTCAATTACCCCGACGAGGCACGCCGCCAGCAGATCTACGGCAGCCTGCGGCTGATGGTGTCGATCAACAGCGACGGCTCGCTCTACGAGGTGTTGGTGCTCGAATCGTCCGGCCAGCCGCTGCTCGATCAGGCGGCCCAGCGCATCGTGCGCCTGGCCGCGCCGTTCGCGCCCTTCACCGGCGATCTGGCCGACGTCGACCGCCTGGAGATCATCCGTACCTGGCGCTTCGCCAAGGGCGATCGCCTGCAGAGCAATTGAGACACATGAAACTGCGCCTGCAAGCTTGTCAGGCTGGCAGGCCGACGCCACACTACAGGTCATGAAAAACCTCGAAACGAGCTACCTCAGGAACCAGTTCCTGATCGCCATGCCGCACATGGCGGACCCCAATTTTGCCCATACCTTGACCTACATCGTCGAGCACACGCCCAATGGCGCGATGGGCCTGGTGGTCAACCGCCTGCAGGACCTGAACCTGGCCGACATACTCGAGCAGTTGCGGCCGGACACCGAACCACCGGCTTCCTGCCAGCAGGTGCCCATCTACAACGGCGGGCCGGTGCAGACCGACCGCGGCTTCGTTCTGCACCCCAGCGGCCCGGTGTTCCAGGCCACGGTCGAGCTGGGCGAGGTCTCGCTGTCCACCTCCCAGGACATCCTGTTCGCCATCGCCGATGGCGCGGGTCCCGAGCAAAGCCTGATCACCTTGGGCTACGCCGGCTGGGAAGCCGGTCAGCTGGAAGCCGAACTGGCCGACAATGCCTGGCTGACCTGCCCTTTCGATGCCGACATCCTGTTCAATACCGACAGCGACCAGCGCCTCGGCGCGGCGGCGGCACGCCTGGGCATCAACCTCAGCCTGCTGACCAGCCAGGCGGGCCACGCCTGATGAGCGCACCCAGACTGCTGCTCGGCGTGGATTACGGCACCAAGCAGATCGGCTTCGCGGTCGGCCAGGTGATCACCGGCCAGGCCCGTGAACTGTGTACCCTCAAGGCCCAGAACGGCGTGCCCGACTGGACCCGCGTCGAAGCGCTGATCAAGGAATGGCAGCCGGACGCCATCGTCGTCGGCCTGCCGCTGAACATGGACGGCAGCCCCAGCGAAATGAGCGAGCGGGCAGAAAAGTTCGCCCGCCGCCTGAACGGCCGCTTCAACATCCCGGTGCACACCCACGATGAACGGCTGACCACCTTCGAGGCCAAGGGCGAGCGCATGGCCCGTGGCGGGCAGCGCGGCAGCTACCGCGACAACCCGGTCGACGCCATCGCTGCCAAGCTGCTGCTGCAAGGCTGGCTGGAGGCGAATGCGCTGGGTGGCAACAGCTGAAGATGACAGCAGCTGCACCCCACCCCCCTGTAGCAGCGGTGCAAGCCGCGTCCGGCCTCGACGCATTTTTCCAGATACACCGCGCGACCGCCGACGCGGCTTGCGCCGCTGCTACAGGTGCGGTGCAAGCCGCGTCACACCGCACCCCTTCTCTTCGGACGATCTCAACCACAGGAGCACACATGAGCCTTCCCAACCCGGCCGAGCTGATCGGCGCGATGGCTGTCGACCTCAAGGCCCATCTGGCCAGGCGCTCCATTGCCGAGCCGCGCTACATCGGCATTCACAGCGGCGGTGTCTGGGTCGCTCAGGCGTTGCTGCAAGCCATGGACAGCAAGGCTGCGCTGGGCACCCTGGACGTGTCGTTCTACCGCGACGACTTCAGCCAGAACGGCCTGCACCCGCAAGTGCGCCCCTCGGCCCTGCCCTTCGAGATCGAGGGCCAGCATCTGGTGCTGATCGACGACGTGCTGATGAGTGGCCGCACCGTCCGCGCTGCCCTCAATGAACTGTTCGACTACGGCCGCCCTGCCAGCGTGACCTTGGTGTGCCTGCTCGACCTGGACGCCGGCGAGCTGCCGATTCGCCCCGACATCGTCGGTGCCACCCTGTCGCTGGCTGCCCATGAACGGGTAAAATTGCTCGGCCCGTCCCCGCTCGCCCTCGAGCGCCAGGACCTCGTTTCCGCCTCCAGCCTTTAAGAGCCCCCGCCATGACGCCTATCGACGCCAAGCGCCCGCTGCAGCTCAATGACCAGGGCCAGCTACGCCATTTTCTTTCCCTCGACGGCTTGTCCCGCGAACTACTGACCGAAGTGCTCGATACCGCTGATTCGTTCCTTGAAGTTGGCGCCCGTGCGGTCAAGAAAGTCCCGTTGCTGCGCGGCAAGACCGTGTGCAACGTGTTCTTCGAAAACTCCACGCGCACGCGCACCACCTTCGAGCTCGCCGCCCAGCGCCTGTCGGCCGACGTCATCACCCTGAACGTGTCGACCTCCTCGACCAGCAAGGGTGAAACCCTGTTCGACACCCTGCGCAACCTCGAAGCGATGGCCGCCGACATGTTCGTCGTGCGCCACGCCGACTCCGGGGCCGCGCACTTCATCGCCGAGCACGTCAGCCCGGAAGTGGCCATCATCAACGGTGGCGATGGCCGCCATGCCCACCCGACCCAGGGCATGCTCGACATGCTCACGATTCGTCGGCACAAAGGCGGCTTCGAGAACCTGTCGGTAGCGATCGTCGGCGACATCCTGCACTCGCGGGTAGCGCGCTCGAACATGATCGCCCTCAAGACCCTGGGCTGCCCGGACATCCGTGTGATCGGTCCGAAGACGCTGTTGCCCATCGGCGTCGAGCAGTATGGCGTCAAGGTGTTTACCGACCTGGAGCAGGGCCTCAAGGATGTCGATGTGGTGATCATGCTGCGCCTGCAGCGTGAACGCATGACCGGTGGCCTGCTGCCCAGCGAAGGCGAGTTCTATCGCCTCTACGGCTTGACCACTGCGCGTCTGGCCGGTGCCAAGCCCGACGCCATCGTCATGCACCCAGGGCCGATCAACCGTGGCGTCGAGATCGAATCGGCCGTCGCCGATGGACCTCATTCGGTAATTCTCAACCAGGTCACCTACGGCATCGCAGTCCGCATGGCGGTGTTGTCGATGGCCATGAGCGGGCAGACGGCCCAGCGTCAATTCGAGCAGGAGAGCGTCCAGTGAGCCTCAGTATTATCGGTGCACGGGTGATCGACCCCGCCAGTGGTCTGGACCAGATCAGCGACCTGCATATCAGCCAGGGGCGAATCGTGGCCATCGGCGATGCGCCCGCCGATTTCACCGCCAGCCAGCGCCTGGACGCCAGCGGCCTGGTGGCCGCGCCCGGCCTGGTCGACCTCAGCGTGTCGCTGCGCGAGCCCGGCTACAGCCGCAAGGGCACCATCGCCAGTGAAACCCGGGCCGCAGCTGCCGGTGGCGTCACCAGCCT
This sequence comes from Pseudomonas sp. CFBP 8771, assembly GCF_014841695.1. NCBI lineage: Bacteria > Pseudomonadati > Pseudomonadota > Gammaproteobacteria > Pseudomonadales > Pseudomonadaceae > Pseudomonas > Pseudomonas sp. CFBP 8771. Next base: position 209,992 of record NZ_JACYUJ010000004.1, on the reverse strand, counting down.
GTGCTGCCCGCCGCTGACCAAGCCGATCCTCGATACCTCGGCAGTGGCCGAGCTGATCCTGGATCGCGCCCGCGAGGCCGGGCATGCCAAGGTGTTTCCGATCGGTGCCCTGAGCAAGGGCCTGGAAGGCGAGCAACTGGCGGAACTGATTGCCTTGCGCGATGCCGGCTGCATTGCTTTCGGCAATGGCCTGAACAGCTTCGGCAACCACCGGACGTTGTGTCGTGCGCTTGAGTACGCCGCAACGTTCGACCTGACGGTGATCTTCCATTCCCAGGACCGTGACCTGTCCGCCGGCGGGCTCGCCCACGACGGCCCTACGGCCAGCTTCCTTGGCCTGGCAGGCATTCCGGAAACGGCTGAAACCGTCGCCCTTGCACGTGACTTGCTGCTGGTCGAACAAAGCGGCGTGCGTGCGCATTTCAGCCAATTGACCACCGCCCGCGGCGTCGAGCTGATCGAACAGGCCCAAGGCCGCGGCCTGCCGGTCACGGCGGACGTGGCGCTGTACCAATTGATCCTGACCGACGAGGCGCTGACCGGGTTTTCCAGCCTGTATCACGTGCAACCGCCGCTGCGCTCGACAGCGGATCGGGAAGGCTTGCGTGCGGCGGTGAAGAAGGGCGTGGTGCAGGCCATTGCCAGCCATCACCAGCCCCACGACCGTGATGCCAAACTGGCCCCGTTCGGTGCGACCGAGCCGGGTATCAGCAGTGTCGAGCTGCTATTGCCGTTGGCCCTGACCCTGGTGCAGGATGGCTTGCTCGACCTGCCGACCTTGCTCGCGCGCCTGGGCCAGGGCCCGGCCGAGGCCATGCGCTTGCCGGCCGGCCGCTTGCAGGTGGGCGCAGCGGCAGATCTGGTGCTGTTCGATGAAGGCGTCTCGACGGTGGCCGGCGAGCGCTGGCTGTCCAAGGGCGCCAACTGCCCGTTCCTCGGTCACACGTTGCCGGGCGCCGTGCGTTACACCTTGGTGGATGGGCATATCAGCTTCACTGGCTGATCCCCCCCGCTCCTACAGACGACACCATCCCTGTAGGAGCGGTCAGCGGCCGCGAAAGCCTCGCCGCAGTACGGCTGATGCACCGCACTCACTTCTTCGCGGGCAGAGCCCGCTCCCACAGACGCCCCCCCCGTAGGAGCGGTCAGCGGCCGCGAAGGCCTCGCTGCGGCCTGCCTGATGCACCGCACCCACTTCTTCGCGGGCAGAGCCCGCTCCCACAGACGACCACCCCCGTAGGAGCGGTCAGCGGCCGCGAAGGCCTCGCTGCGGTCTGCCTGACACAGCGCAGCAGGGGCTGCAGCCTGAACGACCTACCCGCGCTGCGCGTTCTTCATCGACACCTGATCATTCAGCGTCCAGAAGTCATAGAGCACGCCCACCAAGAACAACCCCCCAGTCAGCAGGTAGATCACCCCGGTGATCCACTTGCCCATGTACATGCGGTGCACACCGAACAAACCGAGAAAAGTCAGCAGTACCCAGGCCACGTTGTAGTTGGTCTGGCCGCTGTGAAAGCGCATGTCGGCGTGCCGGTCCATGGCCGGAATCAGGAACAGGTCGATAAGCCAGCCGATGCCGAACAGCCCCAGGGTGAAAAACCAGATCGTCCCGGTCACCGGCTTGCCGTAGTAGAAGCGATGAGCACCGGTAAAGCCCAAAATCCACAACAGGTAGCCCATGACTTTGCTGTGGGTATCGTGGATCCGATAGCTGTTCATTGTTGATGTGCGCCCTCTGATATAAAAATTTTTTGAACGGTTTTGTGACTTTTTTGCCCCGTCCCGACGTATGGCATTTCTGTGACCGACATCGGCTGAACCCTTGCAGCACCTGAGTTGCGTGCCGCACAAAGGACAATTCTGCGCCCGATTGGTGCCATTTGCGACCTGCGTGCCTCGACCAGCGGATTAAAAACCACACAAAAAGCTGTTATAAAGTTGCGCGCCTACCCACATGAGCCCTGCCGAATGCGTCCATTTTTCAAGACATGGCTGACCATCTGCCTATTATTGCCCCTGGCCGCCCACGCCACCAATCGTGAGCAACGACTTCCCGCTGGCTTCAATGGCTACACCGCCCAGTCCGCTACCGAACAATCGCAACGCGCCCCACGCATCGTCGTGACCCGCCCTGCCAGCAACAACCAGGCATTGGCCAAGGTTACCGCGGTCAAGGTCGGCAGCGCCTCGTCCAAGCAGAGCAGCGATGTGCTCAGCCGTGCGGTCAACGTGCTTGGCACCCCCTATCGCTGGGGCGGCAGCAGCCCGAGCAAGGGTTTCGACTGCAGTGGCCTGGTCAAGTATGCCTTCAACGACGTGAAAGCCGTTGATCTGCCGCGTACGTCCAACGCCATGGCTGCGGGCCACGGTGTCAAGGTTGAACGCAAGGACCTCAAGCCGGGTGACCTGGTATTTTTCAACATCAAGAGCCGCAAGGTGAATCACGTCGCCATCTACCTGGGCAACGACCGCTTCATCCATGCCCCGCGTCGTGGCAAGGCTGTGACCATCGACACCTTGAAGAAACCGTACTGGAACACCCACTACGCTGTCGCCAAGCGCGTCCTGCCCAAAGAGCCCGCGCTGCGCATCGTCCAGCGCTGATCCCTCTTTCCGCGGCGTGCCCTTCGCGGCCACGGACCGCTCCTACGGATGACCGCAATTGTCTGTAGGAGCGGTCATCGGCCGCAACGCATTCACCGCAGGGCATCAGCCCGACCGCGGTGCGCCCTTCGCGGCCACTGGCCGCTCCTACGGATGACTGCCATTCTCTGTAGGAGCGGCCAGTGGCCGCGAAACGTACGCCACGGTGCAGCGGGATATGCACCGTTCAGAAGTTGTCCGGGGACTTGGCCTTTTCGCGCGCCGAGTCGCGGCTGATGATGCCCTGGGCGAGCAGGTTCTTCAGGCACATGTCCAAGGTCTGCATGCCCAGCGATCCACCTGTCTGGATCGACGAGTACATCTGCGCGACCTTGTCTTCACGGATGAGGTTACGAATCGCCGGGGTGCCGATCATGATCTCGTGCGCAGCCACCCGCCCGCCACCAATCTTCTTCAGCAAGGTCTGAGAAATCACTGCCTGCAGCGATTCGGACAGCATTGAACGCACCATCGACTTTTCCTCTGCCGGAAACACATCGACCACCCGGTCGATGGTCTTCGCCGCCGACGTGGTGTGCAGCGTGCCGAACACCAGGTGCCCGGTCTCGGCCGCCGTCAACGCCAGCCGAATGGTTTCCAGGTCGCGCATTTCGCCCACCAGGATCACGTCCGGGTCCTCACGCAACGCCGAGCGCAAGGCGTGGGAGAACCCCAGGGTGTCGCGGTGCACCTCACGCTGGTTGACCAGGCACTTCTTCGACTCGTGGACGAATTCGATCGGATCTTCCACGGTCAGGATGTGATGGTGCTTGTTGCTGTTGAGGTAATCGATCATCGCCGCCAGGGTAGTCGACTTGCCCGACCCGGTCGGCCCGGTGACCAGCACCAGTCCGCGCGGCACTTCGGTAATCTTGCGAAACACATCTCCCATGCCCAGGTCGTCCATGCTCAGCACCTTGGACGGAATGGTCCGAAACACTGCACCGGCACCGCGGTTCTGGTTGAACGCGTTGACCCGAAAGCGCGCCACACCGGGCACTTCGAAAGAAAAGTCGGTTTCCAGAAACTCCTCGAAGTCCTTGCGCTGCTTGTCGTTCATGATGTCGTAGATCAGCGCCTGGACCTGTTTGTCGTCCAGCGCCGGCAGGTTGATACGGCGCACGTCGCCATCCACCCGAATCATCGGCGGCAGGCCTGCGGACAGGTGCAGGTCGGATGCGCCTTGTTTCGCACTGAAGGCCAACAGCTCGGTAATGTCCATGAGACTCCCCAAATACAGACAAGCAGGTAGAATGCCGCAGACCTGAAACCCGCCGGCACGAATTCAATGTCCACGATAGCAGACAACATTTCGCAAGTGAGTGCCCGAATCGCAGCCGCTGTCCGACAGGCGCAACGCGAGCCCGGCCAAGTCGGCCTGCTCGCGGTCAGCAAGACCAAGCCTGCCGCCACCATGCGCGAGGCATTCGCCGCCGGCATCCGTGACTTCGGCGAAAACTATCTGCAGGAAGCCCTGGGCAAACAGCTGGAACTCGCCGACCTGCCCTTGATCTGGCACTTCATCGGCCCCATTCAGTCGAACAAGACGCGCGCAATCGCCGAACACTTCGACTGGGTACATTCCGTGGACCGCCTCAAGATCGCCCAACGGCTCAGCGAACAACGCCCGGCCCCGCTTGGCCCCCTGAACATCTGCATCCAGGTCAATGTCAGCGGCGAGGCCAGCAAGTCCGGCTGCGATCCCGACGACGTAGCCACCCTGGTCAGCGGCATCGCCGCGCTGCCCAACCTGCGCCTGCGTGGCCTCATGGCCATACCGGAGCCCACCGATGACATCGCTCTGCAGAACGCTGCCTTTGCCCGCGTGCGTGCGCTGCAGCACGATCTGCCAATGCCGCTGGACACCTTGTCCATGGGCATGAGCCACGATCTGGAGGCAGCCATCGCCCAGGGCGCCACGTGGGTGCGCATCGGCACGGCGCTGTTCGGCGCGCGCAACTACGGCCAAGACACCTCCCCGGCGCACACCGCCGTGGCCTCCTCACCTTTGAGCAAGGATCCTTCATGAGCAACACTCGTATTGCCTTCATCGGCGCCGGCAACATGGCCGCCAGCCTGATCGGCGGCCTGCGCGCGCAGGGTGTCGAAGCCAGCCACATCCGCGCCAGCGACCGCGGCGCCGAACAGCGTGACAAGGTAGCGGCCGAACATGGCATCGAGGTGTTCGCCGACAACGCCGAGGCCATCGAGGGGGTCGACGTGGTGGTGCTGGCCGTGAAGCCGCAAGGCATGAAGGACGTGTGCCAATCGCTGGCACCGAGCCTGGCACCCGGTCAACTGGTGGTCTCGATCGCCGCGGGCATCAACTGCGCGAGCCTGCAGGCGTGGCTCGGCGAGCAACAGCCGATCGTGCGCTGCATGCCCAACACCCCCGCGCTTTTGCGCCAGGGCACCAGCGGCCTGTACGCCACCGCCGACGTCAATGCCGAACAACGCCAGCAGGCCGAAGACTTGCTGGGCGCGGTCGGCCTGGCCCTTTGGCTGGATGAAGAACAGCAACTGGATGCGGTCACCGCCGTGTCCGGCAGCGGCCCGGCCTACTTCTTTCTGTTGATAGAAGCCATGACCGCCGCCGGGGAAAAACTCGGGCTGCCGCACGAGACGGCTGCCCGGCTGACCCTGCAGACCGCCCTGGGCGCTGCGCACATGGCCGTGGCCAGCGACGTCGACGCTGCCGAACTGCGTCGTCGCGTCACCTCCCCCGCCGGTACCACCGAAGCGGCCATCCAGTCATTCCAGTCCGAAGGGTTCGAAACCCTGGTGCAGAACGCCCTGAACGCCGCCGCCCGGCGTTCGGCCGAGCTGGCCGAACAGCTGGGTCAATAACCAGGTCATCAAGGAGCTTTCATGTACGGTCTCAATACCGCGGCGATCTATGTCGTGCAAACCCTGGGCAGCCTGTATCTGTTGATCATGCTGCTGCGCTTCGTGCTGCAGCTGGTGCGTGCCGACTTCTACAATCCGCTGTGCCAGTTCATCGTGCGCGCCACGCAGCCGCTGCTCAAGCCGGTGCGGCGGATCATCCCCAGCCTGTTCGGGCTGGACATGTCCTCGCTGCTGCTGGCCATCGTCATCCAGATGATCATCATGGCGCTGACCTTGCTGCTCGCCTACGGCACCACCGGCAACCCCTTGCAGTTGCTGGTGTGGTCGATCATCGGGGTGACCGCGCTGTTCCTGAAGATCTTCTTCTTCGCCATGATCATCAGCGTGATCCTTTCCTGGGTCGCGCCGCAAAGCCACAACCCGGGTGCCGAGCTGGTCAACCAGATCTGCGAGCCGGCTCTGGCGCCGTTCCGGCGCATCCTGCCCAACCTGGGTGGCCTGGACATCTCGCCGATCCTGGCCTTCATGGTACTCAAGCTGCTGGACATGCTGGTCATCAACAACCTGGCCATGAGCACCGGCATGCCGCAGATCCTGCGCCTGCTGATCTGACCGCCGCATGCCGCCTGCGTGAAGGTCCCGATGGGCTTTCACGCACGCGGCAAACGCTCCCTGCCTGCGTGCCTCCAACCCCGCCAAGCGCTGCTTGCCCCTGTGCCCCGCGCTCTTTAGACTTACGCCTCATTCAAGCGTGAGCAGGGTCGATGTCCACTGTCTTTCCCGATGATTGCGTCGGTCTGGTCGTTCCACAAATTGCCCACTTCAGCGAACCCCTGGCCCTGGCCTGCGGACGCTCGCTGCCCGCCTACGACCTGATCTACGAGACCTACGGCCAGCTCAACGCCAGTGCCAGCAACGCGGTGCTGATCTGCCACGCGCTGTCGGGCCATCACCACGCCGCCGGCTACCACTCCGCCGACGACCGCAAGCCGGGTTGGTGGGACAGCTGCATCGGTCCCGGCAAGCCCATCGATACCAACCGCTTCTTCGTGGTCAGCCTGAACAATCTGGGCGGCTGCAACGGTTCCACCGGGCCCAGCAGCATCGATCCCGACACCGGCAAACCGTTCGGCGCCGATTTCCCGGTATTGACCGTCGAAGACTGGGTTCACAGCCAGGCCTGCCTGGCAGACGCCCTGGGAATCACCCAGTGGGCGGCGGTGGTTGGAGGCAGCCTGGGCGGCATGCAGGCCTTGCAGTGGACCATCACCTACCCCGAGCGCGTTCGTCACTGCCTGGCAATCGCTTCGGCGCCCAAGCTCAGCGCACAGAACATCGCCTTCAACGAGGTGGCGCGCCAGGCCATCCTGTCCGACCCCGAGTTCCATGGCGGTGATTTCCAGGCCCGCGGGGTGATACCCAAACGCGGCCTGATGCTGGCGCGCATGGTCGGGCACATCACGTACCTGTCGGATGATTCGATGGGCGAGAAATTCGGCCGCGGCCTGAAGAGCGAAAAGCTCAACTACGATTTCCACAGCGTGGAATTCCAGGTGGAAAGCTACCTGCGTTATCAGGGCGAGGAATTCTCCGGTCGCTTCGACGCCAATACCTACCTGCTGATGACCAAGGCGCTGGACTACTTCGACCCCGCCGCAGCTCACGACGATGATCTGGCCGCCACGTTCGCCCATGTGCAGGCCAAGTTCTGCGTGATGTCGTTCACCACCGACTGGCGTTTTTCGCCAGCGCGCTCGCGCGAGCTGGTCGACGCCTTGATGGCCGCGAAGAAAGACGTCTGCTACCTGGAAATCGACGCGCCGCAGGGGCATGACGCTTTCCTGATCCCCATTCCACGGTATCTGCAGGCGTTCAGCAGCTACATGAACCGCATTGCACTGTGAGGCATCCATGAGAGCTGACCTAGAAATCATCCAGGACTGGATCCCTGCCGGCAGCCGCGTGCTCGACCTGGGCTGTGGCAATGGCGAGTTGCTCGCCTGGCTGCGCGACCACAAGCAGGTCACCGGCTACGGCCTGGAAATCGATGCGGACAACATCACCGAATGCGTGCGCAAGGGCATCAACGTCATCGAGCAGGACCTGGACAAAGGCCTGGGCAATTTCGCCAGCAACAGCTTCGACATCGTGGTCATGACCCAGGCGCTGCAGGCTGTGGAATACCCTGACCGCATTCTTGACGAAATGCTGCGGGTCGGTCGCCAGTGCATCATCACCTTCCCCAATTTTGGCCACTGGCGCTGCCGTTGGTACCTGGCCAGCAAGGGCCACATGCCGGTGTCCGAGTTCCTGCCCTATACCTGGTACAACACGCCGAACATCCACTTCTGCACCTTTGCCGACTTCGAGGCCCTGTGCAGCGAGCGTCGCGCGCAGGTGCTCAACCGCCTGGCGGTGGATCAACAGCACCGCCACGGGTGGGCGAGCAAGATCTGGCCCAACCTTCTGGGCGAGATCGGCATCTACCGGGTCAGCAGCCCCGGGCTGCAGGAGCATCGGGTGGCGGTGTAGACGGCTTTTCGCGGTCTGTGGGAGCGGGCTCTGCCCGCGAAGCTGACGACTGGATACATCAGACAGACTGCATGAACTGGCTCTTTGAACCCTTCGGAACCCATTCACAACCATGATCAATTTCACCCAACTCGTCCTCGCCAGCCATAACACAGGCAAGCTCAAGGAACTGCAGGCCATGCTCGGAGGTGCGGTGCAACTTCGCTCGGTCGGCGAATTCAGCCAGGTCGAGCCCGAGGAAACCGGGCTGTCGTTCGTCGAGAACGCCATCCTCAAGGCACGCAACGCTGCGCGCCTGTCCGGCCTGCCGGCACTGGCGGACGATTCCGGCCTGGCCGTGGACTTCCTCGGCGGTGCCCCGGGCATCTATTCGGCGCGCTATGCCGATGGCCAGGGCGATGCCGCCAACAATGCCAAGCTGCTCGACGCCTTGCAGGGCGTACCCGACGAGGCGCGCGGTGCGCAGTTCGTCTGTGTGCTGGCCCTGGTGCGGCACGCCGACGACCCGCTGCCGATCCTCTGCGAAGGGCTCTGGCACGGCCGCATCCTGCATGCCGCCAGCGGTGCCCACGGATTCGGCTACGACCCGTTGTTCTGGGTGCCCGAGCGCAACTGTTCAAGCGCCGAACTCGACCCTACGCAAAAGAACCAACTGAGCCACCGCGCCCGTGCCATGGCCTTGCTGCGCCAACGCCTGAGCCTTGCATGAACGACCAACTGCTTTATCCGCCGGCACCGCGTCCCGACCAGGCGCTGGCGCAATTGCCACCCCTGGCGCTGTACATCCACATCCCCTGGTGCGTGCGCAAATGCCCGTACTGCGACTTCAATTCCCACACCGCCAGCCCGGTTCTGCCTGAAGAAGAATACGTCGACGCCCTGCTGGCCGACCTAGACCAGGACTTGCCCGCGGTCTACGGACGCCCGCTGAATTCGATCTTCTTCGGCGGCGGCACGCCCAGCCTGTTCAGCGCGGCCGCCCTGGGCAGACTGCTGGCCGGCGTCGAGCAACGCATCGCCTTCGCGCCCGACATCGAGATCACCCTGGAGGCCAACCCCGGTACCTTCGAACAGGACAAGTTCGTCGCCTATCGCAAGCTGGGGATCAACCGCCTGTCCATCGGCATCCAGAGCTTCCAGCCGCAGAAGCTCGAGGCGCTGGGCCGCATCCACACCGGTGACGAAGCCTTGCGCGCTGCCGAAATGGCGCGCCGCGCCGGTTTCGACAACTTCAACCTGGACCTGATGCACGGCCTGCCCGATCAGTCCCTGGAAGAGGCACTGGACGATCTGCGCCAGGCCATTGCCCTGGCGCCCACGCACCTGTCCTGGTACCAGCTGACCCTGGAACCCAACACGGTGTTCTGGAACCAGCCACCCGTGCTGCCCGAGGACGATATTCTCTGGGACATCCAGGAAGCCGGTCAGGCCCTGCTGGCCGAGCATGGCTTCGGCCAGTACGAAGTGTCGGCCTATGCCAGGCCAGGCAAGGCAGCGCGGCACAACCTCAACTACTGGAGCTTCGGCGACTTCATCGGCATCGGCGCCGGTGCCCACGGCAAGCTGAGCCACCCTGATGGACGCATCGTGCGTACCTGGAAAACCCGCCTGCCCAAGGATTACCTGAACCCCGCCAAACCATTCAAGGCCGGCGAGAAGGCCTTGGCCGCAGACGAGTTGCCCTTCGAGTTCCTGATGAACGCGCTGCGCCTCACCCAGGGCGTCGACGCCGGGCTGTTCGCGCAACGCACCGGCCTGTCCCTGCAGTCACTGGCGACGGCACGCGCCAACGCCGAACAAAAGGGCCTTTTACAGGTCGAACCGACGCGTCTGGTCGCCACTGCCCGCGGGCAGTTGTTCCTCAACGACCTGCTGCAATACTTCCTGGTATAAGGATTGTCCTGATGGATTTCGTGCTCGATCTGCTCGCCATCGTGTCCCGCTGGGGCCGAGGCAACCTTTCGGAGATCTCCCTGGCCTTGGTGGGCTGTGTGCTGGTGCTGTTCGGCGCCGATGTGAAGGCGTGGGCCGAGGGCCGCCTGGGCTCGCTCTCGGGCATGCTGCGAGTGCCCCTGATCGCCTTGATGTGCGTGATCGGCAGTGGCGCGGCCTTGATCTATGCCACGCCCTGGGTGCTGAAGGGGTTGAGCCAGTTCAACAACTACAGCCTGGCGCCGGTGCTGTTGGTGGTGTTGGTGCTGCTGGGGATCGTCGCTGATCGCAAATGATGCGTGAGCCTCAATCGACCTTCTCGAACTTCAGATCCCACACCCCATGCCCCAGCCGCTCGCCGCGGCGCTCGAACTTGGTCACCGGCCGCTCGGCCGGACGCGGTACGCAACCGCCATCGGCCGCCTGGTTGCGGTAACCGGGCGCAACGTTCATGACTTCCAGCATGTACTCGGCATAGGGTTCCCAATCGGTCGCCATGTGCAGCACACCACCGACTTTCAGCTTGCTGCGAACCAGTTCGGCGAACGCCGGCTGGACGATGCGCCGCTTGTGGTGGCGCGCCTTGTGCCATGGGTCCGGGAAAAACAGCAGCAGGCGATCCAGGCTGTTGTCGGCAACGCACTGCTTGAGCACTTCGATGGCATCGCAGTCGTAGACCCGCAGGTTTTTCAAACCCTGGGTCAGCACGCCGTTGAGCAGTGCGCCAACGCCAGGCCGGTGTACTTCAACACCGATGAAATCCAGCTCCGGCGAGGCCGCTGCCATCTCGAGCAGCGAGTGGCCCATGCCGAAGCCGATCTCCAGGGTGCGCGGCGCAGTGCGGCCGAACACCTGGTCAAAGTCGGCCGGTTCATCGGTCAGTGGCAGCACGAACAGCGGCTTGCCCTGGTCCAGGCCACGCTGCTGACCTTCGGTCATGCGTCCGGCGCGCATCACGAAGCTCTTGATAGCGCGGTGCTGGCGCGGTTCGCCTTCGTTGGACGTTGGCGTTTCTTGCGAGTCAGTCATCGGGGGCTCTTACTTGATCAGGCCATCCAGCGGCGAAGAGGCGCTGGCATAGAGTTTTTTCGGCATGCGCCCGGCCAGATAGGCCATGCGCCCGGCAATGATGGCGTGCTTCATGGCCGCGCCCATCATGATCGGATCCTGCGCGTGGGCGATGGCCGAGTTCATCAGCACCGCTTCACAGCCCAGTTCCATGGCTATGGTGGCGTCGGACGCGGTACCCACGCCGGCATCGACCAGTACCGGGACCTTGGCTTCTTCCAGGATGATCTGCAGGTTGTACGGGTTGCAGATACCCAGGCCAGTGCCGATCAAGCCAGCCAGCGGCATGACTGCGATGCAGCCGATCTCGGCCAACTGGCGAGCGATGATCGGGTCATCGCTGGTGTAGACCATCACGTCGAAACCGTCCTTGACCAGCACTTCGGCGGCCTTGAGGGTTTCGATCACGTTGGGAAACAGGGTCTTCTGGTCGGCCAGCACTTCCAGCTTGACCAGGTTGTGGCCATCGAGCAGCTCGCGGGCCAGGCGACAGGTGCGCACCGCCTCCACGGCGTCGTAGCAACCGGCGGTGTTGGGCAGAATGGTGTAGCGATCCGGCGGCAGCACGTCGAGCAGGTTCGGCTCGCCGGGGTTCTGGCCGATATTGGTACGGCGCACGGCGACCGTGACGATCTGGGCGCCCGAAGCCTCGATGGCCAGGCGCGTCTGCTCGAGGTCGCGGTACTTGCCGGTGCCGACCAGAAGGCGCGACTCGAAGGTGCGACCGGCCAGGGTGAATGGCTTGTCAATGCGAGCATTGCTCATCGGAATTCCTCTGCTGAGGTAAAGATACGAACGTGGAAGGTGCCGGCGACTCGATCAGCCGCCGCCGATGGCGTGAACCACTTCGATCTGGTCACCCTCGCCCAGTACGGTGTCGCCGTGCTGGCTGCGCGGGACGATGTCCTGGTTCAGCTCGACGGCCACGCGGCGGCCGACCAGCTCGAGACGGACCAGCAGCCCGGCAACGGTTTCGCCGTCGGGAAGTTCGAAAGGGTCGCCGTTCAATTGAATGCGCATGCGGTCGGCAGCCATCATTTTTTGGGGGTCGCCATTCTAGCCCGATCGCCGAGGATTCCCAAGGCCAAGCCGACCACCCGCGCGATCAGCCCAGGCGCCAGGCGACCATACCCAGGCACAGCCAACCGGCGAGCAAGGCCAGGCCGCCGAACGGGGTCACGATACCCAGCTTGCTGACGCCGGTCAGGGTCAACAGATACAGGCTGCCCGAGAACAACACGATACCCAGACAGAACAGCGCGCCCGCCCAGCCCACCAGGCGCCCTGGCACATGGACGCTGAGCAGCGCGACCCCGAACAACGCCAATGTGTGGATAAGTTGGTAGCTGACGCCGGTCTGGAAAATGGCCAGATACTCGGCGCTCAGGCGGTTCTTCAAACCGTGGGCGGCGAAGGCGCCGAGCGCCACACCGGTAAAGCCGAAGAACGCAGCCAGCATCATGAACGTACGCAGCATCCAGGTGTGTCCTCATAAAGCCGTGTTGCACTGCAGGGTCTGTATAATGGCCCGCTCACTCGGCCAGGCCAAGCCCTTCATGCTGCAATCCTTCTTCCGCCGTCTGTGCAAGACCCTGCTCTGGTTCGTCGCCGCAAGCGTGGCCGTGGTGGTGATCTTTCGCTTCATTCCACCGCCGGGCACCATGCTCATGGCCGAACGCAAGATCGAATCCTTGATCGACGGCCAGCCGATCGACCTGCAGCGCGATTGGCAACCCTGGGCGAACATCGCCGACGATCTCAAGGTGGCGGTGATCGCCGGCGAAGATCAACGTTTCGCCGAGCATTGGGGCTTCGACATCGCCGCCATTCGTGCAGCGTTTGCGCACAACGAAGAAGGTGGCTCGCTGCGCGGTGCCAGCACTCTGAGCCAGCAGGTGGCGAAGAACGTCTTTCTATGGTCGGGCCGCAGCTGGTTGCGCAAAGGCCTGGAGGCGTGGTTCACCGGTCTGATCGAGATGTTCTGGTCCAAGCAGCGCATCCTCGAGGTGTACCTCAACAGTGCGGAATGGGATGACGGGGTGTTCGGCGCCGAGGCGGCCGCGCGGCACCATTTCGGCGTTGGCGCGGCTCAACTGTCCCGCCAGCAAGCCAGCCTGCTGGCCGCCGTGCTGCCCAACCCGCGCAACTGGAGCGCCAGCCGGCCCAGCCCTTACGTGGCTCGCCGCGCGGGCTGGATCCGCCAGCAAATGGGCCAACTCGGCGGGCATGACTATCTGCTGCGCCTGAACATGCCGCGCCCGGCGCCCTGGGCGGATTAGGCCACGTCTGTGTGAGAGTGCGGCAAGCCCTCTCCCGCAAAGACTTCCTGCCAGGCAACAAAAAGCCCCAAACCAGTCGGGGCTTTTCAATTCAACACATCACATCAAGCCGCGATCGAAACCTTCAGCTTGTTCATCGCACTCTTTTCCAGCTGACGAATGCGCTCGGCCGACACGTTGTACTTCTCGGCCAGCTCGTGCAGCGTCGCCTTTTCCTCGGCCAACCAGCGCTGGTAGAGGATGTCACGGCTGCGATCGTCCAGCACCTGCAGGGCTTCGTGCAAGTTGGTGTTGGAGTTGTCGCTCCAATCGGCGTCTTCCAGTTGGCGCGCCGGGTCGTAGCGATGGTCTTCCAAGTAGTTCGCCGGGGACTGGAACGCACTGTCGTCGTCTGCTTCGGCAGCCGGATCGAAGGCCATGTCATGGCCGGTCAGGCGGCTTTCCATCTCGCGGACTTCACGCGGCTCCACACCGAGGCTTTCGGCCACGCGGTGCACTTCCTCGTTGTTCAGCCAGGCCAGACGCTTCTTCTGGCTGCGCAGATTGAAGAACAGCTTGCGCTGCGCCTTGGTGGTCGCCACCTTGACGATGCGCCAGTTGCGCAGAATGAACTCGTGAATTTCAGCCTTGATCCAGTGCACGGCGAACGACACCAGGCGCACGCCCATTTCCGGGTTGAAACGCTTCACGGCCTTCATCAGGCCAACGTTGCCTTCCTGGATAAGGTCGGCTTGAGCCAGGCCGTAGCCCGAATAGCTGCGCGCAATGTGCACGACGAAACGCAGGTGAGCGAGCACCATCTGCCGAGCCGCTCCAAGATCCTGCTCATAGTAGAGACTCTCGGCCAGTTCACGCTCCTGCTCAGGTGTCAGCAAGGGAATGCTGTTCACCGTGTGCACATAGGCTTCCAGGTTCGCACCCGGCACCAGCGCATAAGCAGGTTGCAAAGAAGTGGTCATACGAAAAAACCTCCGACTCACATGACTCGTGCCCGTGGGCACTGCGAAAAATTGACCGGAAACCAGTGGACAAGTTCCCTATGACGCTTTAACGGTCAATGACAATAAAGTTAACTTGAATACACGTTCACACAGCACACATATCTGTTGCAGGCTAACGCGGCGCCAGTTCGCGCAGGTGCCGCCAGACCGCAATCCATGCACCGATATACCCTAACAATACCGCGCCTAGCAAGAGCGACAAGCCGTCGGCGACGGGAACCCCACCCAGGGCGAAGTCGCTGCCGTACAGGCCGGAAAGCCCGGTGACCGCATCGTTGAGCCAATCCAGGCCGAAGGCCAGGATGCCCCATGCAAAAATGCCTGCACCGAAGCCGTACAGCGCACCCATGTACAGGAAAGGTCGACGCACGTAGCTGTCCGTGCCCCCTACCAGTTTGATGACCTCGATTTCGATGCGCCGGTTCTCGATGTGCAGACGAATGGTGTTGCCGATCACCAGCAGCAACGCCGACACCAGCAGCAGGGTCAGGCCGAACACGAACCGGTCGCCCAGCTTGAGAATCGCCGCCAGGCGCTCCACCCATACCAGGTCCAGCTGCGCCTGCTGCACCTTGGGCAGTTCGGCGAGTTGCTGGCGCAGGGTTTCCAGGGCGGCCTTGTCGATTTCCAGCGGGGTGACCACCACTACACCGGGCAGTGGGTTCTCGGGCAGCTCCTTGAGCGCCTCGCCCAGCCCGGACTGCTGCTGAAACTCGCCCAGCGCCTGCTCGCGACTGATGAACTCGGCCTGCGCCACGCCCGACAGCCCCTTGATCTGCGTCACCAGGGCCTGGCCCTCGCGCTCGCCGGCATCGAGTTCCAGGTACAGCGAAATTTGCGCCGCGCGCTGCCACGAACCGCCCAGCCGCTCGACGTTCTTGAGCAGCAGGGACAGGCCCATGGGCAAGCTCAAGGCCACGGCCATGACCAGGCAGGTAAAGAAGCTGCCGATCGGCTGCTTGCCCAGACGGCGCAGGCTGTCGACCCAACTGGCGCGATGGCTTTCGACCCAGGCGCGCAGCAAGCTGCTGAACGGCGGCCCGTCGTCTTCGTCACGCTGGCGTTTCTTCGGCTTCTGCGGTGTGGGCTCGCCGCCCTTGGGCGCTACCCGGTCCGCGACCTTGGGACTGCGTGTCGCACTCATTGTCCTGCCTCTCCGTCACCGATCAGGCGCCCGCGCTGCAGCGTCAGCATGCGGTGGCGCATGCGCGCGATCAGCGCCAGATCGTGGCTGGCAATCAGCACGCTGGTGCCTAGCCGGTTGATGTCTTCGAAGACCCCCATGATCTCGGCCGCCAGACGCGGGTCGAGGTTGCCGGTGGGTTCATCGGCGAGCAGCAAGGCTGGCTGATGGACGATGGCCCGGGCAATGCCCACGCGCTGTTGCTGGCCCGTCGACAAGTCGCCGGGGTACAGGTCGGCCTTGTCCGCCAATGCCACGCGCTCGAGCGCCGAATCGACCTTCTTGGCGATTTCCGGCTTGCTCAAGCCGAGAATCTGCAGCGGCAAGGCGATGTTGTTGAACACCGTACGGTCGAACAGCAGTTGGTGATTCTGGAACACCACGCCGATCTGGCGGCGCAGGAACGGGATCTGCGCATTGGTGATCTGCCCCAGGTCCTGGCCGGCCAGCAGCAGCTTGCCGCTGGTGGGCCGTTCCATCGCCAGCAGCAGGCGCAGCAAGGTACTTTTGCCCGCGCCCGAATGACCGGTAACGAACAGGAATTCGCCACGCCGCACCCGAAAGCTCAGTTCATGCAGACCGACATGGCCGTTGGGGTAGCGCTTGGCAACCTGTTCGAATCGAATCATGAAGGCTCCCGCTCGGCGAACAAGGCCTGGACGAAGGGTTCTGCCTCGAAGGTACGCAGGTCGTCGATGCCCTCGCCCACGCCGATGTAGCGAATGGGCAGGCCGAACTGCTTGGCCAGCGCGAAGATCACCCCGCCCTTGGCGGTGCCGTCGAGCTTGGTCAGGGCCAGGCCGGTCAGGGCCACGGTCTGGTTGAACTGCTTGGCCTGGTTGATCGCGTTCTGCCCGGTACCGGCATCGAGCACCAGCAGCACTTCGTGCGGCGCCTGCTCGTCGAGCTTGCCCATCACCCGACGGACCTTCTTCAGCTCTTCCATCAGGTTGTCCTTGGTGTGCAGACGACCTGCAGTGTCGGCGATCAGGACATCGATGCCGCGCGACTTGGCGGCCTGCACGGCGTCGAAGATCACCGAGGCGGAATCGGCACCGGTGTGCTGGGCGATGACCGGGATATTGTTGCGCTCGCCCCACACCTGCAACTGCTCGACGGCTGCGGCACGGAACGTGTCACCCGCCGCCAGCATGACCTTCTTGCCTTCGAGCTGCAGCTTCTTGGCCAGCTTGCCGATGGTGGTGGTCTTGCCGGCGCCGTTGACGCCCACCACCAGAATCACGAACGGCTGGTGCTCGGCCCTGATCACCAACGGCTGCTCGACCGGCCGCAGCAGGGCGGTCAGCTCGCTTTGCAAAGCCTTGTACAAGGCGGCGGCATCGGTCAGTTCCTTGCGTGCCACCCTGCGGGTCAGGCTCTGGATGATCACCGACGTGGCCTCGACGCCGACATCGGCGGTCAGCAGGCGGGTTTCCAGCTCTTCGAGCAGGTCGTCATCAATGATCTTGTTGCCCAGAAACAGGCTGGCCATGCCTTCGCCAAGGCTGGCGCTGGTCTTGGCCAGGCCCTGCTTGAGGCGGGCGAAGAAGCCGGTCTTGGTCTGCCCTGGAGGTTGCGCGGCAGCAACCGCAGGCGTCGGCGCTTCGACACGGGGCGCAGCGACGGTTGCCACGGGTACGGGCAGCGGTGGCGCAGGTACCGGGGCTGGCGCGCCGGGCGCTGCCGGCGCTGGTGGCGAAACAGGAACATGAGCAGGCTCGACGGCCACCGGGGCCGGCGCTTCCGGCCGCGGAGCGATGACCGGCGGCGTTTGCGGGGCATCGTCCTCGACCAGCGCCACGGGCTCCTCGGGAACCGGGAGCACCAGGCCGTGCGGGGCAGGCTGCTCGACCGGTGCGGCAGCGGGCTCGGCCTGCGGCGCCAGAACCGGCTCCGGTGCGAGCGCCACTGCAGCTTCCACGGAAGCCTGCGGGATCGCCTCGGCAGCGGCGGCGTCGGCTGCTGCAGGCAGATCCTGGGCGGCAGGGGTTGGCGGCTGTTCGGCGACAGGTGTCTGCGGCTTCTTGCGCAGCCATCCGAACAGGCCTTTCTTTTCACCGGCCGGGGCCGGGGTCTTTTTGTCGTCGTTGGAACCAAACATGGAAGACGGCTATCTCAAGGTAGCGACGCGCCAGGCGGCGAGTCGGAAAAAATTCGAAGACGCAACACAGACTGCTTTTACGCCGGCTCGTTCACGCGCAACATTTTGTCGAGTTGCCCGGGCAGGTTCATGCCTTCCAGGCATGGCCCCCAGCGAACCGGATCAGTATCCTAGCACCTCCTCGCCCGTAGACGCTAAGGCCACGCGGGCAGCTCTCAAGGTTCTGAATCCCATGAATGTCCTCGCCCGCCGCGCCGCAGGCCTGCTGCTCTGCACGCTCAGCCTGCCTTTGGCAGCTTTTGCCGCCGATACACAGCCCACGCACGAATTCACCCTGGACAACGGCCTCAAGGTCGTCGTGCGAGAGGATCACCGCGCCCCGGTGGTGGTTTCCCAGATCTGGTACAAGGTCGGCTCCAGCTACGAAACCCCCGGCCAGACCGGCCTGTCTCACGCCCTTGAACACATGATGTTCAAGGGCACCGACAAACTGGGCCCCGGCGAAGGCTCGCGCATCCTGCGCGACCTCGGCGCCGAAGAAAACGCCTTCACCAGCGACGACTACACCGCCTATTACGAAGTGCTGGCCAAGGACCGCCTGGCCGTGGCGTTCGACCTCGAAGCCGACCGCATGGCCAGCCTCAGCCTGCCCGCCGAAGAATTCGCTCGGGAAATCGAAGTCATCAAGGAAGAACGCCGCCTGCGCACGGACGACAAGCCCAGCGCCAAGGCGTACGAGATCTTCAAGGCCATGGCCTTCCCGGCCAGTGGCTACCACACGCCCACCATCGGCTGGATGGCCGACCTGGAACGCATGAAGGTCGAAGAGCTGCGCCATTGGTACCAGGCCTGGTACGTGCCCAACAACGCCACCCTGGTGGTGGTAGGCGACGTCAAGCCAGACGAGGTCAAGGCCCTGGCCCAACGTTTCTTCGGCAACATCGCCCGACGCCCCACCCCACCGGCGAAGATCCCGCTGGAACTGGCCAACCCCGGCCAGCGCCTGGCCACATTGCACGTACGCACTCAACTGCCGAGCCTGCTGTACGGCTTCAACGTCCCGGCCCTGGCCACTGCCGACAAGCCGCGCGACGTCCAGGCCCTGCGGCTGATTTCCGCACTGCTCGACGGCGGCTACAGCGCGCGCATGGCCACACGCCTCGAACGCGGCGAGGAACTGATCTCCAGCGGCGGCGCCCGGTACGATGCCTTCACCCGCGGCGACAGTCTGTTCTTCATTTCCGCGACGCCCAATGCGCAGAAGAAAAAAACCCTCGCCGATGTCGAGAAAGGCCTCTGGAAACTGCTCGACGAGCTCAAGACCACGCCGCCCTCGGCCGACGAGCTGGAGCGCGTGCGCGCTCAGGTCATCGCCGACCTGGTCTACAGCCGCGACTCCATCAGCAGCCAGGCCACCACCATCGGCATGCTCGAAACCGTGGGGTTGTCGTGGAAACTCATGGACAGCGAACTCGAAGACCTCAAGAGCGTGACGCCGCAGGACATCCAGAGCGCCGCACGCACCTATTTCACCCGCGATCGCTTGAGTATCGCCCACGTTCTGCCAGAGGAAGCCGCTCATGAGTGAGCCCACCACCCCCCGTCGTTTCCTGGTTGGCTCGACTTTTCTGGTGCTTGCCGGTTGCCTGGCCACTTTCGCCGTCCAGGCTGCGGACGCCACCGGCGCTGGCCAACCCGCGCGCGGCCTGCAATCGGTGAGCGAGCTGGGCAACACCGCACCCAGCCATCGCCGCCTCGACATTCAAAGCTGGAAAACCGCCGAAGGTGCCAAGGTCCTGTTCGTCGAGGCCCACGAGCTGCCGATGTTCGACCTGCGGCTTACCTTCGCCGCCGGCAGCAGCCAGGATCAGAACCATCCCGGCATCGCCGTGCTGACCAATGCCATGCTCAACGAAGGCGTGGCCGGCAAGGACGTCAGCGCCATCGCCCAAGGCTTCGAAGGCCTGGGCGCGGACTTTTCCAACGGTGCCTATCGCGACATGGCCGTCGCGTCACTGCGCAGCCTCAGCGATACCGACAAGCGCACCCCTGCCCTCAAGCTGTTCGCCGATGTCGTCGGCAAACCGACCTTCCCGGCAGACGCCCTGGTACGCATCAAGAACCAACTGCTCGCCAGCTTCGAATTCCAGAAGCAGAACCCTGCCAAGCTGGCCAGCAACGAGCTGTTCACGCAGCTGTATGGCAGCCATCCGTATGCACACCCCAGCGAGGGCGACGCCAAGAGCCTGCCGCGTCTGAGCATCGAGCAGCTGCGGGCCTTCCATCAACGTGCCTATGCTGCAGGCAACGCGGTGATCGCCATCGTCGGCGACCTGTCGCGCGGCGAAGCCGAGCAGATCGCCGCACAGGTATCCAGCGCCCTGCCCAAGGGCCCTGCGCTGGCCAAGCCGGCGCAACCGGTTGCGCCCGCAGCCGGTGTGACCCATATCGACTTCCCGTCCAAGCAGACGCAGATGTTCATCGCGCAGCTGGGCATCGACCGCAAGGACCCGGATTTCGCCGCGCTGTCCATGGGCAACCAGATCCTGGGCGGCGGTTCCTTCGGTACCCGCCTGATGAGCGAGGTCCGGGAAAAACGCGGGCTGACCTATGGGGTGTACTCGGGCTTCACGCCGATGCAGGTGCGCGGTCCGTTTCTGATCAACCTGCAGACCCGTGCCGAGCTCGGCGACGGCACCTTGAAGCTGGTGCAGGACATCCTGCGCGATTACCTCAAGACCGGCCCCACCCAGGAAGAGCTGGACAACGCCAAACGCGAACAAGCCGGCAGCTTCCCGCTGTCCAATGCCAGCAACGCGAGCATCGTCGCGCAACTGGGCGCCACCGGCTTCTACGACATGCCGCTGACCTGGATGGAAGACTTCCTGCAGCAATCCCAGGCGCTGACCGTGGAGCAGGTGAAAGCTGCGATGAACAAACATCTGGATGCCGATAAACTGGTGATCGTCACGGCTGGCCCCAAGGTTGCGCAGCAACCGTTGCCGGCCCCTACGGACACACCCAATGAGCAACCGCTCGGCGTACCGGAGCACTGATGGCCAGCGTCAAAACCAAGCAACCCCATGGTGGCCAAGGCCACCTGCGCATCATTGGCGGCCAGTGGCGCAGCCGCAAACTGAGCTTCCCGGAAGCGCCTGGTCTGCGCCCTACCCCGGATCGGGTGCGTGAAACACTGTTCAACTGGCTGGCAGCGCACATCGAAGGTGCCAAGGTGCTGGATGCCTTCACCGGCAGCGGCGCGCTGTACCTCGAAGCGCTGTCGCGCGGCGCCAGCATGGCACTGGCACTGGATGCCAATGCCAGTGCCATTTCCAGCCTTCGGCACAATCTCGACCTGCTCGGGTGTGCCGTCGGCCAACTGCTGCAAAGCGATGCGCTCAAGTACCTGGAAACCCAGACTCCAAGCGCATTCGACCTGGTGTTCCTCGACCCCCCGTTCCACCAGAACCTGCTGCCAGCCACCTGCACACTGCTTGAAGACAAAGGCTGGCTGGCCGCGCGGGCCTGGATCTACACGGAAAGCGAAGCACCGCCCTCTGCGCTGCAGATGCCGGCAACATGGCGCCTGCACCGCGAGAAGAAAGCCGGACAGGTTTACTACTCCCTGTGGCAGCGTGGCTGACACAGGCTTGCCAAGGCAGCCACGTTGAACCCAGCATACCCCAGCTTCCGTCCGGCCCTTGGGCTGGGCAACCCGCATCTACAGACGCTATGGGGCCCTTTGTGGCGCAAGCAACCGGCACTGGCGCGCGAGCGCGAACGCCTGTGGCTGGCGGACGGCGACTTCGTCGACCTCGATTGGCACGGCCCACACGCACCCCATGCGCCACTGGTGCTGGTATTGCACGGCCTGACCGGATCATCCAACTCGCCCTACGTCGCCGGCCTGCAACGGCAGTTGGGGCTGCACGGTTGCGCAAGCGTGGCCGTCAACTGGCGCGGCTGCTCCGGCGAGCCCAACCTGTTGGCGCGCAGCTACCATTCCGGCGCCAGCGAAGACTTGCTGCACGTACTCGACCACCTGGGCAGGCAACGACCCCTGGCGCCGCTTTACGCCGTCGGTTATTCACTGGGTGGCAACATCCTGCTCAAGCACCTGGGTGAAAGCGGAGCGAACAGCCCATTGCAGGCCGCGGTGGCGGTATCGGTGCCGTTTCGCCTGGACCAGTGTGCCGACCGCATGACCCAGGGGTTTTCCAGGGTGTACCAGGCGCATTTCATGCGCGCCATGCTCGGCTACCTGACCGACAAGCGCAGCCGCTTCCAGCACGAGGGGCAGCACGAGGGACTGGCCGCGCTCGAAGCGCTGGGCTCGCTGCAGGGCATCAGGACCTTCTGGGATTTCGACGGGCAGGTCACGGCTCCGCTGCACGGCTTCAAGGATGCCCAGGACTACTATCGCCGCTCGTCGAGTCGCTACTACCTGGGCGGCGTCGCCAAACCCACGCTGATCATCCAGGCCAAGGACGATCCGTTCGTGTTTGCCCACAGCCTGCCCACCGCCGAAGAAATGTCGCCCTGCATCGAGTTCGAGCTGCATGCGCGGGGCGGACACGTCGGCTTCGTCGATGGCAGCCTGCGCCAGCCCGGCTATTACCTGGAACGGCGCATACCGCAGTGGCTGAACCAGTGGATCGAGTTCATGGCCCCTTCTGCACGGGCCGCTGCGGGTCGGTGATCCAGTCGCTCCAGGAGCCTGGATACAGCGTCGCCAACGGGTAGCCCGCCAGGGCCATGGCGAACAGGTTGTGGCAGGCGGTGACGCCCGAGCCGCAGTAGGCCACGGCCTGTTCCACAGGACGGCCCTTGAGTTGAGCATCGAACCGCTCACGTAACTGTTGCACAGGGAGAAAGCGCCCATCGGGCCCCAGGTTCTCGGTAAAGGCTGCGCACTGTGCGCCGGGAATATGCCCCGCCACAGGGTCGATGGGTTCGACCTCGCCCAGAAACCTGGGCAATGCGCGTGCGTCCAGCAAGGTCAACCCGGGCGCTTGCAGGCGCGCCTGCAGCTGGGCCGCATCGACCACGCGCTCGTCGTCGGGCGCTGCAATGAAATCGCCTGGCTCGGTGGACGCCGCATCCAGACTCAAAGGCAGTCCGGCGGCGTGCCACGCCGCCAGCCCGCCGTCGAGAAGGAAGACGCCGTCGCGCTTGCCCAGCCAGGTCAGCAGCCACCACGCACGTGCCGCATAGGCACCCGGCCCGTCATCGTAGAGAACCACCCGACTGTCTGCACCTATGCCCCAACGCTGCAGCCGTTCCTGCAACTGTCCAGGCTCGGGCAGCGGATGACGCCCGGTGACGCCTCTGACCGCCGGGGCGCTGAGGTCACGGCCCAGGTCGGCGAAACAGGCACCGGCGATGTGGCCCTCGGCATAGCTGCGCTGGCCGTAATCGGCGTCTTCCAGGCTGTAGCGGCAGTCGAGCAGGACCCATCCGGGGGAATCGATATGTTCGGCGAGCGCTTGCGGGCTGATCAGTTGCGCGAGGGGCATGAAGGACTCCGGCGGGGATGAATGATGGACCTGCGCGCAGCTGGAAAAGCTCGGGCAAAATCGATCGCGGCATGAATCACTGTAGCAGTCGGCACACCCGTTCGCGCGGCGCGTCGGGGCTGGCGGCCATCGTACAACGAGCGGCCGACCACCGCGACAGCGTGCCACAGGCGATCCTGCTTGCATTGCGCCATGGATGCAGGCTTGGCCCACCTCTCCGGCTGCGATACCATCGCATTCCCCAACAGATTCCCGCCAGGACGCCGTGATGAACCGAGTGTTGTACCCAGGTACCTTCGACCCTATCACCAAGGGTCACGGTGATCTGGTCGAACGCGCCTCGCGCCTGTTCGATCACGTGATCATCGCGGTCGCCGCGAGCCCCAAGAAAAACCCCCTGTTCGCCCTCGAGCAACGGGTGGAGTTGGCCCGCGAAGTGACGCGGCACCTGCCGAACGTCGAGGTCGTGGGCTTCTCGACCCTGCTCGCGCACTTTGCCAAGGAGCAGAACGCCAACGTATTGCTGCGCGGCCTGCGGGCGGTGTCCGATTTCGAATACGAGTTCCAGCTGGCCAACATGAACCGGCAACTGGCCCCGGACGTGGAAAGCCTGTTCCTCACCCCTTCGGAACGCTATTCCTTCATTTCGTCGACGCTGGTGCGGGAAATTGCGGCCCTGGGTGGAGACATCACCAAGTTCGTCCACCCGGCCGTGGCCGAGGCGCTCACCCTGCGCTTCAGCAACAAGTAGCCGGCAAAGGTAGCGCCCGCGTGCACTACGGGCGCTAATGCGGCACAATTGCGCCCATTGGTTTTCACATGCCTGGGCCGTTGTCTCGGGCCGGAGTCTTCATGTCCCTTATCATCACCGACGATTGCATCAACTGCGACGTCTGCGAACCCGAGTGCCCGAACGCTGCCATTTCCCAGGGGGAAGAGATCTACGTGATCGATCCCAACCTGTGTACCCAGTGCGTAGGCCACTACGACGAGCCACAGTGCCAACAGGTCTGCCCGGTGGATTGCATACCGCTGGACGAAGCGCATCCTGAATCCCAGGAACAGCTGATGGCCAAGTACAAGCAGATCACCGGCAAGCATTGATTCCAGCGCGCTGGCAGATGCGCCAGCGACAGGCTCAGTCGCGGTTGCCGTAGCCGCTGTTCGTGCAGCCCAGGCAACGCACGAAGGCGGCCCGGCCCGGATCGACCACCAAGGCCTTGCCGCTGGCGCCGACGTTGCCACCGGCGGCGGTGAACGGCAATGCGATCACGAACAGCCCCGCGCCCACGATAGTGGCGGCCACCAGCAGCGGCCGCGCGATCAGCAGATCGCCGATCATGGCATAGGCCGGCGGATTCTGGATCTGGTAGGTCGGGTCACCGCTGCTGGTGCTCATGCTCGAATCGGCGGCAGTGGCCGGCACGACGTGCAGGCCGAAACTGACGACCAGCGCCAGCGACAGGGTTCGAAACAGGTTCATGGCACAATCCTTCTGCTCACGTGGGGCGACTGCGATTTGCGATGGGGTCATCAGGGATGCAAGTAACTATATCAGTTGCCCGCCATTGTGCAGGCCGCGCGCAGCCGGATCATGTCTGGCAGCGCGGGCAATACACGCTGGCACGCTGGCCCAGCTTGACCTCGCGCAGGGTGGTACCGCAGACCTTGCACAGCTGCCCACCGCGGCCATAGGCGAACAATTCCTGCTGAAAGTAGCCCGGCTGGCCATCCCCGCCGATGAAGTCGCGCAACGTGGTACCACCGCGTTCGATCGCGTAGGCCAGGATGCGCTTGATCTCGACCGCCAGGCGCAGGTAGCGGCCGCGCGATATGCCCCCCGCCGCGCGGCGCGGGTCGATACCGGCGGCGAACAGCGCTTCGTTCGCGTAGATATTACCCACCCCGACCACCACTGCGTTGTCCATGATGAACGGCTTGACCGCCATGCTGCGGCCACGCGACAGCTGAAACAGCCGTTCGCCGTCGAACAGCTCGGTCAACGGTTCGGGCCCCAGCCCCTGGAGCAATGTGTGGTTGAGCGCATCCAGGCTCCAGAGCATGGCGCCGAAACGTCGCGGATCGGTGTAGCGCAAGGCCATGCCCGATTCCAGCTCGATGTCGACATGCTCGTGCTTGAGCGCCGGCAGGCCGGCTTCGACCAGGCGCAGGTTGCCCGACATGCCCAGGTGGCTGATCAAGGTGCCGACTTCGGCGTTGATCAACAGGTACTTGGCCCGCCGCTCGACGGCCACGATCCGCTGCCCGGACAACCGCGCATCCAGATCTTCGGGTATCGGCCAGCGCAGGCGCCGGTCGCGGACGATCACGCGGCTCACGCGCTGCCCTTCCAGGTGCGGGGCAATGCCCCGGCGAGTGGTTTCTACTTCGGGTAATTCAGGCATGGGGCCCCTGATGCGAAACGCGGATCGATAGGCAACCGTGCCCCAGGCTCGACGCCCCGGACACCATGGGGATTCTAACTGTTAAGGTCCGCAGCGCCCACCGTGCGCACCGGGTCATTTGTCGAATGAGCCGTCGGCGATGGGGACGGCGGGTTATACTCCCGCTCTTTTTTCCGGAGCGACTTCATGTCCCTGCCCAGCCTTCGCCTCAAAGCCAACGCCGACCGCCGCCTGCGCGCCGGACACCTGTGGGTCTACAGCAACGAGATCGACGTGGCCGCCACTCCGCTGAACGGGTTCCAGGCGGGCGATCAGGCCATTCTCGAAGCGGCGGGTGGCAAGCCCCTGGGCGTGGTCGCAATGAGTCCGAACAACCTGATCTGCGCTCGCTTGCTGTCGCGCGACGTCAAGCTGAGCCTGGACAAGTCGCTGCTGGTGCACCGCCTCAACGTGTGTCTGTCGTTGCGCGAGCGCCTGTTCGACAAGCCGTTCTATCGCCTGGTATTCGGCGATTCCGACCTGCTGCCGGGCCTCGTGGTGGATCGCTTCGGCGACATCCTGGTGGTGCAGCTGGCTTCGGCCACCATGGAACGCTACAAGGCCGATGTCATGGCCGCATTGATCCAGGTGATCAAACCCAGCGGCATTCTGTTCAAGAACGACTCAGCCGCCCGCGATGCCGAAGGCCTGGAGCGCTACGTGGAGAGCGCCTTTGGTGTGGTGCCGGAGTGGGTCGCCCTGGAAGAGAACGGCGTGAAGTTCGAAGCGCCGGTGATGGAAGGCCAGAAGACCGGCTGGTTCTACGACCACCGCATGAACCGCGCGCGCCTGGCGCCGTACGTCAAGGGCAAGCGCGTGCTCGACCTGTTCAGCTACATCGGCGGCTGGGGCGTGCAGGCCGGTGCCTTCGGCGCCAGTGAAGTATTCTGCGTCGACGCTTCGGGCTTCGCCCTCGATGGCGTCGAGCGCAATGCCGCGCTCAACGGCTTCGCCGAAAAAGTCACCTGCGTGGAAGGCGACGTGTTCGAAGCCTTGAAAGAGCTGAAGGCCGCCGAAGAACGCTTCGACGTGATCGTGGCTGACCCGCCCGCGTTCATCAAGCGCAAGAAAGACCTGAAGAACGGCGAAGGCGCCTACCGCCGCCTCAACGAACAAGCCATGCGCCTGCTCAGCAAGGACGGCATCCTGGTCAGCGCCTCGTGCTCCATGCACCTGCCCGAAGACGATCTGCAGAACATCCTGCTGACCAGCGCCCGCCACCTGGACCGCAACATCCAGCTGCTGGAACGCGGCGGCCAAGGCCCGGACCACCCGGTGCATCCAGCGATTCCGGAAACGCGGTACATCAAGAGCATTACGTGCCGGTTGTTGCCTAATAGCTAGCACTGCTGCAGCCGTATGTTGGAATCGATGTATTTCTCGTGATCGACTCCAACGTACGTCCTTGCACTCACTTCATCTCACGTTACCCACTACACCTACACATTTTGAGACATATACAGCTCCCCCTGCGCCATCATATGAAGATGAAAGCGTGAAAGGAGCATGTCTGGCTCGCATCGCTCAAGAAACAATGAGTTAGCTCAATCCGGCTATTTAGCCGAACGCACGGACCTGAAAGAGAACAATATAAGTAGATACAGATATCTCGCAGAAGCCAGTACAGCTTTTACAACTCAAACAATTCGCCTGCCGACTCTGTGAATACGCCCTTGACTTCTTTCGTACGGCTATTAACCTCAAGGCGTCACATCGTCGTGACTTCCAATGAAAGCGAGGGAATAAAATGAAGAAGATAAATCTCGAATCAAAAAAAATCGCCAACCTGATGTGCTTGGTTAAAGCCAAGTAAACCCTAAGAAAGGGGGGAGGGAAACCGGACCCTTCCTCCTTTGCTGAGGAGGTTTTCCATGTATTTAAATCAAGACCTATTTATTTATCCGCACCAAGGCCAGTGGATACTATGGGACTATCGCAACCATCAGCAGTACGAAATAGACCCAGACACATGGATTCGATTGAATTCGATCCTCACTAGCCCTGCTAGTTTTGATGCGGAGTCCATCGTAGATCGCTCGCTCCTTCAAAGTGGCGTCCTATCATCAGAACCTGTGCCTCAAGACACATGGGGATGGGATATCCTTTCAAAGATTTTTCATATCGGTACAAAAAATATTCAGTTTGAGACAGCAATCGCCAATGTGGAAGACTGGGCCAAAGCCTATCAACAGCACTGCTTCGAGGTGCTATCTAGTTGCGCCCCTACATCAATTGATAAATGCAGTGCGAGCCAGCGGCGTATCAAGCTGCCGAAGCCAAATATTTCTGATCTGGACGCCTCATTGAAAAGCACCCTTTTAAACCGAGCAACTTGTAGAGTATTTCATAATCAGGAGTTATCCTTGATAGACGTCTCCACTTTACTTTTTATAGCGCTCGGCTTTACCACTCCATTTAGAAAGGCTTCAAAAGCTGCCAGCATCTGTGCATTGGGTCAGCGTCGAACCTCCCCATCGGCAGGGGGCCTGAACGCCACAGAAGGGTATGTGTACGCAAAAAACATTCGGGACGTGGAAGCTGGATTCTACTATTACGATCCTTACGAACATGCATTGGAGCACCGTGGCCCACTCACATCAACGGCTCTTGGCGAGACATTGAGCGGTCAACATTTCGTTGACAATCTTCCAATGGGGATTTGGCTGACTTCTCGGCTAGACAAATTGTGGTGGAAGTACGAACACTCCCGCGCCTACCGAATGGCACTGATTGAAGCCGGTCATATTTCCCAGAGCCTTCAACTTATCGCCACTGCGTTGAATTTCAAGACATGGGTTACAGGCGCATTCAATGATGCGGCTGTTGAACACGCGCTAAAAATCGAGCCTTCCCACGAACAACCTTTATTCTTCGTGGGTATTGGATATGGAGAACACTCCGCCATTCCGATCGCATTAGAAATGACATTGATGCGAGGGGAGACCCCTTAATGAATCGAACCACTATGACCGACCTGAAAGATTGGAATATGCGTTCAGCGGTTCGCAGCAAGCAATGGGCATATGATATTAGCCCGAATGATACAGATACAGTGGATCATCATCAGTGGTGGTTTCCCGAACATATGGCGCCTGCATTTACCAGATCTGAGGTTTCAGGCCTATCACCAGCATCAAAGCAACGATTGCTGGCAAAGCATCTCATCTATTTTCTTCGATACACAACAACCCTAGAGCTTCAGATTGTAAACCAGGCAGTCTGTGAGATCACAGAAAGAAACTCGGGACTCAACCTGCCTGAAAAATCCAAAAACCTGGCACTCCGCCTATATACAGATGAAGCCTACCACGCCCTTTTTTCAGAGGAGCTGGCCGATCAAGTAGCGCAGCTCTACGCTGACAATCAGCAGATATCAGAATTTAAACGCATTTTAGAAATTTCAAAACTCGAAAAATCCGAGAAAAAAGAACAGCGTCCGCTCTTTAGATTCCTGACAGCTTTCATATCCGAGACTGCCATTGCAAAAGAGCTACTCGATTTATCCTCAGCATCTTTGAAACGTCCAGTAGGGTCCATGCTTCGAGACCATTTACAGGACGAAGCTCGTCACTGCAAATTTTTCTCCGGGCTATTTGTTCATGGATGGAGACACGCCGATGAGCACACTCGAAACTGCATCAGCCGACTGCTCCCAATCTTGATGAAAACTTTTGCACTCATCGACGAAGACTGGCTCAGCTCAGCATTGAGAGACGAGGGGATCAACACAGCGTTGGCATCGGAGATAGCTCATTCGCTCAACAGCGATAATCTGCTTTCACAACGTGCAAAGCGATCGTGCGTGGCAACGTTCAGTGCTCTCCGAAGCGCGGGAGCAATTACAACTGAAAATCAGCGGGAGCCATTCCATAAGGCAGGGCTGTTGGATGAATTGTGACCTAAAACGTACGGACCAGAGGCAAGCAGGAATCATCGCACTCTTGATACTGATGACCTCGCTGGGCGTTTTCCCGTTGGACGTCATCCTTCCCTCCTTTCCAGCCTTGGCCGAGCATTTTCAAACCAGCACCACACGGATCGCCTTTTCACTCAGTATCTTCGCTATGGGCTTCGCCTTCTCACAGATCGCCATTGGCCCGCTTTCGGATCGCTTTGGCAGGAGGAAGCTTCTGCTCGCTGGGCTTGGTTTAGCCGTGAGCGGCGCGATTGGATGCACTATGGCGCAAGACTTCTCAAGCTTTTTGACGTTCCGGCTGGTGCAGGCAATAGGCTGTGGTTGCTTCGTTTTAGCCAATGCAATCATCCAAGACCTGTTTTTCGGCACTCAGCGGCGCCAGCTTCGAATACTCATGGTCAGTATCAGTGGGATCTGTATATCAGTTTCGCCATTGATCGGCACGATGCTGCAAACCGTAGCAGGGTGGACAGCGAGCTTTCACGTCTTTGCAGCGCTCGGTGTCGTTACGATCTGGCTTGCGCGCAAGCTGATGGATCAAGACAGCATCAGCAGCTCTTCTATCAATGTCGGCTGGAGCGACCGGTTTGGACCTTGCATGAAGCTTCGATTCATTGGGATGTCCCTGCTGTCGGCAATCGCATTTGCCAGCCATTTCTCCTTCATCGTCATCTCTCCGCTATTTTTCTTGGAAAAGCTAGGCTTCACATCCATGGAGTTCGCTTTCTCGTTGCTGTGCTACAGCCTTGCTTATGTAGGCGGGGGCTATGCTGCTTCCCGACTGGGCCGTGTGACGTCCGTTCATGTGCAGATGACTGCAGGATTGACGCTCATTCTAGGATCGGGAACAGCCATCATCCTGATGCCAGAGACATGGCAACTATCGTTCGCCAGCATTTTAGTGCCAGCGATTTTCTGCACAGCAGGCGCCAGCATCCTTAGGCCAGCGGCAACTTCCGAAGCACTTGATCTATCGGAACAGAGTGCAGGCACCGCATCGTCGTTACTAAACACGACTGTTTTTATCATCGGGGGCGTGGTGAGTGCTTTTGTCAGTAATTCCAGCCACCAACTGCTTCAAACATTGGGCTGGACCTTCGTCTTGATGGGAGCTTCGGGCGTTCTTCTATTGAATGCTTTGGCTTTTCTCGCCAGGCGAGCGCCTCCTTCCAGTCTATAAAGCGAACCGCAGGGCGTTCAGTCCGGAGAGGGCCTGTAAAAGAGCCGCGCGAGCCGCGTCAGGCCTTACTGCCGATTACTTGCCCTGCCCCACGTTCCATCCTTCCCCCATGGGTGTAGAATCGCCCTACTCATCGCCAATCATCCCCCGGCGGGTTTATGAGCTCGGCCGAACGCGTGGCGATCCCGCAGCGTTACCGGCCTCATCCGCAAGCACGGCAACACACCGCCCGAGCGTGCCGCGGACCAGGAAAAGCTCAATCCCTCATTGCAACCCGATTAGCCGCCCGGAGTCGTTCCATGCCTGACTATCGCTCGAAAACGTCCACCCACGGTCGCAACATGGCCGGTGCCCGCGCGCTGTGGCGTGCCACTGGCATGAAGGACGACGATTTCAAGAAACCGATCATTGCCATCGCCAACTCGTTCACCCAGTTCGTGCCGGGGCATGTGCACCTCAAGGATCTCGGTCAGCTGGTTGCACGCGAAATCGAGCGCGCCGGCGGCGTGGCCAAGGAATTTAACACGATTGCCGTGGACGACGGCATTGCCATGGGCCACGACGGGATGCTGTATTCCCTGCCCAGCCGCGAGATCATCGCCGACTCGGTCGAGTACATGGTCAACGCCCACTGCGCCGATGCCATCGTGTGCATCTCCAACTGCGACAAGATCACTCCTGGCATGCTGATGGCCGCCTTGCGCCTGAACATTCCGGTGATCTTCGTTTCCGGCGGGCCGATGGAAGCCGGCAAGACCAAGCTGGCCAGCCACGGCCTGGACCTGGTCGACGCCATGGTGATTGCCGCCGACGATACCGCTTCGGATGAAAAGGTCGCCGAATACGAGCGCAGCGCCTGCCCGACCTGCGGTTCGTGTTCAGGCATGTTCACCGCCAACTCGATGAACTGCCTGACCGAGGCCCTGGGCCTGGCTCTGCCGGGCAACGGTTCCACCCTGGCGACCCACAGTGACCGCGAGCAGCTGTTCCTGCAGGCGGGCCGCACCATCGTCGAGCTGTGCAAGCGCTACTACGGCGAGGACGACGCGTCGGTCCTGCCGCGCAATATCGCCAACTTCAAGGCATTCGAAAACGCCATGATGCTGGACATCGCCATGGGTGGTTCGACCAACACCATCCTGCACCTGCTGGCCGCTGCCCAGGAAGCCGAGATCGAATTCGACCTGCGCGACATCGATCGCTTGTCGCGTACCGTGCCGCAGCTGTGCAAGGTCGCGCCGAACATTCAGAAATACCATATGGAAGACGTGCACCGCGCTGGCGGCATCTTCAGCATCCTCGGCTCGCTGGCCCGTGGCGGCCTGCTGCACACCGACCTGCCGACCGTGCACAGCCGCAGCATGGCCGAAGGCATCGCCAAGTGGGACATCACCCAGACCACCGACGAAGCGGTGCACCACTTCTTCAAGGCCGGCCCCGGTGGCATACCGACGCAAACTGCCTTCAGCCAGTCGACCCGCTGGGACACCTTGGACGACGACCGCGAAAACGGCTGCATCCGCAGCTTCGAACACGCCTACTCCCAGGAAGGTGGCCTTGCCGTGCTCTACGGCAACATCGCAATGGATGGCTGCGTGGTGAAGACCGCCGGCGTGGATGAGTCCATCCACGTGTTCGAGGGCAACGCCAAGATCTTCGAAAGCCAGGACAGCGCGGTGCGTGGCATCCTTGCCGACGAAGTGCAGGCCGGTGACATCGTGATCATCCGCTACGAAGGCCCCAAGGGTGGGCCGGGCATGCAGGAGATGCTGTACCCGACGTCGTACCTCAAGTCCAAGGGCCTGGGCAAAGCCTGCGCGCTCCTCACCGACGGACGTTTCTCGGGCGGCACGTCCGGCCTGTCGATCGGCCACGCATCGCCTGAAGCGGCGGCAGGTGGTGCCATTGGCCTGGTGCAGGACGGCGACAAGGTGCTGATCGACATTCCCAACCGCTCGATCAACCTGCTGGTGGACGATGCCGAACTGGCTGCCCGTCGTGCCGAGCAGGACAAGAAAGGCTGGAAGCCGGTCGAGGTGCGTCCACGCAAGGTGACCACCGCACTCAAGGCCTATGCCCTGCTGGCCACCAGCGCCGACAAGGGCGCGGTACGCAACAAGGCGATGCTCGACGGGCTGTAAGACGCTCTTCGCTAGCAGGACCCTGCAGGCCGGTCTTCACGCAACCTCTGGTGAAGACCGGCCATTTGCCGTGAGGGCCCAGACGCTTATTCCAAAAACGCCTAACGATCTTCCATTCCGATATTAATTACCTTTCGATTCAGGGTGTTAGCATTCGCGATTGACCAGCGTCCGTAGAGCCGCGGTCGTCAATCTTTCGGAGCTGACATGAACCTGCCCCTGCTGTTGAACCTGCTGATCTTCGCGGCATTGCTGCTGGGTCTGGCACAAACGCGTCGCACCGACTGGAGCCTGGCCAAGAAGGTCTTGCTGGGCCTTGCCTTGGGCGTTCTGTTCGGTATCGGCCTGCACACCGTCTACGGTGCCGGCCACCCTGTGCTCAAAAGCACCATCAGTTGGCTGGAACTGGTTGGCAACGGCTATGTGCAACTGTTGCAGATGATCGTCATGCCACTGATCTTCGCGTCCATCCTCAGTGCGGTGGCCCGTCTGCACAATGCCTCTTCGCTGGGCAAGATCAGCTTCCTGACCATCGGCACGCTGCTGTTCACCACCGCAATCGCAGCACTGATCGGTATCGGTCTGACCAACCTGTTCGGCCTGACCGCCGAGGGCCTGGTCGCCGGGACCCAGGAAACGGCACGTCTGGCGACGATCCAGAGCGACTATGCGGGCAAGGTGGCCGACCTCAACGTGCCGCAACTGCTGCTCTCGTTCATTCCGCAGAACCCCTTCGCCGACCTGGCACGGGCCAAACCCACGTCGATCATCAGCGTGGTGATCTTTGCCGCGTTCCTGGGCATGGCGGCTTTGCAGCTGTTCAAGGACGATGCCGACAAAGGGACGAAAGTGCTGGGTGCGATCGACGTGCTGCAGGCCTGGGTGATGCGCCTGGTGCGGCTGGTGATGAAGCTGACGCCCTACGGTGTGCTGGCCCTGATGGCCAAGGTGGTCGCCAGTTCCAACGTGCAGGATATCGTCAAGCTGGGCAGTTTCGTGGTGGTATCGTACATCGGCCTGGCATTGATGTTCGCGGTGCACGGGCTGCTGCTGAGCCTGGCTGGGGTCAATCCGCTGCGGTTCTTCCGCAAGGTGTGGCCGGTGCTGACCTTTGCCTTCACCAGCCGCTCGAGCGCGGCGACCATTCCACTGAGCATCGAAGCGCAGACTCGTCGCTTGGGCGTACCTCAAGCGATCGCCAGCTTCGCCGCCTCCTTTGGCGCGACGATCGGCCAGAATGGCTGCGCTGGCCTGTATCCAGCCATGCTGGCAGTGATGGTCGCGCCCACGGTTGGGATCAACCCACTCGATCCACTGTGGATCGCCACGTTGGTGGGCATCGTCACCCTGAGTTCGGCCGGTGTGGCAGGGGTGGGCGGCGGCGCGACCTTTGCTGCATTGATCGTACTGCCGGCCATGGGCTTGCCGGTCACCCTGGTGGCGCTGCTGATTTCAGTCGAGCCGCTGATCGACATGGGCCGCACGGCACTGAACGTGAGCGGGTCGATGGCAGCGGGCACCATTACCAGCCAAGTGATGGGTCAGACCGACCAGGCTTTGCTGGCAGCTGATGAGCACAAGGAACTGGCTTCGGCGTAACCGCTGCTGCCTGTTCGTGGGCGCCCTCTCGAACAGGCGGCGCGAACAGGCCATCCGATCATCTGCGCGCCCATACCTCGAACGTGTAGGCCGGCTTGTCGTCGACCGCTTCGTTGGGCACGCTCGACACCCTCTGCCATTGGTTCTCGTCGAACTCGGGAAACCAGGCATCCCCTTCCGGGTGCAAGGCTACCCGCGTCAGGTACAGGCGATCCGCCTGAGCAAGGCCCAGCTCGTACAGCTGCGCGCCACCAATGAGCATCACTTCCTCGGCGCCCTGTTCGCGAGCCCAGGCTTCGGCACGCTCGATGGCCGCCTGCAGCGAAGTGAACACTTCGGCACCCGGCAGTTGCAGGTCCGGCTGTCGGCTGACCACCAGGTTCAGGCGCCCCGGCAGTGGGCGGCCGAGCGAGTCCCAGGTCTTGCGACCCATGATGATGGGCTTGCCCAGGGTGGTTGCCTTGAAATACTTGAAATCCCCCGGCAGGTGCCAGGGCATGCTGTTGTCGATGCCGATCACGCGGTTCTCGGCGAGCGCGGCGATCAAGCTTAAAGGGAGAGATGTCTTCATGGCCGGCAGAATAGCAGAGCCTCCTTGGGTTATGCTCACGACGAATCGGCCGCCTGGAAAAACGCGTGAGCGCACCCACTGCATTGCATCGACTCTGGCTCAGTGAAGCCATCCGCCTGCGCGAAGAGCAGGCAGGCCCCCTGGAAGACCTGGAAGCCAACCGCCGCGCACGTCAGCAAGGCGGCGACCTGGCCGCGCGCATCGAGCACCGTGCTCTGCTGCTGGCCGAACGTGATGGCCAGCGCCAGGCCCTGAGCCACTGGTTGCAGGGTGCGCGACTGGCGATGCTGCTGCTGGGCGTACTGGCCGTGTTCAGCGGCGCGGGCCTGGCATTCGCGGCGCTGGGCGATGGTCTGCAGCCCGTCAACGTGTTCTGGGCGCTGGGCAGCCTGTTGGGGCTTAACCTCATTTTGCTGCTGAGCTGGCTGCTGGGGCTGGTCGCGTCCGGTGGACACGGTGCGGTGCTGGGCCGCCTGTGGTTGTGGCTCAGCGAGAAACTGGCGCGTGATGCGCAAGCCGTGCATCTGGCACCGGCGCTGGTATTGCTGCTGCAGCGGCGGCGACTCAACCGCTGGGCCTTGGGCACACTGGTGCATGGGCTGTGGCTGCTGGCCTTGCTGAGTGCGCTGGCCGTGCTGCTGTTGCTGCTGGCGACCCGGCGCTATGGTTTCGTCTGGGAGACTACCATTCTGGGCGCGGACACCTTCATAAACCTGACTCAGATGTTGGGCGCCGTGCCCGCGCTGCTGGGTTTCAGTGTGCCGGACATCGACATGATCCGCGCCAGTGGCGATCAGGCGACCAACATCGAAGGCGCACGCCAGGCTTGGGCGGGTTGGCTGGTCGGCGTGCTGCTGGTGTTCGGTATCGGCCCGCGCCTGGTGCTGGCCGCGTTCTGCCAATGGCGTTGGCGCCGAGGCCGCGCGGGTTTGACCCTGGATACCAGCCTGCCCGGCTACAGCCAGTTGCGCGAACGGCTGATGCCCAGCAGCGAACGCTTGGGCGTGCGCGATGAGGCGCCAGACGCGTTGCCGCATGTCACCACTCAAGCAGCCAGCGAATCGAGCAGCGGCGCTGTATTGGTAGCACTGGAACTCGACGGCCAGCATCCGTGGCCGCCTGCCCTGGCGCCCGACATTCAGGATGCCGGCGTGCTCGACAGCCGCGAGTCGCGCCAGCGGCTGCTGGAACAGATGACCCGCTTTCCGCCCGCGCGGCTGGTGATCGCCTGCGATCCGCGGCGCTCGCCGGATCGCGGCAGCCTTGGCCTGATTGCCGAACTGGCCAGGTGCGCCAACGTTACCCGAGTGTGGTTGTTACCCGCGCCACCCGGCCAGGCCCTCGACCCACAACGCCGTGGAGATTGGCAGGCGGGGCTGGATGCACTGGGCCTGCCGGTCGATGAATCGACCCCGTTGAGCTGGCTGGAGACAGGCCATGAGTAAGCCCCTGACCCTGGCCGTGGTCGGCCATACCAACGTCGGCAAGACTTCGCTGCTGCGTACGCTTACCCGCGACGTGGGTTTTGGCGAAGTGTCACACCGGCCCAGCACCACACGACATGTGGAAGGCGCACGTCTTTCAGTGGATGGCGATGCCTTGTTGGAGCTCTACGACACCCCTGGGTTGGAAGATGCCATTGCCTTGCTGGAATTCGTGGAGCGTCTGGATCGCCCCGGCGAGCGTCTCGACGGTCCGGCGCGGGTCGAGCGGTTTCTGCAGGGCAGCGAAGCCCGTCAACGCTTCGAGCAGGAGGCCAAGGTGCTGCGCCAGTTATTGGCTTCCGATGCGGGCCTGTACGTGATCGACGCACGCGAGCCGGTGCTGGCCAAGTACCGGGATGAGCTGGAAGTGCTGGCCAGCTGCGGGAAACCGCTACTGCCAGTGCTCAATTTCGTCAGCAGCAGCCTGCAGCGCGAGGGGGATTGGCGCGAGGCCCTGGCCCGCCTTGGTTTGCATGCCTTGGTGCGCTTCGACAGCGTGGCGCCGCCCGAAGACGGTGAACGGCGTCTTTATGAAAGCCTGGCGTTGCTGCTGGAGCATTCCCGTCCGGCCCTGCAGCGGCTGATCGACGATCAACAGGCACAACGGCTGGCGCGCCAGGGCAGCGCGCGGCGGTTGATTGCCGAACTGCTGATCGACTGCGCCGCCTGTCGTCGCAGCGTTACCAGTGACGCCGCGGCGGGCGCCATCGAAGACCTCCGCCAAGCGGTGCGCACACGCGAGCAGCGCTGCGTGGAAACGTTGCTGAAACTGTATGCCTTCCGCAGCCAGGATGCCTCGGCAGGCGACCTGCCGCTGTCGGATGGGCGCTGGGGAGACGATCTGTTCAACCCCGATACGCTCAAGCAGCTGGGGGTAAAGGTCGGCGGCGGCATTGCGGCCGGCGCAGCGGCTGGCGCGGGCGTCGACCTGCTGGTGGGCGGTTTGACCTTGGGCATGGCGGCCATCGCTGGGGCCATTGCCGGCGGCGCGCTGCAAACCGCACGGGGCTATGGCGCGCGCTTGTTGGGCAAGTTCAAGGGCGAGCGCGAACTGACCGTGGACGACAACGTGCTGCGGCTGCTGGCGTTGCGCCAACAGCAACTGGTGAAAGCCCTCGATGCCCGTGGCCATGCCGCCATGGGCACCATCGAAGTGGCGGCGCCACAGGAGCAGACCTGGCGCGAAGGCAAGCTGCCCGAAGCCCTGAACAAGGCCCGCGCCTATCCGCAATGGTCCTCGCTCAACGGCCACAAGCACCTGAGCCAACGCGAGCGCGAAGAGCAGATCGAGGCGCTGGCCCGGCAGCTCTGACAACCCCGTAGGAGCGGCCAGTGGCCGCGAAAGGAACGGCGCGGTATGTCAGATGCATCGGGGTAACCCTTTCGCGGCCGATGACCGCTCCTACGCTGATATCCGCAGTGCCACGAACCTTGTAGGAGCGGCCAGTGGCCGCGAAAAGAGCGCCGCGGTATGTCAGATGCATCGGGGGGGCCTTTCGCTGCCGATGACCGCTCCTACGGTGAGATCCGCAGTGCCACGAACCCCGTAGGAGCGGCCGGTGGCCGCGAAAAGAGCGCCGCGCAGTGACGGGTGCAACGTCACTTGCGCAGCAACCGCAGCCCGTTGAACACCACCAACAGGCTTACGCCCATGTCGGCAAACACTGCCATCCACAGCGTTGCCATACCGGCCACGGTCATCAGCAGAAACACTGCCTTGATCGCCAGGGCCAGTACGATGTTCTGCAGTAACACGGCGCGGGTCTGCCTCGACAGCCGAATGAAGGCCGGTATCTTGCGCAGATCATCGTCCATCAAGGCGACATCGGCGGTTTCGATCGCAGTGTCGGTGCCCGCTGCCGCCATGGCGAAACCGATTTCGGCCCGCGCCAGCGCCGGTGCATCGTTGATGCCGTCACCGACCATGCCAACCCGATGTCCTTGGGCGTACAGCTGCTCCACAGCCTTGAGCTTGTCGGCAGGCAACAGATCGCCAATGGCCTGGTCGATACCCACTTGGGCGGCAATCGCCTTGGCAGTGTGCGGGTTGTCTCCGGTCAGCATCACGGTCTTTATGCCCAACGCATGCAACTGTGCAATGGCCTCGCGGCTGGTCTGCTTCACCGTATCGGCCACCGCGAACAACGCCACCGGCCCCTGCGGGCCCAGCAATACCACGACCGATTTACCTTCGCGCTCCAGCTGATCGAGTTGCGCTTCCAGCGCCGGGGAGCACTGACCCAGCTCTTCCACCAAGCGATGGTTGCCCAGATGATAGGTCTGCCCTTCCACCTGGCCCTTGATGCCTCGCCCAAGCAAGGCCTCAAAGTTGTCCAAGGCCAGGGCCGCCCCACTTGCGTCAGCAGCAATCGCTCGCGACACAGGATGGTCCGAACGTCCCGCCAACGCCTGAGCAATCGCCTGTGCCCGGCCTTCGAAGGCGGAATCGAGCAGCGCGTAATCGGTCTGCACCGGCTTGCCATGGGTGAGCGTGCCGGTCTTGTCCAGCGCCAGATAGTCCAGTTTGTGACCACCTTCCAGGTACACGCCCCCCTTGACCAGGATGCCTTTGCGCGCAGCCGCAGCCAGCGCACTGACGATGGTAACCGGGGTAGAAATGACCAGCGCGCAGGGACAGGCGACCACCAGCAGTACCAGCGCACGGTAGATCCAGTCAAACCAGGCGCCGAAACCTACCAGCGGCGGTACCACAGCGATCAGCAGAGCCAGGGCAAACACCACCGGCGTATAGATCCGTGAAAAGTTATCCACAAAGCGCTGAGTGGGTGCCCGCGCGCCCTGCGCCTGCTCGACCGCATGGATGATACGCGCCAGTGTCGACTGGCTAGCCGCGGCAGTGACCTGAAACTCCAGCGAACCCGCCTGATTGATGGTGCCGGCGAACACCTTGTCGCCCACACCCTTCTCCACCGGCAGGCTTTCACCGGTAATGGGCGCCTGATCGATGCTGGATTGACCGGAAATCACTTCACCATCAAGACCGATGCGTTCCCCTGGACGCACACGCACGATGGCCTCCAGAGCGACAGTCTTGACGTCCTGTTCCAGCCATTGGCCATCGGCCTGGCGCACGGTGGCCGTGTCCGGCGTGAGGCGCATCAGACCGCCAATCGCATTGCGCGCACGATCCAGGGACTTGGCTTCGATCAGCTCGGCCACGGTGAACAGGAACATCACCATCGCCGCTTCCGGCCACTGGCCGATCAACACCGCACCGGTCACCGCGATGCTCATCAACGCGTTGATATTGAGGTTGCCGTTCTTCAGCGCGATCCAGCCCTTGCTGTAGGTGCCCAGGCCGCAACTGGCAATCGACACCAAGGCCAGCAATGCCACGACCCAAGTCGGCGCCGCCTGGGTGAAATGGACCACTTCGGCCGCGACCGCCGTCACGCCTGACAGCGCCAGCGGCCACCAGGGCTTGCGCGGCGTCGGCAGCGCACTGGCGGCAGGCTCGTCTCCATTGATGGGTTCGGCATGCATGCCCAACGATTTGATGGCGCTCTCGATCGCCTGGGTATCGGGCAGCGAATGGCGCACGCCAAGCACGCGGTTGATCAGATTGAAATCCAACTGCTGCACACCAGCCAACTTGGCCAGCTTGTTCTGGATCAATGTCTGCTCGGTCGGACAGTCCATCGCCTCGATGCGGAACTGGCTCAACCGTGCATCCTCGCTGTCCCCGGACGCGAGCTGGACGGTCGAGGGCGCCGTTGCCTTGCCTGCGCAGCAATGGCTGGCGGGTGCAGGGCTGTGCTCGTGCTCGTGCTCGTGCTCGTGCTCGTGCTCGTGCTCGTGCTCGTGCTCGTGCTTATGATCGTGGGCATGGCCGGAGGTGGGGTGGCTCATTGGTCGCAATTCCCTGAAGTGCAAGTTGCCAAGTGAACACCCTGTAGCCACTATAGGGTCAAGCACCTATTTGCAGGTCATCAGCATGAAAATCGGAGAACTGGCGAAAATCACCGACTGCCAGGTCGAAACTATCCGCTACTACGAACGCGAACACCTATTGCCCCTGCCGGCCCGCAGCGATGGCAACTACCGCCTCTACACCCAGGCCCATGTAGAGCGACTCACCTTCATACGCAATTGCCGCATCCTCGACATGACCTTGGATGAAATTCGCAACCTCCTGACCCTGCGCGACAGTCCTCAAGATCAATGCCAGAGCGTCAACGACCTGGTCGACGAGCACATTCATCACGTCAAGGCACGCATAGACGGCCTGGTCGCGCTGCAGGAACAACTCGTGGCCCTGCGCCAGAAATGCCACGGCGGCACTGCCGAAGAACACTGCGCAATCCTTCAGCGCCTGGAAATCAGCGGCGCCGTCACCGTTCCCGATGCCGAACACTCCCATGTAGGCCGCAGCCACGGGCATTGAACGACTGAACTCAGCCTGTGGGAGCGGGCTCTGCCCGCGAAAAGAGCACTGCGTTTCGTCAGGCATACCGCGGCGCGGCCTTCGCGGGCAGAGCCCGCTCCCACAAGAGATTACACAACCTCGTAGGAGCGGTCTGCGGCCGCGAAACAAACGTCGCGGCTCATCGGATACACGCTCCCATTCGAATCTTGTGTGTAGTGTGAATAGTATATGGCTCATTAAATTTGACATGAACCATATACAGCTCATACTCAACCCATGCTAACCACACTTCTGCAACAGATCCGCAACCGCCGCCAACAACTGGGCCTTCAGATCCAGGACATGCCCTTGCGCACAGGCCTCACCCGCCAGCAATACGGAAAGATCGAAAAAGACGGCAACCCGCGCCTCAATACCCTCGACCTGATTGCCGAAGGCCTGGACGCCAGCATGGTCCTGGTACCCAAGGATCAACTCAAGCTGATCGAAAAGATCCTGGCAGGCGCACCGGTGTACTTCGAGGACGATCGCCCTGTGGATAACTATCCGGAAAATCCTTGGGACGATCTGCCATGAGTATCGAGACCGTAGCGGCCTTGAAGCTGACGCTGCATTCGCAACTAGTCGGTTATGTCACCGGCCATTCGAATGGCAAGAATGTACTTACCTTGGCGCCGGATTACATTGATGATCCACACCGCCGCACGCTGACCTTATCTCACCTCAATCCGGGCATATTCAGGCGTCAACTGGCAAACAAACACCCCTACATCACCCATCACCGGCTGCACCCGGTGTTGAGCAATCTACTTCCGGAAGGCGCGCTGCGTGGCCTGGTTGCGCAAGCCATGAAAGTGCATCCAGACAGCGAATTTCCCTTATTGAGCTGGCTCGGTCAGGACTTGCCGGGTGCATTGGTCGCCACTCCCGTATCTGCCGAACACATACCCGCCTATGCGCTGGGCAACCACGGCAAGATCACTCCAGTATCCATCGACACACCCGACCATCGCTCGCATTTCTCGCTGGCCGGCGTACAGATGAAATTCTCCATGCACGACCGGGATGGTCGTTACATAACCGCAGACCCCACGGCGCCGGGAGACTGGATCATCAAGACGCCTTCCACCGTTCATCCATTCGTGCCGCTCAACGAATACACCTGCATGAAACTGGCACAACTGGCAGGCGTCGACATTCCTGAAATACGCCTGGTCGGCATGGACATGATCGACAGCCTGCCCGCAATCAACCTACCCGACGAGCAATGGGCCTATGGCATTCGTCGTTATGATCGGCTTGCTGGAGGTCAGCGCGTTCATTCAGAAGACTTCGCCCAGGTGCTTTACGCCTACGCACACGATAAATACCGCAGCGGCCGTTATGAACAGATCGCCAAATTGCTCTACACCCAGACCCGCCATGGCCAACGGGATGTCACGCAAATGGCTGTGCGTTTGCTGGTCAATGTGCTCCTGGCCAACGGCGATGCGCATCTGAAGAACTGGAGCCTGATCTATCCGGACACTTTCAGCGCAGAACTGTCCCCGGCTTACGACATCGTCGCGACCAAGGTATTTATTCCCGGCGAGAGCCAGTTTGCGTTGAACATGGCCGATACCAAAGCCTGGTATGACGTCTCGCTCGAACACTTCAAACGATGGGCCGAGACCTCTGGAATACCTTGGCGACCCGTGCTCGTTCATCTACGAGAAACACTGG
Source organism: Pseudomonas sp. CFBP 8771 (assembly GCF_014841695.1). Classification (NCBI taxonomy): domain Bacteria; kingdom Pseudomonadati; phylum Pseudomonadota; class Gammaproteobacteria; order Pseudomonadales; family Pseudomonadaceae; genus Pseudomonas; species Pseudomonas sp. CFBP 8771. Next base: position 167,443 of record NZ_JACYUJ010000004.1, on the reverse strand, counting down.
ACGCAGCACGAACGCTGTGGCCTGAGGCCCTAGCGGCCAGCGTCATGAAGCCAAACCAGCAAGCGATCCTGCGCCAACATTGGCAACAGCTGCATGCGGACTTTCGGATCTCTTAACTGAATCAGCGAGCAAGGTTTTGAAACAATCCTGGTTTCGCTATTGCAAAGCCTGCCTATAGGTTCGTTGCACATGTCCAACAAAAAGAACCTGTCATGAATCGCACCGCAACCCCCTTTCAAATATCAGATCTGCGCACTGAACCTGGTTTTCTTGCCATCGTGGGCGAGCGGCTGTGGCAAGCCTGGTGGAAGGAAGACGGCCAAACCTTGGAAGATGTGCTGACGCTTCTGGAAGACAGCCTGCGTTCCAAGCCCATTCCCACCACTTTGGTCGCTCATGCAGGTGAGCGGTTCATGGGCACGGTATCGCTGATCGTTTCGGACATGGATGAACGAGTGCAGTATTCGCCCTGGCTGGCGGCGCTGTGGGTGGAGGCCGAGAGCCGCAATGAGGGCGTCGGGGCGGCATTACTCACAGCCGGAATGCAGAAAGCGAAAGCTGAGGGTGTCGAGCGGGTCTATCTATGTGCTGTCGAGGAAAAGTCGGCGTACTACGGGCGGCTTGGCTGGGAGCAGATCGAGACTGACGTTGGGGGGATGAATATCTTCATGAAAATGTCGAAGGAGTAAGGTCGGAAAGTCTGTAGGGCTGGCATATGCCAGACTTCGATGTTGTTACCTGACCAGAAAGCTCGCCGCCCCGTCTTGAAAACCGTAAAGACCCTCGCGAAGACACGCAACTCTATCCATTCATCACCTAATCCGACGAAAAACCTGCGTTTGTGAAGGAAATGGCGCAAGGCATCCTAAAGCATAGGTTTCGGAAATGCCTTACGTGATAATAGGAATCATTACGTTTTATCGAGTTGCTTTACGCTATACGCTTTGATCTTCATTTCAAGGATGTGAGGGTGCCCATGACGTCGGCTCGAATCGGAACGCAACAAGCCGTTCTATCCCGCTGGATAAAAGCCTTAGATACGGAAGCTTTTAAACGTCGAGGTATAGGTCTCAGTGATCTAGTAAATGCGGCGCCCATCGCCTTGGAACATTCTTGCCAACGCTTGATCCAGGCGATGTTTCGGGAAAAACTTCTGGATTCTTCAGCGCTTAGTGCCTGTGCGGATGGAACCACATGCTTGGCTATCTCAGGGCGTGGTCGTATACGCTTTGACTCACTCAAGTCAGGGCCCATGGGGAGCTGGACGATAACAGGGAAGGTTTCGGTCGAAAACGTACAAGGCGTGGTAAAACCTGTCGAACTACCCTCCGATCTTCTGGAACTAATATACGATCATCTTACGGTGCATAACAGTAACTGCACCTTCGCAAGGATTGAGTCCGAAATCAACGATAGCTTTGCGAATGATATTTTGTGCATAGCATTCCAACGCCGTTGGGCATCACAACTTAGCAATATCGCCAAGCATGATGGCTATAGAAACACGCTGGACTGGCTCCACTCAAATCCTCAAAACTCGAATCCTACAGCCTTACTGGAGCAATGGGGTACCCTCGGACATCCTTGGCATCCAAATTACAAAACCAAGCTGGGTTTGGACATCTCTCAGATCATCGACTTTTCCCCAGAGTTCGAAGCTAGACTTCCGGTGATGCTGGCTGCGTTGCGCACTGACGTGTGTTACATAGAGTCAATGGATCCTGTTGAGAGCCATACAAAGTGGTGGCAACAACGTTTTCCAAAAGCGGCTGAAGAGTGGAAGCAAGCCCTTATAAAACTTAAACTAAAGCCCGATGATTACACGCCCATTCCGGTTCACCCCTGGCAAGCGACTACGGAACTCCCGAATTTATTTCCTGATGAAATTCGTCAGCATATGCTGGTGATTACCGATGTGACAGCGTTTACGGGCCATCCAACGATGTCATTCAGAACCGTAATACCAGATGGCAGGAGGAAAGCCCCATTAGTAAAACTTCCAGTCTCGCTAAGGCTGACCAGTGTGCAGAGAACAATCTCACCCCGCTCTGTACGGATGGGACCACGAGTAAGCAGACTATTACAAGAAATGCACGAAATTGAGCCGACCCTTATCCACTACCTGAAGATCATTCCAGAGCGCGTGGGCATCCAATATGAACCAGCACAATCGGATGACGATCGCGCGCGGCATATAGCAGCCATATTCAGAGACAATCCTGCAGATCTGGTTGATGACGGCGAACTGGCGATCCCGGTGGGCAGCCTATTTGCAATGGACGCGTCTGGCAGGCCGTTATTGGAACAGTGGATTGAGTTACGCTACAACTCCAATGAGCCTGACGCCGCTTTGAAATTCTACAAAGAATACATTTCAATGGCACTCCCTGGGCTTCTGGGATTCTATCTGATTTTCGGTGTCGCGTTTGAGGCACACCAACAGAACAGCTTCGTGATATTAGGCACCGGCCAACAGCCCAGCAAGCTCCTGATCCGCGACTTTGGTGACATCCGAATAGATCGTCAGGCATTCAATAAACATGCTTTGAATATTCAACTGCATGACCCTCACATGACACTGTTCGATGATTCTAACCATGTGAGAGACAAATTCATTCACACGACCCTGATGTGCCACATTGGGGAACTCTCTCTGCTCTGCGCACGGCAGTGGCGTATTCCCCATGCTGTGCTGTGGAATGCCCTGACTAAGGAAATAGAATCTGTGTTCTACCAATTCAGGTCAAAAGTAGACGCTCAACGCTGGGAAGCAGAGCGCCAGGCTATCCTTTTTGAGGACTGGCCTGCAAAAGCATTTCTGCGCATGCGGCTGGAAGAAAGTTCGAAAGATATTGTTGAAAGGATACCCAATCCACTGCGCACGCACAGCAATGCACGCTGACCATAAAGCGATTTTTCTCCTCGTTGCGATCCAGGCACTGTCGATGGGTGCTTTGGAAATGAGTGGCCCTTTCTGGCCTTTGCATATAAAAGCTCTTCTAGGTCCAGCATCTCAGGAACACTTGGCATTCTTCACAATGGGAGTATATGCAGGCCCCTTGGTAGCGGCAATGCTGCTGAGCCCGCTATGGGCTCGCTACGGAGACCGGGTCGGGCACAAAGCGATGATCTTGCGCGCACTTCTTGCGCTGAGCATATTCCAAGGCGCAGTGGCATTTATCTCAGACCCGACAACTTTGGTCATAACTCGTAGCATCCAAGGCGGACTTGCAGGGTTCTTGGTAGCCGCACAGGCCTATGCTTTGTGTTGTTGTCACGAGTTTAACAAAGCCAAAACATTGGCTTTACTTCAATCAGCAACTGCAATCGGTTCTTTGGTTGGTCCAGTCGTAGGCGGATGGTTGATTGACAAATATGACTTCAAACACATTTGCAGTGTAGCTGCATACGTTTGCCTAGCCTGTGCAATAGGCGGCGCGTTCTTGACCAACCATCGCCCGCAGGCTTATAGGTACCGCCAACGAGGGCCTGTGATCAGGCTCGATAGAAAGTGGCTTGCTGGGTTGTTATCAGTCATGTTTTTTTTGCAAGCGGCTAAAGTAATCTCTCAGCCTTTCTACTCACTTTATGTACTGGAGGTACTGAATGCACCTGGGTGGCTTATTGGAATTACTTATGCCGCAAGCGCAGCAACCCTTGCAGTCTCCGCGCCATTATGGGGGAAACTGTTTGATCATCATTCACATAGCCAGACGCTCAGGCTGATCGAAGGTATCGCATGGCTCTGTGCACTTACTATGGCAATAACAATATTCGCACAAGGTTGGCTAAGTTTCTTGATAACACGTTTGGTTTGGGACGTATGGCAAGGAGCTTTGCTGCCTGTCACTTACGCAATTATTGCTCAGACAATCGATTCAACCCAGCGTGGATTCGTGATGGCGCTTGGTAATAGTGCAGCCAAGGCAGGGTCGCTGTTGGGCATCGCCTTGGGCGCTTCAACGCTGGCATGGATGCCCCTCGCTCAAAGTTTTTGGATCGTGGCTGCAACCTATGTTGCAGCGGCCATAGCCATTCGGCTCATGCGCAAAAGGACTGGCGCGCCACGCAGTATCTCCTAGTTTCCAACTAAAAGGACTTTGTATGCCCTACACGATTAGACCTGTCTGGCTTTTGACGATACTGACTCTGTGCACGGACTCGCGCGCCAGTGAAATGGAAAAAGAGGCCTTCCTGAGTCTTGACGCCAGTGTGGTCTCAGCCACCAGAACACAGGCGAGCATCGCTTCGATTCCAGGCTCGATCCAAGTGATCGATGAGTACCAGATCAGACAACAGGCAGGCACCGGTCGCCGCCTTTCGGATGTGCTTGGTCAGCTTGTACCCAGCCTTTCGCCTTCTAGCGGTGGCATGAGCAATTTTGGCCAAACGCTTCGGGGAAGGAACATGTTGGTCTTGATTGACGGGGTTTCCCAGAATGCTACTAGAGACAATTTCCGACAGCTGAACAGTATTGCTCCCAACAGCATAGAGCGTATCGAAGTCATATCTGGAGCGACCAGTATCTACGGCGCAGGTGCGTCAGGTGGCATCATCAATATCATCACCAAACGCAACTCTGATGCCGATTTATTGCTGCACAGTAAAATCGGACTGACATCTCCCGATACCCTACATCGTGGAGGGCTCGCCTATGAATTCTTCCAGAGCGCAACTGGCCGGCACGGTCCGCTGGACTGGTATGGCTCTGGCAATCTCATTCAGCGCAACGATCAATACGATGCAAGCCTCGCGCGTATACCTCAAGACACGTCGCAGGGTAGCAGCATGGACACTCAAACCTATGACCTGCAGACCCGGTGGGGACTTGCTTTGGGGGAAGACCGTAATCTGACCCTGTCTCTGCAGGACTATAAGGACCGTCAGGACACTGACTACACCAAAGACCCTCGAAACAAGACCCGTCCAGTAGCTGTGAAGGGGCTGTATCTGAAGGAACAGCCTTACACGCATAATCAAGCGATCAATCTGAACTACAGAGAGGGGGACTTTTACGGCCAGACAGTGCAACTCGAAACCTATTGGCGTAAGGCCGATGCGCGTTTTTTCCCCGACCGCAAACGCGGACACGCCGGCGTTGCCAGCACCACCAGCACGCAGAATGTATACGGCCTTCGCGCGGCAGTGGAAACCGAGCTTCCCGGCATCGGCGCCAGTAGCGGAGATCTTGTGTGGGGTGCGGACTATAGCAACGAACACGCACGTCAACGTGGCGACCACTACCTGGTGGATGGGCTGACCTATCGAAAAACTGGAATTCGTTACGAATTGGGGCCTGACTTGACTACTCAGACACGCGCGCTATTTGCCCAGTCCGCATGGTATTGGGGCGACTGGACGCTTCGAGGGGGCGTTAGACACGAGCGGATCAATAGCGAGATAGCGGACAGCATTGCCTATGGCGAGATCGTTCAAACCGGCCAGCGCGCTGTACTCCCCGGGGACACGCTTGATTACAACGCCACGCTCTACAATCTGGGTATGGTGTATCAGCTCACTGATCAACAGAACGTTTTTACGAATTTCAGTCAGGGATTCTCTTTGCCTGATATTCAGCGTTTCATGCGGGACGTCACCAGCAGCTTCGATATCCAAACTCTCAACGCCCAAGCCATAAAGGTCGATAGCTACGAGCTGGGCTGGCGAGGTGATTGGAGCAACTGGCAAGGCCGCGTAAGCGCTTATCAGAACACATCGGATGTTACGCAGTTCTACGATGCCCAAGCACGCGTACTGCGGCTGATCAACCAACGTGAACGTGTGCGAGGCTTTGAAATGAGTGTTGACCACTCACTCAACGAACAATGGAGAGCGGGCGGCACCTACGCCTGGACAAAAGGCGAGACATACCAGCGAGGTAAGTGGCTGGACCTTCCCGCTACCCGGATTGCACCGCCCAAAACCACCGCGTATGTCAGCTATCAATCAAGCACCTACGACCTGCGCGCCCAAGCCATGCGACTCAGCAGCTATGGCGCCGCTGCGCGAGACCACAACGGTCGCAGAACCAAGGGCTATCTGACGATGGATCTGATAGGCGGCGTTGCACTCCCGGTCGGCCGTCTGGAAGCAGGCGTTTACAACGCGACTAACACGAAATACCAGACGCTGCTTACCCAAGCCAATGCCACCGCGCCTTATGCAAATGCGCAAGGGCGAACGCTGAGCCTGGCCTATTCGGCCGATTGGTAGGGTTGGGACCTGACTTGTCGCGAACGCCGAAATTGCTGCGGTACGTCACGCCTCCTGCAGCCAAGTCTTGCCCGCCGCCAGACCGATTCCAGGGGGGTTCTCGCCTTCAGTGGAGACCGATCACACCGCCATCGGTGCAGTCAGTGGTGCGTGGTGTTCGTACCCTTCCAAGGTAAAGTCGCTGGGTTCGATCAGCTCCAGCCACTCCGGTTGGTACACGCCAGTCTTGGCGAACTCGGGCACGCGGTCCGAGATCACCAGCTTGGGGGCCGGCAGCGGCTCGCGTTTCATCTGCTCGTTGAGCATGTCCAGATGGTTCTCGTACACATGGGCGTCGCCGATGAAGTAGGTGAACCAGCGCGGCGTGTAGCCCGTCAGGCGCCCGACCAGCGACAGCAGCGCGGCGCCTTCGGTGAGGTTGAACGGCGTACCCAGGCCCAGGTCATTGGAGCGGATGTACAACGTCAGCGAGATCTCGCGGGTTTCCGGGTTGGGGTGGAACTGGTACAGCAAGTGGCATGGCGGCAGCGCCATTTCATCGAGCTGGGCGCAGTTCCAGCCGTGGAACAGGATTCGCCGGCTGCCGGGGTCCTTGATGATGGTGTCGACGCATTGGCGAATCTGGTCGATGGCCTTGTACAGCACCACAAAGCCTTCGCCGTTTTCTTCGGCCTGGGCAATCTGCAGATATCCCTGGCTGGTGGCCAGTTCGATCGCTGCTGGGTTGCTCAGGGCGATGCGCTTGTAGGCCGGCCACTGGCGCCACTGCACGCCATAGATCTCGCCCAGGTCGTCTTCACCCTGGCGGAACGGGTTGGCCAGCCATTGAGCGTTCTCGTTGGCGTTCTGGTCCCAGACCTTGCAGCCAAGGGCGCGGAATTCGGCGGCATTGTTGACCCCGCGCAGAAAACCGACCATTTCGCCGATGGCCGACTTGAACGCCAGCCGCCGGGTAGTGATCGCTGGAAAGCCTTCCTGCAGGTCGAACCGCAGCATGGCACCCGGGAAACTGATGGTGCGCACGCCGGTGCGGTTGCTTTGCAAGGTGCCGTTCTTGATGACGTGGGCGACCAGTTCCAGATATTGCTTCATGACTTACCTGCATCGTTCAGGGCGCAACCGCAGTCACGCCCAGGCAAAAAGAATCAAACGGCCGGGCGCGGAGCTGCCGGCACGCGGTGATAGGCCCACCAGATCAACCCCAGGCCGCCCAGGATCATCGGCAGACACAGCACTTGTCCCATGGTCAGCCAGCCCCACGCCAGGTAGCCCAGCTGCGCATCGGGCACACGGACGAATTCGACGATGAAACGGAAGATTCCGTAGAACAGCGCGAACATGCCCGATACCGCCATGGTCGGCCGCGGTTTGCGCGAGAACAGCCAGAGAATGATGAACAGCGCGACGCCTTCCAGGGCAAACTGATAGAGCTGCGAGGGGTGACGGGGCAACTGCGCCGGATCGCTGAAAGGCGGAAAGATCATCGCCCATGGTACGTCGGTGGCCTTGCCCCACAGCTCGGCGTTGATGAAGTTGCCGATACGCCCGGCGCCCAGCCCGATCGGCACCAGCGGCGCGATGAAGTCCATCAGTTGGAAGAACGATTTGTCGTTCTTCCTGCCGAACCACCAGGTCGCCAGCATCACGCCCAGCAGCCCGCCATGGAACGACATGCCGCCCTTCCACACCTCGAATATCAAAGTAGGGTTGGCGATGTATTGCTCCAGGTCGTAGAACAGCACGTAGCCGAGGCGGCCGCCGACGATCACCCCCATTGCGCACCAGAACACCAGGTCCGAGAGCTTTTCCTTGGTCCAGGTCGGGTCGAAACCGTTGAGCCGGCGCGAAGCCAGCAACCAGGCGCCACCAATGCCCACCAGGTACATCAAGCCGTACCAGTGGATTTTCAGCGGTCCGATGGCCAGGGCCACCGGGTCGATCTGCGGGTAAGGCAGCATTGCGATTCCTCAGCTAAGCAAAAAACTCATGCCGACGCTGAACAGCAGCGCGGCGAACAGGCGTTTGAGCACACGTGGCGATAACTTGTGCGCCAGGCGTGCCCCGTATTTGGCGAAAAACATGCTGGTGATGGCGATGCCCGCCAAGGCCGGCAGGTAGACGAATCCGAAACTATGCGCTGGCAGGCCCGGCTCGTGCCAGCCCAGCACCATGAAACTTGTCGCGCTGAACAGGGCGATCGGCAGGCCGACCGCCGAGGACGTCGCGACGGCCTGCTGCATGGACACGCTGCGCCAGGTCAGGAACGGCACGGTCAACGAGCCGCCACCGATACCGAATATGGCCGAAGCCCAACCGATCACCGTGCCGGCCACGCCCAGACCCAGTTTGCCGGGTACCTGGCGGGTGGCCTTGGGCTTGAAGTCCAGTGCCATCTGCACGGACACCAGCACGGCGAACACGCCGATGATTTTCTGCAGGTGCGGGCCCTGGATCAGCGACGCGGTGAACGCGCCGATGCCTGCGCCTACCACGATACCCAGGGTCATCCAGCCGACCACTGGCCACTGCACCGCTTTCATCCGGTGGTGGGCACGAATGGCATTGATCGAGGTGAACACGATAGTGGCCAGCGAGGTGCCCACCGCCAGGTGCGTCAGTACCGAGGCATCGAAGCCCTGCAAGGTGAAGCTGAACACCAGCACTGGCACGATGATGATACCGCCGCCCACGCCGAACAGGCCGGCCAGCACGCCAGCGCAGGCACCGAGCAGTAGATACAGCGCGAATTCCATGGTTGCCCCCGTAAACAGTTCGGCATGGTACCGGAACCGGTGCCCCACGCTCCACCTTGCAGCGATGGATAGGCGCGCCGGGGATCGGTAGAGTGAAGCCAAACTACAAGGATTTCCACGTATGTGCCTGATCGTTTTCACCTGGCAGCCCGGTGATGCCCACCCGCTGGTGCTGGCGGGCAACCGTGACGAATTCCACGCACGGCCCACGGCGCCCCTGTCCCCGTGGCGGGAACACCCTGGCGTTCACGCCGGGCGGGATCTGGAAGCCGGCGGTACCTGGCTGGGCATCGGGCCCGAGCAGCGCATCGCCGCCCTGACCAATATCCGCCGACCTGGCCAGCCGCCCGCTCGGCGCTCCAGAGGTGATCTGGTCGCAGGCTTTCTCACCGGCACGGAGTCGATCGACGATTACCTGCAGCGTGTCATGGACCGCCTGGACGAGTATGCCGGATTCAATCTGCTGCTCGGCGATGGCCAGCGCCTGTGCTACCTGCACTCGGCCGCAGGCTCCCCGCAGTATCTGTCGGCGGGCACCTATGGATTATCCAATGCCGGGCTCGATACGCCATGGCCCAAGCTGGTGAAGGCCCGTCAGGGGCTGGAGGCATTGGGCAGCCAGCCCCATGCGCTGCTGGACATGCTGGCCGACCCGGCCCAGGCGCCCGAGCATGCATTGCCCGACACCGGCGTGGGCCTGGCCACCGAGCGGTTGCTCTCGAGCGTATTCATTACCGGAGCCAGCTACGGGACGCGGGCCAGCACCGTGGTCATCGTCGATGCCGCAGGTCGTCGGGAAATGATCGAGCGCAGCTTCGGCCCACTGGGCAGCGCACTGGCCGAAGTGCACCTGCAATCGGTCTAGCCAGTTGTGCGCTAAACCGAACGGCCGATGCGTTTGCCCTGGCGCTTGCCGATGTCGCTGGCCTGGCCATCGCGCTGCTTGCCGGTGCGGGCATCGCTGATCAGGCCGGGAATCAATGCCCCTTCAGGCAGATTCTTCCAGAAGCGGGTGGGCAGGTGGCCCTGCATGACCTTGGGGTTCAGGCGCGCAGGATTGAAGATGTGGCTGTAATAGGTCAGCCACAGCTCGCCTTGCGGGTCGTGCGCCTGCTGCGCCAGCTGTTGCCATTCCAGCGGGCACTGCCGCTCGTGGATCAACTGCGCCCCGTCGTAATAGACCCCGTCCTGGGGCGTTGCGATCAGCCAGCGACTGCGCCCCATACGGCCGATGAAATGCTCGCTGGCGAGGGCCAGAATATCGTGGGCCGGCTCATGCCAGGCCACGTACTCGGGGCCCGGTGGCCCCTCGGCCGCCGCCGGCAGCTCGACGAAACGCAGGAAGGCATGCAGATGGTGGCTTTCGCGTCGCACCTGCTTGATGCGCCGGTGCAGTTCACTGCCCAGGCGATCACCCGCCAGCATGGCCGTGCGATCGCCGTGACTGACGCGCCAGAGCACCTCGTACAACAGGCTCCAGCGTTGCTCGCCGCGGTACTGCGCTGCGCTTTCCAGAAGCTCGATGAGGGCTAGGGGAATGCGCGCCTGGAATGGCCCGATTTCCGCCGGGTAGTGCTCGTCCGTGGCGAACAGGTCCGCCACGGTGTTCCAGCCCACATGACTCGGATCGATCTGATGGCTGAGCAGCCAGCGCGCCTGTTGCCGCCAGGTCGCGAACAGGTCGTCGCAATCCAGGCATATCATCCCCACAGCCCCAACTGCTGGGGTTGCGGGCGATCACGCAGCTGGTCGCGCAGCAACAGGGTGGAGATTTCTGCCTGTTGTGGATGGTAATCGCTGGTGATGAAGAACGGCTTGGCCTTGGCCAGCACGCAGCGCAGGCGAGTCAGGTCTTCATAGCGAATCCGTCGCTGCCGGCGTAGCTCCACCAGGCGCTTGGTGGTACGCAGGCCAATACCGGGTATGCGCGCGATCAGCGCCGGTTCGGCACGGTTCAGGTCCAACGGGAAAACGCTTCGGTTTTCCAGGGCCCAGGCCAGTTTCGGGTCGATGTCCAGCGCCAGGTCGCCCGGACCGGACAGCAATTCGTCCGCCTTGTAGCCATAGCTGCGCAGCAGGAAGTCGGCCTGGTAGAGGCGGTGCTCGCGCATCAGCGGCGGTGCTGCCAGCGGCACGCTCTTGGGGCTGTTGGGAATGGGGCTGAACGCCGAATAATAGACCCGCTTCAGGCCGAAGTTGCCGTACAGCGACTCGGCGCTGTGCAGGATGGTGCTGTCATCGGTCTGGTCGGCACCGACGATCATCTGCGTGCTCTGCCCGGCCGGTGTGAAACGCGGCGCGCGCGGCTCGTTGAGCACGGTCTGCTGACCGGTGTAGATGGTGCTCATGGCTTTCTTGATCGACGCCACGTCTTTTTCCGGGGCCAGGGTCTGCAGGCTGGCATCGGTGGGCAGCTCGATGTTGACGCTCAAGCGATCGGCATAGCGACCGGCTTCGGCGATCAGCGCCGGGTCCGCTTCGGGAATGGTCTTGAGGTGGATGTAACCGCGAAACTGATGTTCCTCGCGCAGCAGGCGTGCAACGCGAATCAACTGCTCCATGGTGTAGTCGGCCGAGCGAATGATGCCGGAGCTCAGGAACAGTCCGCTGATGCAGTTGCGGCGATAGAAATCCACCGTCAGCCGCACCACTTCCTCGGGCGTAAAGCGTGCCCGCGGCACGTCACTGGAGCGGCGGTTGACGCAATACTGGCAATCGAACAGGCAGAAGTTGGTCAACAGGATCTTGAGCAGCGATACACAGCGGCCGTCCGGCGTGTAGCTGTGGCAGATGCCCATGCCATTGGTCGAGCCCAGCCCGCCCTTGCCTTCCGAGCTGCGCTTGGGCGCACCGCTGCTGGCGCACGAGGCATCGTACTTGGCGGCGTCGGCGAGGATGCTGAGCTTATCGATCAATTGCATGAAATTTCCCGATACTGTTTTTATGTACAGTACAGAAATACCGGGCTGCCAGCAACGCCACCGGTCGGCCAGAAGCCAGGCAATACGCGGCCTGGGCCCCGACCTTCGGTAACCCGCAAGGGCTCAGCCGACGGTGTCGAACTGATCCTTGATGTAGCGGATTTCGCTGCGTCCGTGAGGCGCTGGCAGGCCATCTTCGCCGAGGTTGACGAATACCAGCTTGTCCACGGTGAGGATGCTCTTGCGGGTGATCTTGTTGCGCACTTCGCAGGTCAGGGTGATGGAGGTACGCCCGAATTCGGTGGCGGTGATGCCCAGCTCGATGATGTCGCCCTGGCGCGAAGCGCTGACGAAGTTGATCTCGGAGATGTACTTGGTCACCACGCGCTGATTGCCCAACTGGACGATGGCGTAGATGGCCGCTTCCTCGTCGATCCAGCGCAGCAGGCTGCCACCGAACAAGGTGCCGTTGGGGTTGAGGTCTTCGGGTTTTACCCATTTGCGCGTATGAAAATTCATGCTGGCTCCTCTGTTCTTCACCTAAGTGGCTCGAATCATGGCAGACCGCGGCGCCCGGCTCCATTGAGCTTTGCCTATGAATACCATTATCGATCCGGCGCTGATCGTCAGAAATACTTTGGCAGCTGGGCACATCGCTATATAATCGCCACCGATTCACCCAACGGCCTTTTTCACTCCCGGCCGTTCCCGCCACCCGTCCGAGGGGCGCTGCAGCAGGTTCGACCTGTCAGGCTCGGATGGGGCGTTGTCCCTACAGGCTTTGCCTGGGGACGCCAAACGCACACAACGGCGCCCATTCGAACCTTACGAATGGAGGCTCTTAATGAGCGCTGTACTTACGCCTGCTGGTTTTTCCGATTTCAAAGTCGCCGACATCTCCCTGGCTGCCTGGGGCCGTCGCGAAACCATCATTGCCGAGTCGGAAATGCCCGCGCTGATGGGCCTGCGCCGCAAATATGCCGGCCAGCTGCCGCTCCAGGGCGCGAAGATCCTGGGTTGCATCCACATGACCATCCAGACCGCCGTGCTGATCGAGACCCTGGTCGCCCTGGGTGCCGAAGTGCGCTGGTCCTCGTGCAACATCTTCTCCACCCAGGATCAGGCCGCTGCAGCCATCGCTGCCGCCGGTATCCCGGTGTTCGCCTGGAAAGGTGAAACCGAGGAAGAATACGAGTGGTGCATCGAGCAGACCATCCTCAAGGACGGCCAGCCATGGGATGCCAACATGATCCTGGACGACGGCGGCGACCTGACCGAAATCCTGCACAAGAAATACCCGGCCATGCTGGACAAGGTCCACGGCGTGACCGAAGAAACCACCACCGGCGTACACCGCCTGCTGGACATGCTGGCCAAGGGCGAACTGAAGATCCCGGCCATCAACGTCAACGACTCGGTGACCAAGAGCAAGAACGACAACAAGTACGGCTGCCGTCACAGCCTCAACGACGCCATCAAGCGCGGCACCGACCACCTGCTGTCGGGCAAGCAGGCGCTGGTGATCGGCTATGGTGACGTGGGCAAGGGCTCGGCCCAGTCGCTGCGTCAGGAAGGCATGATCGTCAAGGTTTCCGAAGTCGACCCGATCTGCGCCATGCAGGCCTGCATGGATGGCTACGAGCTGGTGTCGCCATTCGTCGACGGCATCAACGACGGCACCGAAGCGAGCATCGACAAGGCACTGCTGGGCAAGATCGACCTGATCGTCACCACCACCGGTAACGTCAACGTCTGCGATGCCAACATGCTCAAGGCGCTGAAGAAGCGTGCCGTGGTCTGCAACATCGGCCACTTCGACAACGAAATCGACACCGCTTTCATGCGCAAGAACTGGGCATGGGAAGAGGTGAAGCCGCAGGTACACAAGATTCACCGCACCGGTGCCGGCAGCTTCGACGCGCAGAACGACGACTACCTGATCCTGCTGGCCGAAGGCCGTCTGGTTAACCTGGGCAATGCCACTGGTCACCCAAGCCGCATCATGGACGGCTCGTTCGCCAACCAGGTGCTGGCGCAGATCTTCCTGTTCGAGCAGAAATACGCCGACCTGGACGCCAACGGCAAGGCTGCGCGCCTGACCGTCGAAGTGCTACCGAAGAAACTCGACGAGGAAGTGGCCCTGGAAATGGTCCGCGGCTTCGGCGGCGTGGTCACCCAGCTGACCCAGCAGCAGGCCGACTACATCGGCGTCACCGTCGAAGGTCCGTTCAAGCCAGAAGCCTATCGCTACTAAGCTTCTGCACCGTTGATACGGCGGGCCAGCCAACCCTGGCCCGCTCGATGGGTTTACCGAGAAACTGCCATGTCTCAAGATCGTCCCTTAAGCTTCGAGTTCTTTCCGACCAAGACCGATGCCGGGCATGAAAAGCTGATGGGCGTTGCCCGCCAGTTGGCTGCCTACAAACCCGATTTCTTTTCCTGCACCTACGGCGCTGGCGGTTCGACCCGCGACCGTACGCTGAACACCGTTCTGCAGCTGGAAAACGAAGTCAATGTTCCCGCCGCTCCGCACCTGTCGTGTGTGGGCGACAGCAAGCAGGACCTGCGTGGCCTGCTCGATCAGTACAAAGCGGCCGGCATCAAGCGCATCGTTGCCCTGCGCGGCGACCTGCCTTCGGGCATGGGCATGTCCAGCGGCGAACTGCGCCATGCCAACGACCTGGTCGAGTTCATTCGCGCCGAAACCGGCGACCACTTCCACATCGAAGTGGCGGCCTACCCGGAGATGCATCCGCAGGCGCGCAATTTCGAAGATGACCTGGTCAACTTCGCGCGCAAGGCCAACGCCGGCGCCAGCAGCGCAATCACTCAGTACTTCTTCAACGCCGACAGCTACTTCTACTTCGTCGAGCGTGTGCAGAAGCTGGGCGTGAACATTCCGATCGTGCCCGGCATCATGCCGATCACCAACTACAGCAAGCTGGCGCGTTTCTCCGACGCCTGCGGCGCAGAAATCCCGCGCTGGGTGCGCAAGCAGCTGGAAGCCTACGGCGATGACGTGAAAAGCATCCAGGCGTTCGGCGAGCAAGTGATCACGCAGATGTGTGAGCGTTTGTTGCAGGGCGGCGCACCGGGCCTGCACTTCTATACCCTTAACCAGGCAGAACCCAGCCTGGCCGTATGGAACAATCTGAAACTCAGCAGCTGAGTCTTCTCAGGCGGCCACAGGGCCTCGGCACATTGCCGGGGCCTTTTTTCGTCGTTCATCAGCATCAGAATCAGGTCCATGGTCACTCAAACCCGCTCTTCTCGCCCGCAACTGGTCTACCTCGTGTTCGGTGCCGACACCTATCACCGGGAAGCCATCTTCAGCATCTGCAGCGCCCTGGCGCGTCTACGTGAAACGCCCGGTCACCGCATCGATATCCAGGTGTTCACCGACGACCCCGCGCCCTACGGCGACCTGCCGGTACGCGTGCGCAATTTCGACGCGGCCACCCGCAAGGCGTGGATGCAACCGCACGGTTACCACTTCCGCATCAAGCACATGGCGCTGCTCGAAGTGCTGCGCGAATCCGAAGTCGCTCTGCTGATCGACACCGATACCTTCTTCCATCAATCGCCGCTGGCGCTGTTCGAGCGCATCGCGCCGGGGAGCCTGCTGTGCAACGCGATCGGTATCCGCTATGGCGACTGCCGGGAAAGCGTGCTGTACAGCGCATTGAGCGAAGAACTGCAGGCGCGCGGCCTGGCCGATGACCAGATGCCCCTGATCAACTCCGGGGTGATCGGCCTGCATGCCGACGATGCCTGCCTGCTCGAGCGCTCGATCGAGCTGATGGACGACCTGTACCCGCGGGCCCAGGGTGCCTACATCCTGGAGGAGTTCTGCCTGGGCATCGCCGCCTACCGGCACTACGCCCTGCGTGAATGCCCCGACCTGATCCACCACTACTGGAGCCGCAAGCAGCTGTTCCGGGCCAAGGTCATGGCGTGGCTGCGCAAGCACCAAAACGTGCCGCTCGATCCTGCTGCGCTGGACGATACCCGGCAGGTCACCGCCCAGTTGCCGCGTCCGCCCGCTGCGCAACGCCTGCTGTTCAAGGCCGTGACCCTGCTGCTGCCCGGTCATCAGCGGCAGTTCGTGCGCGAAGTGCTGTATGGCTGCTATCCCCATGCCAACGAGTTCGATCAGGCCTGCGCGCCCGTCTGGTGGGAAAAGGCTCAGGACAACGTCGAGCGGCGCATGCGCACGCCGCTGCAGCCGCGGCAACTGGAACAGTGGCTGGGGCATCCCGGCGTTCGTTTACTGCTGGGCCGCCGCCGCAGCTCCATCTATCAGCACCTGACGAGCCGGCAAAAGTCCTGAAAGCCCGGCGCAGACCTTTTCAAGCGGAGCCAGCCGTCGTAATCTCCGGCCCATGGTTGCCATCCTCCGCTCGTTGCCCTCTGCGCTTCTCCTTTGCTGGTGCCTGCAGGCCCACGGCGAAACGCTGCGCATCGTCACCGATTCATGGGCGCCCTACGCCTTCGAGGAAAACGGTAAGGCGCAGGGAATCGACTACGACATCACCGCGCTGATCTTCGAGCGCCTGGGCATTCAAGTGCAGTGGCAATTCCTGCCGTGGAAACGCTGCCTGGCCATGCTCGATCAAGGCCAGGCCGACGGCATCCTCGATATTTTCCAGACCAACGAGCGCGATGCCAGCCTGTTCTATCCCAGGGAGCCGCTGTCGGAGGTGGAATGGGTGTTCTACCAGGCCAACGATCGCCCTCACCCCGTGCAGAGCATGGCCGACCTCAAGGGGCTGACCGTGGGCATAACGGCGGGGTACGACTACGGTGACGAGTTCGCCCAGGCGCCTGGCGTGATCCGCGAGAGCGGACCCAGCCAGGAAGCCAACTTCGGCAAGCTGGCCAAGGCACGCATCGACCTGCTGATCACCGACCGCCGGGTGGGCGAATACACCGTCAAGCGTCTGGGCATGGAGCAGCGGGTCAGTCGGCTGCCCATGGAGATCGGCAGCAATCCGCAGTTTCTGGCGGTACGCCGCGGCGCCGGGATGGACCTGCTGGTGCAGCGCTTCGCCGCGGAACTGCGCCGGTTCAAACAGGAGCCGGCCTACGCGCAGTTGCTGGCACGCTATGCCGACGCGCCAATGAGTGGTAAAACGCTACCTTCCGCTGCGCCGCAGATACTGCGGCAACCGCCCGCGAGCACCGCTGGGCAGCGTGAAAGCAGCGCAATGTGATTGCTCTGTTATACTCGGCCCTTGTGCCAGGCTTACGTCCGGCCGCTCGGCCTTGCCAAGGCCTCTCGAAGCACCTGCCAGCTGGGCTTGCGCCCGCGCACCGCTTCGTGAAGCCCCCTTTGCAACCCCAGCAGGACCGGACGCGACAGTGTCATCACACACCCGTCGCGCCAGGCAAGATTATCCCTCGGGCATAAGCCCCTACTAGAACAGGATTACTCATGTCCTTTGCTTCCCTCGGTCTCTCCGAGGCTCTAGTCCGCGCCATCGAGGCAGCGGGCTACACCCAGCCCACACCGGTGCAACAGCGGGCCATTCCCGCCGTGTTGCAAGGCCGCGACCTGATGGTTGCCGCTCAGACAGGTACAGGTAAGACCGGCGGTTTCGCCCTTCCGATTCTGGAACGGCTGTTCCCAGGTGGTCACCCGGACAAATCCCAACGTCATGGCCCGCGCCAACCGCGCGTGCTGGTCCTGACCCCGACGCGCGAGCTCGCCGCCCAGGTTCACGACAGCTTCAAGACGTACGCTCGCGACCTGAAATTCGTCAGCGCCTGTATCTTCGGCGGTGTCGGCATGAACCCGCAGGTTCAGGCCATGTCCCGCGGTGTCGACGTGCTGGTGGCCTGCCCCGGTCGTCTGCTCGACCTGTGTGGCCAGGGCAGTGTCGATCTGTCCCACGTTGAAATCCTCGTGCTCGACGAAGCCGACCGCATGCTCGACATGGGCTTCGTGCACGACGTCAAGAAAGTGCTCTCGCGCCTGCCGTCCAAGCGTCAGAACCTGCTGTTCTCGGCGACGTTCTCCAAGGACATCACCGACCTCGCCGGCAAGCTGCTGCACAACCCCGAGCGCATCGAAGTCACGCCGCCCAATACCACGGTCGAGCGCATCGAGCAGCGCGTCTATCGCCTGGCCTCGAGCCACAAGCGCTCGCTGCTGGCGCACCTGATCACTCAGGGCGCATGGGAGCAGGTGCTGGTGTTCACCCGTACCAAGCACGGCGCCAACCGCCTGGCCGAGTACCTGGAGAAGCATGGCCTGAGCGCCGTGGCCATCCACGGCAACAAGAGCCAGAACGCACGCACCAAGGCCCTGGCCGACTTCAAGGCCGGCGCCGTACGCATCATGGTTGCCACCGACATCGCTGCCCGTGGCCTGGACATCGACCAGTTGCCCCACGTGGTCAACTTCGAGCTGCCCAACGTCGACGAAGACTACGTGCACCGCATTGGCCGTACTGGCCGTGCCGGTCGCAGTGGCGAAGCGATCTCGCTGGTCGCGCCGGACGAAGAGAAGCTGCTCAAGAGCATCGAGCGCATGACCAAGCAGAAGATCCCGGACGGTGATCTGATGGGGTTCGATGCCAGCACCGTGGAAGCGGAAAAACCCGAGGTGCGTGAACGCCCTCAGGCCAACAATGCCCGCGGCGCTCGCGCGCCACGCGGCGACGGCAGCAGCAATGCCGGTGGTGGACGCAAGGACAAAGGGAAGGACAAAGGCAAGGAAAAGCCCGCCGGGGCGCGTTCTGAACGCCAACCCCGTGACCAGAAGCCACGCCAGCCCCAAGCTGCGCGCCCGGCCGTAGAATCGACTGTTTCCGCCAACCGTGCGCCGGACGAATTCCTCGATGACGAAGTGGACAATTTCGGCAACCGTGCGGATTACGTCAGCCCCTATCAGGGCAAGAACCAGGGCCGCGGTCGTCGTCCGGGCGCTTCGGCTCCGGCCGGTGCTGCCGCGCCTGCAGCCGCGCCTCGCCAGGGTCGTCCTGCCGGTAGCGCGCCGCGCAGCGGCGGTGCCGCGCGTCCGGCTGGCACCGGTGACAACGCTGGTGCCAAGCGTGGCCCGCGCAGCAACGGGGGTGGCGCGCGTGACGGCCAGCCCCGTCGCGAAAGCAATCCGCGCAACCGCCGCCCGGCGCGTGACGAGCAACCACGCCAGGAACCGGTGGTAGCTGACTCGCGCAACCCGAGCCAACCGGTGATCGTGCACAAGGAATCGAAGATCGATCGTTTCCCGACTGTCGAGCAGCTGGAGCAATTGCCAAGCCGGCCACGGGGTGAAAAGCCTGCGCTGCTGACGCGTAACCGCGAAGGCTGAGCATGAGGTAGGCAGGCCCGCCGCCCTGTGGGAGCGGGCTCTGCCGCGAAGGTTTCAGCACGNTAACTTACTTCGCTTTCACGCCTTCAAACGTGAAGTACAGCTCGACGGTGTCCGACTGTGGACCCAGGTCCATCGACTTGGGCGCGAAGTCCTTGCGGTTGATCGACGTGGTGCCTTCGAAACCGGCACGGTAGCCGCCCCATGGATCCTTGCCTTCACCCAGGAAGGTGGCCTTGATCACGACTGGCTTGGTCACGCCGTGCAGGGTCAGATCGCCAGTCACGTCGGCAGTGGTCTTGCCATCGGCGCTTTTGCCGGTCGGCTTGACGCTGGTGGACTTGAAGGTAGCCTCGGGAAACGCGGCGACGTCCAGGAAGTCCTTGCTGCTGATGTGCTTGTCGCGTTCGGCGTGGTTGGTGAACACGCTGGCAGTCTTCAAGGTCACGTCGATCTTCGAGTCTTCAGGCTTGGCTGCATCGAAGCTGAACGAGCCATCGAAGTCCTTGAAGGTACCGGTGATGAAGCTGTAGCCCAGGTGGCTGATCTTGAAGTCGACGAAAGCGTGCTGGCCTTCCTTGTCGATCTTGTAGTCGGCGGCCATGGCCTGGCCTGCGGTGAACAAGGCAGAGCCAATGGCGAGTGCGGCAAGAGTCTTTTTCAGCATAGAAAGCATTCCTCTGGAAAATTGATAGGTACAGCGGTCAAGCT
Source organism: Pseudomonas sp. CFBP 8771 (assembly GCF_014841695.1). Classification (NCBI taxonomy): domain Bacteria; kingdom Pseudomonadati; phylum Pseudomonadota; class Gammaproteobacteria; order Pseudomonadales; family Pseudomonadaceae; genus Pseudomonas; species Pseudomonas sp. CFBP 8771. The sequence continues at coordinate 147,530 of NZ_JACYUJ010000004.1, read as the reverse complement.
TTGCGACCCAGCATACGGATGAGGGTTGCATCACGATCGATGAAGTGGTGTTTCAATGCGGCCAGGCCATGCAATACGGCGAATATCACCAATACCCAGGCCAGGTAGAAATGCACGGTACCGGCGGTTTCCGCCTGATCGGGCAACCCACTGACCAATGCCGGAATCTCGAACAGTCCGAACACGGGAATCCCCACGCCGTCGGCCGTCGAGATCAGGTAACCGGCGCTCATCACCAGGAACAGGTCCACATAGAGAAACAGGTGGCCCAGATGAGCCGCAGTGCGGGTGAGCTTGCCTTGATTGGGCGTAGCGGGCGGCGGCGGGCTGATGAAGCGCCAGACCACGCGCAGCAACATGAAGAAGAACAGTACCAGACCGATGCTCTTGTGCAGATCGGGGCCGGCCTTGCGCCATGGGTCGTAATAGCCCAGGCCAACCATCCACAGCCCCAGGGCGAAAAGCCCGAACACGGTCAGCGCGACGCCCCAGTGCAGAACGATGCTGACCCAGCCATAGCGAGAAGTGGAATTACGTAGCTGCATGTGCCTGGACCCTGTAAGAACTGCGCTCAAGATGACTGACTCACCTATCGAATTAAAGCGGAAAATCTCGCTTTGAAATATCGATAAAGTCGATTAAGTCAGTATTAAGCGCAGTGATGTCAGTGACCAGGGTGCAGCAATAGCACGTTGAAGGCTCGCCGCCGCCCTGTGGGAAAGGCGACGGCGAGGGTGTGAAACCTACGGCTGTACCGCAGGCTTTTTCGCTTCTGCCTTGTTTTTCGGTTCGACCGGTTTCTTGGTTTCGACCGGTTTCTTGGCCACAGGCTTCTTCACCTCGGCTTTCTTCGTCTCCGGTTTCTTGGTGTCGACCTTTTTCACCGGTGCGGCCTTTTTCACAGGCTCGGCGTTGACCGGCGCTGGCGCGGGCACCACCACAGGTACCGGGGCGGGCGTTGGTGCTGGCGCAGGTATTGGTGCAGGCGCAGGCGCAGGTGCTGGCTCGACCGGCTTGGCCACCGGCGTCTCGCCCCCGCCAAACCATTTGGAGAAGAACCCAGGCTTGCTGTCCACGGCCTTCGCCGGCACGGCCACTGGCGGAACCACTTTGACCGGCTCGAAGGATTTACCCGCTGCCAGGTCCACAACCTGGCCAGCGGCGTGCTGGCCACTGCGCAGGGCACCTTCCAGCGTGCCTGGGTACAGCGAATCGGTATGCTCACCGGCGAAAGCGATGCGCTGCTGCGGCTTTTCCCAGACCTTCCAGAACTTGCTGATCTGTCCCGGCCCGTAGGCCAGGTAAGCACCACCGTAGGAAGGATCGACACTGTAGCGACGGATTTCATAGCCGGTGAAGGCACCGCGTGCCTGAGGATAGAACGCGTGCAGGCGGATCAACACCTGGTCGACCATCTGCTTGTCGCCGAAGGCCTGCAGCAGGCGAGCGTTGTCACCGGACAGGTTGATCACCACGTTGGCGCCGCCCTTCAAGGCCGGCTCGATCCACAACATGCCCAGACCGGTGTTGCTGTAGATCTCGCCGGACATGCGCGCCTTGCTGTCCCACACCGGCGTCTTGAACTTGAGCAGCAACTGGTCGCGCCAACCGTAGTTGGTGCCTTTGATCGCGGCCAACTGACGATTGTCCAGCGCCGGGGTGAAGGCAATCTTGCCCAGCGCACGCAAGGGGATGGCCAGCACCACGTAACTGGCCTGGTAACCCACCGCGCCGACCTTGACGGTCACGCCGTCCTTGTCCTGACTGATGGCCGAGACCGGCGAATCGGTCTTGATGGTCTTGATCTGTTTGACGAAGGCCTGCGCCAGCACGGGGCTGCCGCCAATCAAGCGTGAAGCGCGCAGATCGCGATCGTCGATGTCTTGGTAAACGCGGCTTTGCTGGGCGAAATACAGCAGCGACAGACGCGATGGTTCGTCATAGCGCGTACGAATTTTCTGATTGATAAGCTGCCGTGCCGTGGCGGGCAGTTGCAGGCGGTCCAGCCAGTTGGACACGTTGATCTGGTCCAGAGCGAACAAGGTGCTGGTCGCGCCGGGGTTTTCCGGGTCCTTGACCGAGCGGGCCAGGTCATCCAGGGTTTTCTCGTAGCGCTTGAGCGCCTCGGCAGTGGCCGGCTGCTTGGTGGCCAGATCGGCGGCGGTGAAGTATTCGCCGTCGATCAGGTAGCCGGGGTTGCGGACGAATTCCGGCGCCGGCTGGGTGGCCAGCTTGAAGGTGTTCACATAGCCGTTGAGCACCGGTTGGATCTTGCTGCCGCCGATCCACTCGCTGGTGGCCAGGCCCGAGCGGCCGCCAAGGCTGGGGCGCGCCTCGAGCAAGGTCACCTGCCAGCCCTTTGCCTGCAGCTCGTAGGCGGCTGTGAGCCCCGCCAGACCGCCGCCGACGACGATCGCCGTCTGTGCCTTGTCATTGCCCAACGCCTGCGCGCTGAACAGCCCCACCACTATCAGCGCCCAAGCGCGCAACCAACCAGCAGACATGCAGAGAACTCCGGCAGAGCAAGCGATATGGCCGGATCATGCCCCGGCAATGGCAAAGTGCCGCGCAGCATACGCCAGCGCCATACTGCCCGCCAGCGCCGCCATCGAGCATGTTTGGGTTGTGAGCCGAGGCCTCATTGCATAGGCTTGCGCGACTGTTTGCCAAGCGTGTTGCCGCGGGAGAAAAAGATGGGACTCAACGATCAGTGGATGAAGCGCGACCTCGAGGTCTTGTGGCATCCCTGTACCCAGATGAAAGACCACGAGCGGCTGCCGCTGATCCCGATCAAGCGCGGTGAAGGCGTATGGCTTGAAGACTTCGAGGGCAAGCGTTACCTGGACGCGGTCAGCTCCTGGTGGGTCAATGTGTTCGGGCACGCCAACCCGCGCATCAATCAGCGCATCAAGGATCAGGTCGACCAGCTGGAACACGTGATCCTGGCCGGCTTCAGCCATCAGCCGGTGATCGAGCTGTCCGAGCGGCTGGTCAAGATGACGCCCGAGGGGCTGACCCGCTGCTTCTACGCCGACAACGGCTCGTCGTGCATCGAAGTCGCGCTGAAGATGAGCTTTCATTACTGGGTCAACCGAGGCCAGCCGAACAAGCAGCGCTTCGTCACGCTGACCAACAGCTATCACGGCGAAACCATTGCGGCGATGTCGGTTGGTGACGTGCCGCTGTTCACCGAAACCTACAAGCCGCTCCTGCTCGACACGCTGAAAGTGCCGAGCCCGGACTGCTACCTGCGGCCCGAAGGGGTGAGTTGGGAGGCGCATTCGCGCACGCTGTTCCAGGCCATGGAACACACCCTGGCCGAGCACCATGAAAGTATTGCTGCGGTGATCATCGAACCGTTGATCCAGGGCGCTGGCGGCATGCGCATGTATCACCCGGTGTACCTCAAGCTGTTGCGCGAGGCGTGCGACCGCTACGGCGTGCACCTGATCCACGACGAAATCGCGGTGGGCTTTGGCCGTACCGGAACGATGTTCGCCTGCGAACAGGCCGGCATCCGTCCGGATTTCCTGTGCCTGTCCAAGGCGCTGACCGGGGGCTACCTGCCGCTGGCCGCCTGTGTGACCACCGATGACGTCTACAGCGCTTTCTACGACGACTACCCGACCCTGCGCGCTTTCCTGCATTCGCACAGCTACACCGGCAATCCGCTGGCCTGTGCCGCGGCGCTGGCGACACTGGACATCTTCGAGCAGGAAAACGTCATCGAGAACAACCGCGCCCTGGCCGAGCGCATGGCCAGCGCCACGGCGCACCTCGTCGATCATGCCCACGTGGCCGAAGTGCGCCAGACCGGCATGGTCCTGGCCATCGAAATGGTCCAGGACAAGGCCAGCAAGACCGCCTACCCCTGGCAGGAGCGGCGCGGATTGAAAGTATTCAACCATGCACTCGAACGTGGCGCGTTGCTGCGGCCGCTGGGCAGTGTGGTGTATTTCCTGCCGCCCTATGTGATCACGCCCGAGCAGATCGACTTCCTGGCCGAGGTGGCCAGCGAGGGGATCGATATCGCCACGCGCAGCAGCGTGAGCGTGCAGGTCGCCGAAGATTTTCACCCAGGGTTTCGCGATCCGGGTTGAGTAGGACGTCGCCTGTACCAGTGCTTTCGCGGCCACTGACCGCTCCTACAAGGGCACACCCTGCAACCGTAGGAGCGGCCAGTGGCCGCGAAGAGGCCCGAATAAACACCAAAAAATCACCAGAGACACCCCCATGCGACTGTCCCGCTTTTTCATCGACGCCCCGCTCGCCCTGGGCGAACACGAACTTCCCGAAGCCCAGGCCCACTACATCGGCCGCGTGCTGCGCATGGCCGCCGGCGACAAGGTGCAGCTGTTCGACGGCAGCGGTCAGGAATACCTCGGCACCTTGCTGGAAGTGGGCAAGAAACGCGTCAGCGTCACCCTCGACGAACAGTTTGCCGGCCAGCCCGATTCGCCGCTGGCCATCCATCTGGGTCAGGGCCTGTCCCGTGGCGAACGGATGGACTGGGCGATCCAGAAAGCTACCGAACTGGGCGTGAGTGAAATCACCCCCCTGGTGAGCGAGCGCTGCGAGGTGCGCCTCAAGGACGAGCGCGCCGACAAGCGCATGGCCCACTGGCGCCAGGTGGCGGTCAGCGCGTGCGAGCAGTGCGGCCGTTCCAGCGTGCCGGTCATTCATGCGCCGCAGGCGCTGGCCGATTGGGTCGCCGCCAGCCACGCCGAACTCAAGTTGGTGCTGCATCCCGTTGCAGAGCCGCTGCTCAGCCATGCAAAACCTGCCAGCCTGGCGTTCCTGATCGGCCCTGAAGGCGGTTTGAGCGATGCCGAAGTGGAGCAGGCCAAGGCTGGCGGCTTTCACGCAGCCCGCCTCGGCCCGCGCGTATTGCGCACCGAAACCGCGCCGGTGGTCGCCCTGGCGGTGGCGCAGCAGCTATGGGGTGATTTCTAGGGTTCAGATGACGTAGAAAAAGATCGCGATGAAGTGCAGCACGCTGCCCGCGATCACGAACAGGTGCCAGATCCCGTGGGCATGGCGCAGGCGCTTGTCCAGTGCAAAGAAGATGATGCCCACGGTGTACAGCGCGCCGCCCGCGGCCAGCCAGGCGAATCCGGCGGGGCCCAGCAGGCGCAGCAACGGCTCGATCGCGACCAGCACGATCCAGCCCATCACCGCGTAGATCACGATGGACAGCACGCGGGCCTCGGAGCGTGGCTTGATCTCCTGCAACATGCCCAGCACCGCCAGCCCCCAGACCACACCGAACAGGCTCCAGCCCCAAGGCCCGCGCAGGGTGACCAGACAGAACGGCGTGTAGCTGCCGGCGATCAGCAGGTAGATCGACAGGTGATCGAGCTTCTGCATGAGCGCTTTGCCGCGCCCGCGCACGCTGTGGTAGATCGTGGAAACGCTGTAGAGCAGGATCAGCGTGCTGCCATAGATGCACACGCTGACGATCTTCCAGGGATCACCTTGAAACGCTGCCACCAGCAGCAGCCAGACAGCACCGACCGCCGCCAGCACAGCCCCAGCCAAATGGGTCCAGGCGTTCATTCGTTCGCCGTGGTACATACAAACTCCTTACCCCTGTAGCAGCGGCGCAAGCCGCGTCAAACGCCGACGCGATCAGCCGTCCCACCGCGCTGCCCGCCGACGCGGCTCGCGCCGCTGCTACAGGGTCGCGGTGATGCCGAACGCGGTTGCCGAAACGGTGACCATCATTACCCGGACGCCGGACGCGGTTGCCGTGAAGGCGATCGTCATTACCCGGACGCCGGACGCGGTTACCGCAACGGCGATCGTCATTACTCGGACGCCGGACGCGGTTGCCGAAACGGCGATCGTCATTACCGGGATGCCGGACGCGGTTACCGCAACGACAGATTCCTTGTAGCAGCGGCGCGAGCCGCGTCGGCGGTGCGTGCGGTGAACCTGGCGCAACGCGGTGACGCCTGACGCGGCTTGCGCCGCTGCTACAGGGTCAGCGGACCACGATGCCTTGCTTCGCCATGAACGCCTTGGCTTCAGGCACGGTGTACTCGCCGAAGTGGAAGATACTGGCGGCCAGCACCGCGCTCGCGCCACCCTGGATCACGCCATCGGCCAGGTGCTGCAGGTTGCCCACCCCGCCGGAAGCGATCACCGGAATGCCCAACGCGTCGCTGATGGCGCGGGTCACGCCCAGGTCGAAGCCGTTCTTCATGCCGTCCTGGTCCATGCTGGTCAGCAGGATTTCACCCGCGCCCAGGCCTTCCATCTTCTGCGCCCATTGCACGGCGTCCAGGCCGGTAGGCTTGCGCCCACCGTGGGTGAAGATCTCCCAGCGCGGCTCTTCGCCGGGCCCCGAGACCTTCTTCGCATCGATGGCCACCACGATGCACTGCGAGCCGAAGCGCGAAGCCGCCTCACCGACGAACTCCGGGTTGAACACCGCAGCCGTGTTGATCGAAACCTTGTCCGCACCGGCATTGAGCAGGTTGCGGATATCCGCCACCGTGCGTACGCCGCCGCCCACGGTCAGGGGGATGAACACCTGGCTGGCCATGCGCTCGACGGTGTGCAGGGTGGTGTCACGGCCATCGACACTGGCGGTGATGTCGAGGAAGGTGATCTCGTCGGCGCCCTGCTCGTCGTAGCGCCGGGCGATCTCGACCGGGTCGCCGGCGTCGCGGATGTTCTCGAACTTGACGCCCTTGACCACTCGGCCGTTGTCCACGTCCAGGCAGGGGATGATGCGTTTGGCCAGGGCCATGGGGGTTCTCCGCTAAAGTTGGACCGAGGTGCAGGCGGACGCGGCTTGCGCCGCTGCTACAGGGAGCCGTGGCGCGAGCTGCGTCCGGCGTTACGCGCTGTACGAATCGCAGAATGCCTGGGCCTCGGCGACGTCCAGGGTGCCTTCGTAGATGGCGCGGCCAGTGATGGCGCCGATGATGCCCGGCGCCTTGGCATCCAGCAGGGCACGGATGTCGCCCAGGTTGTGGATACCGCCGGAGGCGATCACCGGGATCTTGGTCGCAGCCGCCAGAGCAGCCGTGAAGGGCACGTTGCAGCCCTGCATCATGCCGTCCTTGGCGATGTCGGTGTAGACGATCGCCGACACGCCATCGGCCTCGAACCGCTTGGCCAGGTCGATGACCTGCACCGTGCTTACTTCGGCCCAGCCGTCGGTGGCGACGAAGCCATCCTTGGCGTCCAGGCCGACGATGACCTTGCCGGGGAATGCACGGCAGGCCTCGGCGACGAACTCGGGCTGCTTGACCGCCTTGGTGCCGATGATCACGTAGCTCACGCCGGCCTTGACGTAGTGCTCGATGGTTTCCAGCGAGCGGATGCCGCCGCCGATCTGGATCGGCAGGTGCGGGTAGCGCTTGGCAATGGCGGTGACCACATCGCCGTTCACCGGCTGGCCTTCGAAGGCACCGTTGAGGTCGACCAGGTGCAGGCGACGGCAGCCGCCCTCGACCCACTTGGCGGCCATGCTCACCGGATCGTCCGAAAACACCGTGGAATCTTCCATGCGGCCCTGGCGCAGGCGCACGCAGGCACCGTCTTTAAGATCGATAGCGGGGATAATCAGCATCTGCAAAAACCTTCGAAGTCGGTGAACGGCGATGCTCGGAAGTCAGTTCTTCTCGAGCGCCCACAGGTCGCTCTCGATGCTTTCGAACCTCTCGCTGAGGTGCGCCTGCACATCGAAAATCGCCCTGTTGTAATAGTGTGGAGCCATTTCGCGGGTGAACAGCTCGAGCACCTCGAGGGCCTCGAACGAACCCAGATCGAGATCGAAGCGGTCACGCATGAACCGCTTGATCTTCTCGGCCGCTTCGCTCTCCTGCTCCGGCGTCAGGGTAAGAATGGGCGGCTTGCTGGCCTTGCCCATTACCAGCGTCCATCCCAGGCTGCGAAATTCTGCAGCAGCTGCAGGCCATGGGTATGGCTCTTCTCGGGGTGGAATTGCACGGCGAAGCGTGACCCCTCGGCCAGTGCCGCGGCGAAGTCGCGACCGTAATGGCCGCGCCCCACCACCTGGCCCGGCTTGCCGGCCTCGATGTAATAGCTGTGCACGAAGTAGAAACGCGCCAGGTCCGGAATGTCGTGCCACAGCGGGTGATCCACCGCCTGCTGCACTTCGTTCCAGCCCATGTGCGGGACCTTCAGGTGCTCGCCACCTTCGTGCAGGTCCTTGCCGAAAAAGCGCACCTTGCCGGGAAACACGCCGATGCAGTCGACGCCGGCGTTCTCTTCGCTGTGCTCCATCAACGCCTGCATGCCGACGCAGATACCCAGGAAGGGCCGGTCCTGACTGACTTCGCGCACCAGCACATCGAAGCCCAAGCGACGGATTTCAGCCATGCAGTCGCGAATGGCACCCACACCGGGAAAGACCACGCGGTCGGCTTCACGAATGACATTGGCGTCACTGGTGATCAGCACCTTGCCGGCACCGACATGCTCCAGAGCCTTGGCCACCGAATGCAGGTTGCCCATGCCGTAGTCGATTACCGCGACGGTCTGCATCAGAGCACGCCCTTGGTCGACGGCATCTGCCCGGCCATGCGTTCGTCGACCGCAACGGCCATGCGCAGCGCGCGGCCGAAAGCCTTGAACACGGTTTCGATCTGGTGATGGGTGTTGTGCCCACGCAGGTTGTCGATGTGCAGGGAGACGTTGGCGTGGTTGACGAAGCCCTGGAAGAACTCCTGGAACAGATCCACATCGAAGCCGCCGACGGTGGCGCGGGTGTAGGGCACGTGCATCTGCAGGCCGGGGCGGCCGGAGAAGTCGATGACCACGCGCGACAGCGCTTCGTCCAGCGGGACGTAGGCGTGGCCGTAGCGAAAGATGCCTTTCTTGTCGCCGATGGCCTTGGCGAATGCCTGGCCCAAGGTGATGCCGACGTCCTCCACGGTGTGGTGGTCGTCGATGTGCAGGTCGCCCTTGCACTCGATGTCCAGGTCGATCAGCCCGTGCCGGGCGATCTGGTCAAGCATGTGCTCAAGAAAAGGAACGCCGATATCGAATCGGGCCTTTCCGGTGCCATCCAGGTTGATCGAGGCTTTGATCTGGGTTTCCAGAGTGTTGCGCTCGACGAACGCGATACGTTCGGCCATCACCAGCTCCGCAAAATCGTTGGGCGAAAAAGGTGATCATTATAGGCACGCAGGCGGGAAACGGGAACAGAAGAGGGGGGAAAGGATGATCTGCGGTGGCCTTTTCGCGGCCGATGACCGCTCCTACGGGATGTCGTAGGAGCGGTCAGTGGCCGCGAACGGGCCACCGCCGATTCAAGCATCTACATCAATGAAACAGCACCGCCGTCTTCTGCAGGGTCACCCACACACCCCACGCCAACGGAATGCCCACGGCCAGCCAGGCAGCGATGGCCAGCGGCTTGGAAGCCGGATTGGCCTTCCACTCCAGCACGGTCGTGCCGTCTGCACCTTTGTCATGGCCCAGCGCCTGCTCGGCCTTGAGCTCGGCATCGGTCATGAAGTACTTGTCGGCCACCGGACGCACCAGCGCGTTGCAGATGAAACCCAGCACCAGCAAACCGGAGAGGATGTACAACGTGGTGTCGTACACGGCCGCGCGCGGAACGCCCTGCGCCAGTTGGTAGTCACGCAGGTTGGTCACCAGCACCGGACCCAGCACACCGGCCACGGCCCAGGCGGTCAACAGGCGACCGTGGATGGCGCCGACCATCTGCGTGCCGAACAGGTCGGCCAGGTAGGCCGGAACCGTGGCGAAGCCGCCGCCGTACATCGACAGCACGATGCAGAAGGCTGCCACGAACAGCGCGATGCTGCCCGAATGACCCAGGGTCGGTACCGAGGCGTACAGTGCCACGCCCAGGGCGAAGAACACGAAGTAGGTCACCTTGCGGCCGATGTAGTCGGAGAACGAAGCCCAGAAGAAGCGTCCACCGATGTTGAACAGGCTGAGCAAGCCGGTGAAGCCCGCCGCGATGGCAGCGATCTGCGCCAGTTGCGCCGAGTCCAGCTGGTTGAACGCCAGGTCCACGCCCAGCAGCTTGCCGCCGAACACTTCCTGCAGCAGCGGCGAAGCCATGCCGAGGATGCCGATACCTGCGGAAACGTTGAGGCACAGTACCAGCCACACCAGGGCGAACTGAGGCGTCTTCCAGGCCACGTTCACGTGCACGTGGCGGTTGGTGATCATGCCCTTGGCCTTCTTCGCCGGAGCGACGTAGCCTTCAGGCTTCCAACCGGTAGGCGGCACGCGGTAGGACAATGCGCCGCCGATCATGAAGACGAAGTAGATCGCCGCCATCACCAGGAAGCTCTGCCACACGCCGACGCTGGTAGGCGAGGCGAAATGGCCCATCAGGACCGCTGCCAGCGGTGCGCCCACCATGGCGCCGCCACCGAAGCCCATGATCGCCATGCCGGTAGCCATGCCGCGCTTGTCCGGGAACCATTTGATCAGGGTCGATACCGGGGAAATGTAGCCCAGCCCCAGGCCGATACCGCCGATCACGCCCGAGCCCAGCCACATCAGCCAGATCTGGTGGGTGTAGATACCCAACGCGGAAATGACCAGACCACCGCACCAGCACAGTGCCGAAACCACCCCGGCCTTGCGCGGCCCGGCGTGCTCCAGCCAGCCACCCCAGATGGCCGCCGAGCAACCCAGGAAGATGAAGAACAGTGTGTAGATCCAGCTCAGCATCGACACCGACCAATCACAGGACGATGAAAACACCTGGCTGAAGAAGCTCATGTCGGGCGCGCACGCCACTGGCGCGGTGATACCGATCGCCTTGGACAATGGCAGCCAGAACACCGAAAAACCGTACGCCATGCCGATGCACAAGTGAATGGCCAACGCAGCTGGTGGAACCAGCCAGCGGTTGAAGCCAGGCTTGGCGATGATCCGCTCCTTGGACAGGAATCCTGGCTGGGCACCCACGCCGCCGCCCGAAAGACTACTGCTCATTTTGTAACCCCCGTTGATTTTTGTAGTTCAGCTGTCTGCACACAAATGCGCCCACATTCTTCACGCGCGTTGGCGATCGATTGTTTTATCGGCAGCACTTGGCAAATCGCGACATAAAGTCGCAGCGGACAGTTGAAGGGGCGGAGATTACCACTAGATGTAACCAATGGAAGCAAACTGCTATCCCTTTATCGCGATGAACTGCCAGGTGGTTGGCAAAATCCCCCTGAATGGCTCGGCAGTCGCCCGATGGAGCGGTGAAACCCACGGCCCAAAGCGCTTGGGCGACCTTCACGAAGCGACCGTCGGTGCCCAATGAAATGGCACCGACGGACCGCCCACATCGCCAGTCGCACAACGTTATACTCTCCCGCTAACTTCCAAAATTCGGACTAAAGGACTCGCCCATGAAAGCGTTCGGCAAAATCCTCGGCCTGTGCATTCTCGGTCTGTTGTTGATTCTGGTGGCCCTGGGCTTCGCCCTCACCCACCTGTTCGACCCCAACGACTACAAGGACGAGATTCGCCAACTGGCACGGGACAAGGCTCACGTCGAGCTGACCCTCAACGGGGACATCGGCTGGAGCCTGTTCCCATGGCTGGGCCTGGAACTGCACGACGCCAGCGTGGCCACCCTCGCCAACCCCAAGGCACCCTTCGCCGACCTGCAGATGCTCGGGCTGTCCGTGCGCGTGCTGCCGCTGCTGCGCAAGGAAGTGCAGATGAGCGACGTACGGGTCGAAGGCCTGAACCTGTCCCTGGAACGTGATGCCAACGGCCACGGCAACTGGGAAGACATCGGCAAGCCGCTGCCCGTCACCACGGCCGACGCCACCGACCCGAATGCACCGGCAGTCACCGAGCCGGGCAAACCGCAGGCGCCCTCGCGCCCGGTCAAGCTCGACATCGACAGCCTGACCGTGAACAACGCCCGCGTGCAGTACAACGACGTGCGCACAGGCCGCATGTACACCGCCGAAAGCATCCAGCTGAGCACCGGCGCCGTCCATGAAGGCGCGGACATTCCGCTGAAACTGACCGCTTTCCTGGGCACCAACCAGCCGGTCGTGCGGGCCCGCACCGAGCTTGCCGGCGAGCTTCGCTTCGATCGCGTGCTCAAGCGCTACCAGCTCGAAGACATGCGCCTGAGCGGTGAAGCCTCGGGCGACCCGCTGCAGGGCAAGACCGTGACCTTCAGCGCGCAGGGGCAGTTGCTGCTCGACCAGTCCGCCAACGTCGCCGAATGGACCGGCCTCAAGCTGGCCGCCAATCAGCTGCGCGCGCTGGGCGAACTGCGCGTGCGCAATCTGGACAGCGACCCTCAGCTCACCGGCGGCCTGTCGATTGCCGAGTTCGACCTGCGCGCGTTCTTCGACGGCATCGGCCAACCGCTGCCGGCGATGGCACCGGGCAGCCTCGGTAAGTTCGAGCTGGTCAGCCGCCTGCAGGGCACCCGCGACAGCCTTGGTCTGGAAGACCTGACGCTGAAACTGGACGACAGCACCTTCACCGGCCGCATCGCCGTGGACGATTTTGCCCGCCAGGCCCTGCGCCTGCAGCTCAAGGGCGACACCTTCAACGCCGATCGCTACCTGCCGGCCAAGACCGAAAAGGCCACCAATGCCAGCGCGGCGCGCCAGGCCGAAGTGCAGAACAGCGAAGCGGCCGCAGTCGCCTCGGGCGAATCACCGCTGCCGGAGCCCCCGACCCGCGGCGCCTGGAGCGATGACCGCCTGCTGCCCGTGGAGCGTCTGCGCGCCCTGGACGTGCAGGCCGACCTGACCATTGGCCAACTGACCCTGAAGGGCCTGCCTGTGCACAACGCCACCCTCAAGGCGCAGGGCCAGGGCGGCATGCTGACCCTGCAGACCCTGGCCGGCGGCCTCTACAACGGCAGCTTCAACACCCAGGGCACGCTCGACGTGCGCCCGGACATGCCGCTGCTGGCGTTGCAGACACGCATCGACAAGGTGCCGGTGGAAAACTTCATCAAGACGCAGAACGCCAACCCACCGCTGCGCGGCCTGTTGAACCTCAACAGCAACCTCAGCGGTTCAGGCAACAGCCAGAAGGCCCTGGTCGAATCGCTCAACGGTACCGCCAGCTTCGTCCTCAACGACGGCGTGCTGGTCAACGCCAACCTCGAGCAGCAGATCTGCCGCGGCATCTCCGTGCTCAACCGCAAAACGCTCAACGGCGAACCGCGCGGCAAGGACACGCCGTTCAAGGAGCTCAAGGGCAGCCTGGTGTTCCGTAACGGTGTGGCCAGCAACCAGGACCTGCTCGTGCGCATCCCCGGCCTGACCGTGAAGGGCAACGGCGACGTCGATCTGCGCGTGCTGGGCATGGACTACCGCATTGGTGTGGTGGTCGACGGCGAACAAGGCACCAGCGCCGACCCGGCCTGCCAGGTGGGCGAGCGCTTCGTCGGCGTCGAGCTGCCGCTGCGCTGCCGCGGCCCGCTGGAGATGGGCGCCAAGGCCTGCCGCATCGACCGTGACGGCTTGGGCCAGGTCGCCGCCAAGCTGGCCGGCGACCGTATTCGCGACAAGATCGACGAGAAGCTCGAAGAAAAACTGGGCGACAAGGTCGATCCAAAACTCAAAGACGCATTGCGAGGTCTGTTCAACCGATGAGCCCCGAGCAGTTTTCCAGCGCCGTGCTGGAATGGTACGACCGCAATGGCCGGCATGATCTGCCCTGGCAGCAGGGCATCAACCCTTACCGGGTATGGGTGTCGGAAATCATGCTGCAGCAGACCCAGGTCAGCACGGTACTGAACTACTTCGACCGCTTCATGGCCGCGCTGCCCACGGTGCAGGCGCTGGCCGAGGCGCCGGAAGACGAAGTGCTGCACCTGTGGACCGGGCTGGGCTATTACACCCGCGCGCGCAACCTGCAGAAAACCGCGAAAATCGTGATGAGCGAGCACGGCGGCGAGTTTCCCCGCAACGTCGAGAAGCTGGTCGAGCTGCCCGGTATCGGCCTGTCCACGGCCGGGGCTATCGCCAGCATCAGCATGGGCCTGCGCGCGCCGATCCTCGACGGCAACGTCAAGCGCGTGCTCGCCCGCTACACCGCGCAGGAAGGCTACCCAGGCGAGCCCAAGGTGGCCAAGGCGCTGTGGGCCACCGCCGAGCGCCTGACTCCGCAGACCCGTGTGAACCACTACACCCAGGCAATGATGGACCTGGGCGCCACGCTGTGCACCCGCAGCAAGCCCAGCTGCCTGCTGTGCCCGCTGGAAAAGAGCTGTGAAGCGCACATGCTCGGCCTGGAAATCCGCTACCCGATACCCAAGCCGCGCAAGACCATCCCGCAACGCGCAACACTGATGCCCCTGCTCGCCAACCGCGACGGCGCCATCCTGCTCTACCGAAGGCCCTCGACAGGCCTGTGGGGCGGCCTGTGGAGCCTTCCGCAGCTCGATGACCTGAGCGACCTCGATCACCTTGCCGACCAGCACGCACTGCACATGCTCGCACGCCGTCAATTGCCAGCCCTGACCCACACTTTCAGCCACTTCCAGCTGGCCATCGACCCCTGGCTGGTGCAGGTCGAACAGACCGCCCACCACGTGGCCGAGGCCGACTGGCTCTGGTATAACCTCGCCACACCGCCGCGCCTGGGCCTCGCAGCCCCGGTGAAGAAGCTGCTGCAACACGCAGCCGACGCCTTGAACGCAGGAGATCTGTAATGACCCGCACCGTACTGTGCCGTAAGTACAAAGAAGAACTGCCTGGCCTGGAACGCCCTCCCTACCCCGGCGCCAAGGGCGAAGACATCTACAACCACGTCTCCCAGCAAGCCTGGGGCGACTGGCAGAAACACCAGACGCTGCTGATCAACGAGCGCCGCCTGAACATGATGAACGCCGAAGACCGCAAATTCCTCCAGGGCGAAATGGACAAGTACCTGTCCGGCGAGGAATACGCCAAGGCCGACGGCTACGTACCACCCGCCGAATAACCCAGCAAAATCGTAAGCGACGGTAATGATTAAAATTTTTTTCGACATCACGCTTGACGACCCGTCGAAAAACCAGTTTAATGCGCCCCGTTGCCCAGATAGCTCAGTCGGTAGAGCAGGGGATTGAAAATCCCCGTGTCGGCGGTTCGATTCCGTCTCTGGGCACCACTAATACCGAGAAACCCCTGAATTGAAAGATTCAGGGGTTTTTTATTGGGCGGGATTTGGGGGCGAGGCACGCACATCTTTTTGCAGATCAATCTGCGGTGCAGACACTCGATCGGTCTGGGTGCGGCTTACGCCCACATACGCTGTTACTTATCAACGCGGGTAACGCCTGTACCTTCCTCGACTCTGGGCTATCTTGATTCCCGTATGGCCTTACCTCTCGAAAGACACCGGGAGCCCCCTCGATCAACGGATTGATCGGCAGTGAGAACAAGGAGTCACTATGCGTTTCGATGGCACATTCGAAGAGCTCAAATCACAGCTCGAAAGCATTTTGCCTGCAGGCGAATGGCGGGTGATCAACGACAATCAATGTCAGTTCAAGACCCTGGGCAAGGGCATTCTCAATTGGTACCCCTCTACCGGAACCCTCCACTTCCAGGGCAAGCCGCATGCAGCGGCAAAACTGCAGGAAATGGTCGGCCCTCTACTCGACAGCCAGTACGGCAGCTCATCCATCCCATCCCTGGGTGCAGCGCAGATGGTTGCGGAACTCTCCGAGGTTCCCCCATCAGATACGTCCTACTTCATCGACGACACCTATTCAGACTCCGAACTCATCATCGGCCTGGTCGGCACCATCGGCACTGATCTGCCTGAAGTCTCGAAGCTGATCGGTGACAGGCTCAAGATCTTCGGCTATGAAACCAGCTGCATCAAAATCTCGACGGATGTCATCGCCAGCATTGGCTGTCCGGCCCAGACCACCAGTGAATATGAGCGCATCAGCAGCTACATGGAAGAAGGCAACCGGCTGCGCAAGGACAGCCAGGACAATGCCATCCTGGCCCTTGGCGCGGCGGCCCAGATCAACAAGCTGCGCAGCGAGTCCGCCCCCATGCGCCGCCGGGCGTTCATCATCAACTCGCTGAAAAGTCCTGCCGAGGTCGAACGCCTGCGCAAAATCTACTCCGATGGTTTTTTCCTGGTCGGTGTCCATGCGGACTCGGCGCGGCGTCACGAGTACCTCGTCAAAGATCGCTCGATGACCGAACAGCAGGCTTCCCGACTGATCGAGCGCGACGCGGACGAACGCGACGAGCATGGGCAGCACACGCGCAACACCTATCACCTTTCGGACTTCTTCATCGACTACGACGGCAACTCGGACGCGCTCAAGAAGCAGACCTGGCGAATCCTCGATCTATTGTTCGGGCGTCCCTACATCACGCCCACGTTCGATGAGTACGCCATGTTCATGGCATTTTCCGCATCGCTGCGTTCGGCCGATCTCTCGCGCCAGGTCGGCGCCGTGCTGACCAAAGACCGCTGCATCGTCGCCACCGGCGCCAATGACGTGCCCAAGGCACACGGCGGGCTCTATTGGCCTGAAAAAGACCCGGAAAGCCATGGCATCGTCGACACGCCGGATGGACGCGACTACATGCGCGGTCTGGACTCCAATGCCTCGCACAAAAAGCTCATCGTCGACGAAATCCTTGCGGTGATTCCTGCGCAGTACCAGGAGGAACTGGCGCCCTTGATCAAGAAAAGCAGAATCAAGGACATCACTGAATACGGTCGCGTGGTGCATGCCGAGATGGAAGCACTGCTTTCCAGTGCCCGTTCAGGCACTTCCTGCGCGGGGAGCGATCTCTACTGTACGACGTTCCCCTGCCATAACTGCGCCAAGCACATCGTGGCGGCAGGTATCAAACGAGTCGTGTATGTAGAGCCGTATCCGAAAAGCAAGGCGTTGGAATTTCACTCGGATTCGATCTCACTGACGAAAAACCACAGCAATGTCGTTTTCGAACCATTCATAGGGGTTGGTCCTCGCAGCTTCTTCAACTTGTTTTCCACCAACCTCGGTAGCGGCTACCCTGTCGCTCGCAAGAATGAAGATGGCGAAGTCGTGGAATGGAAAGAGGGCGACGCGAAACTGCGAACCCAGATGCACCCCTGGTCTTATGTAGACCGGGAATCGACTGCAGCGAGCCTACTATCCAGCTACTTGGAGAACAAATGACATGACCAGTAAAAAACAGGCGTTTCTCGACCATCTCTCTGCGTGCCGCCAGACGGTTGCGCAGTGGCCTCAGTGGAAGCAGGATTTTTTCAAACCTGTCGCAGCCACCCAGCCACAGACCGCCAAAGCGAAACAGCCGGACAACCGACCTTCCTGATGCAGTGCATCGGGCGGGGTCGATCTGGCGCCGGCAGTCGCAGAAACAACAAAGGCCGCTGTCGTCACCGACAGCGGCCTTTGCGTTCAAGTGGTCGAAGCGATCAGCGACCGAGCGCCACGCGCGCGTTACCGGCCTTGCGACGGCTGGAGACGATCAGCCCGGCGACGACTACGGCGATGGCCAGGCCACCGGTGGCGAGGATTTCAACGCGGTGGTCTTCGCGCAGGGCCATGGTGGTGAGCACCGCGACGATGAACAGGATGACCAGGTAGGTGAGGCCGGGGAACAGCCACATCTTGAAGTCGATCTTCTCACCGGCCAACTCGCGCTTGCGGCGCATGCGCAGTTGCGACACGGCGATCACCAGGTACACCAGCAGCGCGATGGCGCCGGAGGTGGCGAGCAGGAAGTCGAACACCGCCGCTGGGGCGACGTAGTTGGCGATCACGGCCACGAACGCGGCTGCGGTAGACATCAGCACGGCCACCGACGGGGTACCGGACTTCGAGGTTTTCTGCGCAGCAGCAGGCGCGTCGCCGCGCTTGCTGAGGGAGAACAGCATGCGCGACGCGGTATACAGCGCCGAGTTCAGGCAGCTGGTTACAGCGACCAATACCACGATATCGACGATCAACTTGGCGTTGGGGATGCCGATTAGCTCGAGAACGGTCTGGTACGAGCCCAGCTCGGCCAGGCGCGGGTCGTTCCACGGCACCAGGGCCACCACCAGGAAGATCGAAACCAGATAGAACAGGAAGATCCGCCAGATCACCGAGTTGGTGGCCTTGGAAATCTGCTGACCTGGGTTCTTCGATTCGGCGGCGGCGATGGTGACGATCTCGGTGCCCATGAACGAGAACATGGTGGTCAGCATGGCGGCGACGACGGCACCCAGCCCGTTGGGCATGAAGCCCATGGTATCGGTGAGGTGACTGACACCGCTGACTTGGCTGTTGGGCATGAAGCCGAACACGGCGCCCAGGCCAACGACGATGAAGGCAATGATTGCCAGCACCTTGATCAGCGCGAACCAGAATTCGAATTCACCGTAGTTCTTCACGCTGAACAGGTTGGTCACCGTCAGCACCAGGGTGATCAACAATGCGAACACCCAATGCGACACGTCGGGAATCCAGGCATGCAGGATCGAGGCGGCGGCGTTGGCTTCCAGCGGAATCACCAGCACCCAGAACCACCAGTACAACCAGCCGATGGAAAAACCGGCCCAGTGACCGATGGCACGGTCGGCGTAGGTGGAAAACGACCCAGTGTCCGGCGAGGCAACGGCCATTTCACCGAGCATGCGCATGACCAGCACCACCAGGCTGCCGGCAGCAGCATAGGCCAGCAGCACGGCAGGGCCGGCAGCGGCGATGGCGTGCCCGGAACCTACGAACAGGCCGGCACCAATGACACCGGCGATCGACAACATAGTTACATGACGCGGCTTGAGTCCCTGAGCGAGACCTGTGGAATTCTGCGTACTCATAAAACTACCTTTGCGAAGAATAGCGTTCTGTCCGGCGGTGATCGCGAGCCTTGTGCAAAGTCCGCTACACCCCGTTCCTTATCTTTTACGCAAAAATTGCGCCAAATTGTACCAAGGTATATCCTGCCGCCCTGAAACGGACCTTTTGGCCATTCGTGCCAACAGATTGAATCCGTTGAGGTTTGCTTTGCGGGCCGAGACGGATTACCGAACTACTCAGCGTGGGGCGATATGCCGCACCAAAAAACGACGTCGGTAACACCTTCGCACAAAAACAGTGCAACCTAAAGGCGCAACTTTTGCATGGGCACTGTATGGCTCAGGTGCAACTTCGTGCGACCTGCCTCTTATCGCGCTGCCACATTCAAGCCGCATTCGCGCTTTCCTCCACTGGGCAAAACTGGCAACATCGCGCCTTTTTTATCGCGCCCTGCCCGTCCGACGTTCCTGCTGCGGTGCCTTCGCACATCGCGCCAGGCAGATCGGACACAAGCTGCAAGTCCAGCCTCGCCATCCGCGCTATGCTAGCTTTGCGCTTCGCTGTTCACTTTGGTGACGGCAGGCCGCACCCGCCTATATGAGGACCGCACATGGCTCAGGCCACGCCCGCTCTGGAAATCCGTAACCTGCACAAGCGCTACGGTGCACTGGACGTGCTCAAGGGCATATCGCTGGCCGCCAACGACGGCGCGGTGATTTCCATCCTCGGTTCGTCCGGCTCCGGCAAGTCGACCCTGCTGCGCTGCATCAACCTGCTGGAAAACCCCCATCAGGGAGAGATCCTGGTGGCCGGTGAAGCGCTCAAGCTCAAGGCCGCTCGCAACGGCGAGCTGATCGCCGCCGACAGCCGCCAGATCAACCGGCTGCGCAGCCAGATCGGTTTCGTCTTCCAGAATTTCAACCTGTGGCCGCACATGAGCGTGCTCGACAACATCATCGAGGCGCCGCGCCGCGTGCTGGGGCAAAGCCGCGCCGAAGCGATCGAAGTGGCCGAGGCGCTGCTGGCCAAGGTGGGTATCGCCGACAAGCGCCACGCCTATCCGAACGAGCTTTCCGGCGGCCAGCAACAACGTGCAGCGATTGCCCGCACCCTGGCCATGCAGCCCAAGGTTATTCTGTTCGACGAACCGACCTCGGCGCTGGATCCGGAAATGGTCCAGGAGGTGCTCGCGGTTATTCGCAACCTGGCCGAAGAAGGCCGTACCATGCTGCTGGTGACACACGAGATGGGCTTTGCCCGGCAGGTCTCCAGCGAGGTGGTGTTTCTGCATCAAGGTCTGGTGGAAGAGCAGGGTACGCCCGAGCAAGTATTCGACAACCCCTTGTCGGCGCGCTGCAGGCAGTTTATGTCCAGCAACCGCTAACGGAGCAATAACAATATGAGCATGAAGAAAATCTTCCTGGCGGTTGCCGCCACACTGCTGGTCAACGGCGCCGCCATGGCTGCCGAAAAACTGAAAATGGGCGTGGAAGCGGCCTACCCACCGTTCAACAACAAGGACACCAGCGGCCAGGTCGTGGGCTTCGACGTCGACATCGGCAAGGCCCTGTGCGCCAAGATGGAAGTAGAGTGCGAAATCGTCACCTCCGACTGGGACGGCATCATTCCCGCACTGCAGTCGCAGAAGTTCGACTTCCTCGTGTCGTCGATGTCGATCACCCCCGAGCGCTCGGAAGTGGTCGACTTCACCAACCCCTACTACAGCAACAAGCTGCAGTTCATTGCCAAGAAGGGCGATGACTTCAAGACCGACGGCGACAGCCTCAAGGGCAAAGTCATCGGCGCCCAGCGCGCGACCCTGTCCGGCACCTGGCTGGAAGACAAGTACGGCATGGATGTCGACCTCAAGCTGTACGACACCTCCGAAAACGCCTTTCTCGACCTGAGCAGCGGCCGCCTCGACGCCATCCTGGCCGACAAGTACGCCAGCTACGATTGGCTCAAGAGCGACGCCGGCAAGAATTTCGAGTTCAAGGGTGACGCGGTCGAGCAAAGCGACAAGATCGGCATCGCCGTGCGCAAGGGTGATGCCCTGCGCGACAAGCTGAATGCCGCGCTGCAGGAAATCATTGCCGACGGTACCTACAAGAAGATCAACGACAAGTACTTCCCTTTCAGCATCCTCTGACAGCCCGGCGGGCGTTGGCCTACACGGCCGATGCCCGCCCCTGAACAAGCCTGCCCATGAACATCGATCTCTATGGCTTCGGCCCTGCGCTTGCCGCAGGCGCGCTGATGACCGTCAAACTGGCCCTCAGCGCTCTGTGCCTGGGGCTGCTGCTGGGCCTCGCCGGTGCCCTGGCGAAAACTTCCGGCAACCGCCCCCTGCAATGGCTCGGCGGTTTCTACTCGACGCTGGTACGCGGCATCCCCGAACTGCTGTGGGTGTTGCTGATCTACTTCGGCACCGTCAATGGCCTGCGCAGCATCGGCCTGGCGCTGGGCGTCGGCAGCCTGGAACTCAGCCCCTTCGCAGCCGGCGTCATCGCCTTGGGCCTGTGCTTCGGCGCCTACGCCACTGAAGTGTTCCGCGGCGCCATCCTGGCCATTCCCAAAGGCCACCGCGAAGCCGGCCTGGCCCTGGGCCTGAGCACGTCGCGCATCTTCATTCGCCTGGTGCTGCCGCAGATGTGGCGCATCGCCCTGCCGGGGCTGGGTAATCTGTTTCTGATTCTGATGAAGGACACCGCCCTGGTGTCCGTCATCAGCCTGGAAGAGATCATGCGCAACGCGCAGAACGCCGTCACCGTCAGCAAACAACCGTTCACCTTCTATATGGTTGCCGCCCTGATGTACCTGAGCCTCACCGTGGTCGCCATGGTTGCCCTGCACTTCATGGAGAAACGCGCCTCGCGCGGCTTCGCGAGGGCCTCGCAATGAACTGGGAAGTGATCATCAAGTGGCTGCCGCGGCTGATGCAAGGCGCCACCCTGACCCTCGAGCTGGTGGCCATCGCGGTACTCGCCGGGCTTATCCTGGCCATCCCGCTGGGCATCGCCCGCACCTCGAAGAAGTGGTACATCAGCGGCCTGCCGTACGCCTACATCTTCTTCTTTCGCGGCACCCCGCTGCTGGTGCAGCTGTTTCTGGTGTACTACGGGCTGGCGCAGTTCGACGCGGTGCGCGAGAGCAGCCTGTGGCCGTACCTGCGCAGCCCGTTCTGGTGCGCCGCCGGGACCATGACTCTGCACACCGCCGCCTATATCGCAGAGATCCTGCGCGGGGCGCTGCAAGCCATACCCAAGGGCGAAATCGAGGCCGCTCGCGCCCTCGGCATGTCCCGCAGCAAAGCCCTGCTGCACATCATGCTGCCGCGCGCCGCGCGCATCGGCCTGCCGGCCTACAGCAATGAAGTGATCCTGATGCTCAAGGCCAGCTCGCTGGCCAGCACCGTCACCCTGCTGGAACTCACCGGCATGGCCCGCACGATCATCGCCCGCACCTACCTGCCGGTGGAAATCTTCTTTGCCGCCGGCATGTTCTACCTGGCCATGTCGTTCGTGCTGGTGCAGGGCTTCAAACTGCTTGAACGCTGGCTGCGCGTGGACGCGTGCCAGGGCCGCTGACACTGCAAGGCGACCAGCTGCGTGAGCGCTTTCACGCACTGGACGCCTTTCTGGTCGCCCATGCCGACCTGTGGCGGCCCAAGCCCTTCACCCAAATGACCTTACCTTGGGAAGCGAAGCATTCCGAGCTCGCCACCTGGCTGCGCGCCCGCACCCTGGCCGAAGCCGAGGCTGTGCATAACTCGCTGCTGGACCTGGACGCTCCGGCGCCCTTTCCTGCCTTAGCCCAGCAGGCGCATGCGCTGGCCGCGGTAGGCCCGCTGCCGACCAGTTTTTTGCCCACTGCGCGCCATCGTCTCAACGTCGATGTACCCGGCCGCAAATGGCAACAGATCGAAGCCTTCGCTGCCGCCCTGCCGTTCGCAGCGTCCGCCAGCCACTGGCTGGACTGGTGCGCCGGCAAAGGCCACCTCGGCCGCCGCCTGCTGCGCGACGGCCAGCAACTCACCTGCCTGGAACACGACCCGGCACTGGTGGCCAGCGGCGCCCAGCTCAGCACCCATCACGCCTTGCCCGCACAGCACCAACTGCAAGACGTCATGGCCGACGATCTGCGCCTGCCAGCCTCAAGCACACCCGTCGCCCTGCACGCCTGCGGCGACCTGCACGTGCGACTCATGCACTGCGCCACCCAGGCAGGCTGCCAACACCTGGCCTTCGCACCCTGCTGCTACAACCGCACCCACGGCGCCTATCGCCAACTGTGCGCCGAACCCTCGGCGCTCTCCCTGACCCTCGAAGACCTCGGCCTGCCCCTCGAAGCCACCGTCACCGCCGGCGCCCGCGTGCGCCGCCAGCGTGACCACTCCATGGCCCGCCGCCTGGCTTTCGACCTGCTGCAGCGCGAACAACGCCGCATCGACCACTACCTGCCCTGCCCCTCCCTGCCCGCCGCCTGGCTGGACAAACCCTTTGCCGATTACTGCCACGACCTTGCAGCGCTGCAGAGCGTAACTATTGGGCATGCCGTGAATTTCGATAAGCTTGAAGCGCGCGGCTGGCAACGACTTGCCCAAGTCCGCAACCTGGAACTGCTACGCGACCTGTTTCGCAAGCCCTTGGAACTGTGGCTGGTGCTCGACCGCGCCCTGTACCTGCAAGAGCGCCAGTACAGCGCACAGGTCGGCACCTTCTGCCCGGAAACCCTGACCCCACGCAATCTGATGATCATCGCCGAACGCCTCTGAAGCGTGCGCAACCTGTGGATAACTCTGTGGGTAGAAATGTTGCGCAGTGCATTGAGTCTGCGTTTGAACGCCAGGCTGAAGATCAGTCATTTTTCGTTCATGTCCGTTTCGCCTGCGAAAACAGTAGCTTGCGAACGATGTCATCAAACCGACCTAAACGCCGAGCGGTTGCTGGGGTTGGCACGCCAAATGTGCATAAGCACTGGCGGGTTAAGAGCTAAAGGCGAAGAAATTATGCCGCAGGGGGGTTTACTCGGCCGATCGAATAGCTATAATCAGCGCCCTCACTTGCCGGTATAGCTCAGATGGTAGAGCAACTGACTTGTAATCAGTAGGTCCCGGGTTCGATTCCTGGTGCCGGCACCATAGTTTGACGAGAAAGGCTCACCGCAAGGTGGGCCTTTTTTGTTTGTGCTTCTTGTGGGCGCCTGGCCGCTGTTCGCCTTATGCGCACAACCCCTGTAGGAGCGGCCAGTGGCCGCGAAGGCGTCGGTTCAGTTACCACCGCTCTAAGCCCCTATCAAATATCTCTGCCCACCGTCACGCAAACGCTGCGCACCTACAACTGCGACCCCAATCCTCACTAGAGCCCACCATGGTTTTACATGTTCGTGTGCTCCATCGAATTGCACTTCGCACACTTGAACGAGTTCGACCTCAAGCACGGCAGCTGGGAGAACATTGAGGAGCGCAGGCTGATCATGAACTCGCGGAGCCGTTACCTGGAGGCCAACCAGTAGGAGCATGTCACTCCCCCTGAGTTCGCGAACCAGACCGGAGCGAACGTCACTCGCCTTAAAGCAAAACATGACGCAACTGAGTAAGCGCTCGGTCTTCATATCTCGGTGATCGGCTTGTGCATGCGGATCCATCCAAACAGAGCTGCAAAGAAGCCCTGTTTGGATGGACTTCACTTAAAAAACTAAACCTCATGGAACTGTCTGCGGAAAGCCATAAATTTCCACCTGTGGACAATTTCATCCATAGCCGCAGAGCTCATATAAGTTCGAGCCTTGTCTCGAATTATCCACAGGCGTAGAAAAGATCGGGCAATGCGCTGTCGTTGACAGCAACCCAGGTAGCCAGAACCCTTAAGGCTAGACCACACCGTGGTGGTTCTCCCAAAGTGCGATTAGCGTCCGGCGGCTCGCACGGGCACAACGATGTGACGGATGCCTACTTTTACCAGTGTGCCCACGGCGGCAACTTATCCCTTTCATAGCTGCCCTGCAGCAACCTATCCGCTTGGCCATTTCCTTGCGCCAACCTGCGCCCGTCTCTTTCTTCCGTGTATGGACCAGATACAAGGGTGACAGTTGTGCCAAGACATGGTGGACGGTTTCAAGGCTTTGGCTTGCGCCCGCGCAGATCTATCTCGCAGAGCTTGTGGTGGCTGAAGTAGACGTCAAAGCACCCGTCCGCAGCCCCCTTAGGCCTTACAGCGATGGGCAGCCCTCTAAGCGCTTTCGAGACGGGAATCAACTCGCCTCGAAAACGAGCGTTACCATGAAAGTGCACTTTGACAACCGTGTCTTCTGGACCGTACTCAAGCTCTGGAAGTGTTTCCGGATCCGGCCTTGGACTCATTCGGTAGTGGGTCGCTGGCGTTGTCATCTGGAGAGCCTGGTGCGGCCTTTGGTGGTTATAGATGTTCCGCCAATCGTCGAAGGCAAGCTGGGCTTCGCTGAGTGACCGAAACGCTCTGTCTCGGAGAACTTCTGCCTTCAGTGAGCGATGAAAGCGCTCATCTTTACCGTTAGTTTGTGGATGCCACGGGCGGCTGAACGTGAGCCTTATCCCAAGACGAACCAGCCAGACTCCGAGCTGAGATAGCTCTCCTGGCACTCGGGGAGACCCCCATGCCCCGCCGTTGTCGGTATTGATCTGAACGGGCATACCATAAAGTCGAAATACATCCATCCAGCGCTCTTTGACCCTGGCATACCGTTCGTTGCCGCACGCTTGAATCGCCAAATTAAACCGTGAGTGATCATCCAACACCGTCCAGGGATGGCACTGCCCTTGAGATGTAGGGAAATATCCTTTGAAGTCCATTTGCCATAGGTCATTAGGCGCGTCGTGAACAAACCGGCGCCATGCTTTGCCAGCGTCAGAGGCTTCAGACAATATCAATTGGTATCTGTGCAGTATCGAAGTCACGGTGCTCGGTGCGACTTGGGGGCCACCGAGATCTTGTAGTCGCCGGCTAATTTTCCGACCTCCCCAAGCAGGATGCTGGACGCGCAGCTCCACGACCTGCTTTTCAACGCTCATCGCAGATTGGTTGGGGCTCGTTTTTGGGCGTCGTGAACGATCCTCCAGGCCCTCTAAACCATCTGATTTGAAGCGGGACAGCCATTTGTACGCTGTCTGAGGGCTGATTTTAAATCGTCGGCAAAGCTCTCGACGGTTGGCGCCATCTTGCAGCGCTAAAGCAACAAACTCCTCGCGTAACGTCATGATGTCTTTCTCATCCCAAGGCATGGTCATGGCTCCGGCAGTCTGTGCTGCCGGAGAGTGTCCACCATGTCTTGGCACAGCTGTCATCTATCTCTCCGGTTTATACATTCCGGAAAGAGACGGGCGCTCCTACCACTGCTGAAGCCCACCTCGTACAAGGCATTGCGGCATTTCCGCTCGTGACAATCGGCGTGACAAACACCGAAGTCACCATCAACAGCGATGCAGATGATGGTCCCGCAGCCCACGGAATGGACTGCACCTGACTGACAGTCAGGCATGCCCCGGTCATCGCACAGATGCCTTCACCCGACTCAGGATCTCGCGGCGCTGGTCTCGTCAGCCAGTGCAGCCTCCACCCGCCCACTTCTTCGGAAGTGCTTAGGAGGCCAGATCATGAGATGCCCAAGCTCCCGGTCGTAAAGAGCCGCAAGTCCCGCGTTAGTGGACAACCCTCACAGGTCGCAGGGGCCTTGATGCCTGATCACACTCAACATCCTTGGCGGAATGACATGGGGAAAGTCTTAAAGGTATGGCTTCGAGAGGAGTTTGATCATGGCACTGGTGGGTAGACGCGACGGGCGGAATTTTGGCTATGGTCGGCAACTGAGCTATGCCGGGTCGCAAGCGCTGAAAGACATGTTCGGCGGCGGACACTATGGGACCGTTAAAGCGCACAGTGATCGCTGGCAGGCGTTTGTTCGGTGGTGTCGGTCGGAGGATGGGCCAGAAATTAACGATACGCGACAAATTGATCGACAGACCCTGCTGGAATACGCCGGATATCTGCGTCAATAAGTTGAACAAGGCGCTATAGGCATCGCCACCGCGCAAAACCGATTGTCCAGCGTGAACCGGACCATGGCTGCGCTTCGAGGCGATCAGTATGTGAAGGTCGTGAGTCCGAGCAAGGCGTTGGGAATGCGGCGCATCAGTGCTAGTCAATCGGTACCGCAAAGCCAAGATCGCGAACATGTGAAACGGATCGTGGACGTACTCCGCGAACACCAAATGCAACGCGCTGCCGCCATCGTGCACTTGGTGCGAGCCGCCGGAATGCGCTTACGCGAGGCCATTTTGGCCGACCTTCCTCGACTGCAACGGGAAGCCGAGCAACTCGGGAGGATCAACATCCAGGACGGCACCAAAGGTGGACGCTTGGGAGTCTCAGCCCCTCGATGGATAACGGTGAATGAGCACATCCGCGACGCACTGGCATCTGCCCTTCAAGTTTCGCCTGACGGTAGCCGCAACCTGCTTGCACCGAACGAACGCTACCCCGATTTCTTGCAGGGATCCTCGGTCACGCACGGGACATCCTTCATAAGCACAACCTCAAAGGTTTCCATGAATTGCGGGCAGCCTATGCATGCGAACGTTACGAGCAAATCACCCATCATCCCGCGCCCATCAACGATGGCCATTGCTATCAGCTCAACCGACACCTCGATCAGCAGGCCCGAGTACAAATCAGCTATGAGCTGGGGCACGGCCGTATCCACGTGGTATCGGCGTATATTGGTGGTAGAGCATCAGCACGGCATTCGATATGGAACTCTTCCTGGCTGGCGTCCTGACCGGGTCGCATACCACCCGCCAGCGTCACCTGCGTCAGGCGAAGACTATCCAAACAGCAATCGATGAGGGCTGGCAACGCGACAATCCACGGACCTCGCAGCGAAAACATCTCGTGTGGCTCCTAAATCAGCAAGTGAACCAACGCGCCGAATCGACGCGTTATTACTATCTGCTGACCATGCATTTGCTCACTCTTCGATTAGGAAAATCTTGGCAGTTTAAATCTTTAGCGCATGTCAGCAATAGGCCCAGGCTGGGTTTATGAAATCTAGTGCAATTCAGAGCGAGCCAACCGTCCTTAGCGCTTTTCGCAGAGCGCTGAAGCATTGCCTTCATATGCATTAACGATTACACTCATGGCATATAGCTATCAACGCTCATTGCGAGAAACTTCAACAGGGAGTTCGAATGAAACAAGAAAATGGTATTGAAGAACGTTTTATAGCACTTGATGATGATTCCAATGTCGAAACTCTACACTCGCTATTCAAAACCATCTGCATTTTTCTTGAGTTAAATCCAGTCACCCCTCAAGTTTCTCTTCTTGATCAAAACAACAATAACCCCATTAAAAAACATGTAGCCTCTTATCTACTACGAGCACTTAGCGGTCATTCTAAATTATTATGGGATGACAGCTCGACAAGACACAAAGCCATTACTCTCTTTAACGATGTCTTATGCAATCAGATATACAAGATATTAAAAATAGATGAAAAAAACAGCAGCCATGAAATATTCGCAGGACTGCAGGCCATTCATGCCAATACAATCGGCGAATTTGAGAAAATAAAAGTCTCTATTGTGAGCATGGAGACCGCGATAAATGCCCGCAGAGGCTACATAAAACTTATTAGCAGCCCGCTCACGACGATATTCTCAGAAAGTCAAATATACGATCAGTCGTTAGTATCTAAAGAGCGTATAAATGAATTTTTTAATGCTATAGAGCAATATTCACAAGCTGACAGGGTTAATGCTCTTACCGCTTTTACAAGACTTGAAGAGATATATCGTAGCTATATTAGTGACATACAAAGACATGGATCAAATATTTATGTTTCCGCCATGATTGAAAACGTCCTAGAGTCTGCCTTTGTGACAGCTCAAATGGATTTTAATCATAGCGGACTGCAAAAACCTGTAATTCTTTCTCTGAAGGCGTCTGAACGAAAGTACCCTCTTCATGCAATTGGCGAATCCTTTCCAATTAAAGTTTACCTTTATAACTCCGGCCCTGGAGTGGCTTTTGACACCATAATTAACATACTAGAGTCAGATGATGGTCTTGAAGTCGAAAGTGATGAGCTTTCTCTAGGTACTGTAGATGCTGGTCGCCACGAATTTATAATAAAAGCGCACTCCGTAGCCGGAGGTACGAAAACCCCAAAAATCTTAGGCATTTTGTCATGGGCTGATTATAAAGGAAAGCGAATTGAAGTAGACTTTGAAATTGAGGTTGTTCCTCAAAACGGAACTTTAAACTGGGATGAAATAAAAAGACAACAGCCTTACAGCCTAGAGTCGGTAGATAGCGAAGCTGATCTAGTAGGACGTAAAGATCTTCTTGAGGATATTTCATCAAAACTGTCCCTTCGAAAAGGTGAGTCGTCAATTATTTATGGCCAAAAAAGAGTTGGCAAAACATCACTCGCACGAACCATTCAGCATAAATTTGAAGGAAAAGATAATCACGCCACTGTTTTTATCGAGACTGGTAGCTTGGATAAAACATCTCCAAGCAACTTTATCAACACTCTTGGCAAGAAAATAACTAAAAATTTAAGACGGGTATTTTCTGTCGAAATAGATGACAGTGGATTTGCATCTTCTCTATACCCTCTAGTCTCATACATAGAAGACATAGTGGCCGCAAACAAGAAGGCTCGAATAATAATCATTCTAGATGAATTTGACGAAATCCCGTCACAACTTTATCCATATACAGAAGAAGGTAATTCTTTTTTTCACAACTTAAGAAGTTTAAGTGGCGAAAGTGGTGAGGGCCGCGTCTCCTTGATACTTGTTGGCGGGGAGAACATGAGCGTGATTATGCAAAGCACGGACAAACTTAATAAATTTGACGCCTCAAATGTCGGTTACTTTAACAAATCCGAATACTGGGAAGACTTTAAAGAACTTGTAACCGCCCCTGTCCGAGGGATATTGGAGTACAGCGATGAAGCCATACTCAAGCTTTATGAAGTGACAGAGGGCAACCCCTTTTATACAAAATTCGTCGCTAAGACCCTTTACAAAAAAATGTGCGAGCGACGCTGCTCTTTCATATCGATTGACGAAATGGAAGATGCGATTCACGATACAATCGTTAATATGGAGGCTATCAACTTAAACCACTTCTGGAGTGATGGAATAAGAGTTGAGGACACTGAGCGCAGAGACACCATAGAAACCCAGCGACGAAGACTGTTAATAGCATTTGCTGATAAACTACGTGAAAATAGCTCGGTAGAAAAAACCTCTATTGTTAGTGACTTATCTCTTTCTGGAATTCCATCGAAAGAGATACTTGAGAGTTTTATAAGCCGAAATATTATAGTCGAGGAGGAAGGCCTGCTTAGGATAAAACCAAGGCTTTTCGAACGATGGCTTACGGAAAAAGGCGTGTACAACCTGAGAGCTTCGTTCGCGGATGAAGATGCGCAGACTGCGTTTAATGAGAAAGAAAGTGCGGCGTATATATCTGAAAGCGAAATTATTACGCTTAGCGATAAGTGGGAGCATTATCGAGGAGCTAAAATTAGCCCGTCGCATATCCGCGCATGGCTAGATCAATTTGAAAACAACATAGAGCGTCGCATGGCATTTAAATTACTTCTTAATTTAGACTTCTATGGTGAATCTAAAATTAGAGAAAAACTGAAAATTGTCCATGACATCGTCAGGCGTGAGGTCGTACACACTATCAAAGCAGGTGAGCGCGTTCGTAAGGATATTTTGGTTAGCGCATTCGGCGCCTTATCCAAGAGCGGGCCGACATATATCAGAATGTATGCTACGGAGAACGGCATTACCGCTCATAGCATAAAAGCCTACAACGAGTTACAAAAAGGTATTCTGGGTGATGAAAATATTAAGGCCCTAGTATTCATCGATGATATGGTCGCATCTGGCGGCACTGTAATTGGCCACTTAGATCAATTAAACCTCGACCTTGGTGAGATCCTGGGCGAAAGAGAAATACTAGTAGTTGTAGGCGTAATTTGCGGAACAGGCGATGGAATCGAGAACTGTCAAAATCATATTGACAATAGTAACTTTCCATTCAAAATTGTACTCCGGGTATGTGATGTTATTGATGGCGGGCATAAGGTATTCGCAGCCGAGTCAAAAATATTTGAGGACCATGAAGTTGCTAAAGCTCTTTCAATGGCGAGAAAATATGGTGCCAGGATAAATAACAGGCACCCTCTCGGATACCATGATGGTCAACTGCTGATCGTATTTAAGGATAATTGCCCAAATAATTCTCTACCTATTATTTGGGGTAGTGCGAACGATCCAAAATGGACGCCGCTTTTCAAAAGAAACTAGGGTCATATTTATGGATGCGTGCTAGCAATGCAATTTTTAATGTACGCTAAGAAATTACCACTTTTGGCGACGCACAGTATTTCTACGGCGTTAATACCTGGCGCCTGAGATATTTCAAACCCAGCGGTAAAGGCCACAGCGACGCCAGTGATTACGTAGAGACTGAGACGTCCTCGGCAAAAGGGCTTCGCCGATCATCTCCAGTTATCATTAAAGGTGCGGTATACCACTTACCATGGCCTCTGGTTACAGCCTATTGCGCCAGCTTAGGGATAGATTGAGTAAATCACGGCGCTTTAGCATGCGCAACAATCTCTTTTAGTGTTATCCGAGCGACGTAAACGCTTATCGCAAGAGAAAGTTGCCCGATTATGCTAGTAACGAATAACAGCATTCCACTGCCAGTGCTGATACCTGATTTTGCGACCCAAGGAAGTAGGGACATACATGAAAAGACTACCGCGTAAATCAAGCTGACCCATGCATGAGCTTTTAATTTCCAATAATCCGGCCACTTAACAAGAAGTTGAATCGTATCCTTATCTTCTTGCAACAACCCTCGTACCTCATTGAATACCCATACAGCCAGCGCCGTTGGTAGAAGCATTAGATACTTAAGGACTTCATCATTAAGCGCAAGCGAGCTTGCAAAATCATGGAGTTGCGGAGCTAAATACGTCCACGCCAACCACCCAAGTGCCAAGACTATTGCTTCCACACTTATTAATGCGACACGGAGGCCATAGAGATATCGCACAGGTCAATGCCTCATATTTCGTTCACTACTGACACGCTTGAAGTAACCGCGAGCGAGGGATGCAAGTATTTCAGGATCTGGCTTTTTATCAAATAAAAAGCTCTTTTGAGACTCTGAAGTTCGTATCACTACGTCGTGTCCGTTTTAGGTGCCCAATGCTTTACCAGAACCATAGCCGTCTGCAGCCATCAACATCGCAGCATCGGTGATATCTGGCTCTTCAACCGGTTCATAACTGGGGTTCTCAAGAATATGTTCTATCAGCTCAAGTAGCTGAGTTGATAACCCTTTCGGTTTAGAAGTTATTTCCCGGACCGAGACTTCATCGGCTTGGCGCCGTCTTACATATTTATCTAAACCACCCCAAAGACGACCAAACAAAGGGTTAGGTGGATGGACCTTTGCGGAGAGTTCAGTAATAATGTCTAGTGACTGAAGCTTCTCCAAGAAAGCCCGGTAGTCCGCAACTGGTTCTACTGTGCAACCTACAAAAAAATTATCATATGCAGACTCGATAATTGCCTTGAATCGCCGAGGGAATATGTCTTCTTGAATTCCATTCCAGACATGCAGAAACGCGAGACCCGAGAAATCCGGAAGATAGACAAAGGGGGCACTAGCCTCCAGAAGATAGGGGGCTTGAGCTTGACGCTGCTGTTTAGCAGGCTCATTGACTATCGTTACTTCTCCATTTCTAGAATATTTAGCGAGATTACCGAATATGTAAGGTGTGGGAGAATCACGCCTGTCGATTACATCTGTGATTGTCCATTCAAACTGACCAAGCACCACAACTGGCGCTTGAGCAATAGCATCTAACAGCTTTTCTTGATTTAACTGGCCGAGCTTGATAACTCTCGCTAAATAATAACGACCACGCCGCATACTCGCTCATCCTTAAGTATCGCCTTGAAGCGCTCTAACTATAGCTCCTGTAATCTCGATAGCGAACCAGAAAGTGCAGTAAAACACATGGTAGGTCTACCCCGATACAAAGAGCAGTGTAGCGAGCAACGCTACTATTTTGCCAGCACCATGTCCATAGCCTTGAGCCAATTTGCTCGGAGGGGTACCGGAGGCGTCAGGCCGTAGCTAAGGTAACGCAAGTAGCACACCTTTCGACGTTAGGTACCCAATAACTGAGCGTGCCCTTCGCCACTGATGATTTTTTGATCGGGTGCGATTGAGCGTCGACAGAGGAGTGCAATAAATTTCCTACCCTCTGTCCCTACCCCATTCTTTGGGGATAGCTAAATCAAGTAGATGGATAGCATCGAGACTTTGCGGACCCGGGTTCGACTCCACTGAATTCCATAACTAGCTGAATTATCGATAGTTACTCGTCGGGTTACGCCAAATTTTCCAGCGAACTCCAGACGCCCGAAAACCTAGTCCCGCAGAACATACCGTTCGTCTGGTGCCGGCACCATACAAAACAAGGGCCTGCAGCGATGCAGGCCCTTTGTTTTTGTCCAGCACATAACAACGTACGTAACAAGCATGCGATGGAGCGTGGGTAGACGCCTGAGCACCATTGCCCCGCAGCCAAGCGTGCAGCCACCAACGAGCCCCCTCCCAGCGTGGCTGATCTGTTTTCATGGTGAGCCATGGGAAACAGGTAACCGAGGTAATTTTCCGTTCGAATTCTCGGAAAGCCTTGCCACGCAAGCGTTCCAGCCCAGCTCTAATTGCACTGGTAATGCGCATGGCGCGAGATGCCCATGATCGGATGAGGTGAAAGCCAGGTTGGCAACGTCTCTGACCGCCGAGCAATACACCGATCTGCAGCTTCGGTGCCTTGAGCTTCGAGGATGGCCGGAAGCCCCCGAAATTCCCGGAGAGCACGTATCGCCCCATAATGTCCATATTGGTGGTTGATCGTGAGGCGTAAAAAACCCGCGAGGCGGGTCTTGGTTCACACCCTTCTTACTGCTGCGTCGTAGACCTCGTCATCGCGACGTGCACCTACGCACACGACCAAGATGATTTCAGTACCGTTGATGCGGTAGACGATACGTACATCGCCCGTGCGAATCCGGCGGTACCCGGCCAGTGGCCCGCGCAAGGCCTTGCCGACCTTGTCGGGCTCCCCCTCGGCAATACGCTCACGAATGACCTTCAGCACTCCCTTAGCTTCAGCAGTGCCAAACAGCTAGAGCCCTTTGTCTATCAGTGAATGAAACCGAACAGTCCAGTCCTTCATCTTCATTACCTATTTGAACCGAGCCTCCATATCCTCGAGGCTCACGGTAACGTCGTTCTCAAGGCTAGGCAGGCGGTTGATCGCAAGCAGTTCAGAACGCAGATCTTCAAGCTCGTCCTGCATGGCTTGGTAGCCGTCGATGCCCACAAGCACGGCGGCTGGCTCGTTGTCCTTGAAGATCACTAAGTGTGAGATGTCGCCGCTAGTGACGTCATTCAAGCGCGCGCTAAAGTTGCGAGCCATAGCCGTCTCAGAAACCGCCTGCTCAGCTCGATTCAGTAGTGCAGCCATGGTTAACCCCTTCTTGGTCAGAAGATTAAGACGCGTTGATATGTAGTATTCAGACCGGCTGCACCGGTGGCAGCTCAGGATTGATCGATAGAATGCGCGCCGTCGAAGTAGTTTATGTGCAAAGGGATGTATACGTTGCCACTGCTTACGAGCATCTACACATGCACAATTCGTCAGCAGCGATGAAATGAGCAAACTTGAGGCTTACTTCAAGTACCCTTCCTTACCCCACCCCCAACCTCCCCAACCACGCCTCATACCTCCCCGGCCACTCCCCACTCGCCGTCCCTCTCCTCCCCAACCCAAACCCATGCCCACCAGTCGCATACCGATGCATCTCCACAGCCACCCCACGCTGCTCACAAGCCGCAGCCATGATCAGCGTATTGTGCGGATCAACCACGGAGTCATCCTCCGCCTGCACCAAGAACTCGGGCGGTGTGCTGCCAGTTACACGGTTCTGCACAGACCACTCAGCCTCTTCTTGCGCCGATGCATCTGGCCCCACCAATACCTTGTGAGTCGAGGTATATGTATAAGGCCGCTCCAACGTAATGGGTGGATAGATCAACGCCGCCCCCTCAGCGACGGCGGAGATCGAATCGATGCTGTCTTGCGCGACATACGTCTGAGAATCGCCAAGCGTCGCGGTCATGCCCATCAGATGCCCACCCGCCGAAAAGCCCAGCAGGGTCACATGCTTTTCCCGGCTGCGAACGATGCGCAGCGCGCGTTGTGCATCTTGCAGCGCTACGATGTTGCCGGCGTTCCAGCCTTCGCTTGGCAAGCGGTAGGCCAGCACGTACGCGGTATACCCGCGCTCCGTCAGCCAATCGGCCAGGGGCCATCCCTCGATCCCAAGTTCGATTCGTTTATAGCCCCCGCCAGCAGCGACGATCACGGCTTTTCCATTGGGTTTGGCGGGCTTGAATATCTGCAGGTAAGGGCGGGTGACGTTGCTCAGAGAGCCATGGGATGTGAGGGTGTTATCTCCCGACGGTCCGCCTCCACCTGGCGGTACGCCGCTCCACAGCTCGACTGTTTCGCTGTTGGCCGGTGGGTCATTGGCCTGAGCGGCGGCCAGTTTCAACATCAGCATTGCCGTGCCGGCGCCCAGGATGAAATTGCGGCGATTCATGAAAGCTCACTCAGTCGGTGGACGAGAATTTCTTACGCACCCTAGTATCTTGTTGGGTGCTTCAGGAAAGCTACCTCACTTTCGACCGACCGCACTGAGCTCCGCATATTTTTCAAGCATTCATGATCGACGACTCACTATCAGCTCACGCTAACCTGTGCCCATCCGGCCGGAACAAGCCCTCTCAGTACTTCCACGTCACCGAAGCCGTCAAATTGCGCGGCGCGCCGTAGTTGGTCGACCCTGACGACTGATACAGCGACAGCAAGTACTTGCGATCGGTGACGTTGTTGAGGTTCAGCGAGGTGCTCCAGTTGTCGTCGATGTCGTAGCTGGCCATCAAGTCCACCAGCGCGTAAGCCTCTTGGCGCACGTTGCTGTTGGTGTCGACCTCGGTTGCACTCTGCCATTGGAAACGGGTGCCTACCTTGACGCTGGGCATCTCGGGCAGGCGGTAGGTCAGGCTGCCGCGCAGGGTGTGGGTGGGGATGTACTTGCGGGTGTCGTCGCCGTTGTCGTCTTCGATCTGCACGAAGGTATAGCCGCCTGCT
This sequence comes from Pseudomonas sp. CFBP 8771, assembly GCF_014841695.1. Classification (NCBI taxonomy): domain Bacteria; kingdom Pseudomonadati; phylum Pseudomonadota; class Gammaproteobacteria; order Pseudomonadales; family Pseudomonadaceae; genus Pseudomonas; species Pseudomonas sp. CFBP 8771. Next base: position 111,469 of record NZ_JACYUJ010000004.1, on the reverse strand, counting down.
ATGTCCAGGCCGGGTAGCGCTTCGCCCGACGCGCCCAGTTCGAAGCCGTGGCTTTTGACGTTAGTGCCGCGGTACAGGTACTGGCCACCGACGATTTCGCCGGTGAGCTCGGCGACGTTTTGCTGATCGGTTTTGAACGCGGCAGCGGTGAGGGTGAGTCGCTCATCGAGCACGAGGCCTTTGACACCCACTTCCAGGCTTTTGCCTTCGAGCGGAAGGATCAAGCCGCCGCTGGTGCTGCGCAGGTATTGCGGTTTGAAGATTTTCGTCCAGCTGGTGTACAGGCTCCACTGTGGGGTGAGGTCGTAGACCAGGCCGGTGTACGGGGTCACTTTGCCGTGCACCCGTGTGTCGTGGGGCGATCCGTACCCGGCGCCATCGCCGTCGGCGCTGAGCATGCGTGCGCCGGCAATCCAGTGCAGGTCATCGACAACGCTGAAGCGCGCGCCGGCGAACAGGCTCTTTTGTCGGTCGGTGAACAGCTGGGTATTGAGGTCGTCGGTGTAGTTCAGCGGCGGTTGCACGACGTTGCCGGACAGCGCGTCGGCCAGGCTCACCATTTGGTTGCCGGATGCATCTTTGTAATGCCCGACCTCGTCGTGGTGGGTGCGGCCGTAGTTGGCGCCCAGGGTCAGTTCATGTTCCCTGCCGAACAGCGCGAAGGGTCCGGACAGTTTCGCTTCGGCGGTGACTTGCTCTTCCTTGCTGGTGGTACGGTTGATATAGCCATACACCTGGTCCGCGCTGGCGGGGATGGCGTAGAACATCTTGGTGTCGGAATCCTGCTTCATTCCGGCCAGGGTCAGGGTGCTGGTCCAGCCATTGTCGAACGCGTGGGTCAGCTCGGCGAAGGCGCGCTGGGTGTGCACGTCCCAGTAAGTCCAGGGCTGGCCGACACTGGAGCTGCGGCTGCTGTAGTGAATGCGGTTGCCCTGGTAGTCGGCGATGGGCAAGGCGCCCCAGGTGCTGCCATTGGAGTAGCTGTTCTGCTGGGTGAAGCCTACGGTGAGGGTGTCGGCATCGGACAGGTCGAAAGCCAGCAGGCCTGCCGCGACGTTGACCTCATGGCCGTACTGATCGAGGTAGGAGTTGCCTTTGTCATGGGAGGTGATGAAGCGTCCGCGAACGTTCCCGCTTTGGCTGAGTGGACCCGACACGTCAAAGCTCAAGCGGCGGTTGTCCCACGAGCCCACGCTGCTGTCGACCCGCGCCTGGAACGTGTCCGTGGGGCGTTTGCGCACCAGGTTGACCGTGGCAGACGGATCGCCGGTGCCGCTCATCAAGCCGTTGGCGCCGTGCAGCACGTCGACCTGCTCGAACTCGGTCATGTCCTGATCGCCGACCAATACGCCGCCGGAGAACGGCAGGCTCATGCCGTCGAACTCGAAGTTCTCGATCTTGAAACCACGTGAGGTAAAGGCGGTGCGATCGGTTTCGAACTGTTCCACGGTCACCGACGGTGCGTTACGCAGCGCGTCTTTCACGCTGTTGAGCTGGAAGTCGTCCATCTGCTCGCGCGTAATCACGGTGATCGCTTGCGGGGTTTCCTTGTCGCTCAGGCCCAGGCGAGTGGTGCTGGACACCGGGTTTGCCCGGTAACCGCGGGTTGGGCTGACGTCGCCGGAGGTTTGATACTGGATCTGCGTGGGCGCCAGGAGGATTTCGCTGCTGGCCTGCGTGTTCTGCACCGGAACCAGGTAAACGGTCATGGCATCGGTTCGGGCGAAGGTGTAGCCACTGCCCTGCAGCAGTTTCGCCAGTGCCTCCTCCGACGAGTAGCGGCCCTCCACGGCAGTGCTGCGCAGGGCGCTGTTCAGGTTGCCGTCCAACAGCACGTTCTGGCCGGACTGCTGGCTGAACTGGAGCAAGGCCTGACGCAGGGGTTGCGCGGAAATATTGAGTGACAGCCGCTCTACGGACGTCGCCGCCGAATTGACCTGCGCGCCATGAGCCTGAAGTGCGCCGACGAGCAGTGTGCACGCCAATGCGGTGCCCAGCGCGTTGCGCTGCCAGCGGCTGTCGATGCTGGATTCATGGTTGAGTTGCCTTGCCATTACGGTCGTACCCCAGGAAGTGCGCGAAAATGCGAATACCAATCAGTCAGGCTAAGACGCATGAGCGCACGAGATTCCCTGAGGGTGCGTAAAAGATTTTTCTGCGGGATCAGGCGGGATAGATCAGGGTGATCAGGTCGGTGTAACGATCCACACGCACCGCCAGGGCTTTGGTGATGGCATCGAGCATCTGCTCGGGCTTGTCCAGGTTGAGTATCAAACTGACCCGGCGGCTGGCGAGTTGCTTGTCCATGATGAAGATTCGGCCTTGGCGCCAGCGTTGCAACTCATCGATGACCGTAAATAACGGCTTGTCGAAGAACACCAGGCGTCCGCTGCGCCAGGCGAGTACCTGGGCCAGTTCGGCATGCTGGATGGGGCCGGTCCGATCACTGCTGAAACGCAGCGACAGGCCCTCTGCCAGATCGATCTGCTGGTTGGCCGTTACCACACGGACCGTCTTGCGGCTTACCGTCAGCAGTGTCGATGCGTCATCGCATGACAGACAGAATTCGCCCTCGGCGGCCATCACCTGCCCGGATCGGCTGTTGACCGTGAACTCACCGGCGGCTGCAGGCAGCACAGTGAAGTAAGCCTCGCCGTGAAGCAGTTCCACGGCACGCCGGGTCGGCGAAATATCCACATTCAATGCGGTATGGCCGGCAAGGTCGACGGTGGACCCATCGGGCAAGCTGACCGTCCGCCGCTCGCCCACGGCGCTGCGGACATCGGCGAACGGCAGGCCCATATCGTTGAGCCATAGCATGGAGGCGCATGCACTGACGGCTACGGCACTGGCGGCGATGCCCATGCCGACGAAACGCCGTCGAGACAGCTGCGCAGCGGCCGGTGCCGCGTTGAGCGAATGCAACTGCGCGGACGCGGCCCACAGGTGCTCGAGCTGGGCATAGGCCTCGGCATTTCGGGGGTCGGCATCCAGCCACGCGGCCAACTCCGCCTGCTCGGCTGCAGTGGGCGACCCGCCGTGCATCAACGCAAACCAGGCGCTGGCTTGATGGCTTATGTCGTCAACGTGCGCCACAGGGGACGCTGGTGGTGGTTCGGCGCTCATTCGGACATACCGATCTTGAGCAGATCCAGGGCGCGCACCATGCGGCTATATGCGGTTTTGGCAGGAATACCCAGTCGCTGGCCTATTTCCACATAGGTCAGGCCTTCCACGCGCACCATCAGGAACACCTCGCGACAGGGCGCGGGCATGTTCTGGATCACGACGTTCAACGTATTCAGTTGTTGATGGGCAATTGCCGCTTGTTCAAGCGTTGGCGTGGACGGCTCGAAGCTTGAGGTTGTCTGCGGGTCGAGGGCCTCGCCTTTGCGATGCTCCTGGCGCCGGGTGTGATCGATGAACAGATTGCGGGCGCTGGAGAACAGATACGCACGGAAGTTTGCAATCGGCGTTCGACCCATTTGTTCGGAGAGGCGAATGAACGTGTCCTGAGTCAGATCGGCGGCGGTCTCTTTGCAACGCAAACGACGGTCCAGGTAATCCTGAATTTCGCTGCGGTGGGCGAGGTACAGCGCCTTGAGATCTGGGCCGGACATGAAGGAACCTTGAAAGGCGGAGTGGCAAGGGCAGGAAAATATCACAAAGAGAATCATTTGCGCTTGCGAAGGCGTTGTTGCCTGCGCTTTCCTGCCTGCTCAATAGCGCCTTGCGCCAATCAACTCACCCAGGACCTGATTGGGGATGCGAAAGGGTATGGAGGCGTGGTCCTCGCCAGGTTCGACCACAAAGCCGGTGCGCAGCCCGGTACCGGACAACTCCTGCAGGCGTGAATACAACGCCCTGGCATCCTGGATCCCCTGGACCGAATCGCGTTCGGCCATCACGATACTCAGGCTGGTCTGCGTCATGTCGAGTTGCCCGGCGCGGACGCGTTCGGTGAAGGCGCGTTCAGGTGCCAGCAGGAATTGGTCACGCCACCACAGGCTGGGGCTGACTGCTACGACGTGTTGAAACAGAGTCGGCCGAGTGAACATCGCGTACACGCCCAGCATGCCGCCGAACGAGTGCCCGACCAGGCTGCGCTGGTCTTCGTCGACTTTGAAATGCTCGGACACCTTGGGCATCAGGCGCGTCTGGATAAAATCGAGAAACAGATCCTGACCGCCTTGTGGAGGTGTGTTGCGATCGGCGGGCGCAGGTGGGGTCAGGTCGAACGCGCGCCTGGCGAAGTCCAGGGGCGTGTCACTCGGATAACCGATGGCTACCAGGATGGATCCGCGCAATTTGGCCTGTGCGCGCTTGGCGGCATGAAACGCCGGAAAATAGGCATTGCCATCCAACAGATAAATCACTGGATAACCGCCGGTGTAAGGCACGTCACCCTCGGGAAGGCTGATCATGATGCGGTATTCCAGCCCGCCTTCGCTTTGCATGGTCCATTGCTCGGTACCGTCCAGCGTGACCGGCTGCGCATGAGCGGCCATCGCCGCGCCAACAAGCCAGGCGGTGAACACTGCAATTATTTTACGAATCATGATTTCAGACGGTCCTCGTTGGGCAGGCCCGCAAGCGGATGTCGTCGACCTCAAGGAAGCCGACCGGCACACCTGCGCGGTGGAGAATGCTCTCGCATGCCCATAAGACGGATGACGGCGTCGTTTGTCTTGCTCTGGCGATGGCCAAACCGATTTACTTGCAGAACGGATCGTCCCAGAACGGGCGCTCGATCTCTTTATAGATATCCGCCCGGCTCAAGCCCAGGTCCTTGAGCCCGGCGTCACTCATCTGCTCGAGTTGATGCCGTTGCCGAGTCAGTTCATACCAGCGCGCGATACGCTTCCATGGATTGGCAAAAAACCTTGCTGATTCACTTTGGGTGCAGCAGCTATGCGAAACACAGGCATTCATTGTTTGACCTTTCATCTGCTCATCCTCCGGGTTGATGGCTTGATTCTCGGTTCAGGCTTAACATCAATCCAACGAATGTTTTGAATGCTGTGCATCTCAGAGATTGATCAATGTCCCATTACCAGAGCATCGACTCGGAAGTCCTGCGTACTTTCGTGGCCATCGCCGATGAAGGCGGTTTCACCAAGGCCGGCGAGCGGGTTAACCGCACTCAATCGGCAGTGAGCATGCAGATGAAGCGGCTCGAGGAGGACGTGCTGTGTCGGCAATTGTTCGAACGTGATGGCCGGCAGGTGAAGCTGACGGCTGAAGGGCAGATTCTGCTGGGTTACGCGCGCCGCATTCTCAAATTGCACAGCGAAGTGTTCACCACCCTGCGCGAGCCGCACATGGTCGGCACCGTGCGCATCGGCACTCCGGACGACTACGCCATGCGCTTTCTGCCGGGGATCTTGTCCGGCTTCGCCCAGGCGTTTCCGCTGGTGCAGGTGGAGGTCCATTGCGAGAGCTCCCGGCAATTGATGCAACGCAAGGATTTGGATCTGACGATCGTTACCCGTGAGCCCGGGCGCGAAGTCGGCCAGCTGCTGCGTCAGGAACGCTTCGTGTGGGCCGAAGCCGAGGGCTTTTTTCTCCATGAACAAACGCCCGTGCCACTGGCGATGTTCAATACCGACTGTTTTTGCCGGATATGGGCGTGCAATGCCTTGGACGCCGCGCAGAAGCCGTACCGGATCGCCTACTCCAGCCCCAGCCTCGCGGCGATAATGGCCGCGGTCGGCGTTGGCCTGGCGGTCACCGCACAGTTGCAGAGCCTGATCACGCCGGGGCTGCGGATCATCGGCGAAGCCGAGGGCATGCCCTTGTTGCCATTGGCGAGCATCATGCTGCTGCGCAACCCAGATACCCGGTCGCCGATGATCGATGCATTGGCTGAGCATATCGTCGAGGGGTTCAGGCTTTGAGTACCGGAGCAGGCTCGACGTCATGACCGATCCCCAACCTGCGCAAAGCTCCCCTACCCCCGCGTCAGCCCGGTCAACGTATCCGCAATACCCTTGGTGCGCCTCGCCGTGCCTTCCGTGGCCTGGCTCGATGCCTCCAGGGTATCCAGCATCTCCCTCAGCGCGCCCACCCCGGTGGACTGGTCTTCGATCTGCTGAGCCACCCGCTGAATCTCGCTCGACAGCAGGTCGACATCCACGCCGATATCCGCCGCATTCTTGCGTGTGATCTCCGCCAACTTGCGCACCTCGTCGGCCACCACTGCAAACCCTCTGCCCAGTTCGCCAGCGCGAGCTGCTTCGATAGCAGCGTTCAGCGCAAGCAAATTGGTCTGCCCGGCAATCTGCTGGATCACCTGCACGATGGACTGAATCTGCAGGCTCGAACTGGCCAGCGCACGTGCGCCCAGCACCGCTTCGTCTGCCTGCCGGGCAAGGTCTTCGACGGTGCTGCCGGCCTGGCTGGAAACGGTGTTCTGCCGGTCGATGGTGGCCGCCAGGTCGTCCATGGAAAGGTGCAGTTCGCCGGAGTAATGCTTGATCTGGGTGGCCATCTGCTCCTGTTGCTCGCCCGCGTCAGAGAGCACCTGACCCAGGGCCGCGAGGCCTTTGAAGACGGGAAGGATGCCGTTGTCAAGGCCACGGGTGTCGAGGGCGCTGGTGAAGTCGTTGCGCTTGAAGGCCTCGATCTGTTTGACCACTACGTGATTCAAGCCAACCATTTTCTTCAGTTGGCGGCGCAGGAAGAACGCTTTGAATTCGCCGTAGTGAGCGATGAAGCGGTCCACGTATTCGTCGGTGAACGAGGCGCCTTTGGCGACGTGAAAGAAGAAGATCGCGGTCAGGGTCTGGTTGAGGTTCAGGCCGAGGATTTCGCCGAAGGTCGAGAAACCCACCACCGGCACATCGCCAAACAGCCCGCGCATGCTGCCCAAGTCATTGGCGTTGTTGAGCCTGCGCAAGATGCAGTCGTTGAGAATGGCGGCGACCGGTTGGCCGCCCTTGCCTTGCAGGAATTTTCGGTAGTCGGTCTCGGTGGCCTGACGCAACGGCGTGCGCTTGACCATGACCAGTTCTTCGCCCGGTGCGACGTCGCAGAACAGTTGGATGATCTGCTGGGTGTGGTCGATGCGGGCAATGGAGCGCACGAACAATTCGCTGCCGACGCGGATGGCAAAGGAGTACTCGGCCAGGTTCTTTTCCAGGGAGTGGCTGTCGCATTTGAAGGCGTTGCACAGGGCCTGGACCATGCTCATGATGTTGCCGTTGCTGTCGATCACCTGGTCGATGGTACGGTCTTCGACGGAGGCGGTGAGCACGCTGAACGTCAGCCCGACCGGTTCGAAGTTCTGGCTTTTGAACACACCGAAGCGGATATCCGGAGCCGTCTTCAGAAAGACGATCTGCGCATGGTTCTGATAGCTGCGCTTGCCGTCATGGATCAGGGTTTTCTGGAAGTCCGATTTGCCGCCGGCAGAGCCGCCGACGAACAGGCACGGGAAGCGACCGGATTCGTAGAGCGCCTCCATGAAGAACGATTCGGACGCCGAAAGCCCGTCGAACACCACATAGGCCAGGGTGTCGCGGTGGTCGATGGGCGTGCTGACCTGCACGCGCTTGATGTTGTTGACCAGCTTTTCGATGCGCTCGCGCATCTCCATGCGTTTGCCGCCCTTGCGAATGTCTTCGCACTCCAGCGGCACCATGACCACTTCCGCCGAGGCAATCACGCTGCGCTCGAAGCACTGCAGGACGATACGGTCCCAATGCTCGCCTGCGGCGCAGTACAGGCCATCGGCGCTGTTGCACAGCTCACCCGAGGTTGTGCACAGGCTGATGGTGCCATTGGGAAAGCGCTGCCTGACGCTGGCCGCGACCTTGTCGATGTCCAGGTGGGGCGAGACGAAACCTGTCACCAGCACGGGATCCGCGCGCAAACCGGCCAGCGCACGGTCCAGCTCACCGGCCGTGCAACTCAGGCTCACGGCGCCCTGGCTGTTTGCGCGGGCGTTGTTGAAGCGTTTGAAAAGGTTCATCACTGGGCTCGCTAGAAGAGGGCACAGCCCACGCGGGGCGGGGGCTTGCATTGGTTCTCCTATCGGCCTTGGGAAGGGGGACTTGAAGCAGGTGGTCGGGTTTATGGGGATCGAGGCTACTGTGACCTGCCGGGTTGTGTGCCTGCGTTCCAACCGCCAGACCGAACGCTTTCTTGCAAGCATTCAAAATGCATCATCAATAACCGTGAAGCTGCCGAAATGCCTGGCCCTTATGGTATTCAACCCACTCCTCCACATCGTAAGGAATGTACAGCTGGTGCCGAGCGCGGGAAATTGCGACATACACTGCACAAATTCGCTCGTCGAATTCGTAGGCATCCTTGAACGCCCCCGTGGTAAGCAGCTCGGGGGTCAGTAGCACCTGATCGAACTCCATTCCGCCAGCGTCCTGGGCCATCATCAGCACACAACTGGTGCCGAGCTGGCCTTGCAAGCGGTTCAGCCGTGTCATGTCTGCAACGTTGAACCCCTTCTCCAGCGCGTCTTCTACCCATGAGAACGAATTGTCGTATCGATTGGCTTCGCGCACCTGGGCCCAGTCGAGCAATTCGTTAAGATCCGGGTGTGCGCCTTTGCCATGATGGTCAAGGCTGTAATATTCAGGCTTGTAGAGCGCGATGGCCGTGGACATGAAGTGCTGAAGGTCGTCCTGAGCCTTTTTGTTCAGGAAGCTGAAGCCACAGTTGGCGTCGTGAAGCTGCATGACCCATTTCATGGTGTCCCAATGCGAAGCCGTCAACACCGCACAGCTTTCAGGTGGCACGAAACCCTCGTGATAATGTTCCACTCGTACGTCCGCGTTGCGAGCCCCCTCGAAATACACTTTGCTCTTGGCCGAGTGCCGAGAGATAAGCGGGTTGACCAACTTCTCCACGTTGCGCCCCGAACGTAACGAATAGCTGATATCACTGCGACGCACTCCATGACGGCGCGGCACAGTTGCACCCTTGATCTGCTGATACTCGTCGCCAAGGGTGATCAACACTTGTTTGCCACGCTCGATGATCTGCAATAGCGACGCGGGAATGTCCTGACTTTCATCGATGAGCACATGGGTAAACCGTGCCGGTACCACGCAGTCCGCCAAGCTGGCACGTTTGATCATCAACAGCGTGGCGAAATACCCATGACCTGCCCATGCCGGGGTCGAGTCCAAGTACCGCCATAGGCGTCTGGCATACTCGAGCAACACCTTGGCATCCTCACTGGTCAATGCCTGCTGGAAATGCGGAAGATGTGCAGCGCTCAAGCTGTAGTCTCTGGAAGCGCTGTAGTTTTCCAGTACTTTGAGGCACAGGCCCAAGGTAGTCGGCCCGTCATACTGACGCAGGCCCAGGATGTTGAGTTCCAGAGCCAGTGCCTGCTTCGTCGGCAATCTGGCCGGGGCCGTTGCCGTGTTGAACCTGGAATGCTTCAGCAGTGCGTGCGCAAAGCCCTGGAAGGTGGAGCCGGCTTTTCTGTCGCGATCTCCGCCCATGTGCTTGCGCAAGACTTCAAGCTTGCTCTTCGTGCGCGCCAGTACAAGGGTGGTTTCGGGGCGCAGAAACTCCAGCAGTGCGCCCAGCAAATGGCTTTTCCCGACGCCGGCATAACCTTGCACATGCAAGTCTTCATTCAGATTGGCGCGGAAGGTGCGCAGCAGGTTGTCTTGCGCGTCGCTCAACCAGCGCTCCCGATGCCGCGGCGTAATCACATGCTCGCGGTAGGGGTTGTTCGCTCGGTAGTGTCGAATACTGAAGCTGCTATCCCACTCCCCCCCAGGCAAGAGATAATCCTGGGCGGCGACCTCTTCGTCTTCCAGCAAACGCAGTTTCAGGGGTTTGATCGCCTCAAGGCCGTAATACAGCTTGCCTTGGTCGAACAAGCGTTGTGCTTCGGATAACAGGCCGGTCGGTTCTCGAGAGGCCACGGCCCATCCGATCAACTTGGCCAATATTCTTTCGGCCCCAGCGGCGTTCAAGTCTTTTTCAGCGGCCTGTGCCAGGTTTTGAATGACGAGCACGGCAGCCAGCTCCGGACCGCTCAGAGATTCAAGCTGGGCCGCACCGTCCTCGGCGAGCAGGCGTAAACAGGTTTCCTCGGCGACAGGCAGGAAAACGGGATGGGATAAATCAACATGTTCGGCGTGCATAGACTCTCATTGCCAAGCGGTACGTTTCACGAGGGCCGTGGCTGCGCCACCCATCACTCATCATGCAAACGTCACTATACGGGTAGTCCCGTGACCGACGTGCCAACCGGTCCGGGGGGCTTTCAATGCACCTCTTTCAGGGAGGTACAGAAGTATGCCACCTTGATTTGTACCGCTGTCCGGATCTGCAGGTTGGGCAGGGATGATAATTTTTAACGGACGTTTCAAGCAGAGTCGCGCCCGCGGGTAGACACTAGACAGTCTCAAACCTGCACGACCTTTTCAACAGCCTGCATTGGACCAATACTGGCTGTGCTCTGGAGCCAATCGAGCGCCCGCCGCAGCTTTCAAACCAATAGCACAACCCTTCTAAATGGCGCGTTGAATTCGCTATCTTTACTGTGAGTAGGCGCTCGCCGCGGTCGTGTAACTCCAACACTTCAGCAATAACCCTATGGAAGGCTGTATTGCCAAGGTACTGATCGCCTATGGACTACAGCAATACATCACAAACTACGCACCTTGAAACAGTCCTTGATATCCAGCATGAGCCGAATACACTCAACATTCGGCTCACAATATGAGCCGAATAAGCTCCCCAATCGGCTCATCAAGGCGAGAATGCTCATGCCCCAGTGGATCTGGCAGCAACCTCAATGGCCGCAATTCTCCTGGCAACCCGACAAGCTGGCTGACCTGCTGCGTCAATGCACAAGCGAGCAAGGGCGGCTATTGGGCAGGCTCGGCGCCGTGGGTGATGAGAGCAGCCGACAGGGCATGCTCGATACGCTGCTGCAGAACATCATCACGTCCTCGGCAATCGAGGGTGAGGCACTCAATGCCGGTTCGGTTCGATCTTCCCTGGCTCGCCGCTTGGGTGTACACGAGCCCAAAGAGGCGCAGAGAACTTCGCGCAGCGAGGGTCTGGCGCAATTGATGGTCGATGCAACGTGCAATCACGCTCAACCTTTGAGCGTAGAGCGCTTGCTGCAGTGGCATTCGCTGCTGTTTCCAGCGGACGATTCGAGTCAGCTGCACACGCCGGTGCGTGTGGGTGAGTTGCGTGGCAATGAGCCGATGCAGGTAGTGTCGGGCCGGCTGGATCGGCCAACGGTGCACTTCGAAGCCCCATCTAGGCACGGGCTGGAACAGCAGCTTGAAACGTTCGTTGACTGGTTCAACGTGGCGTCGACCACGCTGGATCCCCTGTTGCGCGCGGGTCTCGCTCACCTGTGGTTCGTGACTCTGCACCCCTTCGACGACGGCAACGGTCGTTTGACCCGCGCGCTCACCGACCTGGCGCTTGCCCAGGGTGACCACCAAGCGGTGCGTTTCTACGCGATGTCAGCCAGCATTCTGGACAACCGGGTGGGTTACTACTCGGTTCTGGAACAAACGCAGAAATCCGACATGGACGTCACGCCGTGGCTGGTGTGGTTTCTTCAGACGTTGCTCGCAGCAATTACCGCAGCGATCAAGAACATCGATCGAGTGCTGAACAAGGCGCGCTTCTGGCAGGCGCACCGTGCGCTGCCGTTATCGAAGGAGCAGCTGAAAGTGATCAATCGCCTGCTCGATGGTGGCGCCAAGGGATTCGAAGAAGGGATCAGCGCCGCGCAGTATCAAGCGGTAGCGAAGGTCAGCAAGGCCACCGCCACACGCCATCTCGCCGATCTATTGGAAAAGGGCCTGCTGCAACGATTGCCAGGTGGGGGTAGGAGTACGCGCTATCGGATCGTCGCAGCAAGGTAAGTCTGCGTGCCACGTTTACCCTCGCTCCCTACCCCAAACTCCGCGCCGAATTGCTCAACACCTGCACACACTGCATCAACGCCGGCACCAGCTGGCTTTCGGCGTCGGCGCGGGTCCAGCGGCTGGTGGGGGCGACCACGTGGACGGCGGCCACGGGGCGGCCGTTGCCGCCGATGACGGGGGCGGCGATGGTCATGTCGCCGAGGAACAGTTCCTGGGTGTTCACCGCGTAGCCGCATTCGCGCACGGTTTGCAGCGAGGCCATGATCTCGTCCACGTCGGTGTGGGTGTGCGGGGTGTGCGCGACGCGTGCGCTGCTTTGCACCAGGGCCAGGGCCTCGGTGGGTGGCAGGGCGCTGAGGTAGGCACGACCGGAGCCGGTGCAGTACATCGGCACGCGGCTGCCGATGGGCATGTGCACGGGTACGAAGCGGGCGCTGACGAAGCGCGCGATGTAGGTCATTTCCACACCGGTGGGCTCGGTCAGGCAGGCGGTCTCGCCGGTCAGCCGAGTGAGTTCGGCGAGAAACGGGTTGCCCACCTCGATCAGCGAGTGAGCGTCCAGATAGCTGAAGCCCAGTTCCAGCACATGTGGGGTCAACTGGTAATGCCGAGTGCGCGAGTGTTTCCGAAGGTAACCCAGGCTTTCCAGGGTGAACACCATGCGCTGGGCCGAGCTTTTAGTCATGTGGGCGGCTTCGGCGATCTCTGCAAGGCTCATGCTGCGGCGCTTGGCGCTGAATGTACGCAGTACGGCCAGGCCTTTTTCCAGGGACTGGTTGAACAGGCTGTTGCGATCTTCGGACATGAGGGCCTCAAGGAAATGAGCAGTGATTGAACCCGGACGACAGCTATCAAACAGCAAATACCGGGCCTGAAAATCGTATAGCGATACGAAACCTCCGTTTAACGATTTTTCAGCTGCGTAAATTGATAGCAAAGACCTGGAATGGCACAGAGCTTGCGACCTTCCTCAGGACCGCATGGCGGTACCCACCTTCCGATTCCTTCTGGAGTGACCCGATGAACAGCCTTTCCCCTCTGTTTCGCCGTTTCGCGCTCGGTATCTGCATGACGCTCGGTGCCTCTCTGGTGCACGCTGCCGAGGCACCGATGTACAAGGTTGGTGCAACCGCCACGGGCTCGCCCTTCACCTTTCTGGACATCAAGAGCAACAGCATTCAGGGGATGATGGTCGACATCGCCAAAGCAGTCGGCGAGGCGGGCGGCTTCGGCACGCAGATGGAACAGACCAATTTCGCGGCGCTGATCCCGTCGCTGACGTCGGGCAAGCTGGACTTCATTTCGGCGGGCATGCTCAAGACCGAAGAGCGCGCCAAGGTGGTGGACTTCAGCACGCCGGTCTATTCCTACGGCGAAGGCCTGATCGTCAGTGCCGACGACAACACCGCCTACCCCGACCTCAATGCGTTGAAGGGTGAAGTGATCGGCGCCCAGGCGGGCACCGCTTTCTACGACCTGGTCAACAAAATGGGCATCTTCAAGGAAGTACGCACCTACGATTCGATTGCCGAGATGGTTCGTGACCTGTCCCTGGGTCGCATCAAGGCCGCCGTGGCCGACCAGCCGATCGTGGCCTACCAGATTCGTCAGAACACCTTCAAAGGGGTGAAGCTGGCTGCGGATTACACGCCGGCCAAAGTAGGCGATGTGTGCTTCGTGGTGCGCAAGGGTGACAGCGAAACCCTGGAGCGCCTGAACAAAGCCATCGACACCATCAAGGCCAACGGCACGCTGCAGGGCATCGTGCAGAAGTGGGGCGTGTAGGCTGAGGAGCGACCATGAAGCTTGCTGAATTCTTGCAGAACGCGCAGGACTTCCTGCCGATTCTGCTTCAGGGTGCGTGGGTGACCATCCAGATCACGGTGCTGTCTTTTCTGCTCAGCAGCGTGCTCGGGCTGGTGCTGGCGCTGCTCAAGCTGTCGCCAATCCGCGCGCTGTCGTGGGCGGCAAGCACGGTGATCAACGTGATCCGCGGGCTGCCGATCATCGTGCAGCTGTTCTATATATATTTCGTGCTGCCGGAGATGGGCATTCATCTGACCGCCTTCCAGGCCGGCGTGATCGGCATGGGCATCGCCTACTCGGCGTACCAGGCGGAAAACTTTCGGACCGGCATCATTGCCGTCGACCAGGGCCAGCGCGAAGCGTCGGAAGCGCTGGGCATGCGTTCGTTCATGATGATGCGCCGGGTGATCCTGCCGCAGGCGTTTCGTATCGCGCTGCCGCCCTACGGCAATACGTTGGTGATGATGCTCAAGGACTCCTCGCTGGTGTCGACCATCACCGTGGCCGAGATGACCCGCCAGGGCCAGCTGATTGCCTCGTCGACCTTCCAGAACATGACCGTCTACACCTTGGTGGCCTTGCTGTACCTGCTGATGAGCCTGCCGCTGGTGTACGGGTTGCGGCGCATGGAGCAGCGTCTGAGCCGGAGGAAGAAGGCATGATCAAGATCAGCCAGTTGCAGAAGAACTATGGCGACCACCGCGTGTTGCACGGGGTCGATCTCGAAGTGCAGAAAGGCGAAGTGGTGTGCCTGATCGGCCCGTCGGGTTCGGGCAAATCGACGTTGCTGCGCTGCATCAATGCGCTGGAAACCTATGAAGGTGGCTCGATCCAGGCCTTCGGTGAAACCGTGCAGCGCGGCAGCAAGACGGTGCACACCCTGCGCAGCCGCATGGGCATGGTGTTCCAGCGCTTCAATCTGTTCCCCCATCGCACGGTGCTGGAGAACGTGATGGAGGGGCCGCTGTACGTGAAGGGCGAACCGGCCGCGCAGGTGCGCAGCGAGGCGCTGGCGTTGCTCGACAAGGTCGGCCTGGCGGAAAAGGCCGATGCCTACCCGGAGCAGTTGTCCGGTGGCCAGCAGCAGCGTGTGGCCATCGCCCGCGCACTGGCAATGAAGCCTGAGGCCATGCTGTTCGATGAACCGACGTCGGCGCTGGACCCGGAGCTGGTGGGCGATGTGCTGCAGGTGATGCGCACCCTGGCCGACGAAGGCATGACCATGATCGTCGTCACTCACGAAATGGGCTTTGCCCGCGAGGTCGCCGACCGCGTGTGCTTCCTGCACGGCGGTTATCTGGTGGAGACCGGACCGGCCGACGAGGTGCTGGGCAATCCGCAGCACCCGCGCACCCAGGATTTCCTGCGCCGGGTCTTGCACCCGACCACCAGCACCCGGAGCCAGCCATGATCGATGTGCCTTCACTGTGGGCGGCGACCGCGCCGCCTGCGCGGGTCACCCCGCCATTGCGCGAGTCGGGTACGTACGATGTGGTGATCGTCGGCGCCGGGTACACCGGCCTGTCCACTGCGCTGCACTTGGCCGAGCGTGGCGTCAGCGTGTGCGTGCTGGAGGCGCGGGAGCCGGGCTGGGGCGCTTCGGGGCGCAACGGCGGGCAGGTCAACCCGACCTTGAAGCATGACCCGGACGAACTGGTGCGGCTGTACGGCGCAGCCATCGCCGAGCCGTTGATCGACACCGTGTCGCGCTCGGCCGACCTGGTGTTCGACCTGATCAAGCGCCACGGCATCGAGTGTGCAGCGGTGCGCAAGGGCTGGATGCAGGTGTCCTATTCGCACAAGGGTGTGGCTGGCCTGCACGCTCGCGCCGCGCAGTGGGAGAAACGCGGGGTGCCGGTGCAGCGCCTGGATGCTGGCGAGGTCGCTGCGCGCATGGGCAGCCAAGCGTTCGCCGGCGGTTGGCTGGATGGCCGCGCCGGCGCCATCCAGCCCCTGGCCTATGCCCGCGGGCTGGTCACTGCGGCGCAAGCGGCTGGCGCCAGTGTCCATGGGCAGAGCCCGGTGACCGGGTTGCAGCCAGTGGGGTCAGGCTGGCAGGTGCAGACGGCCAGTGGCGCCCAGATCAACGCAACCCAGGTGGTGCTCGCCACCAACGGCTACAGCGATGGCCTGTGGCCGGGCATGGCACAGAGCGTCCTGGCGGCGAACAGTTTCATCGTTGCGACCCGGCCGCTGCAGGGGGCGGCGACACAGAGCATTCTGCCCGGACAGGAGACCGTGTCCACGGCGCAGCGGCTACTGCTGTACTTTCGCAAGGACAGCCACGGACGGTTGCTGATGGGCGGCCGCGGCACCTTCAGCGATCCCGACGCACCTCAGGATTTCGGCCATCTGGAACGCTCGCTGGCGTTGCTCTTCCCGCAGCTGGGCAAGCTGGATTTCGAGTACCGCTGGGCCGGACGCATCGCCATCACCCGGGACTTCATGCCCCACGTGCACCAACCCGCGCCGGGCCTGACCCTGGCACTGGGTTGCAATGGCCGCGGCATCGCCCTGTGTACCAGCCTGGGACAACAACTGGCTGCCAGCCTGTGCGACAGCCGTGCCGAATTTGCCTACCCGGTGAGCCCTCTGCAGAAGCTGCCCATGCATGGCCTGCAACGCTTTTACATCGGCGCAGGCGTGGCCTGGTACAGCCTGCTCGACCGTTTGAACGTGAGCTGAGCGCCTGCGGCAGAGCGTCGCGCACGGGATTGGCGGTGAACCAATCGCCGTGCGCCGGTTTCAAAGGGGTTCACTCCGAACAATGGTTGCACCTCCATGCCTAAGAAACTTTCCCTCGCTCTGCTGATGATTTCCGCCCTGGGCCTGGCGGCCTGTGACAAGACCTCCGAAGACCATGTGCAGAAAGCCAACGAGCACACCGAAGCCGCCGCCCAGAAGCAAGCCGAAGGCAAGCCTGCGCAAGCCGCCGAGGAAAAAGCCGAAGCCGCCGAAGAACACGACAAGGCCCGTGAGAAGCGCGTGACCGAGGACCGCCACCAGGCGCTGTCCTCGGACGTACCGGACGAGATCAAGGCGCCCGAGAAGAAGTAAATCGCAACGCGATCGGCCCAGGCCCCGCCAGTGATGGACGGGGCTTTTTTGTACCGGGCGCTTGGCTCCAGACCACATTTGGAAACAGCCGGGTGTTCGAAGACCTCTCACAATGTCGTTACTCTGAGATGCCGATACGCAGGAAGCGTGATCGTTTACATCACGGAATAAGCATGATAAAAAGCTTTCGACACAAGGGCCTGAAGGCTTTCTTCGAAACCGGATCAACCAAGGGTATCTGCGCTGATCATGCCAAACGCCTTGCTCGCATCTTGCCGATTCTGGAGCGCGCCATTGATGCTGGCGATGTCGACATGCCTGGGTGGAGGCTACATCCACTCAAGGGTGATCTCGTGACGTATTGGTCGGTAACGGTGAGCGGCAACTGGCGGCTGATCTTTCGCTTCGAGGACGGCAACGTCGAACTGCTCGATTACCTCGACTATCACTAAGGATGACTGCGCCATGCCTATGCACAACCCTCCTCATCCCGGCGAAGCGTTGCTGGCAGATGTACTTCCGGCCCTGGACATCAAGATCGCGGAGTTCGCCCGGCGCTTGGGCTATGCCCGGGAAACCCTTTCACGGATCTTGCACGGTCATGCCCCCATCAGCCCGGACCTGGCCGTTCGCCTGGAGCGTGCTGGAATCGGCAAAGCACGCACCTGGCTGGCCGTTCAGGCTGATTGGGATCTATGGCAGGCAGAGCACCGCGAGCAACCGCTGATCGAGCCGTTTGCCGCTTCCGTGTCTTGACTGCTCTGCCCTCAACTCCGTCTAGACGAAGTCGGCAGCTTCAGCCAGGGCCTTGACGAATGCATGGTAGGTCCTGGGTTGTCCTCGCGAAACTTCTTGGTGGCGTACTCGTCGCTACGCGGCTCAGCCTGCCATCGCCTTGACATCATCTGTCCAATTCCTTTACAAAGCCGACACACAGGGATTCGCTGATCAGGCCACGGATGAAGGCTAACTATTTTCGATTCTGGCTGGGGCAGGTGCTGCTCGGCCTGTTCATAGGCTGCATCGCACTGCTGGACCCCTTCGGGCTTTCCAGCTCCAGTGACGCTGCGTCTTCGCAGTGGATCAATCGCATCGCCGCCAGCAGCTACCCAGACACTGGGCAGCAGCAGGTGGTCGTCGTGCTGATCGACGACGCCTACCTCATGCGCAACGCCACCTTCTGGCCCCTGCCCTATGCGCAGCAAAGCCAGCTATTCAGGCGTCTGTTGGCCTACAAACCGCGGGCGGTCTTCGTGGACTTGATGTACAGCCACGACCACTCACTCAATGATGCCGACAACGGCAGCCAACTGCTGGTCAATGTCTTCGAGCGCTATCGAGAACAGGGCATCTCGCTTCTGTTGGCCAACACCGGCGAGACCCGCGGTGTCGACGGTCAGGCCAACGCTTTGGCGGCGCTGGACCAGATGAGCCGTCGTGCACTGGTGAAGTGGAGCGATGTCGGCGACCGATACCCGTTGGCCGTCGAGACGTCGCAGGGGCTGATCGAAACGCCAGCGCTGGGTCTGTACCGCGAGTTTTGTCGCGACCGCGAATGTACCGGGCTGCCTGTCGATGCAGCCCAGGCAGCGCAACGCGCACCCATCGCGCTGCGCTGGGGAAGGGCACTGTCACCCCTGCAATCGCTGGCCACCTCGGTGGCGGAATGCTCGGTAGCGGGCAACGCCTGGTATGCCCAGTTATGGCAGGCGATCTTCTGGAAGTTCGGCGACAGCGGCCAGGCCACTTGTGCCTATACCCTCACCCTCAAGGCCAGCGCCCTGGAAGCCAATTCGCCCGAGGACCGTGCGCTCTTGCGGCAGTTGCTCAGCGACAAACTGGTGCTGGTGGGGGCTCAGATCACCTCGGCCGGCGACCTTACCCAAACGCCGGTGCACGGCCTGCTGCCAGGGGTGTACCTGCACGCCATGGCGCTGGACAACCTGGTGACCTACCACGATGCGTATCAACGCGATCCGGACAGTTATTTCTGGCTATCGATCAGTTGGCTGGACCTGGTGCAACTGGGTTTCGTCATCGTCATCGTCGGTCTGCGTGCCTGGTATCGACGGCGCCGCCATCGTCGCGCCAAAGCGTGGCGCGCCCCCCTGTTCAGTTGGGCCATCGTCCAGGCAGCACTGGCCGTGCTGTGCTGGGGACTGTGGCAAAACAACATCAGCCCGGCCAATGTCCTGGCCATTGCCGTGTTGTCGATTTCAATCATCTCAGCGCCGATCAGCCTGTTTGCCAAGCGGCGATGGCGATCGCTCGTGCGTTATTTCGCCCAGCGCAGGCGCGCTCGTATTTCACTTGTAGAAGGAACTCAAGGATGACCCGAATCACGTTTTTGCTGTTGGCAGCGCTGTGCAGCCCGAGTGTGTTGGCCACCACCGTCGACGCCTATGAAGCCGATCCGCTGACATTGCTCGACGAGCATGGCAAATCTCAGGGCAGGTTGCCTGTGAAGGATGCACCCAAGCCGCCGTTGCAGGTGTTGGCCACCCACCCGAATCTGGATCAGGTACAGGTCGAGCTTGGCGGACGCAAAGTCTGGCTGGACACCATGGACCTGCGTTTGAGCGAAGGCAAGATCGTTACCACGCCTTGCGAAAGCCTGCCCATCAGCCAGAAGGCCGACACCCGGAACGCCTCGACCATCGGCTTCGGTTCTGGCTGCAGCAAACCATGAGCGCCGGGACGGTGAGGGACCGGGCTTTGCACACCAGCCTTTGCGCCTTGGCCTGCCTGCTGCTCGGTGGTTGTGGCACGCTCAAGGGCGCAGATGCTGCATTCAGGAACCTGGTAGGGCCTTCTACCCAATCCCAGGTCAAAGGACGCTATCTGGACACGGCGGATGTACGCCAGTACTACAGGCTCGACCCGCAACGGGTCAGCGCACAGCGCCTGAGCTATGACGGCATGGCGGTCCCGGCCGGGGAAATTCGCCAGCACAATGTGGTGCTCATTCCACCTTTGCAGACGTACCTGCAAGGCATCGTCGGCAGGCTCGGCAAAGGTTGGCCAGGCGAGTTGCCCGCTCTGCAGGTGAAGGTCATCGACAGCTACGGTTTCGGGCCATCGGCCGACCCGTACGGCAATCTGTTCGTCCCCTTGGGCATGCTCGACAACGTCCAGAGCGAGGACGAGATCGCGGCGATGCTGGGGCACGAAATGAGCCACGTACTGCTGCACCATCATGATCGACGGGCAGCGTTCCAGCAGCAGAATGCTGTGCTGAGCAACGTGGCAACCTCGGTGGTGCTCGCGACCATGATCGCTGACACCGGAGTGAACCGTAGCTCGGGCAGCTTGAAGTTCATCAGCAAGGACCCGCAGGGCATGCAGAAAACCGTGGGCAATACGGTGCTGTATACGGCCTTGGTGAACAGCTTCTCGGAAAACATCTGGAGCACGGCCTGGGGGCGCAGCCAAGAGGACCAGGCCGATCTGCTGGGTGCCGACTTGATGATCAAGGCCGGCTATGCTCCGCGCGCCGCCAGCCACAGCCTGCAGCGCCTGAGCGATTTCCAGGGCAAGCAGAAGTCCTTGCTCGGCAGCTTTGCCACGCAGCGAAAGGAAGCCATGCAGGCGTCGTTGCAGAACCTGCAGGTCGATCGCTTGGTCAAGGAGGTGGAAGTCACCTTGAATCAAGGGCTGGCCACCGGCATCACTGCCGCAGGCCAGTATTTCCAGCGCTCGCACATGTCGCCGCTGGACCGCGATACCGAACTGCGCCAGTACCTGCAACGCCAGTACGATGGGCAACGACGTGCGCCGGTCAATGCCGATGACTGGCAGCGATTGCGGGCCTCTGGCGCGGTCGCACCGTCGCTGCAAGCCTACAAGGACGCCTATGCGGCGACCGTGGCACTTGAACAAAAGAAACTGCGCGAAGCGCAGCTGTTCAGCGACCGGGCGCTGACGTCTGCGGTACGCGACCAGCCCGGCATCCGTCGAGCCGCCTTCAGTGTCGACATGGCGCAGGGCAAACGCCGCGAAGCGCTGATCGAGTTGCAGTCGATCAAAGACTGGTCACTGGCCAGCCCTGAGCTGTATGACTTGATGATCGCTCACCATCTGCGCAACGACGATCCACGCGCAGCCCTGGCGCTGATTGCCCAAGCGGAAAGGACACTGGGCTCCGAAGAGCTTTTCATCACCGAGAAGCTGGCCGCCAACCAACGGCTCAAGGACGACGCACAGGTCAAGCTACTGGCACGCAAGTGCGCGCAGTACCCGACGCGCAAGGACGGTTGCAAGAAACTGCTACCGGCCTGAGGCGCGTCGCGTGTTCACTTGGCGAACTTGTACTCGCCGCCCTGCTCCAGCGCTTTTTGATACGCCGGCCGTGCTTGCAGGCGCTCGACCCAGGCAGCCAGGTGGGGGTAGGCGTCCAGCTTGCCCTGGGCTTTGGCCAACTCGCCGACGAAGCTCATCTGCACGTCGGCGCCGGTCAGTTCTTCACCCACCAGGTAAGGCGTCAGGCTGAGGGCGGTATTCAGGTAGCCCAGGTAGTTGTCCAGTTCGGATTCGATGCGCGGATGCAGCGGCGCGCCGGCTTCGCCCAGACGGCCGACGTACAGATTGAGCATCAACGGCAGCATGGCCGAGCCTTCGGCGAAGTGCAGCCACTGCACGTACTCGTCGTAGGTGGCACTGGCCGGGTCAGGCTGCAGGGCGCCTTGGCCGTGACGACGGATCAGGTAATCGACGATGGCGCCGGACTCGATGATGGTGTGCGGGCCGTCCTGAATCATCGGCGATTTGCCCAACGGATGGACGGCCTTGAGTTCGGCTGGCGCGAGGTTGGTCTTGGTGTCGCGTTCATAACGCTTGATCTCGTAAGGCACGCCAAGCTCTTCCAGCAGCCAGATGATGCGTTGCGAGCGTGAATTGTTCAGGTGGTGAACGGTGATCATGACGAAGACCTTCTGTAGGGGCAGGTTAAGAGCAGACCCGGCCTGACCTGCAGAGTGCAAAAAATCCCTGCGCGGGGAGCGCGCTCTTCACTCATCTCGATAGCTTCCTGTGGGCAAAACAGTTCCTGCTGCGCCACTCGGTGTTTTCGCAATAAAACGCTTCGACGGCGCCGATTTGTGGCCGCTTGCGCGCAGCCCCTGGCGGTAGATTGGACAGCAGCGGTCCAGCAGAACGACCGAGCGACAACAACCAGCTCGCCTCCCACCTGCCAACCTTCAGGAGTCCCGTACATGACACCGACGCCACTGCGCGCATTCAAGTTCGCAAGCCTTGCACTGCTGGTCGGCGCCTTCGGGCAGGCTTGGGCAGAAGACATTACCTTCGTATCGCAGGGCGGTGCCTACCAGGAGGCACAGAGCAAGGCCATCCTCGAACCGGCGGCCAAGAAGCTTGGCCTGACCCTCAGGCAGGACAGCTCGCCCAAGGCCTACCCGATCATCAAGACCCAGGTCGAAAGCGGCAAGGTCAGTTGGGACGTGGTCGACCTGCCCACCGGCGATTGCCTGCGCGGTGAGGCCGAAGGCCTGTTCGAAAAGCTGGACCCAGCCTTGGTGCCGAACGCTGCGCAGCTTCCGGCGGCGCTCAAGGACGACTACACCGTCGGCTACATCAGCTACTCCACCGTGCTGGCGTATCGCACCGATGCCTTCAAGGGCGACAACGTGCCCAGGACCTGGGCGGATTTCTGGGACACGAAGAAATTTCCGGGGCAGCGCTCGCTGCGCAACCTGCCGCGCCCCACCCTCGAGATTGCCTTGATGGCCGACGGCGTGGCGCCTGACAAGCTGTACCCGCTGGACGTGGAGCGGGCCTTCAAGAAGCTCGAGGAAATCAAGCCGCACATTGCCACCTGGTGGACGTCCGGCGGGCAGTCGGCGCAGTTGATCAGTGACGGCGAGGTGGACATGATCCAGGCCTGGAACGGTCGCATCACGGCGGTGCAGGCCGACGGTGCGCCGGTAGCCTTCGACTACAACCAGGGCGTGCTGGAAACCAACTCGCTGTGCGTGCTCAAGGGTACGGCGCACCGGACGGCAGCGATGAAGTTCGTCAACGAGGCCATCGACGCCAAGCTGCAGGCGGCGCTGCCGATGATCATCGACTACGGCCCGCTGAACCCCGAGGCGTTCAAGACCGGCACCATTCCTGCCGAACGCGCGACCGAGCTGCCGTCTTCGCCCGAAAACATCTCGCGTCAGGCGCTGCTGTCGGCCAAGTGGTGGGCGTCGCAGGAAGGGGTGAAGGCCGAAGAGCGCTGGCTGGCCTTTGTGCAGAAAAAGTAGGCGTGCCAGGGCGGGCCTCTTCGCGGGCAGAGCCCCGCTCCCACAGAAGTATGCCTGAAGCCTGCCTCTGAAACGGGGCACCTGAGCGCTGCCTTTGTGGGAGCGGGTCTCTGCCCGCGAAGGGGCCAACGCAGTTGCTGCTGTCGCCCACCCTCAATACGAAACAAACCACTCCGGCGCAGGCCTTTTAAGCCCGTTTCGTTCTTGGCTGAGTCGGTACATTGAACCTTGAGGGTCGCCATGACCGACCAACAACAAGCTGCTTGCGCTGTTTCACCGGCGCTCGGCCGTGAGGAATCGTTCCATGTCCAACGCCTATCTCGCCAAATCCATGCCTGACGCCCACAGCGAGCCGCCTGCAAGCAATGCCGATGCCCTGGCGCGCGAGGAACGTCGGGAGAATACCTCGATGTTGCTGCTGCTCGCCCCGGCGCTGTTCATGGTGGTGGTGCTGTTGATCCTGCCGATGTGCTGGCTGGCGTTCCAGTCGGTACAGACCGAAGACGGCTTTTCGCTGGCCAACTACGCGCGCATCTTCGAAGAACGCATCTACTGGGATACGTTCTACCTGACGTTCAAGATCAGCCTGATCGTGACCCTGCTGTCCATCGTCATGGGCTTCCCGATAGCCTACGCCGCCTCGCGCCTGCAGGGCTTCTGGGCCAACCTGATTCTGATCTGCGTGATCCTGCCGTTCTGGACCAGCGTGCTGGTGCGCTCCTACGCCTGGCTGGTGTTGCTGCAGCGGCGCGGGGTGGTCAACCAGACGCTGCTGGACATGGGCATCATCGACCAACCGCTGAACATGATGCACAACACCACCGGCACGGTGATCGGCACTCTACACGTGATGTTGCCGTTCATGGTGCTGCCGCTGTATTCGGTGATGAAGAAGATTCCCCAGGACCTGATGCAGGCTTCCGAAAGCCTGGGCGCCAAACCCTTCTACACCTTTCGCCGGGTGTTCCTGCCGATGGCGGCGCCGGGTGTGATGGCCGGTTCCATCCTGGTTTTCGTGATCTGCCTGGGCTTCTTCATCACCCCTGAACTGCTGGGCGGCGGTCGCACCATCCTGGTGTCGATGCTGGTGCAGCGCAACGTCGAGCTTTATCACGCCTGGGGCGCCGCCAGTGCGGTGGGCCTGGTGCTGCTGTTCGTGGTGTTCCTGATCTTCTGGGGCATCAACCGCTTCATCCCCATCGAACGCATCCTGGGAGCACGCTGATGAATACGCTTGCCTACCTGCGCCAGCTACGCCTGTCGCATGTGCTGTTCACCGTGCTGGTCGCGGCGATTCTGCTGTACCTGATCATCCCGGTGCTGATCGTGGTACCGATGTCGTTCTCCGAGGCGCGCTTCCTGCAGTTCCCGCCCAAGGAGTGGTCGCTGCGCTGGTATGAAGCCTTCTTCCACAGTGCCGAGTGGATGTCGGCGGCGCGGGTCAGCCTGATCACGGCCGTAGTGACCACTGCAGTGAGCCTGCCGATCGGCATGGCCGCGGCCTACGCCATCAACAACTCGAGCCTGAAGGTCATCCGCACCCTGCAGATCGTGTTGCTGCTGCCCATGATGGTGCCGATCATCCTGATCGCGGCGGGGGTGTTCTTCGTCTACGCGCGGGTGGGGCTGATCAGCTCGCTGACCGGCCTGGTACTGGCGCACATCATGCTGGCCCTGCCCTACGTGATCATTGCCCTGCTCGCCGGGCTGCGCAATTTCGACATGTCGCAGGAGATGGTCGCGCGCAGTCTGGGCATGAACCGCTTTCGCGCGTTCATGGCGGTGACCTTGCCGCAGATCAAGCCCAGCGTGGTTTCGGCAACCCTGTTCGCGTTCATCACTTCGCTGGATGAAACGGTGGTAGCGCTGTTCATTTCCGGGGGTGACAACCAGACCCTGACCAAGCGCATGTTCACTGCACTGCGCGACGAAATCGACCCGACGATTGCGGCGATCAGTTCGATCCTGATTCTGGCGTCGCTGATTCTGGTGGTGGTGGCTGGGCGGAACAAGCAGGGGTAACACCCCCCAGCACAGCCTGCCGCCACCCCACCGCAATTCAGCATCCGCGCCGCGCCGCGTGCCCCATCTCGGCATCGCCCGCTGCGTGGACATTTCTACACTAGGTCCATCGTTCGGACTGCAAAGGCACCTTGATCATGTTGAAGCATTCACTGCGTGACCCTTCCCTGCTCGTCGAGCGCGCCTACGCCAATGGCCAGTGGATCACCGCCGATGACGGCGCCACCCTTGCCGTGACCAATCCAGCCGATGGCAGCGTGATCGCCAACGTACCGGCCTTGCAGGCAGCCGAAACCCGGCGCGCCATTGCCGCCGCCGAGGCCTGTTTCGTCACCTGGCGCGAAGTGCCTGCGGCCGAGCGCGCCAAATTGCTGGAGAAGTGGTACCAACTGATCATGGACAACCAGGAAGACCTGGCCTTGATCATGACCGCCGAACAGGGCAAACCCCTGGGCGAGTCGCGCGGTGAAATTGCCTACGGTGCGAGCTTCGTCAAATGGTTCGCCGAGGAAGCGCGGCGCATCTATGGCGACACCATTCCTTCACCCGCTGCCGACCGCCGCATCCTGGTACTCAAGCAGCCGATCGGCGTGGTCGCGGCGATCACCCCGTGGAATTTCCCCAACGCCATGATCACCCGCAAGTGCGCACCGGCCCTGGCCGCCGGTTGCCCGGTGCTGGTCAAGCCGTCGGAGATGACCCCGCTGTCGGCCCTGGCCCTGGCGGTGTTGGCCGAACGCGCAGGCATTCCGGCCGGGGTGTTCAACGTGCTCACCGGCCTGCCGGCAGGCGTGGGCGGCGAGATGACCAGCAACCCGGCCGTGCGCAAGCTGTCGTTCACCGGTTCCACCCGCGTCGGCCAGCTGTTGATGAGCCAGTGCGCCACGACCATCAAGCGCCTGAGCCTGGAGCTGGGCGGCAACGCGCCGTTCATCGTGTTCGATGACGCCGACCTGGACCTGGCCATTGCCGGCGTCATGCAGAGCAAATTCCGCAACGCCGGGCAGACCTGCGTGTGTGCCAACCGCATTCTGGTGCAGGACGGCATCTACCAACGTTTCGCCGAACGCCTGAAGGCGGCGGTGGCCGAGCTGAAGGTTGGCGACGGTCTGGCCGAGGGTGTGACCATCGGCCCGTTGATCAACGCCGCGGCAGTCGACAAGGTGGCCCGCCACATCAGCGATGCCGTGGAGAAAGGCGCTACCGTTGCCATTGGTGGGTTGCCGCAAAACGATGGCCTGTACGTGCAGCCCACGGTGTTGCTGGACGCCCACGCCGACATGCTGCTGGCCGGCGAGGAAACCTTCGGCCCCGTGGCGCCGCTGTTCCGCTTCCACACTGAGGACGAAGCGCTGACGCTGGCCAATGCCACGCCCTATGGCCTGGGGGCCTATTACTTTACTCAGGACATGCGCCGCGCCTGGCGCGTGGGCGAGCGTCTTGAGTTCGGCATGGTCGGCTTGAACACCGGGATCATCTCCATGGAAGTGGCGCCCTTCGGCGGCGTGAAGCAATCGGGCACCGGCCGCGAGGGATCCAAGTATGGCCTGGACGAATTCCTTGAAGTGAAGGCCTGGCACATCGGTGGGTTGGGTTGATCTGTGTCGGGCATCGGCATCGCATGACGGCCCTGACGCGGCTCGCGCCGCTGCTACAGAAGATCGCATTCCCTTGTCGATCGCATTCTCCTGTAGCAGCGGCGCGAGCCGCGTCGGCGGGCAGCGCGGATTGTCAGGTAACCCATGACCACCTATTCAGCATTTTCTGGAGCACCACAGATGAATTTCACTGAAGGTTTCGAATCGGTCAGCGTCAACCAGGTCAGCAAGCACTACGGCAGCCTCAAGGCGCTGGACAACGTCAATCTCAAGGTGGAAGCCGGCGAGTTCATGTCGCTGCTGGGGCCCTCGGGTTCGGGCAAGACCACCTTGCTGAGCATTCTGGGTGGCTTCATACGGGTGAGCTCCGGCAATATCCTGTTCGGCGAGCGCAACGTCACCCTGATGCCGCCGCACAAGCGCGAAATCGGCGTGGTCTTCCAGAATTACGCGCTGTTCCCGCACATGACCGTGGGCGAGAACGTGGCCTTCCCGTTGCGTGCCCGCGGCGAAAGCGCGGGCAAGAGCCGGGAGCGGGTCAAACAGGCCCTGGCCACGGTGGAACTGAGTGGCTACGAAGAGCGCTCGATTGCCGCGCTTTCCGGCGGCCAGCGTCAGCGTGTGGCGCTGGCCCGAGCCATCGTTTTCGAACCCAAGCTGATCTTGATGGACGAGCCGCTGTCGGCGCTGGACAAGCAGCTGCGCGAGACCATGCAGATCGAACTGCGCGCCCTGCACAAGCGCCTGGGCGCGACCATGATCTACGTCACCCACGACCAGCGTGAAGCGCTGACCATGAGCGACCGCATCGCCATCATGCGCGGCGGGCAATTGGTTCAGGTCGACACGCCACGCCGCCTGCACGACCACCCTTCGGACGACTTCGTCGCCAGCTTCATCGGCGAAAGCACCTTGGTGCCGCTGCAACGCAGCGCGAACAACGGTTTGACCCTGGGCTCCACGGCCCTGCGCACCACGCGCCCGGTGCCCGCTACGGGCGATGTATTCCTGGCGCTGCAAGCGGAAAAGCTGCTGCTGGACAGCGCCAGCGCCGGGCCTGAATGGAACCGTCTGAGCGGGCGCGTCGCAGACATCGTCTTTCAGGGCGAAAGCTTGAAGGTCTTCGTCGATCTGGACGGTGGGCCCACCGTCAGCCTGCGCCAGCCAAGCCACCACGAAGGCAACCTGAGCCTGCCGCCGATCGGCTCGCCGATGCTGATGCGCCTGCATCCGGAAGACACCATCGTGGTGCCGCGCGCCGGGGTTTGAAGAGGTCAGTGCAGGCCCCTTCGCAGGCAGAGGGCCCGCCGCCCGCGAAGAGGCTAGCACTGACACCCCACCATCCAAACAACCGAATCTACCGCCCCACCCGCAAAAAAAACGCAAACACCCCAGCGCAACCCGCAACTTCGGTGCTTGTGATTTGCGCCACTCCTTATCCTGATCACATCACCCGCCACGCTCGGCGCTCACGGAGATCGAGATGAATTCTGCACTGACCGAAAATCAACGCCTGCTGGCCCTGCGCGAACAACACGTGCCCCGTGGCATCGCCACCGCGCACCCGATAGTGGCCGCGCGCGCCCAGGGTGCCGAGCTGTGGGATGTGGACAACAAGCGCTATCTGGATTTTGTCGGCGGCATCGGCGTGCTCAATGTCGGCCACAATCACCCCGCTGTGGTCGAGGCGGTGCGCAGCCAGGTGGGCAAGGTGTCCCATGTCAGTTTTCAGGTAGCGGCCTACGAGACCTACATTGATGTGGCCGCGCGGCTGAACGTGCTGGTCGGCGGGGACGAGCACTACAAGAGCGTGCTGTTCACCTCCGGCGCCGAAGCGGTGGAAAACGCCATCAAGATCGCCCGCGGCTACACCCAGCGGCCTGCGGTGATTTCGTTTCGCGGAGGGTTCCACGGACGCACCCTGTTGGGGGTGACCTTGACCGGCATGAGCCAGCCCTACAAACAGAATTTCGGCCCGTTCCCGGCGGAGATCTATCACGCCAGCTACCCCAATGCCTATCGCGGCATCAGCAGCGACGACGCCCTGGCGCAGTTGCACGAGCTGTTTGCCAGCGACGTGGCGCCGGATCGGGTAGCGGCGATCCTGATCGAACCGGTGCAGGGCGACGGCGGTTTCCTGGCCGCGCCGGTCGAGTTTCTCCAGGCGCTGCGTGCGCTGTGCACGCAGCATGGCATCGTGTTGATCGCCGATGAAATCCAGGCTGGATTCGGCCGCACCGGGAAAATGTTCGGTTTCCAGCATGCGGGTATCCAGCCGGATCTGGTCACGGTGGCCAAGTCGCTGGCCGGTGGCATGCCACTGTCGGGCGTGGTGGGCCGAGCCGAGATCATGGATGCGCCGACGCCCGGTGGGTTGGGCGGCACCTACGGTGGCAACGCCGTGGCCTGTGCGGCGGCGCTGGCGGTGTTGGACCTGTTCGAGCACGAAGACCTGCTGGCGCAGGGCGAGCAGCGTGCGGTGCAGTTGCGCGAGGGCTTGCTGGGGCTGCAGAAACGCTATCCGCGCATCGGTGATGTGCGGGGCCTGGGCTTCATGCTGGCCATCGAGATGGTCAAGGACGATGCCGGGCACAGCGCCGATGCCGATCTGGCCCAGCGGGTCATCGACCAAGCGCGCCAGGCGGGGTTGCTGGTGATCAAGTGTGGTTTGTATCGCAACGTGGTCCGCTTCCTCGCGCCGCTGGTGACCAGCGCCGAGCAGGTGGCAGAAGCCTTGCAGATGCTCGACACGGCATTGGCAAAAGCCGGGGCCTGACTGTGGGAGCGGGGCGGGCGGCGCGCTCTTCGCGGCCACGGACCGCTCCTACAGGGATCAGGGCCAAACGTAGGAGCGGTCATCGGCCGCGAAAAATGCGCCGCGGTACACCTGGCACACTGCGGCGCGCTGTTCGCGGCCACCGACCGCTCCTACAGGGATCAGGTCCAAACGTAGGAGCGGTCAGCGGCCGCGAAAAATGCGCCGCGGTACACCTGGCACACTGCGGCGCGCTGTTCGCGGCCACCGACCGCTCCTACGGTGGAAAAGCTGTAGGAGTCTGCAGGGAAGCCCTTCATACCGTCGCTCAGGAGCATTCCATGAAAGTCACACAGTACAAGGCCCTGGGGTTCTCTTATGCCACCCTGGTCGACCGTGAACGGGGCATTCTCGAAGGCCTGCGACCCTTGTCGGTGCAGAGCGAGACTCCCGGCAGTGACGCGCAACTGCTGACGGCCTACCGCGCCATCGCCCAGGAGCTCGGCCAGGCGGGCGGCAACCCCAGTGCCAGTGCGTTCCACGGCCAGCTGTACCAGCGCATGGCGCACCGATTGCATGTGATTCCCGGCTGGGATGAAAGTGTGGCTTTCGGTAGCTCGTCGGCCCATTGGCCGATCTTCGAAGACGCCCCCGGCGCCCTGCAGTACCTGAGCAAGTTCTACCGGTTGATACTGATCGCCCCACCCCACGGCATCGATGTCGGCGCCCTGACCCAACGCTTGCCGGTGGCATTCGATGCGGTCATCGAACCTTGCAACGATGACTGGCACAGCAGCCTCGCCACCGAGCTGCAGCGCCTGGGCCTGGAGCGCTCGCAGTTGCTGCCGGTGCGCAGTACCGAAACGGATGACCCCTGGAACCTGCGCGTGGATTTTCCGGTGTGTACCCTGCACCGTGACCACCGCCAGCCATGGAATCTTTCGCCCCAGGCTCTGGACGGCAAGCGCTGTGAATACGCCAGCCTTGCGGACCTCGCCCATGCCCATCAAACGGCATTGCACGCCTGAGGCCCACGTTCATGCTTTGACTTGACGAGGTCCACCCCATGGATGCTGCAACGAAACTGGATCGCATCGACATCAATATTTTGGTGCAGCTGCAGAAGGACGGGCGCATGACCAACGTCAGCCTCGCCGAAGCCGTTGGCCTGTCCCCCAGCCCCTGCCTGCAACGGGTCAAACGCCTGGAGTCGGCGGGCTACATCAGTGGCTATGAAGCGCACGTCAATCTGGCCAAGTTCGCCAGCTCCGTCACGGTGTTCACCGAGGTGACCCTGTCGGACCACAAACGCGCCGATTTCGTGAAGTTCGAATCGAGCATCCGCAACATCGACGAGGTGCTCGAATGCCATTTGATCAGCGGCGGGTATGACTACCTGGTGCGGTTCCTGTGCAGCAGCATCCAGCACTACCAGGAGCTGATGGAGTCGATCCTCGACAAGAACATCGGTATCGACAAGTATTTCAGCTACATCGTCATCAAGAGCCCGGTGCTCAAGAGCGCTGTGCCGTTGCGCAGTTTGGTGCGCGCGGTTTGATTCCCGCACCGCGGTGACCCCGGACGCGGCTCGCGCCGCTGCTACAGGCCGATGTTCACGTCCGCCCACCCTACACATCCCACGCCGCGTCCGGCCGTTACGCCGCCTCAACTCAAAATGCAAAACACCTTGCGCACCGTCTGCTCGCTCGACCAGGCATTGGTCGCCCCCGCCGGCACCACCACGACCTCGCCGGCGCTGACCGTACAGGCGTCGCCCTGCTCGGGCGTCAAGGTCACTGCGCCTTCCAGAATGAACATCAGCTCGCTGTAGCCTGGCTGCACCTGCTTGCGTGCATAGGGCTCGCACTGCCACAGACCGATGCGCAAGTTGGCCGCGCTGAACAGCGTTGCGCTCCAGGCTTTCGGAGCCGGGGTCAGCAGCACTGTTGCCGACGGCGGCTCGCTGGGCGGCAGTGATTGAGCGAAGTCGATCTTCAGCGGCGTGCGAGGCATGTCATTGCTCGGCGGCAAGCCGGGGAAAGCCATGAACAGACGTCGCAACTGCCCGCGATGCTGCCAGCGCACTGCCACACCACGAGGCACCACGAAACAATCCCCAGCCTTCAGACGCAGGTCGAAGCCCTCGCCCTGCAGGGTCAGCTCGCCGGCCTCCACAATCCCCAGTTCGACCCAGGGAAAATCATCAATCGACAAATTGGCGCCGACGCTGGTCGAGGCGCCCACCGCGCAGCCCGTGTGGGGGTCATGGAAATGCACGGTACGGCCGGCCGCCAGGGGGTCGTCCTGCAACGCAAAGGCGGCGACGGGTAGACGGCGTTCGATGGCGGGCTGTGAATAATGCAGGATCGGGGGCATAGGTCTCGTCTTGGCAATGAAGAAGTTCGCGGCTCAGCGGCCGATGGCATCCAGCAGTTGTTGCCAACCTGCCGCCAAGCGTACACCCGGCGCGCGAAAGGCATGCAGGGGAATGGGTTTGAACGTGTCGCCCGCCAGCAGGCCCAGTTGCACCGGTTCGCCCGCGGTCATGGCTGCCAGTTGCTTGCCCATGTAAGTGGACATCGCCACGCCACCGCCGTTGTAGCCGATGGCATAGAAGCTGCGCGCGTCCAGTTGACCTGCATGGGGCAGGTAATCGAGGGTCATGGCCACCAGCCCAGACCAGCGAAACGCCACGGGCTGGTCGCGCAGGACCGGAAACACCACGCCCATGCTGCGTTGCAGGGTGGCGAAGGCGCTGTCCGAATCGTCTTTGCCGAACGCCCCGCGGCCGCCGAAGATCAACCGGTCGCCGACCACCCGGAACCAGCGCAGCATGCGTTTGGTGTCGCCACAGACCTGACCGCCGGGCATCAGCGTGGCCAATACGTCGGCCGGCAGTGGTGCAGTCGCGATGATTGCGCTACGAAAGGGAATAAGCCGTCGGTGCAGAGTATCGGTCGCGGCGCTCTGGTCGGAATAGCCATTGGTGGCATACACCACCTGTCTGGCACTGACTCGACCCTGGGGCGTCTGCACGATGATCCGGTCGCCTTCCTGGCGAACCTGCAACGCCGGGCTGTTGATGAACATCTTCACGCCGCGCTCGTTCAGGCTGTGAGCCATGCCCCGGGCATAGTTGAGCGGGTGAATGCCGCCCGCCTTCGGCGTCAGCAGCCCGCCGTGAAAAAGGGTCGAGCCGGTCATTTCCCGCACCTGCGCCGCGTCGATCATGCGCGACGACTCGCCGCCGGTTTCGCGCTTGATCCAGTCAGCGGTGTTGCGCAGTCCGTTCAAGGCAAGTTCGTTGTGGGCCGCGGCAATGTGCCCACCCATGTGCAACTGCGCGCCCTCGATGCCCAGGCTGTCGATCATTTCCACCAGGCTGTCCACGGCGGCATAACCGGTGCGGTACATGTGCAGAGCGGTGTCGCGATCGAAGCGCTGCATCAGGGCAGGAAAGCCGACGCGAAACTTGGGCGACACCACGCCGCCGTTACGGCCACTGGCGCCCCAGGCCAGGGTATTGGCTTCCAGAATCAATGGCTCGCGGCCGCTCAGGGCAATGTGGTGAGCCGCAGACAGCCCGGTGTAGCCGGCACCGACGATCACCACGTCGCACTGCCGCTCGCCCTGCAATGCTTGCAGGGCCGGGGCCGGTCGGGCGGTGGCCGCCCATAAACTCTTCGCAGTCATAGCCGGTTTCCACCAGAAGGCGGCGCTCGGAGCAAGCGCCGCTGTTGTCAGCCCAGTTCCTGTTCGACCGCGTCGGCCAGTTGCGCCAACGAGGTGAAATGGTAGTGCGGCTTGGTGTGCTCGGATTCCAGGGTGCCGCCGCTGCCCTTCTGCGCGTGGCGACGTTCGATCCAGCAGGTCTGGTAGCCCAGGCGCATGGCCACGCCAATGTCGTGGTACTGGCTCTGCGCAACGTGGAGAATCTCTTCGAAGACGATGCCCTGCGTGGCCAGCACCCCACGGGTGTAGGCGAAGAACTGCGGATCGGGCTTCTCGAAACGCACGTCATCGACGGTCACGCGCACATCGAACGGCTCGTCGAGGGTCTTGGCCATGTGGTTCAAGGCCCAGATCTGCGAGTTGGTGGTGGCCACCAGTTTGAAGTGCTTGTGCAGACGCTTGAGCGCCTCGATCGAGTCGGGGAAGGCCGGGAAGTTTTCCACCGCCAACGCCAGGCCGCGGGCGTATTCGTCGCTGTCCGGCAAGCCGAGCTGGCGCGCGATCAAGTGATAGCAGCGCTCCAGGTCATCCGGCCACCAGCCCGAATCGGGCATCGCGCGGGCATCGCGGTAGGCCTTCAGAATGTCGTCGTCGCTGCACGCCTTGCCCGCTTCGCCAGCCACTTCGCGCACATGGTTGAGAATGCCGGCTTCGAAATCGATCAGGGTGCCGACGACATCGAACGTCAGGGCTTTGAACTGCTTGAATGACATAGGGCGCTCCGCATGATGAACCAGGGGAAGGTGCAAGGTGTGGTTCAATTATCAGCCGGGTGAATCGCCATATGTTCTGTTTTGTCCTTACCTCAGGGCATAACCTACTGTTTTTCCCGCGATGGCGGCATACCTGTGTTCATGACGCCTCCGCGATCTTCCGAGCCAGGCATAACTGTGGGTAAAGCGCGTCGACGCGCACGATGTCGGCCTGCATTTCTTCGATGATCCACTGGCGCACGCTTTCCACGATAGGGCGGCTCGGACGGTTGGCCGGTGTCACCAGGCAGCAGTGCCGGGCACTGACCGTGACCTCGTCACCCACCGGCAGCAACTGCCCGTTGGCCAGGCAGTGCGAGACCACGTTGAGCCAACCCAGGGCCATGCCCTGGCCAAGCAGGGCGGCCTGCACCACCACCGCATAATCGGAGAACACCAGGGCATTGTCTGCGCGTCCACCCTGGTCGAAAGGCGCCGCCCAGGTACGGTCCTGGTTGTCCATGTGGATCAGCGCAGGCATTGCATTCTTGCCCTTGCCGCTCGGTACGCCGGCACGGTATTGCGGGCTGCACACGGGCAGGGTGATCTCGGGGAGAACCAGGCTGTCTGCGGCCTTGACGCTGCCGGCGTCGAGGTAGCGCATGCCCAGGTCGACATCCATCAACGGCCCGCCGATGCGCCCGGACATGAGTTGGTAACGCATGTCCACCGCGGGAAAGCGCTCGCTGAAACGGCTCATGCGCGGCATCAGCCAGTGTGTGGTGAACGCGGTGGACACCGACAGGGTGATGGTTTCCATGCCGGTAGCGCGGGCCGAGATTTCGCCGATGGCCGATTCGATGGTGTCGAAACCTTCCTGGACGCGGCGGTAAAGAAGGGTCCCGCTTTCGGTGAGCCGCGCGCCGCCACGAACGCGTTCGAACAACTGTACCCCAAGGTGTTCTTCCAGGCGCGAGAGCATGCGGCTCACGGCAGGCTGGCTGACGCAGAGTTCGTCGGCCGCACGGGTGAAACTGCCGCAACGGGCGGCTGCCTCGAAAACGAACAAGGAGCCGGAGCTGGGCAGTTTTCTGCGAAGGTTGGACATGACCTGAGTTTATGCCTGGGAAAACTATTAGTAAATTGCCCTGACAGGAAAACCGTTCCTATTCTGACGGCACGTAACTCCTTTTTCCCCGCAGCGAACTCGGACGCGGCTTGCGCCGCTGCTACGGGGACGCAGGCGCATCGGCCTTTTTTATCACTGGTGGAGAGCGAATTTTGGACAACGCGTTGAAGTTCTATATAGACGGACGATGGGTCGAGCCGTCGGGCGCGCGGCGCCTGGCGGTGATCAATCCGGCCAGCGAGCAGGCGTTTACCGAAATCGCCTTGGGTGAACAGGCCGATGTCGATGCGGCGGTCGCGGCGGCGCGACGCGCCTTTACCGACTTTGCGTTTACCACTCCGGCCGAGCGCAAGGCGCTGCTCGGACGGATCCTCGAGTCGTTCATGGCCCGCTACGACGACATTGCCGCGGCCATCATGCAGGAGGTCGGCGCACCGCGAGCCTTGGCCCATGACTGGCAGGCCGGTATCGGCAAGCGTCACCTGGAGCAGATGCTGCGCACCTTGGACAGCTTCGAGTTCCGCACCCGGCGCGGCACCACGCTGATCAACCAGGAGCCAGTCGGCGTGGTGGCCTTGATCACGCCCTGGAACTGGCCGATCAATCAGATCGCCTGCAAGGTGGCACCGGCACTGGCCGCCGGCTGCACCCTGGTGCTCAAGCCCAGCGAGATCGCGCCGATCAACGCCATCATTTTTGCCGAAGTGCTGCACAGCGCCGAAGTGCCGGCGGGCGTGTTCAACCTGATCAATGGTGACGGGCCTGGCGTGGGCGCAGCGCTGGCCAGTCACCCCGACGTGGACATGGTGTCGTTCACCGGCTCCACCCGGGCCGGCGTGGAGGTGGCGCGGCTGGCCGCACCGACGGTCAAGCGGGTGCACCAGGAACTGGGCGGCAAGTCGGCCAATATCCTGCTCGACGATGTGGACCTGCACGCAGCGGTGACGGCAGGGGTCAACGGGTGTTTCGGCAACAGTGGCCAGTCCTGCAACGCGCCCACACGGATGCTGGTACCCGCCGCGCTGCACGACCAGGCAGTGGCGATCGCTCGCGCGGCGGCATCGGCCCATCGAGTCGGCGCGCCCGACGACCCGTCCACGACCCTGGGCCCGGTGATCAGTGACCGGCAATACCAGGCAATCCAGCGGATGATCGCCATCGGCATCGAGGAAGGGGCGCAGTTGGTGTGTGGCGGTCTGGGCCGGCCGGCCG
Organism: Pseudomonas sp. CFBP 8771; assembly: GCF_014841695.1. Classification (NCBI taxonomy): domain Bacteria; kingdom Pseudomonadati; phylum Pseudomonadota; class Gammaproteobacteria; order Pseudomonadales; family Pseudomonadaceae; genus Pseudomonas; species Pseudomonas sp. CFBP 8771. The sequence goes on along the minus strand of NZ_JACYUJ010000004.1, from coordinate 75,324 downwards.
GGCTGGACCTCGGGTATTACGTGCAGCCAACGATCTTTGCCGGGGTGGATGCACAGATGACGATTGCCCGTGAGGAGATCTTCGGCCCGGTGCTGGTGATCCAGCCCTATACCGATGAGCAGGACGCGGTACGTATGGCCAACGACAGTGTGTTCGGCCTGGCGGCGTACGTGCAGTCGGCCAGCCTTGCGCGGGCACGCCAGGTGGCCCTGAAGATGCGCGCCGGCAGCGTCTACATCAACTATCCCAGCTGGGACGCAGCGGCGCCGTTCGGTGGCTACAAGCAATCGGGCAATGGCCGCGAATATGCCGAATGGGGGTTGGAGGCGTTTCTAGAGGTGAAGGGTATCGTGGGTTGGGGTACCTGACACACCACAACGCGCTCTTCGCGGGCAAGGACCGCTCCTACCGTTGACCGGCAACCCGTAGGGGCATCCATCGGCCGCGAACCAGACGCCGCGGCCTTCCTGAAACACCGCAGCACGCCCTTCGCGGCCAAGGACCGCTCCTACCGTTGACCGGCAACCCGTAGGGGCATCCATCGGCCGCGAACCAGACGCCGCGGCCTTCCTGAAACACCGCAGCGCGCCCTTTGCGGCCGATGACCGCTCCTACCGTTGACCGGCCACCCGTAGGAGCGGTCATCGGACGCGAACCAGGCGCCGCGGTCTGCCTGAAACACCGTCGCCTCACCCCGCCTTGATCAGATCGGCGATACGCTCGGCCATCATGATGGTCGGCACATTGGTGTTGGCGCATGGAATCGACGGCATCAACGACGCATCGCACACCCGCAATCCCGTTACCCCGATCACCCGCCCGTCACTCGAGGTCACTGCCTGGGGATCCTCCGCGCGGCCCATGCGGCATGTGCCTGACGGATGCCAGGTGCCGCCCACATTGGCGCGCACGAACGCCGTCAGTGCCTTGTCGTCGGCCAGCAACTTTTCCAGGGTCACACCTTGGGTCACCAGGCCTCGCACCAACAGCCCGCGCAAGGGGCCGGCGATGTCCAGCAGCACGCTCAACAGCCCACGCTGCAGGGCATTGAAACGGCCAGGCATCGCTACCTTGGCCACCCGCGGCGAGTAGCTGGATGGAAACACCACACTGCGCAGACCGCCCAGCCCCGGTGCCGACAGCGTCTCGGCACCCATGCGCAGGGCCTGCTTCAACCGCTGCAGGTCACGGGCTTCGGACAGCATCGAGAAACTGACCTCGGGCTCCTGCAACGGATCCAGCGACGTCACCTGCACCCGCCCTCGCGAGTAGGACTTGTTGACCCAGAAAAACATCGTGCCCAGCCGGTAGCCCACCGAGTGCCAGCCGGAACGCGACAGGATCGCACCGTGCATGTCACCCGGCACCGTGCCCGGCAACCCGGATGAAAAGCGTACGATGGCCTGCTCGTGATGCTCGTCGACGTGAGGTGTTCGTCCCTGCGCCGTCAGCAGCGCCGACACGGCAATCGACGGATGCTCCATGAGATTGCCTCCCACGCCCGGCCGGTCGGCCACCAGCGGCACGCCCAGATCGAGCAATTGGTCCAGCGGGCCAACCCCACTGCGGATCAACAACGCAGGGCTGTGAATCGCCCCGGCGCAGACGATCACCTCCCCGGCAAACACTTCCTCGGCCACGCCGGCCTGGCCCAGCAGACGCGCGCCCACCGCCTGGGTGCCGCGGAACAGCACGCGGTCCACAACACACTCCGTGCGCAGGGTCAGGTTGGGGCGGGCACGCACCTCGTCGGTGAGATAGCACACCGACACCGGAATCCGTTCACCCTGCTCGCTGACACCGATGGCACCCACGTAGACGCCATCCTGCCACTGCCCATTCTGGTCCGGGCGGGTGGGCAGGCCACGAGTCGCCAATACGCCCATGACCGCTTTCACGAAGGGCGACAGAAAGGCCGGCGCCGTACGCCGGATCCGTATCGGTCCGTCGCTGCCGTGCAGCGGCCCGCTGAAATCGCAGTCGGTTTCGAGTTTGCGAAAGTACGGCAGGCAGTTTTCCCAGCTCCAGCCTTCGGCACCGAGCCGCCCCCACTCGTCGTAGTCATCCGGCGCCCCGCGGTTGGTCATCAGCGCATTGATCGCCGATCCGCCGCCGAGCAGGCGCGCCTGCTCATAGCGACGGCTGCCCTGGGTGGACATGCGTGCGGTCAGGCGCTGCCAGATGTTGCGCCCATCCAGATAGGCGCGGCCGGGGTAGCGACTGGCGATGGCCGCGGGCATCTTGCCCGGCGCAATGTCACGCCCGGCTTCCACCAGGCACACGCGCTTGCTGGGGTCTTCGGACAGCCGCGCGGCGAGCACGCACCCCGCGCTGCCGCCGCCGAGAATCAGATAGTCGATCACGCTTGCGGCCGCCTTACTGGACGAATTTCAACCAGCGGTCCTTGGCGGCAATACCGTCAGCCGACGACCACCACTCTTCGGACATCAGCGCCTGCTTGGCGGCGTTCTCCGGCGAGCTTGGGAGCTCCTTGCCCCGTTCGGCGCTGAGCTTGCCAGTAGCGAACGCGGCGGGGTTGCCAGGGCCGTAATCGATGTACTTGGGCAGGTCGGCCTGCAGATCGGGCGACACTGCGGTGTCGACGAACTTGACCGCCTGGGCCAGGTTCGGCGCGTTCTTGAGGATGCACAGCTGGGTGTTCTGCAGGATGCCGTCGTTGTAGGTGAAGTCGACATCGGCGTTGTCTTTCTTCACCGCGCCTACGCGGCCATTCCAGATCATCAGCATGTCCACTTCACCGTCGTTGAGCAGCTGCGCCGATTGCCCGCCCGAACTCCACCACACGGCGATGTCCGGCTTGATCTGGGCTAGGCGCTTGTAGGCGCGGTCGACGTCCAGCGGGTAGAGCTTGTCGCGCGGCACGCCGTCGGAAATCAGCGCCGCTTCCAGGGTGCCCATGGGGTCGTTGCGCAATGCGCGGGTGCCGGGGAAGTCCTTGACGTTCCAGAAGTCGGCCCAGCTTTGCGGTACTTTCTTCAGGCTCTTGGTGTTGTAGCCCAGTACCGAGGAATAGAACTCGTAGGCCACCGAGTAAGGCGTGCGATAGGCCTCGGGCATGCCCTTGACGTTAGGCATTTTCGCCAGGTCCAGCGGCTCGATCAGGCCTTCGCGGCCGCCACGGATACAGTTCGAAGGCGGGGTGTCGATCACGTCCCATACCGGCTTGCCGGTTTCGCCCTGGGCCTTGACCATGGGCCAGGCGTCCGGAACGCTGTCCTGCTTGATGGTGATGCCAAGCAACTTGGCGGCGGGGTCGAGGATGGCCTTGGTCTGCGCCTCCTGATACACGCCACCTTGGGACACGAAGGTAATCTGCTCGGCCTGGGCGCTGGTGGAACACGCCATGGCCACGTACAACAGGGATAGGACAGAACCGAAAGACAAGGTTTTCATGGCAAATCATCCTGGGGGTAGATTAATTCGGCAGCGACAAAAACCTCGACGGGTAGCCCATGTTTGCACCGGTTCTGTATTTTTGTTTGACCGAGCGGGACCGCTGGAAGGTACAAGAGGCGAAGCCTGCGCGACAATGCACCATTAGTCAGTACCACCATGATTTCAGGTTATCTATACCCACCCCGGCACGCTTACCCTGTAGCAGCGGCGCGAGCCGCGCCACCAACGCCGCGGTACATCTGCCCCACCGCGTCGAGGCCGGACGCGGCTCGCGCCGCTGCTACAGGTCACCGACCGCAAACGGCAATCGTTGGCCCAGCGCCTCGCGCAGGTAATGCACGAATGCGGTGATGCGCTGGGGCGTATGGCGCCGTTGCTGGTACATCGCAAACACGTCGGCCTGCGGCGCCTGATGATCGGTCAGCAGTGCCTGCAGCCGGCCACTTGCCAAATGGGCCTGCACGTCCCAGCGCGACCTCAAAATCAAACCGTGGCCGTCCAGCGCCCACCCCAGCGCCACCTCGCCATCATTGCTCGACAGCGTCCCGGTCACCTTGTGCGCGTAGTCCTGGCCATCCTTGCGAAAGCGCCAGATGGCGTAATCACTGCCGAACTGACGCAGCACGATGCAGTTGTGGGCGGCCAGATCGGCCACCCGGGTGGGCGCAGGCATGTCTTCAAGGTATCTCGGTGATGCGCACAGCACGCGCGGATTTTCCAGCAGGCGCACGGCGATGAGCCGCGAATCGGGCGGCTCGCCCATGAACACGCCGAGGTCGAACTGATCATCGAGCAGGCTCATGGGCTGGCTGCTCAGTTCCAGGGATACTTCCAGTTCGGGATGCAGGCGCGCGAACGCCGAGATCACCTGAGCCAGATGCCGTCGGCCGAAGCCCAGGGTGGCGTTGATCCGCAGTCGCCCGTGCAGGGTCGGTTGACGCGTGCCCAGCGCGCTTTCCAGTTCATCGAGCTGACGCAGGATCGGCCGCCCGCCTTCCAGATACAGCACACCTTCGGGCGTCAGCGACAAGCGTCGCGTGGTGCGTTGCAGCAACTGCACGCCCAGGCGCTGTTCCAGTTGGCTCAGCCGTTTGCTCACCGCTGGCAGCGACAGGCCAAGATGGCGGGCCACCTCGGTCAGGCTGGCGCGGGTGGCCACCTGCTGAAAGAAGCTCAGGTCGTCGATCATGCTCATGGATTGTTTACCTGAATCTAAGAATGGCTTAACCAACAGGCCAATTATTAATCCGCACACCCTGATTACACTGAGTCGGCAAGTTCATCAACCCGTGGAGTGGCACCATGAGCAAGTCCAATTACAAGATTGCAGTGATTCCCGGTGACGGCATCGGCAAGGAAGTCATGCCCGAAGGGGTCCGTGTGCTGGATACCGTGGCGGCCTGCTACGACCTGAACTTGCAGTGGGACTGGTTCGACTTCGCCAGCGCCGATTACTACCTGGCTCACGGCAAGATGATGCCGGACGACTGGTTCGAAACGCTCAAGGGCTACGACGCCATCTACTTCGGCGCCGTGGGCTGGCCCGACGTTGTGCCCGACCATGTGTCGCTGTGGGATTCGCTGTTGCAGTTCCGCCGCGAGTTCGACCAGTACGTCAACCTGCGCCCTTGCCGGCTGATGCCTGGGGTGAAGGCACCGCTGGCCAACCGCAAGCCTGGTGACATCGATTTCTGGGTCGTGCGCGAGAACACCGAAGGCGAATATTCCAGCGTGGGCGGCAAGATGTTTCCCGGCACCGACCGCGAGATCGTCCTGCAGGAAACGGTGATGACCCGTGTTGGCGTGGATCGCATTCTCAAGTTTGCCTACGAGCTGGCGCAGAGCCGTCCCAAGAAGCACCTGACCTCGGCCACCAAGTCCAACGGCATTGCCATCACCATGCCTTACTGGGACGAGCGCGTGGTCGAGATGGGCAAGAAGTACCCGGAAGTGAACGTCGACAAGTACCACATCGACATTCTCACGGCCAACTTCGTGCTGCATCCGGACTGGTTCGACGTGGTGGTGGCGAGCAACCTGTTCGGCGACATTCTCTCCGACCTTGGCCCGGCCTGCACCGGCACCATCGGCATCGCACCGTCGGCCAACATCAATCCGGAACGCAACTTCCCCAGCCTGTTCGAACCGGTGCACGGCTCGGCGCCGGACATCGCCGGCAAGGGCGTGGCCAACCCCATCGGGCAGATCTGGTGCGGCGCCATGATGCTCGAACACCTCGGCCATCCGGAGGCTGGCGCGGCTGTTCTGGCGGCCATTGAAAAGGTCTTGGCCATGGGCCCGGAACACGCACCGCTGACCGCCGACATCGGCGGCACCGGCACCACCCGCGCCCTGGGCGAAGCCATCGCTGCCGCCTGTTGAGGCCGCGGCACCCCTGACACCGCACCGCCCCTTTCGCGGCCACAGGCCGCTCCTACAGGGATTGCGCAGCTCGTAGGAGCGGTCATCGGCCGCGAACCAGACGCCGCGGTACCCCTGACACACCGCACCGGCCCTTTCGCGGGCAGAGCCCCGCTCCCACACTGCACCGCTGCTACGGTCAACTTGTTCTGTTTCGCCCGCTCGATTCGGGAGAATGTTGCGCGGCAATCTGGCATCGTCGGTGTTCCTTCCGATCGTCAGCGAGAACCCACCTTATGACGCTGCTGTTCAAAGTCCCCGACGAGCGTGCGTCGGCTTGGAAGGCCTTGTTCGCCGAGCACGCAGCGGATATTCCCCTGCGCTTCTGGCCGGACATCGGCGACCCGGCGCAGGTACGCTATTTCGCCGCCTGGCAGCCGCCAGCGGACCTGTATGACCGATTCCCCCAACTGCAGGTGGTTTTCGCCACGTCGGCGGGGGTGGATCAGTTCGACCTTGCGCACGTTCCCGAAGCGGTCAGCGTGGTACGCATGCTCGACCCCGGCATTGCCCAGGGCATCATCGAGTACGCCGGCTTCGCCGTGCTCGCCCTGCATCGCCAGATGCCGACCTATCTGCAGCAACAGCGCGAGGGCAAGTGGGCGATCCATCCGCTGCTGGAGGCCGGCAAGCGCCGCGTCGGTGTGATGGGCCTGGGCAATCTGGGCCAGGCGGCATTGAATGCGCTGCGGCCGTTCGGCTTTGCCTTGAGTGGCTGGTCGCGCACGCTCAAGACACTGCCCGGCGTGCACTGCTATGGCGGCCGCGAGCAATTGCCGGACTTTCTCGGCAGCTGTGACATCCTGCTGTGCCTGTTGCCCTTGACCGCCGACACCGCTGGCATTCTCGATGCGCAGACTTTCGCCGCGCTGCCGGCCGGCGCCAGCCTGATCAATCTTGGCCGCGGCGGCCATCTGGTGGAAAGCGACCTGCTGGCCGCGCTGGATTCAGGCCATCTGGCCCATGCGATCGTCGATGTGCTGGAAAAAGAGCCGCCGCGCAGCGATCACCCCTTCCTCAGCCACCCGAAAATCTGGCTCACGCCACATATCGGCGCCATGACCGATCCGCATTCGGCATTCCAGGTGCTGCTGGACAACATCCGCCGGCATCAACGGGGTGAACCTATGGCAGGTCTGGTGGAGCCTGGGACAGGCTACTAGTGGCAAGCGTAGGGATACAGAATCTACCGTAGGAGCGGTCTTCGGCCGCGAAACGAGCACTGCGGTGCTTCATTTGATCTGCAGGGATGCCATTGCGGCCTTGACCGCTTGCAGCACGCCTCAATGCTTCTTCGGCGTGCTCGGATTGATCATCCGCGACAGGCCCAGGTTCTTCAGGGCCAGTTGCAGCGAGCTGTGGATAACTTGCGGGTTGTCGATCTTGCTCAACTGCGCCAGCAGCTCCTTGGCCTTGCTCAGGTTCACCTGGCGCAGCATCCACTTCACCTTGGGCAGGTTGGTGGCGTTCATCGACAGGCTGTCGAACCCCATGGCCATCAACAAGATCGCCGCCGCCGGATCGCCAGCCATCTCGCCGCAGATACTCACCGGCTTGCCTTCGGCATGCGCCTCGGTGACCACGTGCTGCAACGCCTGCAGCACAGCCGGGTGCAGGTAGTCGTAGAGATCGGCCACGCGCGGGTTGTTGCGGTCCACGGCCAGCAGGTACTGGGTCAGGTCGTTGGAGCCGACCGAAAGGAAATCGACCTGCCGCGCCAGTTCCTTGGTCAGGTACACCGCTGCGGGAATCTCGATCATCACCCCCACCGGCGGCATCGGCACGTCGGTGCCTTCGTCGCGCACCTCGCCCCAGGCCCGGTGGATCAGGTGCAGAGCTTCTTCCAGCTCATGGGTGCCGGATATCATCGGCAGCAGGATACGCAGGTTGTTCAGGCCCTCGCTGGCCTTGAGCATGGCGCGGGTCTGCACCAGGAAGATTTCCGGGTGGTCGAGGGTCACGCGGATACCGCGCCAGCCCAGAAACGGGTTTTCCTCCTTGATGGGGAAATACGACAGCGACTTGTCACCACCGATGTCCAGGCTGCGCATGGTCACCGGCAGGGGGTGGAAGGCCGCCAGCTGCTCACGGTAGATCGCCAGTTGTTCCTTCTCGCTGGGAAAGCGCTGGTTGATCATGAATGGCACTTCGGTGCGGTACAGCCCCACACCCTCGGCGCCGCGTTGCTGGGCACGGGCCACATCGGCCAGCAGGCCGGTGTTGACCCAAAGCGGCATGCGGTGGCCGTCCAGGGTCACGCAGGGCAGCTCGCGCAAAGCATCGAGGCCCAGCGCCAGTTGCCGCTCTTCCTCGACCACATCGGCAAATTGCTTGCTGAGAATGTCGCTGGGGTTGGTGTAGACCTCGCCATGGTAGCCATCGACGATCATCTTGATGCCGTCGACCTTGGAATACGGCAGGTCGACCAGGCCCATGACCGTCGGAATGCCCATGGCACGCGCCAGAATGGCGACGTGGGAGTTGCCCGAGCCCAATACCGACACCAGGCCCACCAGCTTGCCTTCCGGCACCTCGCCGAGCATTGCCGGCGACAGTTCTTCGCTGATCAGGATGGTGTTATCGGGGTAGACCAGGGTTTGCTGACGCGCCTCCTGCAGGTAGGCCAGCAGGCGCCGCCCCAGGTCCTTGACGTCGGAGGCGCGCTCGCGCAGATACGCGTCGTCCATCAATTCGAAGCGGTTGACGTGCTCGGTGACGACGTGGCGCAGCGCACCCTGGGCCCACTGCCCGGTCTTGATCACGTTGGTCACTTCGCTGCCCAGCGAAGCGTCGTCGAGCATCATCAGGTAGACGTCGAACAGGGCCCGCTCTTCGGGGCGCAGCTGCGTGGCCAGTTTCGCCGACAGGGTGCGCATGTCGTTGCGCACGCCTTCCAGGGCGTTCTGGAACAACGCCAGCTCGGCATCGATGTCGCTGACGCTCTTGTCGGGCACCACGTCCAGATCGGCCGGCGGCAGCATCACCACCGCGGTCCCGACCGCCGCGCCGGGCGAGCCGGGCACGCCGACGAAACGCGCTTCCTGGATGCCCTTGCCCTGGCGCCCCAGGCCGCGGATCGAACCGGTGGCTTCGGCGTGGGCGATGACGCCCGCCAGTTGCGCGCTCATGGTGACCAGGAAGGCTTCTTCGCCTTCGTCGAACTGACGCCGCTCCTTTTGCTGGATCACCAGCACCCCCACCACACGCCGGTGGTGGATGATCGGCGTGCCGAGGAACGACGCGTAGCGTTCTTCACCGGTTTCGGCGAAGTAGCGATAACGCGGGTGGCCGGCGGCATTTTCCAGGTTGAGCGGTTCTTCGCGCGTGCCCACCAGGCCCACCAGGCCTTCGTTGGGGGCCATGCTGACCTTGCCGATGGAACGCTTGTTGAGGCCTTCGGTGGCCATGAGGACGAAACGGTTGGTTTCCAGATCCAGCAGGTACACCGAGCAGACCTGGCTGCCCATGGCTTCCTTGACGCGTTGCACGATGATCCCCAGCGCCGACTTGAGATCCTTGGCGGAGTTGACTTCCTGGACGATCTTGCGCAGCGTATTGAGCATGGCTCGGGGTCGAACTCCGTCGTCAGTCGCGCGAAAGAAGGCGCGGGGCTAGCTCTTTGAGCGCGCGTCTGTAGACCTCGCGCTTGAATGTCACCACCTGGCCCAGCGGATACCAATAGCTGACCCAGCGCCAGCCATCGAACTCGGGCTTGCCGGTCAGGTCCATGCGCACGCGCTGCTCATTGGACACCAGGCGCAGCAGGAACCACTTCTGTTTCTGGCCGATGCACAGCGGTTGGCTGTGCGTACGCACCAGGCGTTGGGGTAGACGATAACGCAACCAGCCGCGGGTGCAGGCAAGTATTTCAACATCCTGGCGTTCCAGCCCGACTTCTTCATTCAGCTCGCGGTACAAGGCCTCTTCCGGCGTTTCCTGAGGGTTGATACCCCCTTGCGGGAATTGCCAGGCGTCCTGATTGATACGCCGAGCCCATAGCACCTGACCGGCGTCATTGGTAAGAATGATGCCAACGTTAGGGCGAAAACCATCGGGGTCGATCACGGCAACAACCTCGTAAACGCATGTTCTGGCATTGTTCCACAAAGCCTGTGAAGGCAGCAACGACGCCGCGTAGCTTATGTGCACGCATGTGAAAAGTCCGTATTCTGTGGGCCTTTTCCTTACTTCATGCGAGTCATTTCATGCGCCTGGCCCTCTTCGACCTCGACAACACGCTGCTCGGCGGCGACAGCGACCATGCCTGGGGCGACTATCTGTGCACACGCGGCATTCTCGATGCCGACACGTACAAGGCACGCAACGATGAGTTCTACGAGGATTACCTGGCCGGCCGCCTGGACCTGAATGCGTACCTGGATTTCACCCTGGAAATCCTCGCGGCGACCGACGTGGCGCAACTGGATGAATGGCATCGCGAATTCATGCGCGATTGCATCGAGCCCATCATGCTGCCCAAGGCCGCGGCCTTGCTGCAACAGCATCGCGATGCGGGTGACAAGCTGGTGATCATCACTGCTACCAACCGCTTCGTCACCGGACCGATCGCTGCGCGGCTTGGGGTGGAGACCTTGCTGGCAACCGAAGTCGAAATGGTTGACGGCCGCTACACCGGGCACAGCTTCGACGTGCCGTGCTTCAAGGAAGGCAAGGTGACGCGTTTGAATCGCTGGATGGAGGAAAACGGCTACGACTTGCAGGACAGTTATTTCTACAGTGACTCGATGAATGACCTGCCTCTTCTAGAGCAGGTCACCCATCCGGTGGTGGTGGACCCGGACCCACGCCTGCATGAAGAAGCCAAACGCCGCGGCTGGAAAGAAATCTCCCTGCGCTGATAGCTGCTAACTGTAGGGGCGGGTTCTGCCCGCGAAGAATGCGCTGCGCTTTGTCTGATACACCGCGGCGCTCTTTTCGCGGGCAGAGCCCGCTCCCACAGGGATCGGGACCAACCGTAGGAGCGGTCATCGGCCGCGAAGAATGCGCTGCGGTTTGTCTGATACACCGCGGCGCTCTTTTCGCGGGCAGAGCCCGCTCCCACAGGGATCGGGACCAACCGTAGGAGCGGTCATCGGCCTCGAAGAATGCGCCTCGGTTTGCCTCAGGCAGGCTTGGTCACCATCAAGCCGATGATCGACAGCAGCACCACCACTGCAACGGTCGCGATGATCAACACATTGCGGCGCTTGGCCGCAATTACGCCTTCGTTCAACCCAGTCGCGAAGCGCAGGCGGTTCACCCGGTTGATCAGCAGCAACCAGACCCCTCCGCCGATCACATACAGCACCGCAGCGGTGAGAATCCAGGTTTGCCCCAAAGGCCAACCGACCCTGTGCACCAGCCACCATCCCGTGACGGGAAAGCTCACCAGGCTCAGGGCCATGACCAGCCAGGCATACACCCAGGGCCGTTGCAGGGTGCTGGCGAACGGTAGCCGGTCGCCGCCCTTCCAGCTGCGCCAGGCTCGGTAGATGACGGCCGCCACACTGCCCAGCAGCACAACAGTGGCAGCGACGTGGAATATTTTCAGAACCGCCAGGCTTTCCATGACGCGTGATCCCCGTGGGCCATTACGATGCATCATCGACAAGCGTAGCAGCCATCGAGTTCAGCGCAGCGAGACCTACCCCTGTAACAACTGGCACACCCCATCGCCCCTGTGGGAGCGGGCTCTGCCCGCGAATGGCACACCGCGGACTCAAGCCGGTGCACCGCATCACTACCCCAGGAACAACTTGTACGCCGGATTATCCGTTTCATCCCAGAACGGGTAGCCGATCTCGGCCAGCGCGCCGGCTACCAGATGGCGTTCATCCTCGGGCACCTGCAACCCAGCCACCACACGCCCATCGGCGGCGCCATGGTTGCGGTAGTGGAACATCGAGATGTTCCAGCGCCCGCCCAGCTTGTCGAGAAAGTTGAACAGTGCCCCCGGACGCTCGGGGAACTCGAAGCGCAGCACCATCTCGTCACTGACCCTGACCGCATGGCCACCGACCATATGGCGAATGTGCAGCTTGGCCAGTTCGTTGTCGGTCAGGTCCAGCACCGGGAAGCCATGCGCCTCGAGGGTCTGCAGCAGCACCGCGCGCGGGTCCCGCTCGGGATGGGTCTGCACCCCGACGAAAATGTGCGCTTCATGGCCGGTGTGGTAGCGGTAGTTGAACTCGGTGATCTGCCGTTTGCCGATGGCCTCGCAGAACGCCTTGAAGCTGCCCGGACGCTCGGGGATGGTCACCGCGATGATGGCCTCACGGCCCTCGCCCAGCTCGGCTCGCTCGGCCACGTGGCGCAGCCGATCGAAGTTGACGTTGGCGCCCGAATCGATCGCCACCAGGGTCTGCCCCGACACGCCTCGGGCCTCGACGTACTTCTTGATCCCGGCGACCCCGAGCGCGCCCGCAGGCTCGGTGATGGAACGGGTGTCGTCGTAGATGTCCTTGATCGCCGCGCAGATCTCGTCGGTGCTGACGGTGATCACCTCGTCCACGTGGTCCTTGCAGATCTCGAAGGTGTAGTGACCGATCTGCGCCACCGCCACGCCATCGGCGAACAGCCCGACCTGCGGCAGCACCACGCGCTCCCCAGCGTGCATGGCCTGCTGCAGGCAGTTGGAGTCGTCCGGCTCGACGCCGATGATCTTGATGCCCGGCCGCAGGTATTTGACGTACGCGGCAATGCCGGCGATCAACCCGCCACCGCCCACCGGTACGAAGATCGCATCGAGATCGCCCGGATGCTGGCGCAGAATCTCCATGGCCACGGTGCCCTGCCCGGCAATGGTGTAGGGGTCGTCGTAGGGATGGATGTAGACCATGCCCTGCTCGTCCACCAGCTTGAGCGAGTGGGCCAGGGCTTCGGCAAACGAATCGCCATGCAGCACCACGATGCCGCCGCGCGAGCGCACACCTGCGATCTTGATTTCGGGGGTGGTGTTGGGCATCACGATGGTGGCCTTGATGCCCAGCTCGCGCGCCGCCAGCGCCAGGCCCTGGGCATGATTGCCGGCCGACGCGGTGACCACGCCGCATGCTGCTTCCTGCGCGGTGAGCTGCGACAGCTTGTTGTAAGCGCCGCGAATCTTGAACGAGAACACCGGCTGCAGGTCTTCGCGCTTGAGCAGAATCTTGTTGTTCAGACGCTCGGACAGCTGCCCGGCGGGCTGCAAAGGGGTTTCCACCGCGACGTCGTAGACGCGCGAGGTGAGGATCATCTTTACGTACTGTTCGAGCATGGCAGACATCACTGACGATAACGGGCGGGGCCGATGAGTCTAAGCCAACGACCACCGCAAAACCAAGGTTTTGCCCTTATAATGCGTGGCTTCGGGGCCGCAACCACTAGAGCCCCAACTGCCGCTGCGGAGCTTGCATGACCCAGGACCAACTCAAACAGGCCGTCGCCCAGGCTGCCGTGGATTTCATTCTGCCCAAGCTGGGCGAAAAGAGCGTTGTCGGTGTCGGCACCGGTTCCACCGCCAATTGCTTCATCGATGCGCTGGCCCAGCACAAGAGCGCCTTCGACGGCGCCGTGGCCAGCTCCGAGGCAACCGCTGCGCGGCTCAAGGGCCATGGCATCCCGGTGTACGAACTCAACAGCGTCGGTGACCTGGAATTCTATGTCGACGGCGCCGATCAAAGCGACGAGCACCTGAACCTGATCAAGGGCGGCGGCGCTGCGCTGACCCGCGAGAAGATCGTCGCTGCCGTGGCCACCACCTTCATCTGCATCGCCGATGGCAGCAAGCTGGTGCCGGTGCTGGGCGAGTTTCCACTGCCGGTGGAAGTCATTCCCATGGCCCGCAGCCACGTCGCGCGCCAGTTGGTGAAGCTGGGCGGCGACCCGGTCTATCGCGAAGGCGTGGTGACCGACAACGGCAACATCATCATCGATGTGTACAACATGCAGATCACCGACCCGGTGGCGCTGGAAACGCAGATCAATGCCATCGTCGGCGTGGTCACCAACGGCCTGTTCGCCGCTCGCCCGGCCGATGTGCTGCTGCTGGGCACTGCCGAAGGCGTAAAGACCCTCACCCGCCCCGCCTGACCCTCTATTGTGGGAGCGGAGGCGGGCGGCGAAGGACACACTGCGGCGTCCCTGACACACGGTAGTTTGTGGGAGCGGGCTCTGCCCGCGAAGAACACGCTGCGCTGTACCTGACACACTGCTGCGCCCCTTTCGCGGCCATCGGCCGCTCCTACATGACATGGCTGGGGTGAAAAACCCATCTATCCATATTCCCAATCGTTAGTTCATTTAAACTTAACAAACGATTAGGGTATATACACCGGACCACCGGACCTGCGTACACCCAAGCAAGGCGACATACGCCGTGCATGACGTGAGGACGGTATGGTCACCCACTCGATTTCCCGCGAACACTCCCAAACCTTGCCGGCCGACGACGGCCCGGCGCTCGTGCCCCCGCAGATACTGCGCAATGACCTCGACGCGCTCGACGCCGCGCAAACCCTCGCCGCCAGCGCCCGTACCCATGCCGCCCGGCGCGACCAGCACCGCGAGCTGCCCTGGCAACTGATCGAGCAGTTCACCGCGAGCGGCCTGGGCAGTATCACCGTGCCACGTGCCTTCGGCGGCCTGGACGTCAGTTTCGAAACCCTGGCCGAGGTGTTCCGTCTGATAAGCGCCGCCGATCCGGCCCTGGGGCAGATTCCGCAAAACCATTTCGGCATCCTGCAGATGCTTCGCGGCACCGCCACCGCGCACCAGCAGCAGACGCTGTTCAGCGCCGTGCTGCAAGGCGCGCGCATCGGCAATGGCGGCCCCGAACGCGGCACCCGCGACACCCTGGAGATCAAGACTCGCATCGTCCGCGACGGAGACGACTGGCAGATCAGCGGACAAAAGTTCTACTCCACCGGCGCGCTGTTCGCCCACTGGGTAGCGGTCAAGGCCGTGGATGAGCACCAACGCCTGGTCATGGCCTTCGTGCGGCGCGGCACACCCGGCCTGCAAATCATCGACGACTGGTCTGGCTTCGGCCAGCGCACCACCGCCAGCGGCACCGTGGTGCTGGAACACGTGCAGGTGCCCGACACCCATGTCGTAGAGATCTGGCGCCAGGCGCAGCAACCGAACATTCAGGGCGCCGTATCGCAACTGATGCAAGCGGCCATCGACGCCGGCATTGCCGCTGCGGCCATCGACGACACCATCGCCTTCGTCCGCGAGAAATCCCGCCCGTGGATCGACGCCGGGGTCGAGCGCGCCAGCGACGACCCTTTCGTGATCGCCGATATCGGTCGCCTGAAGCTGGAACTGCACGCGGCCCAGGCACTGCTGCGCAAGGCCGCGCGCGTGCTCGACCAGACTCGCCACGCGCCCGTGGACGCCACCTTGGCAGGCCAGGCGTCGATCGCCGTGGCCGAGGCCAAGGTGATCACCACCGAAATCGCCCTGCACGCCAGCGAAAAGCTCTTCGAGCTGGCCGGCAGCCGCGCCAGCCTCGCCGAGTTCAACCTCGACCGTCACTGGCGCAATGCCCGCGTGCACACCCTGCACGATCCCGTGCGCTGGAAATACCACGCTATCGGCGCCTACCACCTGAACGGCAGCCTGCCTGCGCGCCATTCCTGGATTTGACCAGACCGCTGGAGATCAGCATGAGCTCATTGCCCCACCCCCTCGACGGCGTCGCATTGATCGCCAACGACCAACAGGCCCTGGACGTTGCCCGCCAACTGGCTCCCCTGTTGCAACGCGACAGCGCCCTGCGCGACCGCGAACGGCTGTTGCCCCATGGCGAACTGGCGCTGTTCTCGCGCTCTGGCCTGGGCGGCATCAGCGTGCCCAAGGCATTCGGCGGAGCGGCTGTGTCCAACGTCACCCTGGCCCAGGTCATTGCCTTGCTGGCCGCCGCCGACGGCTCGCTGGGGCAGATCCCACAGAATCATTTCTATGCCCTGGAAGTCCTGCGCATCAACGGCAGCCCGGCGCAGCAAAAGCGCCTGTACGCCGACGTGCTGGCAGGCCAGCGGCTGGGTAACGCCCTGGCGGAACTGGGCACGCGAACCGCCCATGACCGCACCACGCGCCTGACCCGCGACGGCGACGGTTTGCGCATCAATGGTCGCAAGTTCTACGCCACCGGCGCGCTGTATGCCCAGTGCATTCCTACCTCGGTGGTCGATGAACAGGGCGTGCAACAACTGGCTTTCGTGCCCGCCGACAGTGCCGGTGTACAGGTCATCGACGATTGGAGCGGCTTCGGCCAGCGCACCACGGGCAGCGGCTCGGTGGTGTTCGACAATGTCTGGGTCAGCGCCGACGCCATCGTGCCGTTTCAAAGCGCGTTCGAACGGCCCACCACGGTCGGCCCGTTCGCGCAGATCCTCCACGCCGCAATCGACACCGGCATTGCCCGCGGAGCGTTCGAGGACGCCTTGCAGTTCGTCCGCACCCGCACTCGGCCATGGATCGACGCCACCAGCGACAAAGCCGTGGAAGACCCGCTGTCACTCAAGAGTTTCGGTCATCTGGCCATCCGTCTACACGCTGCCGAAGCCTTGCTCGAACGCGCAGGCGAAGTGCTCGACCAGGCGCAGGCCGAGCCCACCGCCGAAACCGTCGGCGCCGCCTCGATCGCCGTTGCCGAAGCCCGCGCGCTCAGTACCGAAATCTCCCTGGCCGCCGGCAGCACCCTGTTCGAGCTGGCCGGCAGCCAGGCCACCCTGGCCGAGCACGGCCTCGACCGGCATTGGCGCAATGCCCGCGTACACACCCTGCACGACCCGGTGCGCTGGAAGTACCACGCCATCGGCAACTACTACCTCAACGACCAGCTACCACCACGCCGGGGGACGATCTGATGAGCAAGAAACAGATCCTGCTCAACGCCTTCAACATGAACTGCGTGGGCCACATCAACCACGGCCTCTGGACCCATCCGCGCGATACCTCCAGCCAGTACAAGACCTTG
This sequence comes from Pseudomonas sp. CFBP 8771, assembly GCF_014841695.1. Lineage (NCBI taxonomy): Bacteria > Pseudomonadati > Pseudomonadota > Gammaproteobacteria > Pseudomonadales > Pseudomonadaceae > Pseudomonas > Pseudomonas sp. CFBP 8771. The sequence goes on along the minus strand of NZ_JACYUJ010000004.1, from coordinate 58,523 downwards.
GAGTACTGGACCGAACTGGCCCAGTTGCTGGAGCGCGGCCTGTTCGACGGCCTGTTCATCGCCGACATCGTCGGGGTCTACGACATCTATCAGGACTCGGTCGACGTGACGCTGAAGGAGTCGATCCAGCTGCCGGTCAACGACCCGTTGCTGCTGGTCTCGGCCATGGCCGCGGTTACCCGCCACCTGGGTTTCGGCCTGACCGCCAACCTCACCTACGAGGCGCCGTACCTGTTCGCCCGGCGCCTGTCCACGCTCGATCACCTGACCCGTGGCCGGGTGGGCTGGAACATCGTCACCGGGTACCTGGACAGCGCCGCCAAGGCCATGGGCCTGACCCACCAGGTGGAGCACGACCGTCGCTACGATCAGGCCGACGAATACCTGCAGGTGCTGTACAAACTCTGGGAAGGCAGTTGGGAGGACGATGCCGTGATCGAGGACCGCGAACGGCGCATCTATGCCCAGCCGGAAAAAGTCCACAAGGTAGAGCATGAAGGCGAGTTCTACCGGGTCCAGGGTTACCACCTGTGCGAACCCTCACCGCAGCGCACGCCGCTATTGTTCCAGGCGGGCAGTTCGGCACGCGGCCTGCAGTTCGCCGGTCAGCACGCCGAATGCGTGTTCATCAGCGGGCAGAACAAGCAGGCCACCCGCGCTCAGGTGGACAAGGTGCGCGACGCAGCCCGCGCGGCCGGCCGCGACCCGCAGGCGGTGAAAGTCTTCATGGGCCTGACGGTCATCGTCGCCGCCACCGAGGCGCAGGCCCGGGCCAAGCATGACGAGTACCGCAGCTACGCCAGCGCCGAGGCCGGTGTCGCCCACTTCGCCGCCTCTACGGCAATCGACTTCGCCCGCTACGAACTCGACGAGCCCATTGAGTACGTCAAGGGCAATGCCATCGAGTCGGCCACCAAGACCTTGCAGAACAACGACTGGACCCGGCGCAAGCTGCTCGATCAGCACGCCTTGGGCGGGCGCTACATCACCTTGGTCGGTAATCCGGAACAGGTCGCCGACGACCTTGAAGCCTGGATCGTCGAGACCGGCCTGGACGGTTTCAACCTGACCCGCACGGTGACCCCGGAAAGCTACGCCGACTTCATCGACCTGGTGATTCCCGTGCTGCAGGCACGCGGTTCGTACAAGACCGCCTATGCCCAGGGCACGCTGCGCGAAAAAGTCTTCGGCCAAGGCCCGGGGCTGCCTGAAGGGCATGCTGGCTTCAGTTACAAGCGCGGTGCCTGATCGGGCCTCTTCGCGGGAAGCCCGCTTCCACAATCAACGAGCGCACGCTCATGTGGGAGCGGGTTCTACCCGCGAAGAGGCCACCCCAAACAACACAATAAATCACTGGAAACCCAACATGCTCAAACCCACCTTGCTCCTCGCCCTCACCCTCCTCGCCGGCCTGGCCCATGCCGCCGATGACAAGCCGCTGATCGTCGGTACCACCGCCGCGTTCGCCATCCCCCTGGAAAGCGCCGTGGAGGAAGCCAAGAAACAGGGCCTGCCCGTCAAGCTGGTGGAATTCACCGACTGGATCGCACCCAACGTCAGCCTGGCCGCCGGCGACATCGACGTGAACTACTTCCAGCACATGCCGTTCCTGGAAAACGCCAATACCCAGGCCGGGACCGATCTGGTGCCGTATGCGCCGGGCATCATCAACAACGTCGGCCTGTATGCCAAACGCTACAAAAGCTTCGACGAACTGCCCAAGGGCGCGACCGTCGCCATTGCCAATGACCCGATCAACAGCGGCCGAGGCCTGCAACTGCTGGCGAAGGCTGGCTTGATCACCCTCAAGCCGGGGGTTGGCTACAAGGCCACCGAAGAGGACATTCTCACCAACCCCAAAAACCTGAAGATTCTCCAGGTCGAGGCGGTGCAGTTGGTGCGCGCCTACGATGACGCCGACCTGGTGCAGGGCTACCCGGCCTACATTCGCCTGTCCAAGACCTTCGACGCAGGCTCGGCGCTGCTGTTCGATGGTCTGGATCATCCTGAATACGTCATCCAGTTCGTGATCAAGCCCGAGCGCAAGGACGATCCGCGCCTGGCCAAGTTCATCGACATCTACCAGCATTCGCCGGTGGTGCGCGCCTCGCTCGACAAGGTCAACGGCAAACTCTACCAAGTCGGCTGGAAGGAGTGAGCATGCCCACCACCAATGTGCAACGCAGGCTGGCCGCTACCGCCGGCATTGCCCGGCCTGCCGAGCCGCTGGAACTGCATCCACAACTGGCCAATGCGCTGGTGCGTTTCACCGGCGTCGGCAAGACCTATGAGGGCGCCCAGGGCCCCGTGCAGGCGCTGCAGGGCATCGACCTGACCATCGAGCGTGGCGAAGTGTTCGGCATCATCGGCCGCAGCGGCGCTGGCAAGTCGTCGCTGATCCGCACCATCAACCGGCTTGAGCAGCCCAGCAGCGGGCGCGTGCTGGTCGATCAGGTGGACATCGGCGAGTTCGACGAGGACCGCCTGGTGGCCCTGCGACGGCGCATCGGCATGATCTTTCAGCACTTCAACCTGATGTCGGCGAAAACCGTGTGGCAGAACGTCGAGTTGCCACTCAAGGTCGCCGGTGTGCCCCAGGCCGAGCGCTGGCGCAAGGTCGGTGAACTGCTCGAACTGGTTGGCCTGCAAGGCAAGCGCGACGCCTATCCGGCGCAGTTGTCCGGCGGGCAGAAGCAGCGTGTCGGCATCGCCCGGGCGCTGGTGCACGACCCGCAGATTCTGCTCTGCGACGAAGCCACCTCGGCGCTGGACCCGGAGACTACCGAGTCGATTCTCGCCCTGTTGCGCGATATCAACCAGCGGCTGGGGCTGACGGTCATCCTGATCACCCACGAAATGGCCGTTATCCGCGCCATCTGCGACCGCGTGGTGGTGCTCGAAGGCGGCCAGGTGGTTGAGCAGGGCCCGGTGTGGCAGGTGTTCGGCAACCCCCAGCATGAGGTCAGTCGGACCTTGCTGGCCCCGCTGCAACACGGCCTGCCCGAGGAACTGCGCGCCCGTCTGCGCAGCACGCCTGCAACGCCTGGCGCAGCGCTGGTACTGCGACTGCGCGTGACCGGGGCACAGGCCGGCGAGGCGGACCTGTCGTCGTTGTTCAACCTGCTGGGTGGCCAGGTCAGCCTGCTGCAGGGCGGTATCGAACGGATTCAAGGTCGCGCACTGGGCAATCTGGTCGTGGCGGTAAGCAATTCGCCCCACGACCGCGAGCATCTGCTGCAACGCGCCGGGCAATGGGCACAACGAGTAGAGGAGCTGGGCTATGTGGTTTGATCGTCTGTTGCAGGGCGCCCTGGACACCTTGCTGATGGTGGGCGTTTCCTCGTTGATCGCGCTGCCCGTGGGCGTGGTGATGGCCGTGGTGCTGGTCACCAGCGACCGTGGCGGTATCTACCAGGCGCCCGCGCTGAACCGCGTGCTGGGCGCGTTCGTCAACCTGTTCAGGTCGGTGCCGTTTCTCATTCTGATGGTGGCGCTGATCCCGTTCACCCGGTTGATCGTCGGTACCACCTATGGCGTGTGGGCGGCCGTGGTGCCGTTGACCATCGCTGCGACGCCGTTCTTTGCGCGCATTGCCGAGGTCAGCCTGCGCGAGGTCGACCATGGCCTGGTCGAAGCCGCGCAAGCCATGGGCTGCCGACGCTGGCACATCGTCTGGCACGTGCTGCTGCCCGAAGCGCGACCGGGCATCGTGGCCGGCTTTACCATCACCTTGGTGACCATGATCAATTCATCGGCGATGGCTGGTGCGATCGGTGCCGGCGGGCTAGGCGACATCGCCTACCGCTATGGCTACCAGCGATTCGACAGCCAGATCATGCTCACGGTCATCGTGTTGCTGGTGGCCCTGGTGACCCTGATCCAGTTCGGCGGCGACCGATTGGCGCGGGTGCTCAACAAGCGCTAGTCGCGGAACCGAGATGCGCCCTTCGCGGCCGCTGACCGCTCCTACGGGGGATAATGTCCTGCGTAGGAGCGGTCCGTGGCCGCGAACGCCACGCTGCGGTATCTCAGACGGAGCACCCTACTTTCTTTTGCCCAACCTGAATCAAGCTTCCTTCCCCTCGCCCTCGTCTTCCTTGATCCGGTACCAGGCCACATACAGCGCCGGCAGGAACAACAGGGTGAGCAAGGTCGCCACCACGATTCCGCCGATCATCGCGTAGGCCATCGGGCCCCAGAACACCTCGCGGGCGATCGGGATCATGCCCAGACTGGCGGCTGCCGCCGTGAGCAGGATCGGCCGGCGTCGATGCTCGGTTGCCTCCAGCACGGCATCCCACGGCTTGTAGCCATCGCGCTCGTAGGCGTCGATCTGGGTCACCAGAATCACCGAGTTGCGGATGATGATACCGATCAGCGCCAGTATCCCGAGAATCGCCACGAAACCCATGGGCGTCCCGGTCGGCACCAGCGCCAACACCACACCGATGATGCCCAGCGGCGCCACGCTGGCCACCAGGAACATCTTCTGCACACTGTGCAGCTGGATCATCAGGAAGGTCGCCATGAGGAACAGCATCAACGGCACCACCTTGGCGATGGGTCCCTGCGCCTTGCCGCTTTCCTCGACCGTACCACCGGTGGCCACCTTGTAACCCACCGGCAGGCCTTCGGCGAATTTCTCGATCTCGGGCTTGAGCTGGGCCACCAGATCGGTCGGCTGGATATCGTCGCTGACCGCCGCCTTCAAGGTGATGGTCGGCAAGCGATCACGCCGCCACACCAGCGGCTGCTCCAGCTCGTAGCGCACGGTGGCGAAGGCCAGCAGCGGAATCGAGGTGCCGCTGGGCGTGACGATCTGCAGGTTCTGCAAGGTTTCCGGCGAACCGCGCTCGGCGTCGTTGGCACGGCCGACCACGTTGACCAGATAGATATCGTCATTGACCTGGGTCACCGCCGAGCCGCTGACGATGGTGTTCATCAGCTTGGCCACGTCTTCGGACGACAAGCCCAACTGCCGCGCCTTGTCCTGGGCGATGTCGATGCGCAGTACTTTGCCCGGCTCGTTCCAGTCGTAGATCATCTCGCCGACGTGCGCGTTCTGGTCCAGCAGCGTGGCCAGCTCGATGGCGTGCTTGCGCACCTGGTCGATGTCCTTGCCGCTGACCCGATACTGGATCGGCCGGCCTACCGGCGGCCCCATTTCCAACGCCTGGACGTAGGTGCCGATGCCGACGAAGTCTTCGCGCAGGCGCTTCTTCAAGCGCTCGGTCAGCGCGCCACGCTGCTCCAGGCCTTTGCTGACGATCACCAACTGGGCGTAGTAAGGGTTCTCCAACTGCTGGTCAAGCGGCAGATAGAAACGGATCGCGCCCTGACCGATGTAAGTGCTCCAGCGCGCGATGTCCGGATCATCCTTGAGCGTGGCTTCGAGGCGGTCGACCGCCTTGCGCGTCTCGTTGATCGAAGCGTTCTGCGGCAGGTTCAGGTCCACCAGGATTTCCGGGCGGTCGGACGAGGGAAAGAACTGGTTCTGCACGAAACGCATGCAGAACAGCGCCGCGGCGAACAGCAGCAACGTGCCGATGATCGTCAGCCAGCGGTGGCGCATGCAGCCCAGCAGACCACTGTGGAACCAGCGCGCGACACGCCCCGGCTGCTCCGGCTTGGGTTTGACGTTCTTGCTCAGGATGTGCACGCCGATGACCGGTGCGAACAGCACCGCCACCACCCAGGACACCAGCATGGCCACCGCGATCACGGCAAACAGGGTGAAGGTGTACTCACCGGCCGAGCTGGCGTTCAGGCCGATCGGCACGAAGCCGGCCACGGTGACCAAAGTGCCGGTGAGCATCGGGAATGCGGTCGAGGTGTAAGCGAAGGTAGCCGCCTCCTCCTTGCTGTCACCCGCTTCCAGGCGAGTGACCATCATTTCCACGGTGATCATCGCATCGTCCACCAGCAGGCCCAGGGCGATGATCAACGCCCCCAGGGAAATGCGCTGCATGGTAATGCCGCTGTACTCCATGAACACGAAGACCATGGCCAGCACCAGCGGAATCGAGCAGGCCACCACCAGGCCGGCGCGCACGCCCAGGCTGATGAAGCTGACGATCAGCACGATGACCACGGCCTCGAACAAAGCGCTGGTGAACCCACCGACGGCCTTCTCGACCACCTCGGCCTGGTCCGAAACCTTGTGCACGCCCACGCCCACCGGCAACTGCGCGGTCAACGCGTTCATGCGCGCATGCAGCGCGGTACCGAATTCCTGAATGTTGCCGCCGTCTTTCATGGCAATGGCCAGGCCGATGGCGGGCTGGCCGTTGTAGCGGAACATCGGCGCGGCCGGGTCTTTGTAGCCACGTTCGATGTCGGCGATATCGGTCAGCCGGTAGAAGCGGTCGTTGAGCCTGAGGTTGACCGTTTCCAGGTCTTTTTCCGACTTGAACTGGCCCGAGGTGCGCACCGAAATGCGTTCCGGCCCTGCTTCGATCACGCCCGCCGGCGTCACCGCATTCTGTGCCTGCAGCGCGCCGACCACCTGTTGCTGGTCCAGGCCCAGCGCGGCCAGTTTGCGCGTGGAAAAATTCAGGTAGATCACTTCGTCCTGCTGGCCTACCAACTGAACCTTGCCCAGGTTCTCGACCTGACGGATCTCGGCGCGCACCTGCTCCACGTAGTCGCGCAGCTGCCGCATGCTCAGGCCGTCGGCAGTGAAGGCGTAGATGGAGCCGAACACGTCACCGAATTCATCGTTGAACGAAGGCCCCTGCAGGCCCTGGGGGAAGGTGCCGCGAATATCGTCGACCTTCTTGCGCACCTGATACCAGATCTCTGGAATCGCCTTGGCATTGGTGGTGTCGCGCAGGTACACGAACACCGTCGACTCGCCAGGCCGCGTGTAGCTTTTCACGTAGTCCAGGGAGTCCAGCTCTTCGAGCTTCTTTTCGATGCGGTCGGTGACCTGCTTGAGCGTTTCATCCTGGGTCGCGCCCGGCCAGCGGCTCTGGATGACCATGGTCTTGATGGCGAACGCCGGGTCTTCTTCACGGCCCAGGTTGAAATAGGAAAACACGCCCATCAGCAGGCCGACGAACATCAGGTACCAGACGAAGGACTGGTGCTTGAGCGCCCAGTCGGACAGGTTGAAACTTCCCTTCATTGCCGGCTCGCCTCGTCCAGTTTAATTTTCTGCCCGGGTTTCAGGCTGTTGACGCCAGCGCTGACCACGCGCTCACCCGCCTGCACACCGCTGCCCAGCACTACGACGCCACGGTCGCGACTGAGCACGGTGACCGGGCGCGGGTTGACGGTCTTGTTCTGGACGTCCACCAACCACACCTGGGTCTTGCCATCGACTTCCTGCACTGCGGTCTCCGGCAATTCCAGGCGCTGCGCGATGCTTGAACTCAAGGTCACGCTGATCGCCGTGCCCAGGCGCAGGCCGGCGGGGCTTTCGCGCAGGGTCAGGCGTGCGCGCCGGGTGCGCGTGGCACTGTCGGGCCGCGGCTCCAGCTCACGCAGGGTGCCGGTGGTGGCAACGCTCGGGTCGAGCTGGGACTGCACACGAAACTCCACGCCCTCGGGCAGGGTTTCGGCCAGCCCGTCTGGCAGGTCGATGACCGCCTCCTTGATATCGGGACGGGCCAGTACCACCACCTCTTCACCGGCGCTCACCACTTGCCCGACTTCCACTTTCCATTGATTGACCACGGCGGCGTGGTCGGCGCGCAGCTCGCTATAGCCCAGTTGATCCCTGGCTTGGCTGACGGCGGCCTTGGCCTGGTCGAGCGAGGCCTGGGCGGTCTTCAGGTCGGTCTGGGCGATGTCCAGGCCAGCCTGCGCACCGACGCCACGGTCGAACAACTCCTGCTGGCGGCGAGCATTGGCCTGGGCATTGATGAACTGCGCCTGCACGCGGGCCAGATCACCCTGGCTCGAACGCAACTGGTTCTGCTGGTCGGTCGGATCGAGGGTGGCCAGCAGCTGGTTCTTCTCCACCTGGCTGCCGACATCCACCGCACGCCGGGCGATACGCCCCGATACGCGAAAGCCCAACGTGCTTTCGTAGCGCGCCTGGATATTGCCCGCGAAGCGACCCAGGCTCTGCTGGTCCAGGCCCTTGACCTCGACCGACAGCACCGGGCGGATCGGCTCGGGAGCTTGCTCTTCCTTCGAACAGCCTGCCAGCAACAGCAAGGCCGCAGACAACGCGATCACCGCCTTCATGGCTGGCGCTCCTCGGCAATTTCCACCTGCATGTCCGGGTGCAGCAACTGCCCGCCGGCGACGACCACGCGGTCGCCGTTCTTCAAGCCATCGGCGATCACCACCTTGCCGGTCAGGTAACGGCCCACGTCGACCTTGCGCAGATTGACCTTGTCGCCTTCCCCTACCACCCACACGGCAGGCTCGGCGATGTCCTTGGTCAACGCCGACCAGGGCAGCTCGACGCTGGTCTTGCCCGGACCGTTGAGCGATGCGTTGACCACCGAGCCGAGGTCCATGCCCTTGGGCAGGCCTTGCAGGGCGATCTTCACGCGCACCGTACCGGTCTGCGCGGACACCGCTGGGGTGACTTCGCGCACGGTGCCGGTGGTCTTGATCGCCGGCTCGTCGAGCAGGCTGACGGTGATCGGCTGCTGGCCGGCCGGTTGGGCAAACAGCGACTCGTACACGTCGAATACCGCATCGCGGTCGCCATCGCGGGCCAGGCCGAAGATCGGCGCAGTGGCCTGCACCACCTGGCCAACCTCGGCCTGGCGGGCAGTGATCACGCCTGGGGCGTCGGCCACCAGCTCGGTGTAGCTCAGTTGTTCACGGGCATTGGCCAACTGGGCGCTCGCCGCCGCCAACGAACTCTGCGCACCGCGCAGCGCCGCCTGGGCCGAGTCGTATTCACTCTGGCTGGTGTAGCCCTTGGGCAGCAGCTTCTGCTGGCGCACGAAGGCCGCCGATGTCTGTTTCACACGTGCCTGTTCGGCGGCCACTGCAGCCTTGGCCGAATCGACGTTGGTCTGCAGGTCCTTGGGGTCCAGGCGCGCCAGCACCTGCCGTGCGCTGACATGATCGCCCACGTCCACCAACCGCTGGATGATCTTGCCACCGACGCGGAACGACAACTGGGTCTGGATGCGCGCCTGCACATCGCCGGTGAGATTGACCGCAGCGGCGAACTCGCCGCTCTGTACATTCTCCACGCGCACGCGCGGATGCGTCGGCTCGATGGGCTTGTCTTCACCACACCCCGCCAGCGCAACCAACAAAAGGGAAACCCCTACAACCTTCCAACGAGGACCAGCCATGCAGGCTCCTTTGCGTGCGCTGTGATGCCAGGTGTGTATGCGACTGTGGCCGTGATGCGAGGTTCATTTGCCGGGAATGGCCCTGCCCGGACAAAGCAAAACGCCGACACTGTACAAGCTGTCGGCGCTCAGGTGAACCGTTGTCACACTCGGGAATCAGAACGCCGGCAATACCGCGCCGCTGTACTTCTTCTCGATGAAGGCTTTGACTTCGGGGCTGGTCAGCGCCTTGGCCAGTTTCTGCATGGCCGGGCTGTCCTTGTTGTCCGGACGGGCCACCAGGAAATTCACGTAAGGCGAATCCGATCCTTCGATCACCAAGGCGTCCTTGGCCGGGTTCAGGCCGGCTTCAAGTGCGTAGTTGGTGTTGATCATGTCCAGGTCGACCTGGTCCAGCACGCGCGGCAGCATGGCCGATTCCAGCTCCTTGAACTTGAGGTTCTTGGGGTTGCTGGCGATGTCCTTGGGAGTAGCCAGGGCGTTGCTCGGGTCCTTCAGGATGATCAGGCCGGCTTTCTGCAGCAGGATCAACGCACGGCCGCTGTTGCTGCCCTCGTTGGGGATGGCGACGGTGGCGCCGTCCTTGAGCTCGCTCAGCGACTTGACCTTCTTCGAGTAACCGCCGAAGGGCTCGACGTGCACGCCGATCACGGTGACCAGGTTGGTGCCCTTGCCCTTGTTGAAGCTTTCCAGGTACGGCAGGGTCTGGAAGTAGTTGGCGTCCAGACGCTTTTCGTTCACCTGTACGTTGGGTTGCACGTAGTCGGTGAACACCTTGATGTCCAGCTCGACGCCTTCCTTGGCCAGGGTCGGCTTGATCAGCTCGAGGATCTCGGCGTGGGGAACCGGCGTGGCGGCGATCACGAGTTTTTCTGCCGCGTTGGCCAGGCCGAAAGACAGGGAGGCCGCCAGAGCGGTGAACAGCAAAGCCTTTTTCATGCTAAGTCCTTGAAATTGGGTGGCGGCGGCAGCAATCGGCCAGCCTTGCGCGGACAATACCGGGAATTAATATTCCTACAAATACCTTTTAGTTTGCTGCTTATGCCTTTTTGCCCAGATATTCCAGGCTACGGTTCAGTAGCGCTGCCAAGACAGTCGGGTCGGCGTGCTCGGCCGCCTGCGTCAACAGCTGCTCGATATGCACGAGCAGGTCCGTGTTCGCGGCCGCTGGCAGATTGAGATGCTCGGGCAGGATCTCGTCGCCGCGGCTGACCAGCAAGGCAAAATGGATGACGTTTTCCAGCTCGCGGGTATTGCCGGGCCAATCGTGGTGCTCCAGCGCTCGCTGCGTATCGGCGCTGATCAGCGGCACCGCCAGGTTCAGACGGTGGCTGTAGATGCCCAGGAAATACTCGGCCAGGGCGAGGATATCGCCGGTCCGCTCGCGCAACGGCGGCAAGGTCAGGCGGCCTTCGCCCAGATAGGCGTGCAACCGTTCGTTGAATTTCCCCGCGGCCACGGCCTGGCCCAGATCGATGCTCGACGCCGCCACCAGGCGCACGTCCACGGGATTGGGCTGGGCCGCGCCGACGCGGGTCACTTCACGGGTTTCCAACGCCGCGAGCAGTTTGGTCTGGATCGCCAGCGGCAGGTCGGCGATCTCGTCCAGGTACAGCGTGCCGCCGTTGGCCGAGCCGAACCATCCGGCCCGGCTGCTGGCCGTGCCGCTGTGGGCGCCTGCGCTGTAGCCGAACAGCTCGGCATCGGCGTAGGTCGGGCTGATCGCGCCGCAATTGACCGAGACGAAAAGGCCGCCACGATCACTGCCGCGATGAATGTGGCGGGCAAGCAGTTCCTTGCCGGTGCCGCTTTCACCCTGAATCAGCACCGGCAGTGCCTTGGGCGCGAGCCGCTCGAGCTCCTCGCGCAAGCGTCGCGAGCGCGGATCGACGAACACCAGCGCCTTGGCGCGGATGCTCAGCGGGCTCTTGTCGGCGTCGGGAAAGGTCAGCAGCGGCTGGCCGAAGGTGTCGTTGTATGCGGTCATGGGCAAGGCTCCCACCGGCCTGGCTGCAGGCGGCGTACTCGGTTGTCGGGCATTCAGGCGCGCAGCTGGATGTGCTGGTCCATGCGACTCTGCAGGCGATAGAGGTAGGCAAACCCCTGTTCCCAGCGTCGATGCCCGGACTTGACGTTGATATGCCCGGCACCGGCCAGAATGCCGGCTTCGGCGCCCCAGTCGCGGGCCAGTTGCAAGGCTCGCGTAGCACTGGCCGCAGGGTCGTTGTCCGAGCCCACCACTTGGCTGGGGAATGGCAGCAGGTGTTTGGGGATGGGTGCGAAGTTGCGCAGGGCCGGCGAGCAGGCCGGGCGCTCTACGTCTGCGGGCGCCACCAGCAGGGCTCCGCGAACCTTGCGCAACGAAACCAGCGAGGCGGCGACCGACCAGTGGGCGACTGTCACGCATCCCAGGCTGTGAGCAATGAGAATCACCGGATCGGCGCTGGCATTCACCGCGCGGTCCAGCGCCGCGACCCAGTCTTCACGCCGTGGCGTGAGCCAGTCGTCCTGCTCGACACGCGCGCTGTTGGGCAGGGTTCGTTGCCAATGGCTTTGCCAATGGTCGTCGGACGAGCCCTGCCAGCCTGGCACGATCAGATAGCGGATCGACTCATTGCGCATGGGATGCGCCTCCTGCAAACGTTGCGTTGGAGGCCAGTATAAGGAAAGGAGTTATATTCGTTAAGGAATAAGAAGCTATTTATTAATAACCAAAATAAAGGTCAATCAGCCCCGTAGCAGCGCCGCAAGCCGCGTCGGCGGCACGCGCGGTCTGCCTGCTGCCACCGCATAACCCCGGACGCGGCTTGCGCCGCTGCTACAAGGTGCGTGTGATCTTCTGTAGCAGCGGCGCAAGCCGCGTCGGCGGCACGTACAGTCTGCCTGCTGCACCGCATCGACCCCGGACGCGGCTTGCGCCGCTGCTACAAGGTGCGCGTGATCTTCTGTAGCAGCGGCGCGAGCCGCGTCGGCGGTACACGCGGTGTCTCTGACGCACCGCGTTGAATTCGGACGCGGCTTGCGCCGCTGCTACAGACCTGACGCCTTCTGCCAGACCTTGGGCTTGAAGAACAACGTCTCGCCCCGCGCCAGGCCACTCAGGCTGTCATGGTCCTTGACCACTTCGGCCTCGATCAGCTCGCTCTGCCCCTCGACCTTGAGCGTCACCCGCGTGGTTGCGCCCAACGGACGAATGTCACGCACTTCGGCGGCATGATGGTCGTCCAGCTCGTGGCGCGACAGCGACACTTCGTGCGGACGAAACAGCACATGCTCCTCACCACCCAACTGCAAGCGGTTGGAGTCGCCCAGAAAGTGATAGACGAAGTCGCTGGCCGGGTTCTCGTACACCTCGCCTGGCGAACCGATCTGCTCGATGACACCCTTGTTCATCACTACGATGCGATCCGCCACTTCCATGGCTTCTTCCTGGTCGTGGGTCACGAAGACCGAAGTCAGGTTGATGTCCTCGTGCAAGCGCGCCAGCCAGCGACGCAGCTCCTTGCGCACCTTGGCGTCGAGCGCGCCGAAGGGTTCGTCGAGCAGCAACACCTTGGGCTCGACCGCCAGGGCACGGGCCAGGGCAATACGCTGGCGCTGTCCCCCGGACAACTGCTCGGGGTAGCGATCGTGCAACCAGTCCAACTGCACCATGTTCAACAGCTCATGCACCTTCTGCGCAATCACCGTTTCGGTGGGCCGCTCGCGCTTGGGTTTCATGCGCAAGCCAAAGGCGACGTTGTCGAACACCGTCATGTGTCGGAACAGCGCGTAGTGCTGGAACACGAAACCGACGTTGCGATCCCGCACATCGTGCCCGGAGACGTCCTCGCCGTGGAACACGATGCTGCCCTGGTCGGGCGTCTCCAGGCCGGCGATGATGCGCAGCAAGGTGGTCTTGCCGCACCCGGATGGGCCCAGCAGAGCCACCAGCTCGCCACTCTGGATGTCCAGATTGATGGAGTCCAGGGCCTGGAAGGCATTGAAGCGCTTGCTGACGTTACGAACTTCGATCGACATTAATCATTCCTCCGCGGCGCTGTTGCGCAGGCGGTCAATACGGGACTCGCTCCACTGCTTGAGCAGCAGGATGAAGAGCGCCAGGATCAGCAACAGGCTCGCAACGGCAAAGGCGGCGACATGGTTGTATTCGTTGTAGAGAATTTCCACGTGCAGCGGCAGGGTATTGGTCACGCCGCGAATGTGCCCGGACACCACCGACACGGCACCGAATTCACCCATGGCCCGCGCGGTACACAGCACCACGCCGTAGATCAGTCCCCACTTGATGTTCGGCACGGTGACGTACCAGAACATCTGCCAGCCATTCGCGCCCAGCAGACGCGCCGCTTCCTCTTCCTGCGTGCCTTGTTCCTGCATCAGCGGGATCAGCTCGCGGGCCACGAACGGCACGGTCACGAAGATGGTGGCAAGCACGATACCTGGCAAGGCGAACACGATCTGGATGTCGTGGTCCTGCAGCCACGGCCCGAACAGGCCCTGAGCGCCGAACATCAGCACATAGACCAGACCGGCAATCACCGGCGACACCGAGAACGGCAGGTCGATCAACGTGACCAGAATGCTCTTGCCGCGAAACGAATACTTGCTCACGCACCACGCGGCGCTGACGCCGAACACCAGGTTCAGCGGCACCGAAATGAGCACGGCGAACACCGTCAGCTTGAGCGCCGACAGCGCATCGGGCTCGAAGATCGCCGCGAAAAAGGTTCCCAGGCCCTGCTTCAAGCCCTGGGACACGACGATCAGCAACGGCAGCAACAGAAACACGGCGAAGACCAGCCAGCCAAGGGCGATCAACACCCGCCGCGAGGTTGCGCTGCCACGCCGGGCCGCATTGGTGGAGGCAGCAATGGAAGATGCAGACATGTGCGGAGCCTCCTTCAAGGGGTTTCGATGCGCCGCTGCAACAAGTTGATCAGCAGCAGCAGAATGAAGGAAACCACCAGCATCATCACTCCGATGGCCGTGGCGCCGGTGTAGTCGTATTGGTCCAGCTTGACCATGATCAGCAGCGGCAGGATTTCGGTCTTCATCGGCATGTTGCCGGCAATGAAAATGACCGATCCGTACTCACCCACGCCGCGGGCGAACGCCAGCGCGAAACCGGTGAGCCAGGCAGGCAACAGCGCCGGCGCGAGGATGAAGCGGAACACCTGCAACGGCTTGGCACCCAGGCAGGCTGCGGCTTCCTCGACCTCGCGCGGGATGTCGGCCAGCACCGGCTGCACCGTGCGCACCACGAACGGCAGGGTGACAAAGGTCAGGGCCAGGGTGATGCCCAAGGGGGTGTAGGCGATCTTGAAACCCAGGTCGGCGGCGAACTGCCCAACCAGGCCGTTGGGTGCATACAGCGCCGTCAGGGCAATGCCTGCCACGGCCGTGGGCAGGGCGAACGGCAGGTCGATCATCGCATCGATGATCTTGCGTCCGGGAAAGGTGTAGCGCACCAGCACCCAGGCCAGCAGGGTGCCGATCACTCCATTGATGATCGCCGCACACAACGCCGTGCCGAAACTGAGTTTCAGTGCGGCGAGTACGCGAGGTGCGGTAACGATGGTCCAGAACTGTTCCCAGGTCAGCTGCGCAGCATGCACGAACATGGCGGCCAGGGGGATCAGCACGATCAGGCTGAGGTACACGACGGTGTAGCCCAGCGTCAGCCCGAAGCCGGGTATGACGGGGGAGATACGACGCGACATAGAAGTCCTTGATGAATACGGTTTACGCAATCGGGCCTCTTCGCGGGCAGAGCCCACTCCCACAGGCTTTACGGTGACCTGTGGGAGCGGGGCGGGCGGCGAGCCCTCTGCCCGCGAAGAGGCCAGCCGCCTCAACGAATCTTATTGAGCCTGATAAATCTGATCGAACACCCCACCATCATTGAAGAATTTAGGCTGTGCGGTTTTCCACCCGCCGAAATCCTTGTCGATAGTAACCAGATTCAGCGCTGGAAATTGCTTCGCATACTTGGCTGCCACATCCTTGTCGCGCGGACGATAGAAGTTCTTCGCAGCGATTTCCTGGCCAGCCGGGCTGTACAGGTGCTTGAGGTAGGCTTCGGCGATTTCCTCGTTGCCCTTCTTCTTCACGTTCTTGTCGACCACAGCCACCGGCGGCTCAGCCAAAATCGACAGCGAAGGCACGACAATGTCGAACTTGTCCGCGCCACCGTCTTCCTTCAATGCCAGGAACGCCTCGTTCTCCCAGGCCAGCAAAACGTCGCCCTGACCATTGTTGACGAAGGTGATGGTCGAGCCACGTGCACCGGTGTCCAGGATCGGCACGTGCTTGAACAGCGTCTGCACGTACTCTTTGGCCTTGCCCTCGTCGCCACCGCCGGCTTTCAGGCCGTAGGCCCAGGCTGCCAGGAAATTCCAGCGGGCGCCGCCGGACGTCTTCGGGTTCGGCGTGATCACCGAGACATCATTCTTGATCAGGTCGCCCCAGTCCTTGATGCCCTTGGGGTTGCCCTTGCGCACCAGAAACACGATGGTCGAGGTGTAGGGCGTGCTGGCGTCCGGCAGACGGGTCTGCCAGTTCTCCGGGATGGACTTGCCCAAGCGGCTGATCTCGTCGATGTCACCGGCCAGCGCCAGGGTCACCACATCGGCGGGCAGGCCGTCGATCACCGCGCGGCCCTGTTTGCCCGAACCACCGTGGGATTGCTTGATCGACACGGTGTCGCCCGCGTGTTCCTTTTTCCAGAAACTGACGAACTCGGCGTTGTATTCCTGGTACAGCTCGCGGGTCGGATCGTAGGACACGTTGAGCAGCTCGTAGTCCTTGGCGACGGCGGAGCCGGCAAATACGGCGCTGGCGAGGGCTGCCAAGGCATAACGGCGGATAGACATGGACGAAGCTCCTGGAATGGCGGGTATTTTTCTTATGGCTGCTACGCAGGACGCGTACTCAGCTGGGCTTGTTGCCCGGGTTCTGCAAACGGAATTTTTCCTTGCGTTCGATCTGCACGACTTGAGCGTTGTGTACGGTGATCTCCACCGCACCGAAACGCAGGTCGCGCAGCGCACTCTGAATTTCCCGCAGAATGGTGGCTTCGTCCTGTCCTTCGACGCTGCGTAGCGATGCGCTCATGATCATGCTCCTGGATAAGGGGTGCCAAGGTGGCGTGAGCGCGATAGTAGAGCGGTCTTATTATTCTTAAAAATACTGTTTAAGAATTTTCATATAACCAGAAGTTTTTATACGCACCTACTGGACCTGCCATTGCAGCGCAGCGGCTTGCACCGGACGGCCGAACCAATAGCCCTGGCCCAGTCCGCAACCGTGCTCCAGCAGGAACTGCGCCTGATTCGCCTGCTCGATGCCCTCGGCGTGCACCTGCATGCCCATGCTGTGCGCCAGCGCGATGATCGCCGTGGTGATCGCCACATCGTCCTCGTCGCCGGGCAGGCCGGCGACGAAACCCTGGTCGATCTTGAGCTTGTGGACCGGCAGGCGCTTGAGCCTGAGCAAGGATGAATAACCAGTGCCGAAATCGTCGATCGCCAGTTGCAAACCCAGATCGCGCAGGTGATGCAATTGCTCCAGTGCGCGGTCCGGATCATCCATCACCGCACTTTCGGTCACTTCCAGTTCCAGATGCGCAGGCGCCAGCTCTGTCTCGGCCAGAACTCTCTCGACCTGCCGGTAGAGATCATGGTGGCTGAACAGACGGCTGGAGATGTTCACCGCGACGAAATCCAGTGCCTTGCCCTCGACCTGCCACTGCCGCATCTGGCGGCACGCGGTGGCCAGCACCCAGGTGTCGATCTCGGCGATCAAGCCACTGCGCTCGGCGATCGGTATGAACTGCCCTGGCGGCACCAAGCCGCGCTCCGGGTGCTGCCAGCGCACCAGCGCCTCCACCCCGACCATGGCCTTGTCGCGCAGCGCATGCACCGGTTGGTAGTGCACCCGCAACTGCCCGTCGGCCAGGGCCTGGCGCAGTTCTGCGGTCACTTCGATCTGCTGCTGGGCGCGGGTGGTCAGCTCTTGGGTATACAGGGCATAGCTCGAACGGCCCCGTGCCTTGGCCTGGAACAGCGCCGAGTCGGCGTTGCGCAACAGCTGCTCGGCACCCTGCGCGTCGTCGGGAAACAGACTGATGCCCATGCTGGCGCTGATGAACAGGGTGTGCCCGTCGATGGCGAAGGGCGCGCGCAGGCCTTCTAGCAACCCCTGCCCCAGCGCCGTCGCCTGCCCTGTGCGCAACTCGCCTTCCATCAGCACGGCAAACTCGTCGCCGCCCAACCGCGCCAGGGTCACCTCCTCGCCCAACCCGCACTGCAGACGCTCGACCACGGCCATCAGCAACCGATCGCCCACGCCATGACCGAAGCTGTCGTTGACGTTCTGGAAGTGGTCGAGGTCGATGAGCAACAACGCGCAGCAGCGTTGCGCAAGCCTGGCCGTACTCAAGGCGTGCTCGGTGCGGTGGCTGAACAGCAGGCGATTGGGCAACCCGGTCAGCGGATCATGGTGTGCCAGATGGGCCAGCTCGCGCTGCGAATGCCTGATCGCGCTGATGTCGGAGAACACCGCCACATAGTGGCTCAGCTTGCCCCGATCATCGCGGATCGCGCGGATGGTCTGCCACTGCGGGTAGCTGTCGCCGCCCTTGCGCCGGTTCCAGATCTCGCCGCTCCACTGGTCGTGCTCGGCCAGCGTGCGAAACATCTGTTGATAGAAGGCCGGCGGATGCTGCCCGGATTTGAACGTGTTCGGGTTCTGCCCGAGCACTTCGTCCTCGGCATACCCGGTGATCGCCATGAAGGCCCGGTTGACCTGCAGGATGCGCCCTGCAGTGTCGGTCACCAGCACGCCGTCGGCGGTGCAGTCGAAAACCGCTGCCGACAAACGTCGGCTTTCGCGATTGGCCTGCCGCGCCCGCAGCCAGCCAAAGGCGAACGCACTGCCCAGCAACCACACACCGCAACCGGCCAGATGAACCCCCCATCCGGCCGACGACGCTCCGAAAAGGCCGTTTGCCACATGACCGCACAACAGAAACCACACCACACAGACAATCAGGTAAATCACAACGCCGCGCGCTGTAACCCGAGATAAAACAGACATAGGGTCAATCGGCCACACAAAATGTGTACCAATTATAGAATAGAAACATTCAGCGACTCTTATCTAAAAGAGCGACTGGCTTTATCTGATAGCTAGTCGATAATGCGCTGCACGCATTACCCACCCAACCGAGGGCCTTCCCGCCTATGTGGTACAACGGTTTTCTCGATCTGTCCGCCTGGCAAGTGGTGGCAGTCACGTTGTTGCTGACCCATGTGACCATCATCAGCGTCACTGTCTATCTGCACCGCTATTCCGCCCACCGCTCGCTGGAACTCAACGCCGGGCTCAAGCATTTCTTCCGTTTCTGGCTCTGGCTCACCACTGCCCAGAACACCCGCGAGTGGACCGCCATCCACCGCAAGCACCACGCCAAATGCGAAACCGTCGACGATCCGCACAGCCCTGTGATCAAAGGCCTGGGCACCGTGATGCGTACCGGCGCCGAGCTCTATCGCAAAGAGGCGGAAAACCCCGACACCTTGCGCATCTATGGCAAGAACTGCCCCGAAGACTGGATCGAGCGCAACCTGTACTCGCGCTTCCGCCACACTGGCGTGGTCCTGATGCTGGTCATCGACCTGTTGCTGTTCGGCGCTCTCGGCCTGACCGTGTGGGCCGTGCAGATGATGTGGATTCCCTTCTGGGCAGCCGGTGTCATCAATGGCCTCGGCCATGCCGTGGGCTACCGCAACTTCGAATGCCGCGACGCGGCCACCAACCTGGTGCCGTGGGGCATCATCGTCGGCGGCGAAGAACTGCACAACAACCACCACACCTACCCCAATTCGGCCAAGCTGTCGGTCAAGAAATGGGAGTTCGACATGGGTTGGGCCTGGATCAAGCTGTTTACCTGGCTGCGCCTGGCCAAGGTCCAGCGCGTGGCACCGATTGCCCACCGCGTGGAAGGCAAGGGCCAGCTCGACATGGACACCGCCATGGCGATCCTCAACAATCGCTTCCAGATCATGGCGCAGTACCGCAAGCTGGTGATCGCGCCGCTGGTGCAACAGGAGCTGAGCAGGGTCGACGAATCGGTACGTCACCAGTTCCGCCGGGCCAAGCGCCTGCTGTCGCGTGAAACCAGCCTGCTGGACGAAGGGCATCACCTGCACATCCAGACGATGCTCGAACACAGCCACGCATTGCGCGTCATCTATGAAAAGCGCCTGGCCCTGCAACAGATCTGGGCGCGCACCAGCTCCAACGGTCATGATATGCTCGCCGCCATCAAGGATTGGATCCAAGAGGCCGAAGCCAGTGGCATTCACTCGCTGCGCGACTTCGCGACCCAGCTCAAGACGTACTCGCTGAGGCCTGCTGCAGCCTGAGCCGTTTATCGGTGCGCCTTGGCCCCAAGGCGCGCCGTTCGGAACTTCGTTACAATTTTCCGCTCTCAGACTCATAGCGCTACCGCCTGGGATCATGCCTTGGCCGCGCTTTTCGCGCATCCGTTCGCAGTAATCCCAACGCCTCTGAGATGCCGTGATGATGGTCAATAAAAAATTACCTTCTACACCCGTCAAACCTCTACCCGAAGCCGCTGAAACCCTATTGGCCTTGATGCATGCCCAGGGTGAGGTCGCGCGGCTCAAGGAGCGCGAGCAGCTGTTCAGCTCGCTGTTGGTCAGCGTCAACGCGGTACTCTGGGCGTTCGATTGGGAAACCCAGCAGATGATCTACGTCAGCCCCGCCTACGAACGGATTTTCGGCCGCTCGGTGGGTTTGCTGCTGGCTGACTACAACGAATGGCGCGACAGCATCTATCCGGATGACCTGGACTACGCCGATCGCAGCCTGGCCGAAGTGCTCGACAAGGGCGCCGTCGAAGACCGCGAATACCGCATTATCAGCGCCGATGGCCAGATCCGCTGGCTCAGCGACAAGTGCTTCGTCAGCCACCAGGTGGATGCAGGCCAACGCGTGATCGTGGTGGGTATCGCCGAGGACATTACCGAAAAGAAGCACCTTGAAGGCGAGCTCCAACGCCTCGCCACCACCGATGTCCTGACCCAGAGCAGCAACCGTCGACACTTCTTCGAATGCGCCCACCGCGAGTTCGAGCAGTCCCGCCTCAACGACACGCCCATGGCCTTCCTGCTGCTGGACATCGACGATTTCAAGATGATCAACGATACCTATGGCCACCAGGAAGGTGACCACGTGCTGCAACGCATCGCCGAAACCGGCCGTGCGGTACTGCGCCGTGGCGACTTGTTCGGGCGCATCGGTGGTGAAGAATTCGCCGCCGTGTTCCCGGGCTGCGCGCCGGACATGGCCATGCAGATCGCCGAGCGCCTGCAGCGCGAAATCCAGCGCCTGAGCTTCCACCACAATGGCAAGAACTACGGCGTGACGGTAAGCCAGGGCCTGACCAGTATTCAGCCGCAAGACGAAATGCTTGACTCCCTCTTCTCGCGTTCCGACGCCGCCATGTACCAGGCCAAGCGCCAAGGCAAGAACCAGATCGTGCCGGCCTAGTCAGCGAACCATTGGTGTCCCCGGCCACTCGTTCAATTGCGACACGCCTATTATATGCAACCGTGCTGAATTGATCGCGTCTGGCCCATTAGGGAATTCAACCATGTTGTATCAATTTGCAGAATTATCTACCTAGATCAAAGCCCATTGGGTGGAGGTTGTGCTAGCCAACTTCATTGTTCTCTATCAAAAAGACAAATTCGTTTCCTTGAGCCATATGTTAGGTCATGGTTTACTTTTCCATGAAGCTACGGAGAATAACTACTCAAGGAGTTACACATGAAACAATTATGTATAATTGCCACACTTATCCCGCTATCGGTTACGGCTAATTGTGGTAGCGAAAACTGCCTAAGCTTTCCCCCTGCTTATTCCAGGTTAACCAAAGTTGATTTGGAGGACTGGGAGTCTGTCACAAAAGAATTCAGAGACAACGCTCTTTGGAATCAAAACACTACTGAAATCCAGTCATGTGAAAGCCTCTATACCTTGCCGGTTACCACATCGCGCGAAGGTAATGTCAGCTTTGGCGGTATCTGCACCATCGCAGGCTCTGGCCAAAAGGTATTCATCTGCACCGACCGCATGCTGGGCCGCTTCGAGGTATTTCCAGAATTTCAACGTGACCTGCCGTGGATCGCACAGAAGATTTTCGACAATTGCTGGGGTGGGTGATCCCCACCTCTCTCGATCACCCCCAAGGCCAGTGATCAGATAGAGGCCTTTATTCATGTCCCGGCGTAGTCCAGCGCGTCAGCGAATCATTGGCGCGCCCCGCCACCAGTTCAGCTGCGACACGCCTATCTTGAGCAACCGTGCTGGTTTGCCTTGGGCTATCTGGGTGACGTCTTCGTCGGCGCCCAGCGATGCCATCTGCGCTGCAATATTCACGATCAGTTTTTCCCTTGAGTACACCCCGCCGCCCAACTGGTAGGCCGCGGCGATCATCTCGCGCAGCTCAAGCGGCAATCGCCAGCGTCGGCGCAATTCCGAGCCATAAGGCGCACCAAACGTTCGTAGCGCGTAAGTCAGCTTCGTCTGGTCAAGCTCACCGCCTGCCAGACGCCATTCCTGCAAAACGCGCAGCAGCGCCAGATCGCCCAGGCAGTGCAACACGCCTGCGCAATAGCAGCGCCACTCGTCCACATTCTGTTGGCGGGCAATGTTGCGAGCGAATTCGGCCGTGTGGGTCGAGCGGTTCCAGCAAATTTCGGCTTGTTCGAGCAGCAGCGGGTCACTCAGGTAGGCACTGGGCCGGGTGGTCATGCCCAGCAGCAGATTCATGCTCTGCGTAGGGCCCAGCGCTTGCAAGGCCTGCATCAGCGTCAACACCGGCGCCGCGCCCTGTTTCGCCGCACTGTTGGCGGCGCTCACCAGCACCCCGGTGACTTGCGGGTCGCTGCGCACGTTGGCTTCCAGCACCTTCAGGTTCAAGCCCTCTGGCCCCAGCGCCCGCTGTACCGCCGCCTGCACGTCGCACAGCAGCGGCCCACCGTCGCAGTCCAGGCGGCGGCGCGTCAGATACTGTTCCAAAGTGGTACCGGCAGCGATCTGCGGAATCCGGCAAACCACCACCTCTGCGGAGCCAGACAACAGCGTCTGCAGGCGCGCCTTCAAACTGGTCATATTCAAGGGTTTGGTCAGATAGGCCGTCGGCGCTAGGGGTAGCACTTCGCGCACGCTCGCGCTGTCGCTGCGCTCGCTCAACAAGATGAACGGCAAGGCCGACAGACGAGGGCTCTTGCGCACTCCGCGCAGCAAGTCCAGACCGCTGATGCCCAGCAACTCGCGCGCTGCAATCACCAAGTCCGGTGGCTCGCGCAGATGCTCCAGCGCCTCAGGTCCCGTGGCGCACGCCTGCAGGCGTGCATCGCAACGTACATCGAGCAGCATCTGCGACAACAGATCACGCATCCAAGGGTCGGATTCGGCGATCAACACACGAGGAGGCATGCTGGTAGCGGTATTCATAGGCGCACTCCATGGGCCAAGGGTGACAGCATGACTCTCGGTAGTGAGTCTGAACGGTACTGCAAAAAAACGGATTAAGCAGAGGGTTTTAGCGCATCACCCGCCTGGCTGCAAACGAGGTGCAAACTAAAACCACCCCATAAAAAAACCCGCCGAAGCGGGTTTTTCCTACCAAGCACTCACATCACTCACGCCAGCTCAGCGAAGCACTCTTCGATGATGGCCAAACCTTGGTCCAACAGCTCGTCAGGCGCAGTCAGTGGAACCAGGATGCGCAGGACGTTTCCGTAAGTACCGCACGACAGCAGAATCAAACCCTTGTCGCGCGCCTTGGCTACGACTTGGGCCACTGCTGCGGCGTTCGGCTTGTGGGTGTCGCCGCCTTCGAACAGCTCGATGGCAATCATCGCGCCCAGTGCGCGCACATCACCGATCACCGGGTACTTGGCCTGGATGGCGCGCAGGCCCGCTACCAAGTGCTCGCCGACTGCCTTGCTGCGATCAAGCAGGTTCTCTTCCTCGAACACTTCCATCACGGCCAGTGCCGCCGCGCAGGCGATCGGGCTGCCGGCGTAGGTGCCGCCCAGACCACCTGGAGCGATGGCGTCCATGTACTCGGCTTTGCCGCACACGCCGGCCAGAGGGAAACCGCCAGCGATGGATTTGGCGAAGGTGGTCAGGTCGGGCGCAACACCCATTTGCTCCATGGCGAAGAAGGTACCGGTACGGCCTGCGCCGGTCTGCACCTCATCGGCGATCAGCAGGATGCCGTGCTGGTCGCACAGGGCGCGCAGACGCTGCATGAAGGCTTTCGGCGCGACATAGAAGCCGCCCTCACCCTGCACCGGCTCGAGAATGATCGCTGCGATGTCACGGGGCTCGGCGTCGTTCTTGAAGATGCGCTCGATGCTGGCAATCGAATCGTCGACGCTCACACCGTGCAGTTCGCAGGGGTACAGCGCGCGGAACACACCGCCGGGCATCAGGCCCATGCCAGCCGAGTACGGCACGACCTTGCCGGTCAGGCCCAGGGTCATCATGGTGCGGCCGTGGTAGGCGCCGGTGAAGGCGATCACCCCGGCGCGACCGGTGGCAGCGCGCGCAATCTTGATGGCGTTTTCGACGGCCTCGGAGCCGGTGGTGACCAGCAAGGTCTTCTTGTCGAAGTCACCGGGCACCTTGGCGTTGATCTTCTCGCAGACTTCAACGTACGGCTCGTATGCCAGCACCTGGAAGCAGGTGTGAGTCAGCTTGTGCAGTTGTGCCTGCACGGCCGCGATCACTTTGGGGTGGACATGGCCGGTGTTGAGCACCGCGATGCCGCCGGCAAAGTCGATGAACTCGCGGCCTTCGATGTCGGTAACCGTGGCGTTCTGCGCTGACTCTGCAAAGATCGGGTGAATCTGGCCCACACCGCGTGGCACGGCAGCCTGGCGGCGTTGCATCAGGGATTCGTTGGTCTTGCTCATGACATTCCTCATTCGCCGCTCATCGGTCGGCGTGATTCAAGGATAAAGCGGCCGGTACGTACCGCAGCAGCATACGATGATCGACTGCTGCGGCCGCCGGCCGCCAAGGGTTCTGCGCGGTGGGTTACACCGAAATGCAGAGGTATTTTATTTCCAGGTAATCTTCGATGCCGTACTTGGAGCCTTCGCGGCCCAGGCCCGAGGCCTTGATGCCGCCGAACGGCGCCACTTCGTTGCTGATCAGGCCGGTGTTGATACCGACCATGCCGTATTCCAGCGCCTCGGCAACACGGAACACGCGGCTCATGTCGCGGGCATAGAAGTACGAAGCCAGGCCGAACTCGGTGTCGTTGGACATGGCAATTACTTCGGCCTCGTCCTGGAAGCGAAACAGTGGCGCCAGCGGGCCAAACGTTTCTTCCTTGGCCACGGCGGCATCCTTGGAGACGTTGACCAGCACGGTCGGCTCGAAGAAGTTGCCCTGCAGCGCGTTGCCACCGGTGAGTACGGTTGCGCCCTTGCTGACCGCGTCGGCGATGTGTTCCTTGACCTTGGCCACGGCCTTGTCGTCGATCAGTGGCCCGGTAGTGGTGCCTTCTTCCAGACCGTTGCCGATCTTGAGCTTGCTCACTGCAACCTTCAGCTTCTCGGCGAACGCGTCGTAAACGCCGTCCTGCACATAGATACGGTTGGCGCAGACGCAGGTCTGGCCGTTGTTGCGGTACTTGGAAATGATCGCGCCTTCGACCGCCTTGTCCAGGTCGGCATCGTCGAACACGATGAAAGGAGCGTTGCCACCCAACTCCAGCGAGACTTTCTTGATGTCCTTGGCGCACTCGGCCATCAACTGGCGACCGATCTCGGTCGAGCCAGTGAAGCTCAGCTTGCGCACGATCGGGTTGCTGGTCAGCTCACTGCCGATGTCGCCAGCGCTGCCGGTCACGACGCTGAACACACCCTTGGGAATGCCTGCGCGTTCGGCCAGCTCAGCCAGCGCCAATGCCGAGAACGGCGTCTGCGAGGCAGGCTTGAGCACCATGGTGCAGCCTGCGGCCAGCGCCGGGCCCGCTTTGCGGGTGATCATCGCGGCCGGGAAGTTCCACGGGGTGATGGCGGCGGTCACGCCGATTGGCTGCTTGATCACGATCAGACGCTTGTCCGGCTGGTGGCCGGGAATGGTGTCGCCGTAGACGCGCTTGGCTTCTTCGGCAAACCACTCGATGAACGAAGCGGCATAGACGATCTCGCCTTTGGATTCGGCCAATGGCTTGCCCTGCTCCAGCGTCATCAAGCGCGCGAGGTCATCCTGGTTTTCGATCATAAGCTCGAACCAGCGGCGCAGCTTGTTCGACCGCTCCTTGGCGGTCAGCGCACGCCAGGCCGGCAGCGCCTTGTCGGCAGCCTCGATGGCGCGGCGGGTTTCGGCGGCGCCCATTTTCGGCACGGTGCCGAGGATTTCGTTGGTGGCCGGGTTGCTGACCTTGATGGCCTGCCCGCTGTCGGCGCCCAGCCACGCACCATCTATATAGGCTTGCTGGCGGAACAACGAGGTGTCTTTGAGCTGCATGTCGGCTTCCTTGATGGCGCCGTACGTGACGGCACGAATGGAGGGATGAAAAGGCGCCCGGGCTGAGGTGAAATACCGCATGGATGAACGCATGCGCATCAGCAACCAGACAAGAGCGTTTGAAATCTCAAACGAATCCTAGGATCTATGGCGGTAAAGGACAATAGCCGTTCGAAAAAAAGAACGACAAGCCTTGCAAGCCTGGGTATGCCCGGCTTGCACGAGTGTCACCGTAGCAGATTACAAACGATGTGCCGGTTATCGCAATGGACGACCACCCCCGAGATGGGTATCATGGCGCCCGCGTCGCACCAGTAGCTCAGCTGGATAGAGTACTGCCCTCCGAAGGCAGGGGTCGTGGGTTCGAATCCCGCCTGGTGCACCATCTTCTCCTTTTCGTGCAGCACGTGCTTGTGCTGCACGATCTCAGCTGATCGCTCCAACCCCCTCGCACCCTTTCAAATCATTTTCGCGTCAAAAAATGGCGCACGCACGTCGGATACAAACGTCAGTGTTCGTGTCTGTGGCATCAGGCCCACCCCAACGTGACGCTGTTGCTGCCATTCTGCGAGCGAGCAGTAGCTTCCTGGCGCTTCGACCCGCTACATTTAATATTAAAAAAATTGAACTTTTTATGCTTCAAGCAGCATGTAAGAAAACCTCATTTTCGTGAAAATCTTCGCTAAAGATTCCCTCTGCGCTGCCGATTGGATGAACGCAGCACTGGCATGGAGGAGCCGACCGAAGAAACTAAAACAGCGATTTCGAGAGGCTCACATGTTGAAAAGTGCTTTAACCAACTTAACGGTCAGATCGAAGTTAATACTTGGCTTCACACTAGTTATCATACTTACCGTATTGATCGCCTTGACGGGCTGGAGAGGCATCGCCTCCATGAGTGAGCGCAGCGAGCGCATCACGGACATTGCCAAGCTCAGCACACTGACGCGAGACATGCGCATAGCACGGCTGGTCTATGGCCAGACCTCTGACGACGCCAATGCCACGACTTGGCTGAAAGCCTACGAAAATCTCGATAACCATCTCGCCTACCTCAACAGCGTATTGAATTCCGAGCTTAATATTCCTCACGTGAAAGCGGCCATGGCGGCCATGAAGGAATACAAGGATCATTACAACAGCATCATTGCTGCCACCCACACGCGTGAAGCCAGCAGAGATGTCTTCGGCACTGCGGCCGACACCGCAGACGCCAAGTTGCGACAGCTGAATGGGCGGGCCAATTCTATGGATGGCGACGCCGCGCAACGCGATGCAGTGCTCCGGGCAATCATGCTGTTTCAAAAGATGCGCTTCGATGTTCGTGGGTACACCTACACCCTTAAACCCGAGGCTCAACAGCTGGCCGTCGCCTCGATTGCCGCAGCCTCCGACTACATGAAAAGCCTGACAAGCTCCGGCCTGGATACCTCCGCTGTCTCCAGCCTGGTGGACTCGATGAACGCCTATGGATCCGCCATCAATGGATTCTCGTCTTCGCAAGCCACCATCAACCAAGGCCAGGCTGGGATCTCGAAGAACATCGAAGTCTTGCTCGGTTCGGCCAACCAACTGGCGCAGAACCAGGTTGACCTGCGCCTTGCAGACGTCAATCAGGCCAACCGGATGTTGGTTTTGTGGCTCACCGCAGCACTCGTCATGAGCGCCCTGGCGGCGTGGATCATCACTCGCCTCATAGTCGTTCCACTGCGCGAGACACTGCAGTTGGCTGACCGTGTGGCCCGCGGTGATCTGACCCACAATGAGCCGAGCACGCGCAAGGACGAAATCGGCATGCTGCAGACCAGCATGTACCAGATGACCCTGAACCTGCGCCAGTTGATAGGCGGCTTGCGTGATGGCGTCACTCAGATCGCAGGCGCGGCCGAACAGCTCTCAGCCGTCACCGAGCAAACCAGCGCCGGGGTCAATAGCCAGCGCAGTGAAACCGATCAGGTAGCGACTGCCATGAATCAAATGGCGGCGACCGTTCAGGAAGTAGCGAAAAATGCAGAGCAGGCTTCGGATGCGGCAGTCAGCGCTTCCAAGGAAGTGCGCGAAGGCGATGCAGTGGTGTCCAAGGCGGTGCTTCAAATCGAAACGCTTGCGGCTGAAGTCGGTAGATCCAAAGTGGCCATGGATGAGTTGAAACAAGAGAGCAACAAGATCGGTGGCGTGCTCGACGTGATCAAGGCGGTTGCCGAGCAGACCAACTTGCTGGCACTCAACGCCGCCATCGAAGCCGCCCGCGCGGGCGAAGCCGGACGTGGGTTTGCCGTGGTCGCCGATGAAGTCCGAAGTCTCGCCCAACGTACTCAGACTTCCACCGAAGAAATTGCCACCCTGATCGACGGCCTGCACAGCCGAACTGCCCAAGTGGCGACCACCCTGGAGAACAGCCGCCTGCTGACCGATGACAGCGTGGCGCTGACCCGCGATGCAGGCACTTCGATAGGCAACATCAGCCGCTCCATTGCAACCATCGAATCAATGAACCAGCAGATAGCCGCCTCTGCCGAAGAGCAGAGCGCAGTGGCTGAAGAAATCAACCGCAGCGTGATCAATGTCCGGGATATCTCCGAGCAGACAGCGTCGGCGAGTGAAGAAACCGCATCGTCCAGTGTTGAACTGGCGCGACTAGGTGTGCATTTGCAGGGGCTGATGAGTAAGTTCGTGCTTTAACTAAGTCAGCAGCAAGGACCGCAGACTCAAGATCAAAGCCTCAAGTGAAAGCTCGGGGCTTTTTTATGGGTGGCAAATAACGAGTCAGGTCAAGAACTGGTGGACCATTTTCTATTTTTTCGGCAACTTTATAGAGAACGTCGACTACTTTGACTACCTATAAAGCCAATGCGAGCGGCTTGGCCGGCTCATTCGTTCCAATCACTGTCAATGGAAAGCCCCATGGACCTCACCACCCTCCTGCTTTTCATCCCCGCCTGCTTTGCCCTGAACATGGCCCCAGGGCCGAACAACCTGTTGTCCATTAACAACGCCGCCCACCACGGCTACAGGGCCGCGTGCCTGGCCGGGTTCGGGCGGCTGGTAGCATTCAGCGCGATGATCGCGCTGGCGGCCATGGGACTGGCGGCGGTGTTGTTTGCATCCGAATGGTTGTTTCTGGCCATCAAGACGGTAGGCGCGCTCTACCTGCTGTGGCTGGCGTGGAGCCTGTGGACCAGCGAGCCCGTCGACATGGCAGGGGACTCTACAGCCGGTGGTACCAACCTGTGGCGGATGCTGCGCCGCGAGTTCCTGATCGCCGCGGGTAACCCCAAGGCGATCCTGATATTTACCGCGTTCCTGCCGCAGTTCGTCGATCCGCAACAACCCGTTGGGGCCCAGTTTGCGGTGCTCGGCGCGCTGTTTCTGGTTTTGTAATGGGTCGCGGTTGGGCTGTATGCGTACCTGGGCGTAAACCTCAAGCGCTGGCTGAATACGGTGCAGGCCAAACGTCGCTTCAATCGCTTCTGTGGTGGCTTGCTGTGCCTGGCAGGCGCTGGCCTGCTGTTCGCCCGCCGCGGACATACCTAAAACGCCACCATCACCCTGTAGCAACTGGTAACGGCCATTCATTAGCGTGCAACGAACCTTGTGGCAAAGCCGGCGTCCGACCTAGGCACGCTCATCGCCTAGGGTCCGCTTATGAAAGAAGCCATCGCCAAGAAATACCGTTTGATCATCAAGACCATGGGCTACGTCGGTTGGTCGCTGTTCTGGCTGCTGCTGTGGGATATCGCGGTGACCGTCGACTTCATGCTGTTTCTCAACACCAAGCTGAGCCTGCCGATCATGCCGCTGACGCTGCTGGGTTCAGCGCTGATCGTGCTGATCAGCTTTCGCAACAGCAGCGCGTACAACCGTTGGTGGGAGGCGCGAACGCTGTGGGGGTTGCTGGTCAATGCGTCGCGCAGTTATGCGCGCCAGGTGCTGACCTTGATCGACGACGTGGGCGATGACGTGAATCCGGTCAAGGCCACCTTGCTGCGGCGCCATGTGGCCTATGTGAACTGCCTGGCGGCGCACGTACGGCACATACCCTGCCCACCGGAAGTGGCAGCCTTCATCAGCGCCGAAGAATTCGAACGACGCGACAGCACCAATAACTTTTCCAACGACCTGCTGACCGGCTCGGCGGCCTTGCTGGCCCGCGAGTACAAGGCCGGGCGCCTGGACAGCATCCGCCTGGCGCGCCTGGAGTCGACGCTGGTGGACATCTCCAACTGCCAGGGCGGCATGGAGCGTATCGCCAACACCCCGCTGCCCTACCCGTACGTCTATTTTCCGCGCCTGTTCATCACCGTGTTCTGCCTGATCGTACCGATCGGCCTGGTGGATTCGCTGGAATGGTTCACACCGCTGGCGTCTACCGTGGTCGGTTTCATGCTGCTGGCCATCGAGCGGATCGGCACCGACTTGCAGAGTCCGTTCAAGGTCAGCGAACATCAGATCCAGATGGATTCGCTGTGTGAGAACATCGAACGCAACCTGCAGTCGATGCAGCGAGATACTCAGGAAATGCGCTCCGCCTAGTCCTCTGACCTTTTCGTGACCCGCGAGCGCCCTTTGCGAAGGGCGCGCCGACCCATAGCACCCACTTGGGAACCCCTTATGAAAGCCATTGCGTATACCCAGAACGGCACGGCGTCCGTGCTCACCAACCTGCAACTGCCCGCGCCCACCCCGGGCCCGCGTGATCTGCTGGTGCAGGTCCAGGCCATTTCGGTCAACCCGGTCGACACCAAGGTGCGCAGCGGCGCCGCCGTCACCGAGCCGCGCGTGCTGGGCTGGGATGCGGTCGGCGTCGTTCAGCAGGTGGGCGATCAGGTGAGCCTGTTCAAGGTCGGCGACAGCGTGTTCTACGCCGGCGCCATCGACCGCCCGGGCAGCAACAGCGAGCTGCATCTGGTGGACGAGCGCATCGTCGGGCACAAGCCGCAAAGCCTGGACAACGCCCATGCCGCCGCCCTGCCGCTGACTTCGATCACCGCGTGGGAGTTGCTGTTCGACCGCCTGGGCGTGCCCGAGGGCGGTGGCGAAGGCCAGAGCCTGCTGATCATCGGCGCGGCCGGTGGCGTCGGCTCGATCCTCACCCAGCTGGCGCGCAAGCTGACCAGGCTGACCGTGATCGGCACCGCCTCGCGGGACGAAACACGCCAGTGGGTGACCGACCTGGGCGCCCACCATGTTATCGATCACAGCAAGCCGCTGGTGGCGCAGCTGGAAGCCATCGGCGTCGGCCAGGTCGACCATGTCGCCAGCCTGACCCACACCGACACGCACTTCGCGCAATTGATCGAGGCCCTGCGCCCCCAGGGTCAGCTAGCCCTGATCGATGATCCGAAGAGCCTCGACGTGATGCCGATGAAGCGCAAGGCGCTGTCGCTGCACTGGGAGCTGATGTTCACACGCTCACTGTTCCAGACCCCGGACATGATCAAGCAGCACGAGCTGCTCGAGCGAGTGGCCGAACTGATCGACAGCGGCGTGCTGCGTACCACTCTGGGTGAGCACTACGGCGCGATCAATGCCGCCAACCTGATCCGCGCTCACGAGCTGATCGAAAGCGGCAAGGCCAAGGGCAAGATCGTTCTGGAAGGCTTCTAAGCCCCTCAACCGGCCCATTCAACCAGCCCGACCAACGTGGCCCGACTCAACGCGCGCCCGGCGCCTGCCGGGCGCTTTCCCAACCACCGCCCAGGGCCAGGAACAGGTTGATCTGCTCCATGGCCACCTGGGTGTTGGCCGCCGCCAGTTGGCCACGCACATCGGTGTAGGTGCGCGTTGCCTGCAGATCCGCCAGGAACGATGCACGGCCGGCTGTGAAGAACCGATGCGTCTGATCCGCTGCCTGCTTCGCTGACTGCTCAGCGTCGGCCAGGGCATCGCGGCGCTGCAGCAGGGCAGCGTATTGCGCCAGGCCCGTTTGGGTTTCGCGAATGGCGTTGAGTACCACACCGTCGAAATTGGCCAAGGCGGCCTGGGTCGAGGCTTCGGTCTCACGAATCCGCGCACGCGCCCCGTTGGTGGGAACGTTCCAGTTGATCAACGGGCCGATGCCCCAGCGGTTGGTAGCCGGGTGCCCAAGATCGTCCAGAATGCCGACTGTGCCAACCGTGGCACCAATGCTGATGTCTGGATACAACTGCCCGGTCGCCACACCGATGTTGGCGGTGGCTGCCGCCAGCCGGCGTTCGGCCTGGCGGATATCGGGACGGCGCTTGAGCAACGCGGCGCCGTCGCCAACCGGCATCAGCTGGCTGATGTGGGGCAGTTCCGCACACCCGACCACATCGGCCGGAAGCTGTGCCACCGGTGTCGCCAGCAGCATCGACAGTTTGTACAGGCCCGCCTGGCGTGATGCCTGATAGCGAGGCAGCTCTGCGCCCAGGGACTTGTACTGGGTTTCGGAACGGGTGACCTGGGTCTCGTCGCCACGGCCGGCATCGCGCAGGCGCTGGGTCAGCTGCACGCCTTCTTGCTGCAACTGCAGCGAGTGCCGGGCGATCTCGTATTCCTCGTTGGCCGCGCACACCTGGGTATAGGCACGCACCACATCCGCCACCACGGTGATGCGCGCCGTGTCGGCAGCCGCCTGGGTGGCATCGGCATTGGCGCGCGCCGCTTCGATGCCGCGCTTGAGCGTGCCCCACAGGTCGAACTGATAGGACAGGTTGATGGATGCGCTGCCCAGGTTATCCACAGGCAACTTTTCCGTCATCAGGAACGCCTCGCCCGACTCCTGCAACCGCTGCGCCTCGGCCTTGGCGTTGAAGTCGAAACCGCCTTCGGCCTGGGCCTGCTCGATCTGCGCGCGCGAACGGGCAATGTTGGCGGCCGCCACGCGCAGGTCGGTGTTGGAGGCCATGGCCTGGCGCACCAGCGCATCCAGGCGCGGGTCGTGGTACAGCTTCCACCAGTCCTGCGGCACCGGTGCCGAGACCACGTTGCTGTCACCTTCGACCAGCGCGCCCTGCAGGTCACTGCGGTTGAGCGCGGCCTCCGACGGGGTGTGGTAGTCGGGCCCGACCATCTGGCAGGCCGACAGCAACAGCGCGGCAGCGAGGCTGGATAGGCGCAGGGCGTTGCTCATGGCGTCGCTCCCGCCACCGCACCGTCTTCGATGATGGACACCGTGGCCGTGCGGCCGGCAATCAGGCGATAACCCTCGGGCAGGTTCTCGAAGGCAATGCGCACGGGGATCCGCTGCGCCAGGCGCACCCAGCTGAAGGCGGGGTTGACGTTGGGCAGCAGGTTGCTGCCGCTGCTTCGATCGCGGTCTTCGATGCCGGCCGAGATACTCTGCACCCGGCCCTGCAAACGGGTGTTGTCGCCCATCATGCGAATGTCCACCGCCTGGCCAACATGGATCACGCCCAGTTTGGTCTCTTCGAAATAGCCATCGATATGGAACGAGGTGCCATCCACCACCGCCATCACGGCGCGGCCTGCGGTGACGAATTCATGCGGGCGTGGTGCGCGGTCATTGATGAAGCCATCCACCGGGCTGCGGATCACCGAACGATCGAGGTTCAGTTGCGCGGCGTCCACCGCGACCTGGGCCTCGGACAAGGCGGCCTGGGCACGCAGCTGGCGCGACTGGCTCTCTTCGAGCTGCTCGCGGGCCACCAGGTTGCCGAGGCTGCGGTTGCGCCGCAGTTCGCGTTCGGCCTGGGCCAGGGTTTCCTTGCGCTCGGCCATGCTCGCCTGGGCCTGGCGCAGGGCCAGACGAAAGCGGTCCTGGTCGATGGTGAACAGCACGTCACCGGCCTTGATCGATTGGTTGTCGTGCACGTTGACGTGTTCGATCAGGCCGGACACGTCCGGCGCGATCTGGATGATGTCGGCGCGCACATGCCCGTCACGGGTCCAGGGCGCATACATGTAGTACATCACCATGCGCCAGACGATGAACGCAGCCAGGCACACGAACAGCAGGGTCAGGACCAGGCGGCCAAAGGTGAGGATCGGTTTTTTCATAGCATCAGGCTTCGACAGATGGCGTCTACCGCGCCGAGCAGCACAGCGTAGAGAGCGACGTTGAAAAGAGCCCGGTGCCAGACCAGGCGGTAGAAATGCAGGCGGTTGAGCACGCCATGCAGTAGCAGAAACAGGCCGTAGGTGAACACCATCATCACCAGCACGGTGGGCAGGAAGATCCCGCTGATATCCAGTTCACCAATCACAGCGGTGCTCCATCGATGCCATGCGGCAGGTGTTCGGCGGCATCGCCCGCCTCGGTGACCACTTCGGCACCTGGCAGGAGCGCCAGGCGCAGGCCGCTCAGCGCGTGCAGCAAATGCTCGCGGGCTTCTTCGGCCTCGCCCATGGCTTGCACGGTCAGGCCACGGCGCGCGCGGTCCATGGTCATGAGCAGACCCATGGGGGCAGGCAGGCGTTCACTGGCCTTGCGACAGGCCTGGAAATACCCGCCCACCTCTTCTATCACCTGATGCAGCAACGGCCGTACGGCAGCGGGCACCCGCGGGCTGTAGGCCTGCATGTCGAGCAGGTTCAGCGCCACGCGCACATCGCGCAGCGCGGCACTGGTGTCCTGGCCGGTCATGGTCAGGCGCGGCAGGTGCTGCATCAACCGGTCGAGCATCTGCACACCCATCGCCCGCTGTTCGGCCAGGCTCGCCGGACGGGTGATATGCACCACGTCGCGCCAACTGAAACGGGTCAGGCGCTTGGCCGCCAGCTCCACGCCGAAGGGGCGCACCACCAGGGTCCAGATGAACGCGAACAGCAGCCCGACAGGGCCTGCCAGGTTGCTGTTGGCAAAATTCATGAAGTCCGCGTCGTAGGCGCCCTGGATGCTGATGAACGACGACGTGTTGACGATGGTCAGCAAGGTGCCGAGGAAGAAACGTGGCTGCACGGTAAGCGTGCCGACGACGATGAAAGGCACCGAGAAGGCCAGCACCAGCATCGGGAAGTCATGCAGGTTGGGCAGCACCAGAAACAGATAGAGGCTGGCAAACACCACCGACATCACGGTCCAGAAGAAGAATCGGTAGATCTGTGGCGCCGGGTCGTCCATGGCCGCGAAGAAACTGCACGCCACCGCCGCCAGAATCACCGCGCTGGCACCGTCGGTCCAGCCCAGCAGAATCCACAGTACCGAAGCGACGATGATCGCCGTGACCGTGGAAAACACCGAATACAACATCAGGCCGCGATCCAGGAACGGCTTGAGTCGGCCCAGGCGCCAGTGCCGGTAGACCGCCCGCCAAGGCACGCGGCTATCGGTCTTGATCGCCAGTTCCAGGCTGCGCAGGTCCTGCCATAGGTCGACCCATTCGCCCAGTCGGTACACCGCGTTGGAAAACAGCAGCTCGCGACGGTCGTCCAGTTGCGCAGGGCTCGGGCGGATGGCTTGCAGCTCATCGCGCAGGGCTTGCCAGCGGGCCTGGCTGGGGTCGTCGACGCTGTCCTTGAGCCACTGCCGCGCCAGGGCCATGACCGGCGCCAGGCGTGCCACCAGTTCAGGGGTGCGGCGTTCGATGGCAAACAGCGCATCGTCCAGCGCATCGATGACCGGCAGCAGATGGATCATGCGCCCGCGCAGCTCCCCGGCGTTGCGCACCAACTGCGGCCGCGCGCCTTCGTGGGGAAGCTGGCCGATCATCATCTCAAGCGAGTTGAACGTGCCGACCATGGCCGAACGCAGCGGGCCTACCTCGTCGGCTTTCACGTCGCGCGCCAGAAAGTGGTCGCTGTAGCCGGCGGCATCTTCGAACCATTTGCCGGCGGCGCCGATGAACACCGGCGTGAGCCGGCGCGGCCAGAACATTGCGCCCACCACGGCGGCGCAGACGATGCCCAGGCAGATCTCCTGGAAACGCGAGCTGGCGATGTCGAACACGGCGGTGGGGTTGTCCACCACCGGCAGGGCGATCAGCGGCAGGGTGTAGCCCGACAGCATGAAGGCGTAGCTGTTGGCCGTGCGCAGGTGCAACGACAGGTAGAGCAGCGTGCCGGTCCACAGGGCGATGACCGTGGCCAGCAGGAAGGGCGTCTGCACGAACAGCGGCACGAACAGCACCGCAGCGGCAGCGCCGGTGAAAGTGCCTACCGCACGGTACACCGCCTTGGAACTGGTGGGCCCGACGAAGGGGCTGGAGACGATGTAGACGGTGGCCATCGCCCAGTAGGGCCGTGGCATCTGCAGGAGCATGGCGATGTACAGCGCGATCATCGACGCGGCGAAGGTTCGCACGCCGTAGAACCAGTCCCGGGCCGGTGGTACGTCGCTGAAGAAACCTTTCACGGGTAGCCACCCGGCGTGCCCTGGCCCGCTTCCTCGAAGGCACGCACCACACGCAATGCCGCTTCCAGATCCGCCGGGGCGATGTCCTTGAGCACTTCGCGGCGCAGGCGCACCAACTCACCTTCGATGGACTCGGCAAGATCGCGGCCGCTGGCGGTCAGGCTCAGGGCCTTGGCGCGGCGGTCGGTCGGGTCTTCGGTGCGGACCACGAAGCCGGCCGTGCAGAGCTGGTCGAGCAGCCGCACCAGCGAGGGGCTTTCCAGGCCGGCCGCCTGGGCAACCGTAACCTGCCGGACGCCGTCGCCCAGGCGCACGATGAGCAACAGCGGCACGGCGCAGGCTTCGGACACGCCATAGTTGGCCAGGGTGGCCTGACAGATACGGCGCCAGTGCCGCGAAGCGACCACCATGCCGCTGCTGATGTTCAGCTGGAGCTTGTCGATATTCATCGGAAGGGTGCGAATATTCATAGTTTGCTAACTATCTATATTCGCGGAACGGAAACATTTCGTCAAGAATTGGCGACCGAATGCAATCCCTTGCAGGAGCGGTCATCGGCCGCGAAAAGCACACCGCGGTGTACCAGACACACCCTACAAGCCCTTCGCGGCCGCAGACCGCTCCTACAGCAGAGCGTAAGCGGCCGCGAACGGGTGAATCCTTACCGCTCGTGCAATGCCTCGGCGCGGGACTTGATGATGGGCTTGAGCAGATAGCTCAGCACGCTCTTCTTGCCGGTAATGATGTCAACCGACGCTACCATCCCCGGGATGATCAGCAACGGCTTCTCATCGGAGCCCAGATGGCTCTTGTTGGTCCGCAGCTTGATCAGATAGAAGGTGTTCTTCTTCTCTTCATCCTGCACCGTGTCGGCACCGATCTGTTCGAGGGTGCCTTCCAGCCCGCCATAGATGGTGTAGTCATAGGCCGTGAACTTGATCATCGCTTTCTGCCCTGGGTGCAGGAACGCGATGTCCTGCGGACGAATGCGCGCCTCCACCAGCAAGCTGTCATCCAGCGGCACGATCTCGGCCATGTCGCTGCCGGGCTGGATGACCCCACCTACGGTGTTGACCAGCACCTGCTTGACGATGCCTCGCACCGGCGAGGTCACCATGGTACGGCTCACCCGATCTTCCAGGCCCTTGGCCGTGGCCTGGGTCTTGGCCAGATCGGTACGCGCCTCGTTCAACTGGGTCAGCGCCTCGCTGCGGAACTTGCCGCGCGTTTCGTCGATCTTGCGCTGCACCTCGCCGATGGCCGCCTGGGCCCGCGGCACTGCCAGCGTGGTACCGTCGAGCATGCCACGGGTTTCCACTTCCGAGCGCCGCAGACGCAGCACTTCGACCGGCGAAATCGCACCCCTGGCCACCAACGGCTCCGACATGCTGATCTCCTGGCGCAGCAGGTTCAGGCTGTTGCGATACTGTTCGGCCTTGGAACTGAACTCACGCAATTCCTGCTGACGCTGCACCAGCTGTTGCTGCAAGCCACCGATTTCATCGGCCAACTGCTGCCGACGGCTCATGTACAGCGACTCTTCGTTGGCCGCCTGGTTGGGCACCGACTTGCGTGCCTGGGCGGTAATGTTCAACGGTCGGTTCTCGACCTCGGCACTCAGGCGCTCCACGCGCAGCTCCATGGCCACACGATCGGCTTCGGTTTCGCCGACATTGGAAGCGAAACGTGTGTCGTCCAGACGAATCAGCGGTGCGCCCGCCTCCACGATCTGCCCTTCCTTGACGTAGATCTGGGCGACGATACCGCCCTCCAGGTTCTGGATTTTCTGGATGCGCGACGAAGGGATTGCCTTGCCGTCGCCCTTGGTCACCTCGTCGATCACCGCGAAGTGCGCCCAAGTCAGCAGGAACACGAAGAATGCGATGACGCCCCAGATGGTCAGGCGCACGATGCGCGGCGCATCGTCGATCAGCGCCTTCTCGACCTCGGGCAAGGGCTGGCCTTCCAACGAATCGGAGCCCTTGAAATAACGTACGAGGGAATTCTTGAAGCCGCCGGAAGAGGATTTAAGCAACACTGATCTGCCCCTTCTTCAATGCTTCCATGACAGCAGCCTTCGGCCCGTCAGCCAGAATCTGCCCACGGTCGATCACCAACAGGCGGTCGACCAGGCTCAGCAGCGAAGCACGGTGGGTAACCAGAATCACGGTCTTGTTCTCGATGACGGCTTGCAGACGCGCCTTGAGGCGCTCCTCGCCGGTGTTGTCCATGGCGCTGGTCGGTTCGTCCAGCAAGAGAATCGGTGGGTTGAGCAACAATGCCCGCGCCAGCGCCACGTTCTGCCGCTGGCCGCCGGACAGGTTCTGTCCGCGCTCGCCGACCTGCAGTTCATAACCCTGCGGATGCAGGCGGGCAAATTCGTGCACACCGGCCAGTTCGGCGGCCTGCAGGACCATTTCATCATCGACGTAGCGGGCCCCGGACACCAGGTTGTCACGCAGCGTGCCGGACAGCAGCTGAATGTCCTGCGGCACATAACCGATGTTGTGGCGCAGTTCGCTGACGTCGATCTGGCGAATGTCCACGCCATCGACCAGCAACGAGCCGGCATCGGGCTGGTACAGCCCCACCAGCAACTTGGCCAGCGAACTCTTGCCTGAGCCACTGCGGCCGATGATGCCGATCTTTTCGCCGGGGCGCACGGTCAGGTTGATCCCGTGCAAGGCCTGGTTCTGCTGGTTGGGGTAGGTGAAGTCGACGTTGCGAAATTCCATTGCGCCCTGCAGCACCTGACGGCTCAGCGGACGCTCGTCGAAATTGCGCTCCTGCGGCAGCTCCATCATCTGGTCGACCGAGACCATGGTGACCTTGGCCTGCTGGTAGCGAGTCAGCAGACCGGACAACTGTGCCAATGGCGCCAGCGCGCGACCGCTCAACATGTAGCAGGCCACCAGGCCGCCCATGCTCAGGTTGCCTTCGATGATCTGGTACACACCGAAAATGATGATCGCCACACCGGCCAGTTGCTGAATCAGCAGGGTGATGTTCATGGCCAGGCTGGACAGGGTCTTGACCCGCAATTCCAGGCGGCTGAGCGTACCGATGGTCTGTTCCCACTGGTACTGGCGCTCGCTTTCGGCGTTGTTGACCTTGACCGCATCGAGGCCGCCCAGGGTCTCGATCAGGCTCGACTGACGCTCGGCGGCCAGGGCCATGGTCCGCTCCAGAGTCTTGGTCAGCGGTTTCTGCAGGAAATGACCGATGCCCAGCGCCAGCGGGAAGGCGATGATCGGAATCCATACCAGGTGCCCACCCAGCAGGGCGATGACCAGCAAGATCAGAATGGTGAACGGCAGGTCGATCAGGCTGGTCAGGGTCAGCGACGTGAGGAAGTCGCGCATGCCCTGGAATTCGTGAATGTTCTGCGCGTAGCTGCCTACCCGAGCCGGGCGGCTTTTCATCGACATGCCGACGATGCGTTCGAACAGCGTGGCCGAGATGATCAGGTCGGTCTTCTTGCCGGCCAGATCCAGGCACAGGCTGCGCAGGCCCTTGAGCAAGAGGTCGAACAGGTAGGCACCACAGATGCCCACCGCCAGCACCCACAGGGTCGCGGTGGCCTGGTTGGGCACGACTCGGTCGTACACGTTCATCACGAACAAGGGTGCAGCCAGGGCGATGATGTTGATCACCAGGCTGGCGGCAATGGCATCGGCATACAGCCAACGCGAGCGCTTGAGGGTGTCACGGAACCAGGAATGGGCGCGGGGGATCAGCGAGCCGTTGGTCACGTCGAACTTGTGCTGCGGCTGGGCGAAAAACACCCGGCCGGTGAAGTCTTGAGTCAGCACCTCGCGCGCCACGCGCACTTCACCGCCATCGCTTTCGCTGAGCAGCAAGCGCGCGGTATCGCCTTCCCAGCCCAGCAGCACGGCGCACCGTGCATCCTTGAGCATCAGCATGGCCGGCAGTGCGATGGACGGTATCTGCTCCAGCTTGCGCTGCAACACGCGGCCCTGCAGACCGGCACGCGCGGCGGCGCGCGGCAACAGGTCGGCGGTCAGGCGCTGCGAAGGCAGCGGCAGGCCTGTGGTGAGCATGGCCCGGCTGGCGGGCTTGTGATGCAGCGAGCACAGGGTCAGCAGGCCATCGAGCAACGGGTCGTCGTGCTGGCTGCGTGGATCCTGGCTGAGTAGTACCGAACTTAATTCCGAATCCACGCTGACACTCTCTTATCGCTCATTGAACACCTTGGTCCCATCGGGATCGCTTCATCCCGCCTGGTCTTGTAGCGGTTTGGGTTGTATTTGCACAACGGATGCCAGCGTACACGGGGGTGACTGGCTGCGCATGGGCTCGTTTGATGAATGGCCGTCCAGGGTGTTTCACCGCTGAGCCAAGTCACCCGCTTCTGCAGCTTCATTCGCCAAGCAACGGTCGGTCGCCATTCGCTGCCCCGAGTGTCACTCAGCGATTTTCTTCAATAAACACAAAGAGTTAACCGTTATTACTTGCACACCAAGTATTGCGAACTTTCCAATGCGATATATGTCCATCGGTCGGCACTATCAGTGCGGCATTCATCGATGACTTGCCAACATGCGTTTCACATCCATGACTTGCATAATTGGCGCAGGGCTGACCTCGCGCTCATGCACAGGCTGCGCGGCGCCCAACCTGTGCCTGGCAGGATTCGTGCTACGTGCAGCCTGTGGTCAGGCCAAGTAGCGCGGACATCTCTCGTGTCGTCCCTGCGATATTTCACAAGCGACTTTTTTTGTCACATCCATCTGCAAAAAACGTCAGTCGCAGCCGTCTTGACGTCAATGAACTCACCCTGTTGAGGCGTTTTGCATAGCCGAGAAATATCAATGTGACATTACACAATGGATTGTTTAGGATGGCGCCAAATAGGTCAATACATTGTCAGAAAGTTCATTTCTGCGAATTTTAGACAATTAGTTGGCGTCAATATTACAGCATAAAAATGTACCGAATGCCCGTCGCCGTCTTTGGTGATGTTCAGGCACCGTACCAACGAATGGTCACCCCCGGAGAGTCCCCTACATGAGCAGTGTTGTTGCCATCGTCAAAAGCATTGTTGGCCAAGTGTTCGCAGTATCCCCAGAGGGGATTCGCCGTGTGCTCATCGAAGGGGATCGTCTGTTCGCCGGGGAGCAGGTGGTTACCGGCGCGGCGGGTGCCGTTACGCTGGAGCTGGCTGACGGCCGCACCATCGATCTGGGGCGCGAGACGCAATGGAGCGCCAACACCCCGGACTCCAGCACTGATCTGAGCGCGGCCACTGCCCAGGCGGCCCCTTCGGTAGCGGAATTGCAGCAGGCCATCGCGGCCGGCGCTGACCCTACCCAAGACCTCGAAGCCACCGCTGCGGGCCCCGGCGCCAATGACACCGGCGGTGAAGGCGGCGGCAGTCACAGCTTCGTATTGCTCAGTGAAACCGCGGGTGAAGTCGATCCAACCGTGGGCTATCCCACCGAAGGCCCGAACGGCGCTGCAGGTCCGAACGCGCGGGAGATCGTGGGCGATACCAACCCGATCAACGCTGATACCGATGCCGACGGGCCAGTCCTGCGTACCGCTACGCTGACCGTGACCGCGACTACCGCCATCACCGAAGCCGGCGGCGTGATCACCTACACCGCCACCCTGACCCAGGCGCCGTCCAGCGACCTGACCGTCACCTTGTCCAACGGCCAGTCGGTGCTCATCCCCGCAGGCCAGACCACGGGCGCGGTCAACGTCACCGTACCGGACACCAACACGCCGTATATCGACCCGTCGCAGATTTCCGTGGTGGTCACCGGTACCACGGGCGGTGGCGATCTGGTGGTCACTACCGACCCGACCCCAGCCGTTACCCGTGTCGACGACACCATCGACGTCACCACCGTGACCCTGACCGTGGGCAACAACCCGGTCACCGAAGGCACCACCATCACCTACACCGCCGTGCTCACCAACCCGGCGCAGACGCCGGTGACCGTGACCCTTTCCAACGGCTCCACCATCACTATCCCGGCAGGCCAGTCCTCGGGGTCGGTCGATGTCGCCGCGCCGGCCAATGACGTCTACAACAACCCGACGACCATCAACACCACGATCACCGGTGCTACCGGCGGCAACTTCGAAAGCCTGGTGCCGAGCACGACGCCTGCGGTGGTCAACATCGTCGACTCGATCGACACTACGACCATCGTTCTGACCGCTGCGGTCCCTGCGGGTGGCGCCCTGGAAAACGGCACTATCGTCTACACCGCTACCATCGGTGCGCCAGTGACTGGCTCGCCTGTTGTCGTGACCCTGTCGAACAACCAGACCATCACCATTGGTGTGGGCGAAACCAGCGGTTCGGTTTCCTTCCCTCTGGGCAACGATGTCTACAACGGCGCTGACACAGTCAGTACCGCGATCACCGGCGTAACCGGTGGCAACTATGAGCAACTGACTCCGAACACCACTCCGGTAGTAACGCTAGTCGGCGATAGCATCGACGTCACCAACGTTGTCCTGACCGCTACCGTCCCTGCGGGCGGCGCTCTGGAAAACGGCACCATCCTCTATACCGCCACCGTTGGCGCGACAGTGACTAACTCCCCTGTCGTCGTCACTCTGTCGAACGGCCAGACCATCACCATCGGTGTGGGCGAAACCAGCGGCACCGTTTCCTTCCCTCTGGGCAACGATGTCTACAACGGCGCTGACACCGTTAGCACTGCCATCACCGGCGTAACCGGTGGTGACTTCGAACAGCTCACCCCGAACACCACCCCAGTCGTGACGCCAGTGGGCGACAGCATCGACGTGACCAACGTCGTGCTCACCGCCACCGTCCCTGCGGGCGGCGCTCTGGAAAACGGCACCATCGTCTACACCGCCACCGTCGGTGCGCCAGTGACTGGCTCCCCGGTTGTAGTGACTCTGTCGAACAGCCAGATCATCACCATTGCCGTAGGCGAAACCAGCGGCACGGTTTCTTTCCCTCTGGGCAATGACGTCTACAACGGCGCTGACACCATCAGCACTGCGATCACCGGCGTAACCGGTGGCAACTTCGAGCAGCTGACTCCAATCACCACCCCGGTCGTGACGCCAGTGGGCGACAGCATCGATGTGACCAACGTCGTGCTCACCGCTACCGTCCCTGCGGGCGGCGCCTTGGAAAACGGCACCATCCTCTACACCGCCACCGTCGGCGCGCCCGTTACTGGCTCCCCGGTCGTCGTGACCCTGTCGAACAGCCAGATCATCACCATCGCCGTTGGCGAAACCAGCGGCACGGTCTCCTTCGCGCTGGGCAACGACGTCTACAACGGTGCGGACACTGTTTCCACAGCCATCACCGGCGTAACCGGTGGCAACTTCGAACAGCTGACCCCGATCACCACTCCGGTCGTGACGCCAGTCGGCGACAGCATCGACGTCACCAACGTTGTGCTGACCGCTACCGTCCCTGCGGGCGGCGCCTTGGAAAACGGCACCATCCTCTACACCGCCACCGTCGGCGCGCCTGTCACTGGTTCCCCAGTCGTCGTCACCCTGTCGAACAGCCAGATCATCACCATCGCTGTTGGCGAAACCAGCGGTTCGGTTTCCTTCCCTCTGGGCAACGACGTCTACAACGGTGCCGACACCATCAGCACCGCAATCACCAGCGCCACCGGTGGCGACTACGAACAACTGACTCCAATCACCACCCCAGTCGTGACGCCAGTCGGCGACAGCATCGACGTGACCAACGTCGTACTGACCGCCACCGTCCCTACAGGCGGCGCTCTGGAAAACGGCACCATCCTCTACACCGCCACCGTCGGCGCGCCTGTCACCGGCGCGCCGGTTGTCGTTACCCTGTCGAATAACCAGACCATTACCATCGGTGTGGGTGAAACCAGCGGCACCGTTTCTTTCCCTCTGGGCAATGACGTTTACAACGGTGCGGACACCATCAGCACTGCCATCACTGGCGTGACTGGCGGCAACTTCGAACAACTGACGCCGATCACCACCCCGGTCG
This sequence comes from Pseudomonas sp. CFBP 8771, assembly GCF_014841695.1. NCBI lineage: Bacteria > Pseudomonadati > Pseudomonadota > Gammaproteobacteria > Pseudomonadales > Pseudomonadaceae > Pseudomonas > Pseudomonas sp. CFBP 8771. The sequence goes on along the minus strand of NZ_JACYUJ010000004.1, from coordinate 14,398 downwards.
TGACGCCAGTGGGCGACAGCATTGATGTGACCAACGTCGTACTGACCGCAACCGTCCCTGCGGGCGGCGCCCTGGAAAACGGCACCATCCTCTACACCGCCACCGTCGGCGCGCCCGTCACCGGTACGCCGGTTGTCGTTACCCTGTCGAATAACCAGACCATCACCATCGCCGTTGGCGAAACCAGCGGCACGGTTTCCTATGCGCTGGGCAATGACGTCTACATAGGCGCCGACACGATCAGCACCGCGATCACCGGTGTAACCGGCGGCAACTTCGAACAGCTGACCCCGATCACCACGCCAGTCGTAACCCCGGTTGGCGATATCATCGATGTCACCACCATCGGCCTCACCGGCGATGCGTCGGTCACCGAAGGCCAGTCGGCGACCTATACCCTGACATTGAGCAACCCGACCAATGTCGACACGCAGATCACCCTGAACCTGAGCTACGGCGGCACTGCTTCGCGCAGCGACTTCCAAGGTCCGGATACGATCACCGTGACCATCCCGCGCGGCCAGACCAGCGTGCAATTCCAACTGCCGATCCTCGATGACAGCCTGGTGGAAGGCCGCGAGAACGTCGTGGTGACCATTGCCACGCCGACCGGCGACAACTTCGAAAGCCTGGTGGTCGATCCCCAGGCATCCAGCGTCGACACCACGATCATCGATAACGATGCTCCTGTGGTGGGTGACAACGACGGCGTTCCAGGCAACAAACTGACGGGCACCGAAGACACCGTACTGGCACTGGACTGGGCCTCGTTCAACATCCAGCCGACCGCCAACCCCGGCCTCGACCTGGGCATCAAGTTCACCAGCCTGCCGGCGAACGGCTCGCTGCAGTTCAACGACGGCACGGGCTGGAGAGACCTGACCCAGGCCGATCTGGGCACCACCTTCAGCAAGGCCCAGATCGACACCGGCGCACTGCGTTTTGTCCCGGTAGCCGACGAGTCGGGCAGCGACGCCTACAACAACGGTGGCACGGGCGACCAGCGCAGCGATTACGCCAACTTCACCTTCACCCCGACGGTCGATGCCCTGGTGGGCAAGCCGGGCACCATGGTCATCGACATCAGGCCGGTGGCTGACGTCCCCGTGCTGTCCGTAGCCCAGGGCATCTCCGGCCTGATCAAGTACACCTACACCGACTTGCAGGGCCTGGGCACCAACGGCGAAGGCGCTGATCCTGCGCTGATCAAGTCCACCATCGAAGCGGCCGGCAGCCGTCCGGGCGTGATCATTTCCGATGTGGGCGACGCCAACATCGTGCAGGGCACCGGGACCAAGGTCACCGGCCTGATCTTCCTCGAAGCCGGCAAGACCTACACCTTCAGCGGCAAGGCCGACGACGGCCTGCTGATCAACGTTGGCGGCAAAGACCTGGACGGCGCTCACTGGGGCGCAGGTATCGATCCAACCTCGGGCGACTACAGCGGCAGCATCACGCCGACCGAAACCGGCTACTACAGCATCGACCTGTACCACTACAACCAGAACGGCCCAGGCTTCTACGGCCTGAACCTCTCGGTCGACCAAGGTCCTGCGACCTCGATCGGCCAGAGCGGCGTGCCGGTCTACAGCGATATCAGCGACATCATCAAGCAGGGTATCGATGTGGTTCCGCACGTCGACGCCAATGGCGATGGCTACTATGCCGGCTACGAACTGAACCACGGCGCCGAAGACACCGCGATCCAGCTGAGCTCCATCGTTGTTTCCTTCGGCGATGTGCGCGACGGCTCCGAGCAGCACGTTCTGCAGATCAGCGGCATTCCGGTCGGTGCAGAACTGCGTGACGCCGCTGGCCACAGCTACACGGCCCAAGCCGGCGGCAACGGCACGGCCAACATCACCGACTGGGATCTGACTACCCTGACGTTCACCCCACCGACCGATTTCAACGGCACCGTGGCCCTGACCGTCACCGCCATCGCCACCGAAAACGCCGACCCGGCGAACCCGGCGTCGGTCAGCCAGCAATTGAACGTCATTGTGGACCCGGTCACCGACGTGACCAACGTGGTCCTCACTGCCGAAGTTCCAGCAGGCGGCGCTGTCGAGAACGGCACCATCGTCTACACCGCCACCGTCGATTCGCCGGTGACCGGCGCACCCGTGGTGGTCACCCTGTCCAACAGTCAGGTAATCACCATCGCAGTCGGCGCCACCAGCGGTTCGGTGTCCTATGTCATCGGCAACGATGTGTACAAGGGCGCTGATACCGTCAGCACTGCAATCACCGGTGTGAGCGGCGGCACCTACGAGCAACTGACCCCGAACACAACCCCGGTCGTGACCCCGGTCGGCGACAGCATCGACGTGACCACCATCGGCCTGACCGGCGATGCGTCGGCCACCGAAGGCCAGTCGGCCGTCTACACCCTGACCCTGAGCAACCCGACCAACACCGACACCCAGGTGACCCTGAACCTGACCTACGGCGGCAGCGCGACACGTGCCGATTACCAAGGTCAGGACAGCATCACCGTGACCATTCCGAAGGGCCAGACCAGCGTCCAGTTCCAGCTGCCCATCGTCGATGACAGCTTGGTCGAAGGTCGCGAAAACGTCGTGGTGACCATCGCCACGCCGACCGGCGACAACTTCGAAAGCCTGGTGGTCAACCCGCAGGCTGCCAGCGTCAACACCGCCATCATCGACAACGATGCTCCGGTGGTCGGCGACAATGGCGACAACAACGGCGTGGCGGGCAACAAGCTCAGCGGTACCGAAGACACCGCTGTGGCGCTGAACTGGGCCTCGTTCAACATCCAGCCGACGGCCAACCCCGGCCTCGACCTGGGCATCAAGTTCACCAGCCTGCCGGTCAACGGCTCGCTGCAACTCCAAAACGACAATGGCGAGTGGAGAGACCTGACCCAGGCCGACGTGGGCACCACCTTCACCAAGGCCCAGATCGACAACGGCGCACTGCGCTTTGTGCCGGTAGCCGACGAGTCGGGCAGCGATGCCTACAACAACGACGGCACCGGTGATCAGCGCAGCGACTACGCCAGCTTCACCTTTACCCCGACGGTCGATGCCCTGGTGGGCAAGCCGGGCACCGTTACCATCGACATTGCGCCGGTGGCCGACGCACCGATCCTCAGCCTGACCCCGGGCTACGTCGTTCCGACCGGGCTGATCAAGTACACCTACACCGACCTGCAGGGCCTGGGCACGACCGGCGAAGGCGCCGATCCCGCGCAGATCAAGTCCACCATCGAAGCGGCAGGCAGCCGTCCGGGCGTGGTCATCGCCGATGTCGGTGACAGCAACATCGTGCAGGGCACCGGGACCAAGGTCACCGGCTTGATCTTCCTCGAAGCCGGCAAGGTCTACACCTTCAGCGGCAAGGCCGACGACGGCCTGCTGATCAACGTTGGCGGCAAGGACCTGGGCACCGCCCATTGGGGTGCCGGTGTCGACCCGACCTCGGGTGACTTCAGCGGCAGCATCACGCCCGCTGAAACCGGCTACTACAGCCTCGACCTGTACCATCACAACCAGAACGGTCCAGGCTTCTACGACCTGAACCTGTCGGTCGACCAGGGTCCTGCGACCTCGATCGGTCAGAGCGGCGTGCCGCTGTACACCGACATTGCCGACCTGGTGAACCAGGGCATCAACGTCACCTCGCACGTCGACGCCAATGGCGACGGTTACTACGCCGGCTACGAACTGAATCACGGTGCCGAAGACACCGCCATCCAGCTGAGCACCATCAACGTCTCGTTCGGCGATACACGTGACGGCTCTGAACAGCACGTGCTGCAGATCAGCGGCATCCCGGTGGGTGCAGTGCTGCGTGACGGCGCCAACCACAGCTACCTTTCCAACGACGGCGGCACCGGTACAGCCGACATCACTGGCTGGGACCTGAAAACCCTGAGCATCACGCCACCGGCCAACTACAACGGCACTCTGGCCTTGACCGTTACGGCCACTGCCACCGAAAGCGCCGATGTCGCCAATCCAGCGTCGGTCAGCCAGCCGTTGAACGTCATCGTCGACCCCGTCACCGACGTCACCAATGTCGTGCTCACGGCACAAACGCCTGCAGGCGGCGTGCTGGAAAACGGCACCATCGTCTACACCGCGACCGTAGGTGACACCGTGACCGGCACACCGGTCGTCGTGACGCTGTCGAACAACCAGACCATCACCATTCCCGTGGGTCAGACGTCGGGTTCGGTGTCCTACGTGGTTGGCAACGATGTGTACAAAGGCGCCGACTCGATCTCCACCACGATCACTGGCGCCACCGGCGGCACCTACGAGCAACTGACCCCGAACACCACCCCGGTCGTGACCCCGGTCGGCGACAGCATCGACGTGACCACCATCGGGCTGACTGGCGATGCGTCGGCTACCGAAGGCCAGTCGGCCGTCTACACCCTGACCCTGAGCAACCCGACCAACACCGACACCCAGGTGACCCTGAACCTGACCTACGGCGGCAGCGCGACACGTGCCGATTACCAAGGTCAGGACAGCATCACCGTGACCATTCCGAAGGGCCAGACCAGCGTCCAGTTCCAGCTGCCCATCGTCGATGACAGCCTGGTCGAAGGTCGCGAAAACGTCGTGGTGACCATCGCCACGCCAACCGGCGACAACTTCGAAAGCCTGGTGGTCAACCCGCAGGCTGCCAGCGTCAACACCGCCATCATCGACAACGATGCTCCGGTAGTCGGCGACAACGGCGACAACGGCGACAACAACGGCGTGGCGGGCAACAAGCTCAGCGGCACCGAGGACACCGCCGTGGCACTGGACTGGGCCTCGTTCAACATCCAGCCAACCGCCAACCCCGGCCTCGACCTGGGTATCAAGTTCACCAGCCTGCCGGCGAACGGCTCGCTGCAGTTCAACGACGGCACGGGCTGGAGAGATCTGACCCAGGCCGACGTGGGCACTACCTTCAGCAAGGCCCAGATCGACACCGGCGTCCTGCGCTTTGTCCCGGTGGCCGACGAGTCGGGCAGCGATGCCTACAACAACGCCGGCACCGGTGATCAGCGCAGCGACTACGCCAGCTTCACCTTTACCCCGACGGTCGATGCCCTGGTGGGCAAGCCGGGCACCGTCACCATCGACATCGCGCCGGTGGCCGACGCGCCGATCCTGAGCCTGACCCCGGGCTACGTCGTTCCGACCGGTCTGATCAAGTACACCTACACCGACCTGCAGGGCCTGGGCACGACCGGCGAAGGCGCCGATCCCGCGCAGATCAAGTCCACCATCGAAGCAGCAGGCAGTCGTCCGGGCGTGGTCATCGCCGATGTCGGTGACACCAACATCGTGCAAGGCACCGGGACCAAGGTCACCGGCGTGATCTTCCTCGAAGCCGGCAAGACCTACACCTTCAGCGGCAAGGCCGACGACGGCCTGCTGATCAACGTTGGCGGCAAGGACCTGGGCACCGCCCATTGGGGTGCCGGTGTCGACCCAACCTCGGGCGATTTCAGCGGCAGCATCACGCCGGCTGAAACCGGCTACTACAGCCTCGACCTGTACCATCACAACCAGAACGGTCCAGGCTTCTACGACCTGAACCTGTCGGTCGACCAGGGTCCTGCGACCTCGATCGGTCAGAGCGGCGTGCCGCTGTACACCGACATCGCCGACCTGGTGAACCAGGGCATCACCGTCACCTCGCACGTCGACGGCAATGGTGATGGCTACTACGCCGGCTACGAACTGAACCACGGCGCCGAAAACACTGCGATCCAGTTGAGCACCATCAACGTGACTTTTGGCGACACCGCCGATAAATCCGAGCAGCATGTGCTTCAGATCAGCGGTATCCCGGAGGGCGCGGTGCTGCGCGACGGTGCCAACCATAGCTATGTTTCCGAAGCCGGTGGCAACGGCACGGCCGATATCACCCAGTGGGATCTGAAGACCCTCACCATCACGCCGCCGACCGACTTCATCGGCACTCTGGCCCTGACAGTCAAGGCCATCGCCACCGAGAGCGCTGACTTGGCCAACCCTGCGTCGGTCACCCAGCCGCTCAACGTCATCGTCGACGCCGTGAACACCGCGCCAGTGGTGGTCATGGACGAGCAGGTAGTCTTCAACGAAGGCTCGGCAGAATCGGTCAACCTGGTCTCGGGCCTGAGCATCAGCGACAAGGACAACAGCGCCGGCGATCAACTGCAGGGTGCGAAGATCGTCATCCAGAACACCATGGCCGGTGACACCCTGAGCTCGGCGTTCGAAACCGGTAATGGCACCACTGCCCAGGGCATTGGCTACAAGGTCGGTGGCGTTGCCAGCGATGGCACCATGACCATCACCCTGGAAGGCATGGCCAGCCGTGCCGCGTATCAGGAGCTGATCAACTCGATCAAGTTCCAGGCGACCGGCGAGCATCCGGAAAGCACCGTGCGCCAGGTGTCGGTCGAAGTGACCGATACTGGCGTGCAGAGCAATGGCGTGAACGGCGCGACTTCGGTGGTCGCCAACAGCATGCTGGCAGTCAAGCCAGCGGTGGTCGTGACCCTGTCCGCCGAACCGCAGGCAGTCGAAGGCGGTGTGATCAAATACACCGCGACCCTGACCGACCTGCACGGCAATACCGTCAACGCCCTGGAAACCGTCCGGGTCGACATCGGCAATGGCGACAGCATCAGCATTGCCAAAGGTGCCTCGGCAAGCGCCATCACGGTCGCTGCGCCGCTGGATGACGTCTACAAGGATGCCGACTCGGTCAGCCGCACTATCCAAAATGTGACCGGTGGCGGCGACGTCACGCTGGTCCCAGGCACCACGCCGGTCAATGTGCTGGTAAACGACACCATCGACGCCACCAAGGTCACCTTGAACGCCACCTCGGCGGTCAACGACGGCGGCGTGATCACGTACACCGCCACGCTCGACCATGCCGCCGACAAGGCATTGAAACTGGTACTGTCGAACGGCCAGACCATCGATATCGCTGCCAATGCCAAGCAAGGCTTCGTCAACTACACGGTGGGCAACGATGCATCGCGCGCCGGTATCCTGACCGTTGCCATTGCCGGCATCGCCAGCGCTGCCGACGGCAAGCTGATCGACGGCAACTTCGAAAACCTGCAGTACCAGGGCGTTTCGGCCACCACCGCCGTAACCGGTCCACAAACCACCATCGGTATCACGGGCGCCGAGCGGATCATCGAAGGTCAGTCGGCGATCTACACCCTGACCCTGAGCAACGAAACCAAGAGCCAGGTTACCGTCACTCTGAACTACTCGGGCAAGGCCGCCAACGGCGCCGACTTCCAGGGTCAGACCACCGTGGTCATCGACGCCGACAAGTCCTCCGCGACCTTCCCCATCAGCGCCCTGAGCGATCAACTGCGCGAAGGCACCGAACAGCTGGTGGTGACCATCGACTCGGTCACCGGTGGCAACTTCCAGAGCCTGACCACAGATCCGGCCCACGCCAGTGTCGCCATCAACATCATCGACAACAACCTGGTGGTCGATACCGCCACGGTCGATGAAGGCGTCACACTGAACGGCAACGTGCTGACCAATGATCGCGACGGCGACAACAGCCTGACCGTGGCCAAGTTCAGCATCGGCGGCACCAGCTACGCGATGGACGCCAGCGGCCATGCCTCGGCGCCGGTCACCGCAACCGTCGGCAACCAGTCGGTAACGGTCGGCAACCTGACCATCGCCAGCGATGGCAGCTACACCTACACCCCGATCAAGGCCTACGAAAACTGGAGCGGCAGCCTGCCGACGGTCACCTACACCACTGATACCGGTGCCGTGAGCACCTTGAACGTCACCGTGGCGCCCGTCAGCGACACCCCGCTGCTCAGCGTTGCCAGCCCGACCACCTGGTCGCTGGCAGCCGATGCCAACACCGTTACCAGCGCTCAGGTCAGCCAACTGGGCGAGGCATGGAAAACCAACAACGCCGGCAACTACATCGAGGTCAATCCCTACAGCGTCTACAACGGCACGGCCAGCACCACCAAGGTCATCGAACTGGAAGGCCGCGAAAGCGATGCCAGCGACCTCTACACCGTCGTGTCCAACGCCAAGGCCGGTTCCCTGTACACGCTGGACTTCGACTACTCGCCGCGTAAAGGCCATGAAGGCGATTCCGACATCAAGGTCATGTGGGGCGACAAGGTTGTGGCCGTGATCAACGGCACCACACCGGGCATGGTGCATTACAGCCTGCAATTGCCGGTGGACAGCACGGCGAGCAAGACCTTGACTTTCGCTTCGGTGGACAAGAACTCGTTCGGCGGCCTGCTGGACAACATTACGCTGGCCACCACCAGCAACACCGGCGTGGCCGGCAAGGCAATCGCGCTGTCAGCGATCTCTTCGGAACTGGTCGACCGTGACGGCTCCGAAACCCTGACCACGACCATCTCCAACATTCAGGCCGGTGCCACCCTCAGCGACGGTACCCACAGCTTCACCGCCAGCAGCACTGCCCAGACGGCGGATGTCAGCACCTGGAACCTGTCTGCCCTGACGCTTACCACCGCAGCCAACGCCCCGGTCGGCGACATCAACCTGAAGGTCAATGCCACTGCCAAGGACGGCAGTGCCGAGGCCGCATCGGCGGCCGAGCAAACGCTGACCGTGCACGTCGTGGCGACCCAGCAGAGCTACAGTGTGATCACCGGCAACGCCGGCACCGAAACGCTGGACGGTACCACCGGCCGCGACATCATCGTCGGCGACGTGACCCCGACCCAGACCCAGAACGGCGCCAGCTACAACATCGCCTACATCCTGGATCGCTCGGGCAGCATGAAGGACACCCTGGCCAGTGCGAAGGACTCGGTCGCCACCGCGATCCAGCAGCTCTCGCAGAACCTGGGCGGCGGCACGGTCAAGGTGACCATCGTCGACTTCGGCACCGACTCCAAGCAAGGCGCCACGCTGACGCTGACGCCGAACATGTCGGTGGATGCCATCAAGGCAGGCCTGGGCCTCAATGCGATCACGGCAACCGGTGGCACCAACTACGAGTCGGCGTTCTTCAAGGCGGCGACCTGGTTCAACGGTACCGAGGCCACCAGCAACACTGGCGCGGTGAAGCTCAGCTACCTGATCACCGACGGCGAACCGAACTACTACCTCGACGCTGCCGGCAATCGCCAGGGCAACGGCTCTACCACCACCAGTGCCGTCATCGATGGCTCCGCCGAAGGCTTCGCAGCCTTGGCCAAGGTGTCGACCGTGGAAGCCATCGGTGTTGGCAACAACGCCAACAGCGCCACCGTGGCAACCTTGCAGAAATTCGACAGCGATGGCGAAGTACAAAGCAAGATCGACGTCACCAATATCGCTGCGGCACTGAAAAACAGCCTCATCACTGCCGGTGGCGACACCATCAACGGCGGCGACGGTCACGACATCCTGTTCGGCGACACCATCTCCTTCACCAAGGCAGGCGTCACCACCGAGGGCACGACGGCGCTGAGCGAGTACGTGAAGTCGGTCACCAACACCAGCTCCGTCACCTCCGAGCAGGTGCATGACTACATCACCAAGCACGCCAGCGAGTTCAACGTCGGCGCTGCCAGCTCAGACGGCCAGGCCGGCCTGTTCACCGTCGCCAAGGGGGGCAACGACTTCCTCAACGGTGGTGATGGCAACGACATCATCTATGGCCAGCGCGGCGATGACACCATTCGCGGCGGCGCGGGCAACGACGTGCTCTTCGGCGGTGCCGGCAAAGATACGTTCGTGTGGAAGACCGGTGACGTAGGTACCGACACCATCAAGGACTTCAGCCATGCCGAGGGCGACAAGCTTGATCTGTCCGACCTGTTGCCATCGGACGCCGAGACCAACCTGGCGAACTACCTGAAGCTGAGCACCGACACGGCCGGCAACTCGACCCTGCAGATCAGCACCAAGGGCGGCATGACCTCGGCTTCGGCCACGGTCACGCCAGACGTCACCATCAAGGTCGACAATGCGCACTGGGGCAGCGGCACCGATGCCATCAAGTCGCTGATTTCCGGTGGCGACCTGCTGGTCAAGCACCACGACTGATGCAGTCGGCGGCCGGCCCAGCAAGTCGGCCGCCAGCGGCATCCACTGGTTCTGAATCCGTGTAATCTCTGCCGAGACTGCCCTGCAGTCTCGGCAGGTTTTTTTCGATGGGAGCGCTTCGATGTTCTACGTGCAACGCGATCGACAAGGTGCATTGGTCCGCGTGGAAGCGGCAGCCTTTGCCGAGGCCACAGAAACCCTGCCTGCCGATCATCATGAGATACAGGCGTGGTACGCCAACGATGTGGTCGAAACCAGCCTGAAACAGCTCAAGCAGAGCGATCTGGACATGATTCGGGTACTCGATGACCTGATCCAGGTACTGACCAGCAAAGGCATCATCCGTGTGACCGATCTACCGGCAGCGGCCCAGGCCAAGCTCAAGGATCGTTCCAGCGCACGGGTGGCGCTTGGCGGCCTGAATCAATTGATCAACGACGACGAAACCGGCTTGATCTGAAGCCTGCGTCCCCTCCACCACCGCGCCGGCAACGGCACGGTCCGAAGGTAGGCGAAGGCACGCGCAACAGCCCTAGCCAAGCTTCCAGGGCTGCGGCTCGCCCACCAGCTGTCCTTGGACGCCGGCAATACCCATCTCGCGAATCACCTGCAACTCCCCTTCCGTCTCGACCCGCTCGGCAATCAGCGGCAAGTCGATACTGTGCGCTGCCCGCTGAATGGCTTCGATGAACAGACGCTTGTGGCTTTCCTCGTTGATCGCGCGAATGTAGCTACCGTCGATCTTCAGGTAGCCAAGGCCCAGGTGGGCCAGGTTGCCGATCATGCTGAAACGCCCGCCAAAACGCTGCAGGCTCAGGCTGTAGCCCAGGCTGCGCAAACGCCGCGTGAGCTGCTCGAGCACGTTCTGCTCGGGAATCTGCTCCTCGCCTATCTCCAGGGTAAGGCGCGGGCCCAGGGCAGGATACTGCGCCAGTCTGTCGAACAAACCCTCCAGCGCCTGGGGATCGTTCAAAGTGGCCGCCGACAGGTTCAAGGCGAGTGTGGCATCGTGCTTGCGCAGATGCTCAAGGACCAGCTCCAGCATCAGCCGATCCAGTCGCGCCGACCAGCCGAAGCGTTCCAGCCAGGGCAGGAATCGCCCAGCAGCGACCGCCTGGCCCTGCTCGTCGATCAGCCGCGACAGCACCTTGTGATGCAGCACATGCGTGGTATCCACGCTGCTCACTACCGGCTGGAAGTACAGCTGGAAGCGGCCTTTGGCCAAGGCCTCGTCGAGCAGCATGTGCCAGGCGTGGTGATCGTTCTCCACGGTCGCCAGCGCCATGTGCTCCAGACACACCCAATTGCACTCGCCGGCACCCTCGGCTTGCGCCAGGGCCTCGTCCGCCAGCTTGAGCAATGCCTGCGGGTCGTCACCGGGGGTGTACGGCGCCAGTCCCAGGTGAGCCACCGGCAGCAGATCGGTAGCGCCGGTCTGCGCCAGACTGCGCAGGTTCGCGTCGAGCTCCTGAGCGAGCTGCTGCGCCTCTTCGCGCACCATGCCCGGTGCCAGTATGGAAAACTCGCCACCACGGCTGCGGGTGATCAGGTTGTGCGTCTCAGGGTGGCGCGCACAGGTGCGCAGCAACTGCTGCCCCACCGCCTGCAGCAACTGATCGGTTCGCTGTCCGCCCAGGCGCTGGTTGAGGCCCGCAAGGTCGTTGATGCGCAACAGCACCAGATAGCCTGCACTGGCTTCCTCGAGATTGCTGACACGGGTGTGCAGCTGCATCTCGAAATAGCGTCGGTTGGCCAGGCCCGTCAGACTGTCCTGGTACGACTCGATACGCAGCCGTTCGCTGCGCACGGTCTGCTCGTGGAACAGTGCCTTGAGTTTTTCCACCATCTGGTTCATCGCCTGCACCACCCGGCGCAGCTCGGGAGTGCGCGGCAGATCCGGCAGGCTGAGGAATTCCCTGCGCGCAATGGCGTGCGACTGCTCGACCATGTAGTCCAGCGGCTTCAGCTGGCGCCGCAACAGCAGCGCGCCCAGCGCGGCGCTGACCGCGCCGCACAGCAACAACCAGCCCAGGCTGCCCAACGCGCCCTGCCACAGCTTGGCCACGGCAAACATCGGGTGGCTGACCACCTCGACCCGGGCTGCCTGCTCCCAACCGCGGCTGACGATCGCGTCACCGCCGGCCGGCGCCAGGTTGATCATCTTGACGAACCAGGCCGGCACGCCGCTGCCGTCCGGCTCGGCCGCACGTTCGACGATGACACTGTCGTCCGCCAGGTTGACCACGCGAATACTGGCGTAATACCCGCTGTCGAAGATCGAGCTGACCATCAGTTCGACCATTGCCGGGTCATCGATATTGGGCGTGAGCGACAACGCCAGCGCCGTGGCCGCATCCTGGGCGTGGGAGCGCAGCTGGTTGACGTACTGAGTGCGCGAACTTTCCAGGCTGACCATGAAGCTGCCAGTGAAAGCCACCACCAGAAACAGGCATATCGCGATCAACAGTTGTTTGAACAGAGACATCGTTGCTCCACTTAATTATCCAGACTCGCCGGAAAGCCTTCTGCGGTCATTTTCTTCAGTACGTCCTGCCAACGCGACAGGCGCTTGGTATCCCCTACCTTCTTGTTGCCACCAGCGCCGGTGAGCCACAACCCCTCACCGTTGAAGGCGTAGACGGGCAGCAGGTCCTGGCGCTGGCTGGCAGGCAGAATTGGGTCCATCAGACTGTCCAGCACCAGGGGCATGGCCGTCGGTGTGGCGTAATAGGTGAGTACCATGTGCGCACGGTTCTGTCGCAACGCCTTGACGTAAGTGATGCGCAGCTTGTCGGCGGCAACGCCCAAATGGCGCAGGCTGAAGTACTTGGCGATCGCGTAGTCCTCGCAGTCGCCGGCACCCTTGAGCAGCGACTGCACCGGCGTGGCCCAATAGTCGACTTCGCGCCACAGATCGAGATCCTCTCGATACCGCAGTTGATGATTGAAGAACTGGTTCACCACTTCCAGCTGCTCGCCCTCGCTGAGCGGCTTCTGGGTTGCCAACAACCGTTGCCACGCATCAATGCGCTGCGCACCTTCACCTAAAGGCCCATACAGCGCCTCGGCACGGCGACTGATCTGATTGAAGTCCCAGTCGGCGCGAAGCCCGCCCAGCAACGTGCCTGCCAAGGCAAAGGCGATCGCGAGACAGCGCACCGTCTGTAGGTACTTCAGCCGTGTAACCAACGTGTTCGATCCGCCAGGGAGGCAATTCAGCCCACCATGGTGCGGGGGCGCATGACAAAAAACAATGGCACGATGAAATCACTTTCTCATGACCCTGTGCAGCCTGTTCGTCGCTTCGGCACTGCACTTCGTCTGGCTATCGGCTTGGCTGGGACGTTATTCAAACCTGCCATCTTTCAATGTGTAACTGCTTACGTCAGGATGGCGCAAATTGACTGAGGCTGTTTGGCGTGACTGAAAAATCCACTGTGCTGGCCAGCATCCTGGGCAGTGAACAGGTGCCCGCGCACTTGGCACGCTCGGTGATCGAAGAAAGGATTCGCGCAGCGATCTACGACGGGCGCCTGCCCTGTGGCATGGCCATCCGGCAGCAAGAACTCGCCACATTGTTCGGCGTCAGTCGAATGCCCGTGCGCGAAGCCCTGCGTCAACTCGAAGCACAAGGCCTGCTGAAAGTCGTGCATCACAAGGGCGCGGTGGTAGCCCCCCTGATCAACCACGATTCCGTGGAAACCTACGCCCTGCGCATGCTTCTGGAGTGCGAAGCCTTGCGCCTGTCGGTGCCCCTGCTGGAAGAGCCTGATTTCGCCTTCGCCCAGGACTGTATCGAGCGCCTGGAACGAACCTCGGACTACGTCGAGATCAGTCGTCTCAACCGGGCCTTCCACTGGACGCTTTACGCACAGGCCGGTAACCGCCGGTTGTTGAACCTAATAGATGAAGGGCTGATCGAGGAGGAGCGCTTCCTGCGCTTCAATCTGGAAGCCATGGGATTGCGCAACACGGCTCAGGACGATCACCGGAACCTGTTGCAGGCTGCAAGACAGCGCGATGCAGTACGGGCTGTCNAGCGAAATATTGGGACTTCTACTTATAGACAAAACCCCTACCTGCTTGCGCAGATAGGGGTTTCGGAATTGAATCTTGACGATGACCTACTCTCACATGGGGAAACCCCACACTACCATCGGCGATGCATCGTTTCACTGCTGAGTTCGGGATGGGATCAGGTGGTTCCAATGCTCTATGGTCGTCAAGAAATTCCGTGTGCCGGGTTGGCTTAGCCAACCTCAGCGAAATATTGGGACTTCTACTTATAGACAAAACCCCTACCTGCTTGCGCAGATAGGGGTTTCGGAATTGAATCTTGACGATGACCTACTCTCACATGG